>CAXBLB010000001.1:0-507852 GCA_963976655.1 uncultured Halieaceae bacterium
AATTGTGTAACCTATCCGCCCGGAATAAAGTGGAACCTATCCGCCGATAAGCTCAGGCTCTACCCCAGTAACGGGGGATAGACCGGCATTCACTAAACCCCATTGATAATGCCTTCCCGCCCGCAGTAGGTCCGTACCCTAAACCGAAAGCTCTCAAATCTCCCTTGGGCATCACTTTTGGGTTTGCGACCCTGAATGCACGCTCAGCACCGTCACTGCGAGCAGAATCAGCCCCATGCCGAGCAGTTGCAGGGCGGCAAGGCTTTCATCCAGCACCACCACGCCGAAGATCGAGGCGGACACCGGCTCCACCATGGCCACAATGGCCGCTATCGTCGGCGCGGTATGCTTCAGCCCGACGATGTACAGGATGAACGACAATCCGGCGCCAAGCACGCCCAACAGCAGAAACAGCGGCAAACTCGAGCTTGCCAGCACTGCCACGATCTGGTCGGCGTCACTCAGCCAGGCGAGTATAGCTGTGACTACCGCAAAGGCTACCGCGAGTATTGCCTGCGGGCTGCCGTGCGGTGCCGCGTACTTGAAGCCGAAGATGAAAGCCGCATATGACACTCCGGCAAGCAGTCCGGTAGCGGCAGCGTAGGGCGTGACGCTACCCACGCCGGCCCCGTAAATGCCTGTGAGCAGCGCGACGCCAAGCATTACCAGGGCGACCACCGCCCACTTGAACAGCGTGGGCCTTTCGAGCTGGATACTGAAGGAGACGAGATAGACGAACACGGGTGCGCAGTACATCAGGGTCGCGGCAACGGCTGGGCAATACTGATGAAATAGAATGCGAAGTTGCCCGCTACGCCCAAACCGGCAAGCGTCGACCAGAACCACAGCCGGCGACTTGCCAGGCCGCTGCCGCGCGGACGCAACGCCAGCCACACGAGAACGAACAACAGCCCTATCGCACCGCGGTAGAATGAAACCACGGACGGGTCCCAGCCCCGGCCCGTGAGAATGCCGCCTACCCCGCCCGAAAGCCCCCAGCACAGGGCCGCAAGTGCCACGAACGCTGTACTTAAACCAACCGCTTTGTTCGACGGAACTGACGGCCCTGGCCTGGACGAGTTCCCTGCCATTCTGTGCAACCTCTCTCATTGACTCCAGGTGTGCCGAACCGCGGAGCTCTCCAGCGGACGGCTTGAACTGTTGCCAACGCAATACCGCCAACGATACCTGTCATGCCTGATCTTGGCGATGCCGCACCAGCGGGCCGGCAACTACCAGGTAGCGAAAAGCGCGGCTGCCAAAATCGTTGCGCGAGCGGGCTGGCCTGCGCACGGTTCCCCTGCACGTGGTGTAAAAATTTCCAGACAGACTGAAATACTTGCCTGCAAATTCGCTGGATCTCACAGGCACTTGCTATGCAGCAACGGCTGTCCTTGCGTCTGCTCAAGCGGTGAAGCTGCGTCCTGGCGGGATTTTACGGGCGCAGAGGCTCATGCGGCACAGATGGTCCCGTCGTCGGGAGGCCAGCGAATGATTCTGGCATGCGGTTTGCTCTATGCGATGTGCAATTTGCGAAGCCCGATGCTCATCGGATCATCTGGCGTTTCCATGGAAAACCTGGCGATCATTCGCTCGCTTCAATTTGTATGTGAGGAGGGTAATTATGCGGAAAAGAAGCGATCCTTTCCCAACGCGGCTGCAAAAGTCGGCGGAACCCATTCCGCGAATCGAACCGGTTGTTCACGCAAGAAACCAGTACCGGTGGGAGGGTCCTCTGGACGAAGTTTCGCTCTCACTGTACGAGCGTGACGGGTTCCTCTGGTTTGAAGGGTTTTTCAGTAAAGAACGTATGCTGCCCTTTTTTGAAGAGATGAAAGTGCTGGCGGCAGATGAAAAATTGCGGGCGTCAGAGCAGGTTATCTCGGACCCGAACACGGGAGAGTTGCGATCTGTGTTCGGGATGCACGAGTTGTCACAGGAGTTTAGTCGCCTCACGCGCGACCCCAGGATACTGGGCATCGTAAGACAACTGCTCGGCAGTGAAGTCTACATCCACCAGAGCAGGATCAATGACAAAATTGGATTCGAGAGCGCCGGCTTCGACTGGCATTCAGATTTCGAGACCTGGCATGCGGAAGACGGCATGCCGGCGATGCGCGCAGTGAGCGTTTCGCTCATGCTGACAGACAACAACGAGTTCAACGGCCCGCTGATGCTCATTCCCGGCTCCCATCACATGTTTGTTCCCTGTGTTGGCGAAACCCCGGAGCAAAACTGGAAGCGTTCACTCAAGGCGCAGAAAGTGGGAATACCCGACCGACAGACGCTGGCCGCACTGGCGGATCGGGGGGGCATTGAGGCGCCAAAGGGGCCCGCTGGATCCATTCTGTTTTTTGAATGCAATACCTTGCACGCATCCAACACCAATCTCTCTCCATGGCCGCGGTCGAACCTGTTTTTTGTCTACAACAGTGTGGAGAACAAACTTGAGGAGCCCTACGCCGCGCCGCAGAGGCGCCCGGGGTATCTCGCTGCCAGGCATGATTACACGCCACTTGAAATGCACGATGAGTTCCCGGAACTGGCGAATCAGGGAGTGGGCAGGTTGCGGTCTTCCGGGTTCGCGCAGGACGCGGCATCCTCAGTCGCTGCAGCATCCAGTCGCACTTCCCGGGCGCAGTAAATCTCGACAGGCTGCTGCGTAATCATTCTGAATTGTATTCCAAACGTTGTCTTGTCGAGAACAAATGGCAGGCTGATCTCGTTCTCCAGGTCCGGAAGTAAATCTGCGCCGGCCACCTCGCGCTGGTGAAAAACCTCCAGGGGGTCTCCGCCAACCACATCGCACGAGCAGAGAATACGCTGGGTATCTTCGGGAATTTTTGCCACGCGAATCAGGAAAGTTGCTGAATAGGAGCCCTTTTTCAATGGCGTGTAGGGGCCAAACAACAAAACACCGGTAGCGCCCTGTGAGCTCATCCACTTGCCGTCGCTTGAGTCTTTGCCAATGAGTGTTTTGGTTCTGGCCAGGCGTTCCGGCCACGCGGCGGCAAATATCTCGGACATCCTCTTACTCAGTTTCTCGGGGTCCGGCTTGCGCTCGGTTTTTGCAGCAACAATCCACCAGATAAAACTGTTTTCGGGGTCGCCCAATGCAGCCGAGGTTCGTTTGTGCTGCGGCCATGGGCCGAAGCGCGACATTTCCTCGAATGGCAGGGGGTGTTTTGTTTCCGGGTCGATTGTCAGCCAGATCCCCTCGATTTTTTCGACCTCCAGGCCGGCCAGGGTGCACAGTTCAACCGCTTCGTCAGGGCTGAACTCAACGGTGTGCTCGGGATGGCTCCAGCCGATTGCCCGCGTAACCAGGCGATTGGGGCTATCGATAATCAGCTTGCCGCCATCCTTCAGAATCCGGTGGCTTTCGAGAAAGAAGCCTGTCACCTCATCGGGCCAGAGGTGCTCCAGGTTCTGCCCCGAGATCACGACATCGGCACTGGCATCGAAAATTTCTGGCATGTTGCCTGCTGTATTTGCGATCCAGCTACAATTTGAAGGCAGGTCTTCAGGGCGCGGCGAATAAAACTCAACACCGGTGTGGTGTGCCACTTTGCCAAATCGCTCTTCAATCCAGTCGAAGTACCACCTGCCGGCACAGCCCACGCTGACCAGGTGTTCCGCGCCAAACTCAAGGCGCTCCAGCGCCTGGCCACGTAGCTCGTGCAGCAGATGATTGATGTCGGGGTACTCAGGCCCGATGTTCATGGCTCGACGACGGATAGCGCTCAGGACTTTATGTACTGTTTTCATGGTTGCAGTCAGTTGTCTCCCGGTCCCGGCGTCGAGTACCCGCTTGCCGTGCCGCCAGAAAATGCACCAGCCCGCAGAATAGCATCATCATACCCAAACATGGTGAGAGTTCATTCAGCGTGCCGCTGCGCCAGGTACTACCCGGAACCCGAATGTCCCCGGCGCATCGCCGGGGCGTGATGGCAGCGAATCCCGGAATGCCGCCAGCGGCATGACCCGCAGGGATACCGCCACCCGCACGGTTGCATTCGTTCATCAGTTTGAACTGTCTCGCCATGCCATACCCGCTCCCGAGCGCTTACACTGGCGTTTGTCGTCAAATCCCGGAGTGATCGTCGTGGCCAGTTCCTTTCCCCATCTCACCCAGCCGGGTCGAATCGGTTCGCTGGCGCTGAAAAACCGCATGGCAGTCGCAGCCATGGGCGCCAATCTGGCTGAGCCGGACGGCAGTTGTGGCGAGCGTATTCTCGCCTACCATGCAAGGCAGGCCGAGGGCGGCGTGGGTCTTATCGTGATGGGAGCCACCGGCATCGCCTTTCCCGCCGGCGGCGTGCAGCCGCGCCAGGTGGCAATTTCAGAAGATAGACACATTCCGGGGCTCAAGGCCGTGGCGGATGCCTGCCACAATTTTGGCGCGAAAATCGCCGCGCAGATTCATTTCGGCGGCATCGTGGCGCAGCAGGATTACGCCGACGGTCGCGCCGCGCTGATCCCCTCCTATCCGCCGAAGGGCCACAGCGATCTCGGCAGTTATATGCTGCCTGAGGAAACTGCCGCGTTCTACAATCCGGATGCGCCCGCGCCGCAGCTTCAGGTGATGACGCAAGACGACATCGCCGCACTGGTGCGGAAATTCCGCGAGGCCGCGGTGCGTGCACGTGAAGCGGGCCTCGACGGCGTGGAAATTCACGGCGGACACGGCTACATCATTTCGGAGTTTCTGTCGCCGGCCATGAACCGGCGCGAGGATGCCTACGGCGGCAGCCTGGAAAACCGCGCGCGTCTGCTGCTGGAAGTTATCGCGGCGGTGCGCGATGGGGTAGGGGCCGACTACCCGGTATGGGTGAAGCTCGATTCACAGGAATTCGGCAGGCGCGAAGGCATTACATTGGAAGACGCCCGGGCCACCGCGGTGATGGCGGCAAAAGCGGGCGTGGATGCCATTGCGGTCAGCAGCTATCACGATGCCAACGTGGGCGCTCTGCACGCCGAATCCAACATTCCGCACCCTGTGGAGCATATGGTTGCCAATGCCACGGCGATCAAGCGCGAGCTGGCCGTGCCGGTTATCGCCGCCGGGCGGATCGAGCCCGAATCCGCCAACCGGCATATCGGCGCGGGACATTTCGATATTCTCAGCATGGGCCGCAAGCTGCTGGCCGATCCAGACCTGCCGCGCAAGCTCACGGCCGGCCAGCCGGAGAAAATCCGGCCCTGTATTTACTGCTACTGTTGCGCCAGCCAGATCTATATCAAACAGTCGGTGAAGTGTGCCGTTAACCCGGAGACGGCGCGTGAGCGCGAACGCGCATTGGTGGCCACGGATAACGCCCGCCACATCGCCGTGGCAGGCGGTGGGCCCGCCGGTATGGAAGTTGCCCGCAGGCTGGCGCTGCGTGGGCATCGCGTTACACTGCTGGAGGCGGGCGAACGTCTCGGCGGCACGCTGCAGTTTGCGAGTATCCCCTACGAGCCCAACCAGCGTCTGCTCAACTGGCTGCGCCGCGAAATCGAGAACTCCAGCGTTCGAGTTCAGCTCAACACCCCGGCAACCGTGGAAAAGCTCAGGCAGTTGAATGTGCAGGAGGTGATTGTCGCCACTGGCGCGACGCGCGACATGCCGGATATCCCCGGCGGTAACCGGGATTTCGTTTTCAGCGGCGACGAGATGCGTTCGCTGGTAATGGCGGAGAACAACCCACAGCTGCGGCGCAAAACCAGTGCTTTCACGCGCGCGATGGTAGCGCTCGGCGCAGGCACCGGCGTCACTGCGAACCCGTCGCTGGTGCGACTGGCCTCCAGGGGCTGGCTGCCGCTGGGCAGACGCGTGGTGATTATTGGCGGGGAACTGGTAGGCCTTGAACTGGCGGAGTTCCTGGCGGAACGCGGCCGCAAGGTCAGCGTGCTGGAAGAAGCTCCGCGCGCTGGCAAGGGGCTGTTTGTAGTGCGGCGCATGCGTCTGCTGGCGGAACTCGAACACCTGGGCGTGAGCCTGAATACCGGCGCCAGCGATTTTTGCATCCTCGAGCGCGGCGTGCGCTATACCAATTCCCGCGGCCAGCAGCGCACGCTTGCCGCCGATCATGTGATTGTGGCGAAAGGCGCACGCGGTAATACCACGCTGGCCGATACCCTGCATGAAAACGGCTTCAAAGTGCACAGCATCGGCGATTGCACCGGCGTTGCCTACATCGAGGGTGCAATGGAGCAGGCCGCAGAATTGGCCATTGCTCTGTAATCCGGCGCAAAGATCGAGCCGGGTGATGCTCAGTGATGCAGTGTTCAGCGGTGCAGGGCGGTGATGATCTCGTTGCGCAACTCGGCGGGTTCAATGACCTTGTCGAAGGCCATGGCATCGGCGGGCACCCAGGCGCCGGATTGTATTTCCTGCAGGTGGGTCGCTTCTTCTTCACTGGCGCGCGCGGCCGCTGCGCCGCCGATAGCGGGCACGCCGCCCAGGTTCACCGAGGGCAGTGCGAGGCTGATCGCCTGCTGATCCCAGGGATTCATGCCCATCACCGAACTGCCGAAGCCAAAGGCCTTGCGCAGCGTCGCCACGATCTTGCGCCCGCGATAGCGGCGTTGCGCGAGGAACATCTGCGCCGCCGCCTTGAGCACACCCGAGGCCTCTGCCGCAGGCCCCGGCATCACGCCAGGGTTGTCCACGAGACTCACAAGCGGCAAACCGAAATTGTGCGCCACCTCGATGAAGTGGCTGGCCTTGGCGGCCCCCTGGGTGGTAACGGCGCCTGCCTCCACGGCGGGCTGATTGGCGATCAGCATGCACGGTACGCCGCCGATACGCGCGATAGCCGTGAGCATGCTTCTGCCGTAGTCCGGCTGCAGCTCGAACAGCGATTGCGAATCCACCAGAGTCTCCAGCACCTTGCGCATGTCGTAGGGTTCGTTGGGTTGCGGCGGAATAATACTTTCCAGGGCCGCGACGCGGCGCGGCGCGGCCGCGGGCAGGCCGCGCGTTTCCGGTAGCGGCCCATGCGGCTGTGCCGGTAGCAGTGACAGGAAGTAGCGCGCCATGGCAAAGCAGTCTCTCTCGGTAGCGCCCACGTTGTGCGCCACACCGCTCTGGCGGCTGTGTAGCGCCGCGCCGCCGAGTTCCTGCACCGTCGCCTCAATGCCCAGTGCGGCCTGCACCAGCGGTGGCCCTGCGGAAAACATCGCCGCGTTGGCCGCCATGATGATCAAATCGGCAAACATGCCGGTGAGCGCGCCATGCCCGGCAGACGTACCGAGCACGAGGCTGACCACGGGCACCCGGCCTTTCATGTCGGCCACCAGTTGCAGGTCGCTGGGGCTGTTGGGGTAGCGCTCCATCTGGTTGCCGCTGCGTTCGCCCGCACCGTCGAGCATCAGCACCAGCGGCCATTCGCGTTCCAGGGCCAGCCGCACCAGGCGCGTGCGCTTGGCGGCGTTCGGGTGTCCAATGGAGCCGCCTTTCACGGTAAAATCCTCGGCACACAGCACAATCGTTCTGCCATCGATACGCGCCGTACCGCCCACCAGGCCATCCGCCGGCAGTGAGGGCTGGCCACCCGGATGATTGCCGCCAGCGAGCAGCCCGTACTCGCTGAAACTTCCGGCGTCGCAAAACGCTTCCACCCGTTCACGTGCCGTGAACCGCCCGCGGTCATGCTGGCGCGCAACGCTTTGTACTCCGCCCATTGCACGCGCCGCCTCACTGCGTTGCTGCAGTTGTTCCAGCAGAACCTGCCATCCACTAAGCACCGTCGCCTACTCCTCGCCCGGCATATCGGAGCACGCAGTATAGGCGGTTTCTTCGCATTACAGCTCTCCAGATGGCGGAATTCGCGTCGCCAGCGCCAACAAATCCCGGCAATAGTTGGCCAATTATGTTATGCTCCCTCGCCCAGATTTGATAAGAGGTCAGCACATGCCACGCAAACCCACTCGCGCCGCAGCCAAGAAAAAGCCACCAGCGGCGGTTGAAACATCTGAATCCATCGAGCAGCAGACAGCCGCCTTCCTCAAGGCCGGTAATAAGATCGACCAGGTGGATTCCGGCATCAGCGGCCAGCCGAGCCTGGTCGTGAACAAGCACATCAAACTCGGCAACCGCCGTTAGGCAATTTCACATCCGGTAGCTCAGGCGCGTGGCAGGTAGAAGCGTTCATACCACCGCCTGAGCTTGTTGATTGGCCCGTCTCCATCGCACAGAATCGGCTCCTCCCGATACACCTTGTCCCGCCAGATTTCCACGTCCTGCCCGAAGGCGAGGTGGGCCACCTGCGGATACATCTGCACAAACTCCTCCGGCAGCGGGCGTTCATCAAGGCTGCTGAAGATCACCGCTGAACACAAATCAAGTTCGTGTTCGTCGATCGGCGTATGGCAGTTGACCCACCAACTGCGAAAAGCAAACTCGGGGCTCCTGGACTCCGTGTAGTAATACATGACTGACGGCCCGTGATAGGTTGCATCGCCCCAGGCGTCCGCGGCCTGGCCCGAGGTGTTCTCGCGCGCAGCCAGCAGATCGAAGGGCGCGTCCGGCGGTTGAATCATGTGGGCGCCGGCGTCGGAATCCACGCTCGAGCGCTGCGTGACAGTATATTCCGTGAAGCTGTTCTCCCATTTGCGCACCCGGCCTCCGTGCACGTGCGGGAAATGCGCGATGTCGACAATATTCTCGATCACATCGCAGGGCTTGGCGCGAATGCGTGAGCGGAAGAATTGCCAGTCACCCCAGGCGTCCTCTCCCCACACGCTGATGTCTGGCAGATACTCTTCCGGTGGACCGCGCTCGGCATCGTACCAGAGGGCGATAAAGCCATTTTTCTCCAGTACCGGCCAGCCGCGCAGGGCGTCTGTGGCCCTCTCCGGGATCGAATTGGCGTAGGGGATGGCCACGCAGCGGCCCTCGGGGTTAAAGGTCCAGCCGTGAAAGGGGCAGGCAATATTGTCGCCACTCACGCGCCCGCCGCCGCTGGCCAGATGCGCCCCCAGGTGCGGGCAATGAGCATCGAGTATGGCGACACGGCCGGATTCGCCGCGGTAGGCCACGAGGTCCTGTTCAAAATAGCGCAGTTTCTGCACCTCACCCACGCCGAGTTCGCTGGAAAACAGGACGATATGCCAGCCGCGCGCGTAGCGCCCCGGTTGCAGGTATGCGTAGCGCGGTTCGCGCATATTAGTGTTCCCCCTGAGTGCTGTTGCCGAACGCGTGCAGCGCGGCCAGGTAAGCGAAGGTCATGGCCGAGCCGATGGTTGCGCCCGCGCCCGGGTATGTGTCGCCCACGGCGGGCGCGCTCGCGTTACCCGCTGCATAGAGCCCTGTAATTGTCGAACCGTCTGCGCGCAGCACGCGCGCGTGCTCATCACAGCGCAGTCCGCCCTTGGTATCGAGGTCGCCCGGCTCGCAGCGCATGGCATAGAACGGCGCTGTCTCAACCGCAGCCAGCGACGGATTGGGTTTGACGCTGGGGTCGGCGTAGTAGCGGTCGTGTTCCGAGGCGCCGCGTGCAAACAGCGGATCTTCGCCGCGTTTCGCGTGCGTATTGAATTCGCGCACGGTGGCGACCAGTGCCGCCGGCGGCATCGCGAGCTTTTCCGCCAGGGCCTCCAGGCTGTCCGCCTTGGTCAACAGCCCCGAGCTGAAGACTTCCGCCGGCAGGCGCGCATCGCTCTCGACCTTGCCGGGCTTGATATGGCCCGCCGCGTACTTGCTGCGGTATTGCGCATCGAAAACCAGGTAGCAGGGAATGGTCTGTTCACCCCGCGCGTGCGCCGCATACTGCGCCTTGACCAGATCTTCGTAGGGCTGCGCCTCGTTGGCGAAGCGCTTTCCCAGCCCGCTGACCATGATCGAATGGGGATTGGATTTCCCGGAAATAAGTGCCAGCACGCGCCCATCCGGCAGGGTGTAGCTGGGCGACCACCAGGCGCAGTGCATGAAGTCGAGCGCTGCGCCCACGCTCTCCCCAAGGCTGATTGCGTCGCCGGTGGCGCCGGGTGCGGAGGCGCTCCAGTCTGCGCCGATGGGTGCCTGTTGATGGCGTTGGCGGAGTGCCGCGTTCTGCGAGAAACCACCGGTGGCCAGCAGTACGCCGCGTCGCGCGAGGATACGTCGGGTTTTGCCTGCACGGCGGACGATCGCCCCGGCGACCCGGCCCTCTATGCTCACAAGCTCTTCAATCGGCGCGTCAAGCCACAGCGGGATGTCGCGATCCTGCAGTGAGCGCCGCAGCCGCGCCACCAGCGCGGGCCCCAGGCACATGCGGTTGTCACGCTCCCGGCGCAGTCGCGCGGGAATGTCCAGCCAGTAGCGCAGCAGCAAACGCGCGCCGGTGAGCAGGGTGCGCAGGTTCATCGCCTGTAGCTGACGGCCCTCCTCGATGTTGATATTGAAGGGCAGCATCAGGCCGTCGTAGTGACCGAGGCGGATGTTGGCCGCCTCCGGACCGAGTTCGCGCAGGTTGAACGGTGCATTGTCCATGGATCGCCCACCGGGTTTGTAGCCCGGTACTGTCTCGTAGTAATCCATGTATTTTGGAATGGCGCTGAAGTGCACGCGGGAATGCTGCATCATGAAGTGCAGCATCTCGCTGGAACGTTCGGCGTAGGCGCGCACGCGTGCATCGGGTACCGTATCGCCGATCAGCCCCTTGAGATAGCTGTAGCCTTCCCCGGTGCTGTCTTCAATGCCTACCTCGGCCTGGCGGTGGTTGCCCGGTATCCATGCAACACCGCCGGATTTTGCGGTGGTACCGCCGTAGAAGGGAGTTTTTTCCACAACCAGCGTGGTGCCCCCCAGCTCATGGGCGACCACCGCTGCGGTCATGCCCGCGGCCCCTGCGCCGGCCACCAGCCAGTCCACTTCGAGATCCCAGTGTGTATTTGACATAGTGCGTCGCCACTGTGTGTTGGGCTGCAGTGTGGCAGCGCATGAAAGGCTGAATCCAGCCCGCTAGGGAAATCGCACTGCCCGGTTCAATATACCGGCCAGCACAGTTGACCACGGGCTGGGGCCGCCCTAATGTGCCTCATCAGCCGCCAGGAAAATAAATTCACATGCAGCAGATACCCCAGGCGAGAATTCACGGTGTCAACGATTTGCGTCTCGATCACATCCCGGCACCCGTGTGTGGGCCAGACGATGTGGTTGTGCGCGTTCAGCAGTGCGGTATCTGCGGTTCTGATCTCGGCTACCTGGGCATGGGCGGGCTCACCGGGCCGGATACACCGATGCCCATCGGGCATGAACTCTGGGGCGAAATCAGCGAGGCCGGCGCCAACGTCACCCATGTGAGCATTGGCGACCGCGTGGTGGTGCAGCCCCTCGACAATGGCGACAACATTGGCAATGGCGGTACGGAGGGCGGTTTTACGCCCCTGCTGCTGGTGCGCAATGCGGCGAAACGGCCCGGCAGCACGTTGCGCCTGCCGGACGATCTGCCGGCGGAATACGGCGCGTTGGTGGAGCCGCTGGCGGTGGCGCAACACAGCGTGAACCGAATTGCCGCAGGCCCGGACGACAAGGCGGTTATTTATGGGGCAGGGCCCATCGGGCTGTCGATCGTGCAGATGCTTGTACATCGGGGTCTTTCCGATATTGTGGTGGTGGATCTGTCCACGCGACGTCTGGATGCGGCGCAAGCCATGGGCGCTACGCCGCTGCGTGGCGATGATCCGGCGCTGGGGCAGCGCCTGATGGAATTGCACGGTGAGTCATCCTTCTTCGGCATGTCGATGCCGGGCAGTACGGTATTTTTCGAGGCGACGGGCGCGCGGGCGGTATTTGAAGGCATTGTGCAGATTGCGGGGCCGGGCAGCCGCATATGTCTCACGGGGGTACACAAAGAGGCCGCGACGGTGGATCTGGTGATGTTGCTGGCCAAGGAACTGTCGATTGTTGCCGCGTTGGCATACGCACAGGAATTCGACGAAGTGATCGCCATCCTCAGGCGTGGCGAGATCAACCCGGCGAGCATGATCACGCACCGCTTCCCACTGTCGCAGATCGAGTCGGCTTTCAGCGCCGCGCGCGACACCGAACACGCCATCAAAGTCATGATTGATTGTCAGTCCTGAAACGGGCTGCGCTACAACAGGGGTAGAAACATGCAGGAATTACAGGGCAAGGTCGCGGTGGTGACCGGGGCGGGCTCCGGCATTGGCGAGGGCATTGCGTGTGCGGCCGCCGCCGCGGGCATGCAGGTCGCGGTTGCCGACATCGATATCGAAAGCGCGAAGTCAGTTGCGGATTCCATCGGTGAGAGCGCCATGGCGTGTCGGGTCGACGTGTCGGATCTGGCTTCGGTGGAAGCATTGCGCGACGCCGTGCTAGAACGTTTTGGCGGCGTGCACCTGGTGTGCAACAACGCGGGCGTGTGGGTGGGCGCCATGATGCAGGAAGCGGACATTCGCGACTGGCAGTTTCTGATCAACGTCAACCTGTACGGGGTGATCCACGGTGTGAAGGTGTTCCTGCCGCTGCTGGCGGAGCAGGGCGAGGGACATATTGTGAACACCGCGTCCATGGGCGGGTTGATATCCGGCCCCCCCGAGGGCCTGTACACCACCACCAAATTTGCCGTGGTGGGTTTGTCCGAGGCACTGCTGATGGAAGTGGCGGAGAAGGGTGTGGGCGTATCGGTGCTGTGCCCCGGACTCGTGGATACCCGGCTCACTACCCAGTCGTTCGCGGTGCGCCCCCCGGAATTCGACTCGGGGATTGATCACCAGCAGCCAGCGCCAGACACCGCCAGCGGCATCTCGCCGCTGGTTGTGGGTGAACGCGTTGTCGACGCGGTTCGCGAGGGTGAATTCTATGTCATCACCCACGACGACTACCGCGACATTATCGCCATGCGTCACCAGGGTATTCTGGATGCCCTCGATGCGCATACCAGGCGCTACGGTTCCACCAGCGGCAGGGAGATGTGAAGGTGATTCGCCGCAGCCTCATGGCAGCCCTGTTGAGTTGCCTGCTGCCTGGCCTGAGTGTCGCGCAGCCCCTCGATACACGCGACTACTCGGAGCGGCGCGCACCCTGCGCGGCGCATGATCCGCTCCGGCAGCCCTTTTTTGGCGACCTGCACGTGCACACTCGCTACTCCCTCGACGCCAGCACCCAGGGAACCCGCACCAGCCCGGCCGACGCTTACCGTTTTGCCCAGGGTGAGCGGCTGCCCATCCAGCCCTGGACGGAAGAAGGCAAAGGCCTGCGTTCGCTGCAGCTGCGCAAGCCGCTGGACTTTGCGATGGTGTCGGACCATGCCGAGCTCATCGGTGAAGTGCACATGTGCAATACCCCGGAAGTTGAAGGTTACGGTTCCTGGCAGTGTCAGCTCTACCGCCTGTGGCCGCGCGGCGCTTACTACCTGTTCAATTTCAATTCTTCAATGCGGGCAGCGCATCTCGGCCAGTGTGGCGAAGACGACGCGCTCTGCCTGGACGCGGCGCGCGCTCCCTGGGCGGAGATGCAGGCCGCTGCAGAGACGCATTACGATCGCAGCGCGGATTGTACATTCACTACCTTCATGGGCTATGAGTGGACAGGAGTGCAACCGCGCTCCGGCGGTAACCTGCATCGCAATATCGTATTTCGCAACGCGGTGGTGCCCGAGCTGCCTGCCAGCTATATCGACAGGCCCGAGGCGGTAAAGCTCTGGCAGGCACTCGATTCACAGTGCAACAACGCGGAGAGCGGCTGCGAGGCGCTGGTGATTCCGCACAATTCCAACCTCAGTGCGGGTTATATGTTCGACGGACCCATCGCCGAGGGGGTGGAGCTCACGCGCGAGTATGCCGAGACCCGCGCCCGGCTTGAACCGCTGGTTGAGATCATGCAGCACAAGGGCGCCTCGGAGTGCTATTTCGAAGCGGGCGTCACGGAGGATGAACTGTGCGCCTTCGAGCAGTTGCCCGAGGACAACATCGCCGGACTGAACAATCCGCCGCAGCCGGATACCGGGTTCGTGCGCCAGGCGCTCGGAGAAGGCCTGTCGATCGATGCGCGACTGGGCGTCAATCCCTACCAGTTCGGAATCATCGCCAGCACCGATACCCACCTTGGCACACCCGGGGCAGTGGAGGAGGACCGTTTTCTCGGTCACGGCGGCGCGGGCGTACCCGCACGCAAGAAAGCGCCCCCCGGGCTGCCCGACAAGCTCGAGTACAACCCCGGTGGGCTTGCTGTGGTGTGGGCGGAGGAAAACAGCCGCGATGCGCTGTTCAACGCGCTGCAGCGCAAAGAGACCTACGGCACCAGCGGGCCGCGCATCGTCGCACGCTTTTTCGGCGGCTGGGACTACCCGCAGGATCTGTGCGCAAACCAGTCACGCATTGAGCAGGCCTACGCCGGCGGTGTGCCCATGGGCGGTGAACTGGACGGCGTGCGCGCGGCGCCCGCGACCGAGTCGGGAACCGGTGCCGGGAAAGAGCGGCGTGGGCCGCGCTTCCTGGTTGCCGCCAGCCAGGATCCGGGTACGGCCGGTGCGCCGGGTACGCCTTTACAGCGAGCGCAGATTATCAAGGGCACTGTCGATTCCACCGGTCAGTATCGGGAGCAGGTAATCGACGTTGCCGGCAATGCACGCAACGGCGCCTCGGTAGATATCCAGACGTGTGAGACGCGCGGTACCGGATTCGCCGAACTCTGCGCGGTGTGGACCGATGAACATTTCGATCCAGCGGAACGCGCGTTCTATTACGCGCGGGTAGTTGAGAATCCCACCTGTCGCTGGAGCCAGCGCATGTGTGTGGCGAACAAGGTGGATTGCGGTAATCCCGACACCATCGGCGAGGGGTTTGAAGGCTGCTGTGCGGCCGAGCACCGGCCGGTGATTCAGGAGCGCGCCTGGACATCACCGATCTGGTATTCACCTGCCGGGGGCTAGTGCGATATCCGGATTGTGGATTGACCGTGCGGCGGTGTGCCCGGCAGGGGCTACGCACAACCCCGGTCAGCGCCCGAAAGGCTGCGTCAGGCCGAGTTCCCGCCGGGCATAGGCCAGGGCAGCGGCCGAATCCACCCGTTGACCAAAATCTTTCAGGAACAGCTTGCCCACCACCTTGTTGTCGTCATCGACGATGATCATTCCCGGGTGGGGTACGCCGTACTCGCTGTCGCCCGGCTGATAACTTTCGTTGAGAATGCCGAGCGTACGAAAGGAGAGGGCATTGTTGTCTGACAGCAGGGGCAGGCTGATATCGAAGCGCTGAGCGAAATCTGCCTGCGCCTCCGGCGAATCATAACTGATGGCCACCAGACCGATGCCGGATGCGGTAAAGAACGGCTGGTGCTCCTGCAACTGGACCAGTTGGCGTTTACAGTAGGGGCACCAGTCCACCGAGCGCAGCGCCACCAGTAGTGTGCCATTGGGCCCGGCAAAATCATTCAGCAGCGTTACGCGTTTACCCTCGAAGCTCGCCTGCAAACCGGGGAAGGTAGATCCTACCGCCGGCCCGGGGGAGAAGTCCGCGCGCTCGGCGGGAACGAACATGCTGGCGGTGCGCAGGCTGTCGACGCGTTCCATGAGGGTCTCGCGAAACGCGTAAGCCAGCAGCAGAAGCGTTGCCAGAAGCAGCAATAGTATGTATAGGGGTTTTTTCATGCCTGCCGATTGCCTTGCGCAAAAACCGGGAATTTGACACCAGTGTAGCGGATTTGGCATCGGCTCGCGCCGCCTATTGTGGCGCAACCCTCGGAGCGCGTATGCTGTGCCCCACGAGAATAATGGACGATGGAACATCCGGATGTTTGACCAGATACTGGTTGCAGGGCTCTTCCTGGCTCTATTGGTCTGCCTGATTTTTACTACCTGGCCCGCGGTCTGGATTTTTGTCTGCACCATGCTTGTGACCTATTTTCTCGGCCTGGTGGATACCGCACAGGTGCTGGATAAAGCGACCAACGTGGGTGTGGTAACCCTGGTGTTGTTACTGCTGGTTTCGATAGGCCTGGAAAAGCTGCCGTGGCTTTCGCGGCTCTCCCACACCCTGATTACACCGAGCTACTCCGCCAGCCTGCTGCGTCTCGGCACCGTCACGGCTTTCTTCTCCGCGTTTGTCAACAACACCGCGGTGGTCGCGACCCTCGCGCACACGGTGCGCAGCAACCGCCACCACGCCAAAACCAAGCTGCTGATACCGCTGTCCTACGCGGCCATACTCGGCGGCACCATGACGCTCATCGGCACCTCCACCAACCTGATCGTCAGCAGTTTTCTGGAAGACGCCACCGGCGAGGGCCTGGCCTTTTTTGATTTTCTTATCGTGGGTGCGACCGCCACGCTGCTCGGGCTTGTGGCGATGCTGCTCAGTTCGAAGCTGCTGCCAAAGGGCAGCATGGAGCCGCTGGATATCAAGGAGTTCGTGATAGAGGCCGAAGTGAGCGAAGCCTCCAGCCTGATCGGCAAGTCCATTCTGGAAAATCGTCTGCGCGATCTGGAAGATCTGTTCCTGGTGGAAATCGTGCGCGGCAATTATCTGATTTCACCGGTCACGCCACAGGAACATATAGAGGCGGGCGATAAGCTCATATTTTCAGGCGATATCACCCGTGTACAGGCACTGGAAGAATTCGATGGGCTGCGACTGTTTGCGGTGGATGAGGGCCTGTTGCAGGAAAATATGATCGAAGTCATCGTCATGCCGAACGCCGCCATCGAGGGTAAAACCGTCAAGGAAAGCGCTTTTCGCTCGGTTTTTGATGCTGCAGTGGTGGGTATTCGTCGCGGCGGCAAGCGCTTGTCGGGCAAGCTCGGGAATATCACCATACAGGCGGGCGATAACATGATGCTGGCTATCGGGCCGGATTTTCATGAACGCAAAAACCTCGACAAGAACTTTGTAGTGATCAACGACGCGGTAGGTGATGTAAAAACATCGCCCGTGCAGAATGTCATCGTTACCGGCGGTGTGGTGCTGATGATTGCGCTGGCAACACTGGAGATCGTACCGCTGATCAAGGGGGTTGCTGCCCTGCTGTTTGTCATGCTGGTGATGGGCGTGGTGGGCGCGGATGAGTTGCGAAGGCGCTTTCCCTTTGAACTCTGGCTCATCATCGCCTCGGCACTGACGCTGTCGGATGCGCTGACCAATTCCGGCCTGGTGAGTGTGTTGGCCAGTACGCTGCACAGCAACCTGTCGATGGTCGGCCCGTGGGGTGCGCTGGTGGGCATTTATCTCGGCACGCTGATGCTGACAGAAACCATGACCAACAACGCGGCGGCTGCATTGAGTTTTCCGATTGCCTTCGGCCTTGCTGAAAGTTACGGCGTGAGTTACATGCCATTTGTGATGGCGGTGGCCTATGGCGCGAGCGCGAGCTTCCTCACGCCCTATGGCTATACCACGAATCTCATGGTGCAGAACCTCGGTGGCTACCAGTTCCGCGACTATTTCCGCGCGGGTCTGCCAGTGTCTATCGTGTACTCGGCAGTGGTACTGTTGCTCGTACCCAGGGTATTTCCCTTCTAGCGAACGCCGCCGCTTCAGCCAACGCCGGTTGTTGCCGTCGCGCGTTTGCCCCTTTCAGTTCATACCCGTACTGAAACCGCCATCTACCGGCAGGGTCTGCCCGGTTATCCACGCGGCTGCGGGTGATGTCAAAAACAGTACCGCGGCGGCGATGTCCTCCGGCTCACCGGTGCGTTTCAGGCCCTGCCTTTTCAGTGTATCGGCGACCATCTCCTGCATGTGTTCGAGGGTAAACGCGGTGAGGTTGGAGCGGGTCAAACCCGCCGCCACAGCGTTCGCCCGAATACCGGATGCGCCCCAGCTCATGCCGAGGGTTTTCATCAGCTGCACCAGGCCGGCCTTGGCCGGGCCGTAGCCGGGCGTCCATTCGAAGCCGAAATAGGAAGTCATCGAGGCGATGCCGACGATACTCGCGCCGCCCTGGAAGGCGCTTTTTTCCAGCAGGGGTTTGCAGGCTGAGGCGAGGTGGAACACGCTGGCGAGATTGATGGCAAGAGAGGCATCGAATCCGTCTGCGCCCCATTCATCGGCCTGCGCACCCCCGGCATTGGCAACCAGTATGTCGAGCGCGTCGAGTTCAGCGCCCAAAGCATACAGGGCAGCGCGCTCGGCCACGTCCAGTTGCCGGTAGGTGAAACCCTCGAGGTCTTCGTCGTAGTCCTTTGCGGCTGCCTTGCGCCCGGTGATGCTTACCTGTGCGCCGGCCTCGCGGTAGGCTTTTGCGCAGGCCAGGCCTATGCCACTGGTGCCACCCGTAACCAGAACACGGGCATTGCGGTAGTCGTAACTGACGCCGGTAAACATCGCCTATTCTCCTGAAGTGTCTCTGCGGGAATCTCTGCGCCCGCGTTACAGTTGCGGCAGTGAGCTTTCGACCATGCCCGCGTGCCAGCCGCCGTCCGCCATGAATTCCGATCCGGTGCTGTAGCTGGCCTCGTCCGAGGCGAGAAAAGCGGTGACCGCGGCCACTTCGTGGGGCAGGCCAACCCGCGGTAGCGCGTGCTGCTGGTAGAAGCCGTCGGCATCCTGCTGGCTCATGAACTGCGAGCCGTGCATCGCCGTGTAGATGCCGCCCGGGTGCACGCTGTTCACGCGAATGTTGTACTTGCCCATCTCCAGTGCGGCGGATTTGGTCATGCCGCGCACTGCCCATTTGGTGGCCGAATAGGCGCAGAGTGAGTTCTTCGATTGCATGCCGTCGATAGATGACACGTTGATAATCGAGCCGCCGCCGTTGTCACGCAGGGTCTCAAACACCGACTGCATGCCGAGAAAGACGCTCAACTGGTTGATGCGCACGATGTTCATGAAATCCTCTTCGCTGGTTTCCATGATGGTTTTCTGCATCACGATGGCGGCATTGTTCACCAGTACCTGCAGCGGCCCCAGCGCCTGTGCGGCCGTCACGGCAGTTTGCCAGTCCTGCTTCTGCGTCACATCCATGTGCAGGAAGCTTGCGGCCTCGCCCAGCTCGGAGGCGAGCGCCTCGCCGGGTTCATCCAGCAGGTCGCCAATTAATACCCTGGCCCCTTCGCTGACCATGAGGCGCACGGTGGCCTCTCCCATGCCCCGTGCTCCGCCCGTCACGATCGCCACCTTGCCGCTCAGTCTTTGCATGTGCTCTCTCCGTTGCGTATTTGTCGTTTATCGCATGTATTTATCGAACTGGCTCCAGAAGCCGAACTCCAGCATGCCGTAGCCCACCTGGTCGCCCACTTGGAAGCGGGCGGGTGTCTCTGTCAGCCCGAGCATCCTGTCGGTCGTTGTTATTGCTTCTCGCTGCGCCCCTTGGCCAGCACGTCCTGTCTGCGTTGCTCAATCATCTCGCCGGTGGCCTGTTGGGCCCACGCAATGGCGCGCTCCGCTTCCCACGCAAGGGCCTCGTCCAGCGGCATCGAATAGCCTTCCTCAATCAGCGCCTGGTAGCCCGCGAGCACCGCCGGCACACAGGCGCACATATTGCGCGCGATTTCCATTGCCTTTGGCAACAGTTCCTCCGCGCTGAGCACATGGTTCACCAGGCCCCATTCGTAGGCCTGCTGCGCGAAAACAGGCGCGCCGGTGAAGGCGATCTCGCGCGCACGCGACAGGCCGATAAGGCGGGGCAGCCTCTGGCTCAGGCCCCAGCCGGGCAGCATGCCAACCCGCGCATGGGTATCGGCAAAGCGTGCATTCTCGGAGGCTATCAGCACATCACAGGCGAGCGCCATTTCAAATCCCCCGGTGATGCAGTGGCCGTTGATCGCGCCGATGATCGGACCGTCGAAGGCCGCCATGGCCTCTGCCACGACATTGCCAACTTCCTCCGCGGTATTCTCGGTTTCGTTGGAACCCAGTTCCTTGAGATCGAAGCCTGCGCAGAACGCCTTGCCCTGGCCGGTGAGAATGATCACCCGCACCGCCGGGTCCTGCCCGCAGTCCTTGAAGGCCTCGACGAAATCCCTGCGCAGCTCACGCGAGAGCGCGTTCATCGCGTCGGGCCTGTTGAGCGTTAGAATTGCAAAACCCTCGGGATGTTTTTCCAGCAGAACGGTGCTCATGCTTCAGCTCTCCAGCAGTGACGGTGATTGCAGCAAATCCAGCGCCCGGGCTATGGCGGGTGCGCGCAGCAATTCTTCGGGTTGCCATTCGGCCAGCGGCTCGTTAATGGCCAGCCATGCGACGACGGCGGCAATGGCGGCCGGCGTGCAGGGTTTGAAGCGTGCCAGCACGGTTTCGTCGATGCCCGCCATGCGCATCACCTCGGTCATGACCGTGCCGGGCTCCAGATTGTACACGCGCAGCCCGGCATCGGCGTGCTCCACGCGCAGGGAGCCTGCCATGCGCGCCAGCGCCGCTTTGGACGACGGATAGGCGAAACCCCAGCCACCCGAGTCGCCGGGCGCAGGCGGATTGTGGAACGCCGTGTGCGACACCATGTTGAGGATGGTGCCGCCGCCGCGCTCCAGCATGCCCGGCAGTAGTGTGCGCACCAGCGCCAGGGGCGTAAACACGTTGGCGCGATAGATGGCCCAGAGCTGCTCATCGGTCACTTCCAGTACGCGCTCGATGTTGCCTGCGCCCTGGTAAACGGCGTTGTTGAACAGCAGGTCGACGCGGCCGAAATGCGCGAGTGCCTGTTGCGCCGCGGCCACCAGCGATTCCGGTTCGAGAATGTCGCCGCGCAGGCACAGCGCTTCGCCCCCGGCGCGCTCCACTGCGGCGGCAGTGGCCTCCAGGCTGCCCGGCAGGGCCGAGGTTTTGCCGACATGGTCATGTGCCTCGCCGTCGGCCAGTGTGCGCGCGGTAATCGCCACGCGATAACCGGCACGGGCCAGCGCCACGGCGGATTCCGCGCCAATGCCGCGGCTTGCGCCCGTGATGAAGGCGACCTTGTCCGTTCTGGTGTGCTCAGTCATTGCCTGTGCCTCCCCTGGCCAGCAGCTGGTTGAGATTGTTGAAGGTTCGCAAGGTTTCGTCCTCGCCGAGCGCCGCCGCGTACTGCTTCCATACCGTCTCGGTGGAGCGCGACAGCTCCTTGATGAACTGGCGTCCCTGGCGCGTGAAATCGATCAGCTTGGCGCGCGAATCGGCCGGGTCCGCGCGTCGCTCCACCATGCCCATGGCCTCCAGTTCGTGCACGATTCTCATCATGGATTGGGGTCGAATGCCCGCGGACTGGGCGAGTTCCACCGCACGGCTGGCGCCGTTGCGTCCGAGAAACAGGAACACCGCCCGGTGTCGCGCGCCAATGCCCTGCACGCCGCGGGCCTTCAGGTCGGCATCCAGGCGGCGCTGAAAATCGCGCGTCAGCAGCATCAGGGTCTGGCCGATCTCCGAGCGCATGATTTGTTGGCTGCCTGGCATTGCAATTTTTCTATTATCAGCTAGTCTTATCATCAGTTTAGCTTACTATATCTGGGGGTCAAGCCGTGTTTGAAGTGTTCGCTGCCACGCCGGAAGACATGGGCCCGGGTGCTATCGGTGCGCATGCCGCCCGCGCGGAAGCGATGGGCTTTACCGGTTTGCAAGTGCCCGATGCCATCCACGATGGCCTGCTGCTGGCGGCGATGGCGCTGAATGCCACGCAGCGCCTGATCGTGGGTACCGCTGTACTGGTGGCATTTCCGCGCAGCCCGATGATCACCGCGATTGCCGCGTGGGATCTCCAGAAAATGTCCGGCGGGCGCTTTGAAGTGGGCCTGGGCACGCAGATCAAAGCCAACATCGAGAAACGCTACAGTGCGCGCTGGGATTCACCCGTACCACAACTGCGCGAGTATGTGCAGGCGATGAAAGCAGTGTTCCATGCCTTTCAAACCGGCGAGCGGCTGAACTTCGAAGGCGAGCATTACGCCCTGACCAAGCTGCAGCCCTTTTTTAATCCGGGCCCGATCGAACATCCGGACATTCCCGTTCTCTGTGGCGCCGTCGGCCCCGCCATGACCCGCATGGTGGCCCGGATTGCCGATGGCATGATCACGCACCCAACCAATACACCGCCGGAATATATTCGCCAGGTTTGCCTGCCGCGACTGCAGGCCGGCTTCGATCAGGCGGGCCGCGACCCGGCGAGCTTCAAGCTGGTGCTGGGCCCGCTGTGCGCCACCGGCAAGAACGCGCAGGAAGTCGACGCGAACTGGGAGAAGCAGCGCAGCATGCTCGGTTTTCTTTACTCCACGCCGGCGTACTGGCCGAGCCTTGAATTGTTCGGCTGGCAGGACAAGGGCCAGCAGTTGCTCGACATGACGCGCGCCGGCGACTGGGAGCGGATGCGCGCAATTGTCACCGATGAAATGCTGGAGCGCTTTGTGCCGCGCGGCACTTACGATGAAATCGCAGACGTCTATATGCAGCGCTACGGTGACCTCACGCGACGCATCACCTTTCCGATGCCGGAGGATCCGGCAGACGATGCGCTGGTGGCAGACGTTGTGCGCCAGCTACAATCGGGAGGGGCCGCCTAGGTCGGGCCGCGTAGGTGGGGCCGCCCAGGTCGGGCCGTGTAGGTGGGGCCGCCCAGGCCGGGAAAAACGCACAAATCATAACGGGGAGACAAGACATGTCGGGAATTGAAGCAGTACATATCGGCAGCGACGACCTGCCATTCGTGGATATTGGCGACGGCAGCCTGCTCAAGGTGCTGCAGGTGCGGCCGCAAGAGGGCTTGTGGATAGTCGAGAATATTTTCAAAGCGGGCTACGAGGTGGAGACGCACCGGCATACCGGCCCGGTATTCGGCTACACGCGATCGGGCGCCTGGAAGTACAAGGAATACGACTACGTGAATCGCGCCGGCTCGTTCCTGTACGAACCGGCGGGATCGGTACATACACTACAGTGCATTGAAGACGACACGCAGGTGTGGTTTCACATGTACGGCGCGAATATCAATCTCGATGCCGGGGGCAATATCACCTCGGTGGTGGATGGCGCGATGACGCTGGAGTTCTATCTCGCCCTTTGCGCCGAGATGGGTGTTCCCAACCCCCCGGTAATCGTGGAGTAACCGTGCACATCGACGTCTACAATCCCGACAACTATACAAACGGTATTCCGCACGCGCAGTTCGCCTGGCTGCGTGAGAACGACCCGGTGCACTGGCAGGAACACCCCGCCGGCTACGGCTACTGGGTGCTCAGCCGGCATGCGGATGTGCTGCAGGTGTCGCGGGATTTCAAAACCTTCTCGGCCGAACGCGGCTTTGTCATGGTGGACGATCTTCCCGACGATATTCTCGACATGGCGCGCAACCAGTTGCTGGGCATGGACCCGCCCCGGCACGGCCCGTTGCGGCGCGTGGTAATCACGCGCTTCACGTCGCGCATGCTGGCGGAGCTGGAGCCAAAAGTGCGGCAGATCGCGCGCGATTGCATGGCGCAGATCAGCACGCCGACCGAGGTGAACTTCGTGGAGAGCCTCGCCGGCGACCTGCCGACCGCGGTGATCTGTTCCATGCTTGAAATCCCCCGCGATCAATGGGGCCAGATCCGAAAGTGGTCTGATCTGCAAACCTCCGCCAGTGACCCGGACCTCGGCGGCACCGCCCAGGAGGTGAACCAGGCCAGCGTGGAGATGGGCACCTACGGTTTTCAGCTTGCGAGTGAACGCAAGGACGCCGGCGGCGACGATCTCATCTCGCTACTGATCAACCAGGAAGTGGACGGACACCAGCTGACGGAAATGGAATTCGCATCGCTGTTTGTGCAACTCACCGTGGCCGGCAACGAAACCACGCGCGGACTGATTTCCAGCGGGATGCACGAATTGCTGCGCCAGCCCGAGCTGTTGGCATGGCTGCGGGCCAACCCGCAGGCGCTGGGCACGGCCATTGAGGAAATGCTGCGCTGGACCTGTCCGCTGCATTACTTCCGGCGCACGGCCGTGGCCGATACCGAGATTGGCGGCCAGCGCGTGCGTGAAGGGGAGCGCGTCGTGATGCTCTACAGCTCGGCCAACTTCGATGAAAGCGTGTTCGAGAATCCGTTGAATTTCGATATCCACCGCGATCCCAACCCGCATCTCGCTTTCGGGCACGGCATTCACCTGTGTCTCGGGGCCAATCTGGCGCGCCTCGAGGCGCGCGTGTTCTTCGAGGAGTTTTTCAACCACTTCAGTGACATTCAGGCGAGCGGCGAGCCGGTATACATCCGTTCCAACAGCATCCACGGCTTCAAGGATATGCCCGTGGCGCTCACGCCGGCGGTATAGCGCTGTATGTATTTCGATCTGCAATACTATTGGCGGGTACTGCGCCATGTCTGGTCCCTGAAAGCCTGGCCCGGCCGTCGCAAGACGCTGCTGCGCCTGCTGCTCTGGGTGCCGCTGGGTTACCTGTTCAACGCCGTCTGCTTCCTGCTCGATTACCTGCTGTTTCCCGCGCTCTGGTATACGCAGGTGAAGCGCCCGGTATTCATCCTCGGCCACGCGCGTTCCGGTACCACTCTCGCGCACAGGCTGCTGGCCGCCGATGGCGACACCTTCAGCTATTTTCTTTACTGGGAAATGTTTTTCCCCTCGCTGCTGCAAAAGAAAGTTATTCGCGGGCTCGGAATCGTCGACGAGAAACTGTTGGGCCACGCCTGCAAGCGCCGGCTCATTGCCTGGGATGACAAAACCTTCGGACCGGGGCGGCACATGCATGACATGAGCCTGTGGAATTCCGAGGAAGACCAGTTCGTGATGCGCGGCGCGTTTGTTACCCAGCAGTGGTCGCTGGACATACCCATGATGGACATCATCGATATTTTTCACGTGGATGAGATGCCCGCGCGCAAGCGCCGCCGCTGGTTGCATCATTACCGGGAATGCGTCAAGCGCCAGCTGGTACTGAACGGCGGCGAGCGCATTCACCTGAGCAAGAACCCGTTGTTCAGCGGCTGGGTGCAATCGCTGATAGATACCTTTCCCGATGCGCGCATCGTGGTGATGATGCGCGATCCGGCGAGCTGCATACCGAGTGTGTTGAAGCTGGTGGAGCTCAACTGGCGGGGGCGCGGCTGGAAGCGGGCCAGCTATGAACACTCGCTCGAGGTGCTCACCGACATCTCCTTCGAGAGTTTCACCCACCCGCGCGAGGTGCTCGCGCGCAATCCACAAACGCCTTCGGTGGTAGTGGATTACCGTGAACTCACCACCCAGCCGCGGGCCACGGTGCGCAAGCTCTACGACGCTTTGGGACTGCGCTACAGCGACGGCTACGACGCCTGGCTGCAGGCGCAGGAAGAACGCGAGAAGGCGCACAAGACGCACTTCGAATACAGTATCGATGATTATTCCCTGTCGCGCGAACGAGTCGAGACCGAACTCGCGACATTTTACGAGCTGTACGGCTGGCCCCGCGAAGGCGGCGCTAAACCCGAAAACTCACAGTCAGGCGACGCAGTGGCGCCGTAGCGCGTGGCACACACAGGAGATTGCTGCATGGGACAACTCGAGGGCAGGGTGGCGCTGGTGACAGGTGCCAGTCGCGGCATAGGCAGGGCGATTGCCGCGCGCTTCGCGGCGGAGGGCGCGGCGGTGGTGCTCAGCGCATCGCGGTTGGGCAAGCATGGCGCGCTTGAGGGTTCGCTGGAAGACAGCGTAGAGCGCATTCTGAACGCGGGAGGCCAAGCGGCGGCGGAGCCCTGTGACCTCAGTGACGCGGCCGCACGCGCCGACCTGATCGAACGGGCGGAGCAACACTTCGGCGCGCTGGACATTATCGTCAACAATGCGGCGCTTTCGCGTATGCGGCTGCCGAGTGAGAGCTCGCTGGAAGAACGCAACCGCATGTTCGATGTTAACGTGAATGCGCCGATTGATCTCGCGCAACAGGCGCTGCCGGCGATGCGCGCGCGGGGCTGCGGCTGGATACTCAACATCAGCAGTTCCACGTCGCACCAGCCGGAGGTGCCGTATCGCGATTCCCGGATGGCGGCGCATATCATCACTGCCTACGGTGCGAGCAAGGCGGCGCTGGATCGCTATACCGAGGGCCTGGCCCACGAGGTGGCGGCGGATGGCGTGTTCATCAATACACTGGCGCCCACGAGCATTGTCATGACGGCCGGCGCGGACTACGTGCGCGACATTGCAAGGCGCAATCCGGATATGGTGGAACCCGTGGAGAGCATGGTCGAGGCGGCGTTGGCGCTGTGCAGCGGCCGGCACGTGGGACAGATAACCCTGAGCAGGCAGATTCTGCACGCCACAGCGCGGGGCGTGTACAGCCTCGATGGCAGGGAATTGCTGGGCGATGCTTTTATCGCCGCCGATCCCGAGGCAACCGCCTAGGCCGACCCCGGCCGCAAACAGGAGCAGGAGTAGAGCATGAGCAAACCCGCCAGTGAACATCAACAGGCGTTGCGCGAGGCCTGGGACGACATGATTCAGGCGCTGGAGTCCGCGCGCGACGCGATCGATTCCCCCGAGCTGATGCCCCCGCCGCCCAGTGACCGCAACCTCGCCGAAGGCTATCGCTACCTGATGGGCTATGTGCACGCGGCGGTGGAGCGCGCGTTTCACAGTGATACAGAGCGCCCGCAGTTTCGCAACGCGCTCTCGGTGATCACGCGCAGCACGATCGACAATGCGGATGCGATTTATTTTTACGCGCCCATCGACGGTGCCCAGTCCTACCGGGTGAGCGGTGTGTGTGGCGACACCCGTCACTGGCGCGGCGAGGAGCCGGTCACCGAGGGGCCGAAAGCGCCGCACTACATGATTTTCGAGGCGACCTCCGGCGCGTTGCCGGGAGACACCGGCTCGTTGATGGAACTGAAGCCCGGCGTGAAGGCACAGACGGGGCGTCTCGATTCCAGTTCCCTGGTCGTGGCGGATGACGGGCGTTTCGAAATACTGCTGGCACCGGAGAAGCCGGCCGGTTACAGCGGCAATTTTATCTGCACCTCGCGGCAGATGAAATCCGCCGAGGGCGCGGGCGAAACACGCTATGCCAACTATCTCAGCGGGCGGCAACTGTTCGGCGACTGGGCCTGCGAAGAGGCGGTGCATCTGGAGATCGTGCAGCTGGGGGCCGAGGGTACGCATGCCCCCGCCTACAACGTTGACACCGCGGTGAGCGAACTGCGGCAGTGTGGCGAGATCGTGCGCAACCAGATGCACTTCTGGAACGCCTTCTGGACAATTCTCATGGGTACCTATGGCGAGCGCGAGGGCAGTATTCCGGGTGTGGCTTTCCCGCGCAATGCGTTCAATAAAATCAACGCGGCCTCGGTTGCGACAGGGGGCGGGCAGAGCACCAATCTCTACGCCGGCGGTGTGTACGAACTCGGCCCTGACGAGGCCCTGATTATTGAAAACCGTGTGCAGACGCCACCGCAGTACATCGGTTTCCAGATCGGCAACCTGTGGGGGGAATCGATTGAATACGCCAACCAGATCGGCAGCCTGAACGGCCAGCAGATGCAGGTGGACGCCGACGGTGTCCGCCGCATCGTCATTGCGCATCGCGACCCCGGCGTGCCCAACTGGGTCGATACCACGGGCCACCCGGAGGGGTTCATGACGGCCCGCTGGGCCTACAGCGAGAAACCCGCGGAGGATCTCTGGCCGGGCTTGAGCACACGCAAGGTTGCCTTTGATGAGATTCGCCAGCACCTGCCCGCCGACACGCCGACTGTCAAGCCAGACGAGCGCAGGGAGCAGATAGCCGTGCGCCAGCGGCACGTGCAGAAACGCTACCGGATGTTCTAGGCGCATGCTGATGCAGGAAATGCAGCACCAGGTAGCGCTTGTGATGGGTGGCGGTGCCGGCACGGGCCGCGCCACCGCCCTGGCCTTTGCCCGGGAAGGCGCCAGCGTGATGGTGGCGGATATCAATGCCGAGGGTGCCGCTGTCACCTGCGAACTGATTCTTGAGGCGGGCGGCAAGGCAGCGCATGTAGAGGCGAATATGGCGCTCAGCGAGGATGTCGAGCGCAGCGTGGCGCGCACCCGCGATATCTTTGGCGGCCTGCATCTGGTCTCAAACAACGCCGCGCTGGGTGTGCCGAACAAGCCCATCACCGAAGTCTCGGAAAAGGAATTCGACCGCTGCATGGGCGTGACGCTGCGCGGTGTATGGCTGTGCATGAAGTACCAGCTGCCGTTGATAGAGGCCTCCGGTGGCGGTGCGATCGTGAACGTGGCATCGGTGTCGGGCCTGCGCGGAGAGGCGTTTCAGTCGGCCTACGCCGCTGCCAAGGGCGGCGTGATCACCCTGAGCAAAGCCGCCGCGGTGGAGTACGCGCGGCGCGGTGTGCGCATCAATACGGTGTGTCCGGGAGGGATCAACTCCGGCGGTATGGCCTTCTATATGCAGAAGATGCCGCAGGAGCTGCGCGAGAAAACCCTCAACGCGCACGCCATGGGCAGGCTGGCGGAGCCCGAAGAGATTGCGGATGCGGTGGTGTACCTGTGTTCGCAGCGCGCCTCGTTCATCACCGGCCACGACCTGGTGGTAGACGGCGGCGTACTGGTGCGCTCCAACGTGCTGGAATTCTAGCGGCCCGCCCGGGCTGATATTTTTTGCAGGCCGGAGGATTTTGCCAACCCCTGTGCACGGATGTGCCTGTCAAAAAGTGGCTCCAGCCTCTACCATCAAGGGCTGCGTTGCAGTTTTTTTAGGGTTTCATCTGGAGTGACAGAGCATGGCACGACGATTTGAAGGCAGGGTCGCCATCGTAACCGGTGGCAGCATGGGCATAGGGCGGGCCACCGCGTTGCAACTGGCTGCTGAAGGCGCCCACGTGGTGGCTTGCGCGCGCCGCAAGCCGCGCCTGGATGAACTTGTCGCCGAAGTGCATGAGCTGGGCGGCGAAATGACTGCGGTGGAACTTGATCTGGCGGACCAGGAAGCCTTTGGCCACCTGATTGAGTCGACCCACGCACGCCACGGCCGCCTGGATGTACTGGTGAACAATGCGGCCACGGTGATCGGCGGTACGGTACTGGATCAGGACCTCGACACCTGGCGCGCCAACTTCGGGGTGTCCGTCGAAAGCGTTTTCGTCGGCTGTCGGGAAGCGATGCGCGTGATGATCCCGCAGCGCAGCGGCGCAATCGTCAACGTATCATCGGTGAGCAGCCTGCGCGCCGGCACGGCCGCAGGCGCCTATTCCGCGGCAAAGGCCGCAGTCAACCAGTTCACCCAGTGCGCGGCCATGGAGGCGGCTCCGCACAATGTGCGTCTGAATGTGGTGGCCGCGGGTTCGGTGCATACGCCGGGCATGCATGCCGCCACGCAGAAAAATGCGGCGGTGCAGGACGTGATCGCGCAGGCGATTCCAATGCAGCGGCACGCGCAACCGGAGGAGCTCGCCGAGGCGATCTGCTTTCTGGCGTCGGACGCCGCGTCATTTATTACCGGCGTGGTGTTGCCGGTGGATGGCGGCAAGACCCCGCAGCTCTACGTGCCGGAATTCAATCTTACCAATCTGGATAACCGCAAGGTGTGAGGCCGATGCCATACCGCCGCACCCGGGCGCGATTTGTGGCTGAGGCTTGTTAACACAGTTCAGTAGGCGGATTACCCGGGGGCGGTCTGTGCGGCGGTATGCACATGCCAGCTCGAACTGCTGAGATACTCGCGTCATGCGCATACCGCCGCACAGACCGCGTTTATCGCTTAACCCGGGTCTATGCTACCCCGCCAGGGCGAGTGTTGCGCTGCCTGACACATGTACGCCGCGGCTGTTGGTTCCCTCGAAGTGCACCTCTGCCTGGGGGTCGTGTTCGGATGTCTCCACCGCACTTACGCGCCCGTTCAGGCGCAGGGTGTCACCCGGGGTATTGGGCGCCTGCAGGCTGAAGGCGAGCCGGCGCAGCCTGCTGCCCGGGCCGGCCCAGTCTGACAGGTAGCGCGCCGTGAGGCCGCAGGTGGTCAGGATATTCATGAAAATGTCGGGCATGCCGGCGGCGATGGCGGCGGGCGCATTGTGGTGTACGTCGATGAAATCCTGCGTGGCGATGGCGCCGCTCACGATCAGTTTATGGGTGATGGGAATCACCAGTTCGGGGAGTGCCTGCCCTACGCTGATCTCGGCGTGGTGAAGATCCGTGAATTCAGGCTCTGGCAGAGGCTCGCCTGCATTGGCTGCCACGCTGGCTGTTGCAGCCTCCGGAGATTGTGTCGCGGAACTGTCAGATGACCGGCTCGCGGGCCGGTACTGCAGGTAGGTGATATAGGCTTCGGCAAACAGCCTGTTTTGTTGATCCAGGTACTCGGCGTGCTCCACCACGAAGTAGCCGTCGCCAAGCGCGGTTTGTTTCAGCGGGCTGATGGAATGGATGGTGGTGTAGTGGTGTGCGCTGTCTCCCTCTTCCAGTAAGCGGTGGAACTGAATGTCGTAGCTGATCGCCACGTTTGCAGCGTAGCCCTGTGCGCCCAGTACATCGAAGACGGCGTAAGGTGGCGCATTGCTGGAGCCCGGCGCAAACGCCATGTTCACATCACGCATCGTCCACATCTGCATCATCGCCGGCGGCGCGACCGCGCGCGCAAGGCCCACGCTCTGGCGGTAGGCCTCGTCGCGATACAGCGGGTTGTTGTCGCCCATGGCGGCACACCACTGCCAGATTTGTGTGCGCGAGACCGGGTTGAAGCTCAAATACGGGCCATTGCGCTGGCCGGTAAGTGTTTTTGTATCGAGCGTCTTCGCTGTTTTATCGATCATGGTTCTCGCCGCTGTGGTCGGGGCTGTGTGTGATAACGATAGGGCAGGCGATGCAGTTGCACCAGCGCAGTGACGTTCGCAGGCGTTGCCATAAACGCTCATTCCGGTCGAGGACGCTGCTATTGCAAGCGCAGTGTTTGTGACGGTGACAGTTAGCAGGAGGGCCGGGCGCGAACCGCCTGTCCCGGCTCGGAAGGCTGAGATACTCGCCTGGACAGGCAGTTCGCGCCCGGCCCGCTCGCTGCCCAACCTGATTGCTTTGTGCGGAAACCGCCGTCTTGTGAGTAGAGAGCGATCGCCCCACTGACCCGTAAACCCCCGATAAGCGAGTATCTTAGCCTTCCGAGCGCAGCGGGGGTTTACGGGTCAGTGGGGCCTCCACCGCACCGATTCCCGCACATCATAGCCCTCAGATTGCACAAAAAAGGCGGCCAAAGGGCCGCCTTTCCAGTACGCAATACAGCCTATACCGGCGGTACGGAGTAGCCGCCCCACACCGGTACATAGTTCTCGTCGTAGTGCGCCGCCAGCGCGCTGTGCAGGTCTGCCACGTCCCACTTCTGCGCCCCTTTCGGATTGACGATCGCGTCGCCGAGGGAAGGGCGCTTCAGGATGGAGACCTCGTTGCCCCACACCACCATCACCTCGCCGGAAATACGCCCGGCTTCCGGCGATGCCAAATAGCCCGCCAGCGGTGCAACGTTCGCCGGATCAAAGGTGTGGAAGCCGCCATCGGCCGGCGGCTGGAACATTTCCGCGGTCTGCCCCGAGGCGGTCATGTCGGTCAAAGCGCGCGGCATGATTACGTTCGCGGTGATGCCGTACTTGTCCAGCAACTGCGCGGCACCCATGGTCATGGCGATAATGCCGGCCTTGGCAGAGGCGTAGTTGGGTTGCCCCGCGGAACCGTAGATGGCGGCTTCCGAGGAGGTGCTGATCAGGCGGCCGTAAACGCTTTCGCCGGCCTTGGCCTTGTCGCGCCAGTAGGCGGTGGCGTTGCGCATGTTGACGAAATGGCCGCGCAAATGCACACGCACGACAGAGTCAAACTCCTCGTCGGACATGCCGAAGATGGTCTTGTCGCGACAGAAACCGGCGTTGTTGATCATGATGTTCAGATCACCGAAGGCGTCCAGTGTCGCTTTCATCAGCGTGTCTGCGTCCCCGGTGTCGGCGCAGTCACCCAAAACCGCGAGCGCTTCGCCGCCGAAGGAGCGAATCTCCTCCGCGGTGGCATGCGCTGCTTCTTCCGCGTCGGGCCGGTTGATGTCATTGATAACGACGCGCGCGCCCTGGCGGGCGAGTTGTATGGCCTCTTCACGGCCAAGCCCGCGGCCTGCGCCGGTAATGACGGCAACCTTGCCTGTCAGGTCTCCCATGTAGCGTTCTCCTGTTAACGTGTTTCGGATTTTGGCTCGCGCGATGCCGGCCCGCGAGAACGGGCCGGATTAATCAGATGCGCTCGATGATGGTGCCGGTGCCAACGGAGGAACCGCAGCACATGGTGATCAGCGCGGTGGTCTTGTCGGCACGTTCCAGTTCGTGCAGGGCGGTGGTGATCAGCCGTGCGCCGGTGGAGCCCACAGGGTGACCGAGGGCGATCGCGCCGCCGTTCACATTGACCTTGTCCATGTCGGCGTTGTGCACCTTGGCCCAGGACAACACCACGGACGCAAAGGCTTCGTTGATCTCGACCAGGTCGATATCCGCCATGGTCATGCCGGTTTTCTTGAACAGGGCTGCGGTGGCATCCACCGGGCCATCCAGCAGGTAGTACGGATCAGTGCCCACCACGCAGTCGGCGATGATACGCGCGCGCGGTTTGAGACCACGGGCTTTGGCTTCCTCTGCGCTCATCCACAGTACGGCGGCGGAGCCGTCGGAAATCTGCGAGGAATTGCCCGGCGTGTGAATCGTACCCTCCATCACCGGGTTCAGACCGGCAAGGCCTTCCATGGTGGTATCGCGCAGGCCCTGGTCGCGGTTGACCGTGCGAGTCTCGCCGGTCGGTTTGCCGTCTTCCCCGAGAATGGGAGCGTGCACGGTGAACACCTCGCGGTCGAAGCGACCCTCTTCCCACGCCTGCTTGGCGCGTGCCTGTGAACGGAAGGCGAGTTCGTCGGCCATCTCGCGGGTGATGCCGCGATTGTCGGCGATGCGTTGCGCGCTGGAGAACTGATCCGGTGTGGAATCCCAGGGCCAGTCCTGCGGTACGAAGTAGCCCGGGCCATTGATCACGTTTGCGCCGAGGCCAACGCGGCTCATGGATTCAACCCCGGCGGCGATGCCGATGTTGATGGAGCCGGCGCCAATCAGCGCCGAGATCATGTGGTTGGCGGTTTGCGCGGAGCCACACTGGTTGTCGAGGGTGGTGCCGCCGGCATGCCAATCCTTGCCGAGGGTCAGCCAGGCATTGCGAGCAATATTGCCGGCCTGCTCACCCGCCTGCGTGACGCAGCCGGCTGCCAGATAATCGATATCGCCCCAGTCCAGCCCCGAGCGCTTGATCAGTTCCTGGTAGGACAGTGCCAGCAGTTGCGTGGCGTGAAAATCGTGCAGATCACCCACGCCGACTTTGCCGCGGGCAATGGGCGTGCGGACTGCTTCAACAATAACGGCTTCTCGCATGGTAGTTCCTCGATTGCAGGGCTGCGCGCGGTGCGACCGCCCCGGTGAAGTATTGCGCCACAGTGTATACGGCGCGACGCGTTGCGCAATGACATCAACGCTCGTTTCGGGTGGCGTATTGTGCCGTTTTTGGCCACGGGCATACACCTGAGCCAGGTGGCTAAGTGGAATCTGGTTTAGCTGATTGAGCCAGTGAACGCTTGGTTGCGCCGCCCGGGCGTGTACCATGGAAGGCTAACCGTACAGGCGCAGCCGGGGAATTCCGCACATGAAGCAGTATCCATTCAACGATGTCGATGGCATGCAGGAGCTGGTATCCGATACCTTCGGGCCTTTCAGCGAACCGGTACAGGTGACGCAGGCGCTGGTCAACCAGTTTGCGGAGCTGACCGGGGATGATTACTGGATTCACACCGACCCCGAAAAGGCGAAAACCGACAGCCCCTTCGGCACAACCATCGCGCACGGCTTTCTCACGTTGGTGCTGATGCCGAAGATGGGCGGCACACCGACCTATGAAATCACCGGCTACAACAACATACTCAATTACGGTTCCGACAAGCTGCGCTTTACCGGGCCCGTGCCGGTCGGCAGCGAGGTGCATATGCGCTCGCGCGTGAAGGAGGTCAGCGCCACCCCCAAGGGTACCAAGATGGTGCTGGAGCAACACATCCACGTGGTCGGGCAGGATGAGCGCCCGGTGCTGATCTACGAATTGATCATCATCTATATGTAGGTTTCTGCGGGCTACTGGTAAATTATCCAGGGTTTGCCGGAACCTGAACCGCGGCGGGGGCAGCGGCATGAATGCTCGCAGGCGCCAGTGTTTATTGGCGATGCCCTGGCTTCAGGCGTGCTCCCGCAGGCCGGGTAGAGTTGGCAATGCCATTGCCGCAGTGGATGATTCAGGGCGCCGCGTATGTGGATAACCAACCTGCTTTTTGCGCTTGTACTGGCTGGCGCTGTCGCTCTGGCGCTGGCGCGATCACCATGCTGATCATGCAGCCATGCGGCGTCTCGTTGCGACGCAACCGAAAAATCCGGCCCGTTTTGATCCCGCCATGCTCGCTGGTCTGCCGGAGCCCGCCCGGCGCTTTTTTCTCTACACGATTGCACCGGGCGCACCACTGTATACCGTGGCCACCATCGAGATGCTGGGACAGTTCGGCATGGGCACAAAAGCCGAGCCCCGATATTTCAATATGCGGGCGGTCCAGACGCTGGCTATGCCCGCAGGGTTTGTCTGGAAGATGGCTGCGAAACGGGGGTTGATGCATCTTTCCGGTTCAGATAGCGATCAGTGGACAAGATTCTGGTTGCTGGGCGTGCTGCCCGTGGCGCGCCTGGGCGCTAACGCGGACCACCGGCGTTCGGCCTTCGGCCGCTACGTGGCTGAAGCGGTGTTCTGGGTGCCGGCCACGGTGTTGCCGGGGCCGGGTGTTCGCTGGGAAGCGGTGGATGCAAACTGTGCCCGCGTTACTGTCACGCACCAGGGGCTTGGCCAGTCTGTGGATGTCACGGTGGCGCCGGATGGTCAGCCGATCCACGTCTGTTTTGCGCGCTGGAGCAACGCCAACCCGGATAAGAGATACCGGCTGCAACCCTTCGGCGGCTACCTGTCAGCCTTGCGGGAATTCGCCGGCTTCCGCTTACCCACCCACGTGGAGGCGGGCAACCAGTTTGGCACGCCGGAATATTTCCCGTTTTTCCTGGCGGACGTAAGCAGCGTCGGTTTTCCTCAGGGAGAATGAACGCCAGCCGGTTTTCGGGATTGCCTGCGCCGCGGGCTAATCCAGCTTGCCCAGAATCGCGCCACCGGTGGGAATACCCACGCCCGAAGTAACCAGCGCATGATTCACCGGCTTGGCCGGTTGATTGATGGATTGTCCGCGCACCAGCCGCGCCGCCTCAACGATGCCGTTTACGCCGTGAATGTAAGCTTCACTGAGCTGGCCGCCATGTGTATTGGTGGGCAGTCGACCGTTCGGGCGCAGCGCGCCGTCGAGTACGAAATCGCCGGATTCGCCAAAGCCGCAGAAGTTCCAGGCTTCGAGCTGCCACAGCACGATGGGTGAGAACGCGTCGTAGATAACCGCGGCGTCGATATCATCCGGCGTGAGCCCGCTCATCGCGTAGGTGTTCTTCGCGGCGGTTTCCATTTCAGGAATCGCGGCAAACTCCTTGCGATAGAACGAGGTCATCTGTTCCTGATCGGGTGCCGAGGCCTGGGCCACGCCGCGCACGGCCACGCCGGGCTGCTTCAGGTCGCGCGCACGTTCCGGCGTGGTGACGATCACGCAGGATGCGCCGTCGCTCTCCTGACAACAGTCGAACAGCTGCAACGGATCGGCGATCATGCGTGCCGCGTCGTACTCCGCGCGATCAAACGGGCGCTCGTAGAAAAATGAGTTGGGATTGTTGATCGCGTACTCGCGGGTGCTGTGAGCCACTTCGAAAAGCGCGTCTTTGGTCACGCCGGTGAGGTGCATCCAGCGCTGGGTAAACATGGCCACCCAACTCGCGGGCGTGAGCAGGCCATAGGGCATGTACCAGCCCCAGTGGATGGCATCGGCGGTAGTGATCTGACCGGATACGCCCGCGGAGAAACGGTGCCCGGAGCGGCCGTTCAAGGCGCGAAATACCGCGACGCATTCCGCCATCCCGGTGGAGACCGCCATCACGGCCTGGTGCAGACTGCCGGTGGCGGCGCCGCCACCGTAGTGTGAGCGGCCCCAGAACGTGAGCTCGCCGCAGCCGACGGCGCGCGCAACCTCGATCTCGTCATTGGTGTCCATGGTGAAGGTCGCCATACCGTCGATATCGCTGGGCTTGAGGCCCGCGTCATCGATGGCGGCCTTTACCGCCTGGCAGGCCAGCGATAGTTCCGACACGCCTGAATCCTTGCTGAAAGGGGTGTTGGCTACGCCGACGATTACCGCTTTGTCTTTGATGTTGGCAACCACGCTCAGGCCTCCTTCGGCAGTGTAAGAGTTACTGAGCCCTGCATATGCATGCCCCAGATGTTGTTTTCGCCGGTGATGGCGAGATCTACACGCCCGCTGTCAGCATCCACTGCCGTCACCTCGCCGCTCACGGTCATTACCATTCCCGGCAGGTTGGGAGCACCCAGGCGCAGTTCCACCGTGTTGACCACGGCTTCCGGGCCGCTCCAGTCGGTGGCGAAACGGGTCATCAGCCCCTGGCTGGTGAGAATGTTCATGAACACGTCGGGCAGGCCGATGGCCTGCGCCTCGGCTTTGTTGTGATGTACCGGCTCGAAATCGCGGGTTGCGAGAGCGCCGCCCACGATCAGGCTGGTGGTAATGGGAATTTCCAGCGGCGGTAGTTTGTGGCCCGGTGCTACCTCGGCGCGGGACAGTGTCTTGTAGTCGCTCATTGTCTGGTCTCCTCCTCAGGCCGGGTAGAACTGTGGCAGCATGGTCTTCTCGTCCACCTGCTCGATTTTGCCCTGCACGGACATGCCGATGCGCACATCGTCCGGGTCGCAGCCGACCACGTTGGCAACAAAGTTCACGCCTTCGGCGAGCTGGATTACCGCGCACACCAGCGGGTACTGGTAGCCTGGAATTCTCGGGTGATGCAGCTCCGTGTGGCTGAGCACCTCGCCCTGCATGCCCGACTCGATGGAGTCCCACTCCATCGACTGGCACTCGCCACACATCGGCCGTGGCGGGTGGCGCAACGTCTGGCAGCTTTTGCAGCGCTGGATCAACAGCTTGCCCTTGTCGCAGGCTTCCCACCACCAGCCGTTGTCGTGGCCGCGCGGCGAGGCGATACGCGTGGGCACCGCGAGCGTGTCTTCCGCGGGGGCTGCAGCGGGTTCCTCGGCGGGAATGAACTTGAGAATCTTGAAGCGCTGCGTGCCAACTTTATCGCCGTGCTGGTCGGTGAAGGTTGCGAGGCTCTCTATGAAGTAACCCACGCCGCGTGCTGTGGTCTTGCGCTCGGAGATATTGTCGATGACCATTTCCACATACAGCATGTCGCCCGGCACTGACTCCTTGAAGTACTCCTGGCGCACGTTGGTGCCCAGAACGCCGGTGTAACCGTTGTCGTTGAAGAAGTTTACGAGGTCTACCTGGGCATCGGAGGCGCGGCCTTCCACGGAGATCTTGTAACCGTCCTGGCCCCACACGTACATCATCGCCGGTGGCGCGATGGTGTTGCCGCGCGCGCTCTGCGCCGCCCACGCCTCGTTGGTGTAGGCGGGGTTTTTGTCGCCCATGACTTCGGTCCAGTGGCGGATCATGGCCTGGTTGACCGGGTCGTTGGCCGGCGTGCGTTCGGACACCTGGCGTCCGACGTACGAGTAGACCTCCGCTTCGAAAGCCTTGAGTTCGTCTGCTGTCATGTTATTGCGTCTCCTTGCCGCAAAAAAAGCTGTGTGCCTGTACTGTGCACAAGATCATGTAGTGCATGTTAGTGCATGTTCTTGCCGGCCTGAATTCAATGTCGGTGCGCTAGCCTACTGTGAGTAAAGCCTCGATGGTAGTCCCGGCCCGGTGTGCCGCCCGGGGCGAGTATCTCAGCCCTTCGAGGCCCGGGCGGCACACCGGGCCGGGACGACGACAGCAGGGCCGGTTTTCGCGGGGTCGGCGCTCGAGCGTGATAGTCGACCAGAGCTCGGAAGGCTGAGATACTCGCCCTGATCGACTATCACGCTCGAGCACCTTGCAATGGTGCAAAACTCATAGTCGTTATGCTCTCGATTAACCATCTGGCCTCGCGATTCCTGTGTTCAGAACGCTGCGAAGGCCCGGGCACCCGTACCGCGGCGGGCGAGTATCTCAGCCTTCCGAGCCCATGCGGTACGGGTGCCTGGGCCGGACCCATGGAAATCATACATACTTAAACCGGGGCCGGAATCACGCAACCAGCAACCTGCTCAACGATGTCCCGGCATACCGAGCCCATGCGTGGCCACCAGCCCGCGCAACACTTCCACCACGCCGCCACCAAAGGTATTGATGGTCGCGCGGCGGTATTCGTGCTCCAGATTGCCGTGCAGTACCGCGCCCTCGCTGTCGGCGGCGACCAGCGCATGCGGGCCCACCACATCCATCAGCAGGCGGCAGATCTCGATCATGATTTCAGTTGAGTAGACCTTGATGGCCGAGGGGAAGACCGCATCCATTTCCTGTTGATCCAGCGACCAAGACATGCGCGCATTCATCACGCGCATGGCCTCGAGATGCGAGTACACCTCTGCCAGATTGCGCTGCGCAGAGGCGTCATCTATCACCCTGCGGCCGTCTGCCGACTGGGTGTTGCGCGCCCACTGCATGGCATCGCGAAACAGCTTCCAGCCCTGTATACCCCAGGCCGCGAGACCCACGCGCTCGTGATTGAGCTGTTCAACAATAAGCCGCCAGCCGCCGTTTTCCTGCCCGATAATCATGTCGGCCGGCACTTTGACGTTGTCGTAATAACTTACGTTTGTGCGCACACCGCCCAGGGTATGGATGGGACCGAAGGAGAAGCCCGGGTCCTTGGTGTCGACCACGAGAATCGAAATACCCTTGTGTTTCGGTGCTTCCGCATCGGTGCGCGCGGCCAGCCAGACATAATCGGCGCCTTCCGCGCCACTGGTGTAGACCTTGTTGCCGTTTACCACGTAGTGGTCGCCCTGCTTTTTGGCGGAGGTGGTCAGAGCTGCTAGATCGGTGCCCGCGCTGGGTTCGGTATAGCCGATGCAGAAGTGCAACTCGCCCGAGGCAATGCCGGGCAGAAAGCGCTTCTTCTGTTCGTCCGTGCCGCGACTGATAATCGCCGGGCCCACGGTATTGAGGGTGACGAATGGCGTGGGGGCGCCGGCCAGTAAGGCTTCTTCGTAGCGAATCAGCTGCTCGCTGCCGCTCAGGCCGCGCCCGCCGTATTCCTCGGGCCAGCCCACGGCGAGCATGCCGTCCTTGCCCTGCTGGCGAATCAGTTGCTTGTAAAGCTCCCCGCTCTCAGCGTTGCGCAACTCCTCGGCGTACTCGGGCTTGATCAACTGGCTGAAATAATTGCGGAATTCCCTGCGCAATTCCCGCTGGTGATCTGTGTAATCTACAAACATGGGTGTGTCTCCGGACAAACAATCAGTCCATAATATTGATTTTGAATTCAAATTCAACTAATTTATCGCCATGGTCAGGTCGCTGGACAAATCCGTGAAGCAGGCAGGCGCCAAGCAGGCAAGCGCCAAGCAGGCAAGCGCGCAGCCCGGCGCGCGTAGCGCCCGGGGAGAGCGCGCGCGTGCCGGCCTGAAAGAGGCTGCGCTCAGCGTGCTGGAACGTCAGGGCTTCCACAAAATGCGCATCGCAGACGTCACCGGCGAGGCCGGCGTGGCGCAGGGTCTGTTTTACCACTACTTCAGCGATCTCAAATCGCTGACACTCGAGGTGTTAACCGATTTCGCAATGCTCAGCAGTGATCCCGCTGAAATCGAGCGCGATGTGCCGAAAGGTGACTGGTACGCGCGCATCTATGCGCACAACCTGCGGGTGGTGCGCAGTTATGCGAAGCGTCCCGGCGTAATGCGCTGCATGCTGCAAATGGCGGACGAAGATCCCGATTTCTCAGCCATGCTGCGCGACAGTTACCGCCAGCAACTCATGTGGCTGGTGGATCTCATGCCGCGGCTGTTTCCGAAGGTGCGCTTCCGGCGGCACCAGGCGCTGTTGATCGTCTATGCCCTGGCGGGTGTGGGTGAAGGCCTGATGCGCGAGTATTTCATTAACGAAAGCAAGACGCTGCGCGCCGCAAAACTCTCGGCAGAAGAGTTCGCCGAACTGCTATCCACCATGTTTTATCGGGGCCTGTTTCTGGAACACCCGGAGCAGGCGCAACTCAATTACACACGTAACCTCGCCGCCATGGTGAGACAACACTGAGGTTAGCTCCATGAACTTTCAATTCAGCGATGATCAAAGTGCAATTCGTGAACTTGCGCACCAGATTTTCAGCGACCGCGCGACGGACGAGTTTCTGCTGGCATTCTCCCGCAGCGATGCCACCTACGATGACCCGCTGTGGCAGACACTTGCCGAGCAGGGTTTGCTGGGTATTGCCGTACCCGAAGCAGCGGGTGGCTCGGGGCTCGGCCTCATCGAGCTTTGCCTGGTGCTGGAGGAGCAGGGCAGACACGTGGCGCCCGTGCCGCTGCTGGCCTCGCTGGTGCTGGGTGGCCTGCCGATTGCCCACTTCGGCAGCGCCGAACAGCAGCAACATTACCTGGCGCCCATGGCGGCCGGCGAACTCAAATTGAGCGCAGCCATTGCCGAAGCCGGCATGAATGCAGCGCTCGTCAGCCGCGTCAGCGCGAAACGCGAAGGCAACGGCTGGGTGCTGTCCGGCAGTCGAGCGGTTATTCCCGATGGTGCTGTGGCCGATTATATTCTCGTGCCGGCCACTGACGATTCACATGCCGAGACCTTTTTTATCGTGCCGACGACTGCGCCGGGCGTCACGCTGACGCCGGTGGAAATTGGTCTGTCCGGCCAGCGAGCGGCGAACCTGAGGCTGGAGAATGTAGAACTGGCGGCAGACGCCGTGCTTGGCGAGGCGGGGCAGGGCGAGGAAATTCTGGCGTGGCTGTTGCAGCGCGCGAACATTGGCCATTGCGCACTGCAGGTTGGCGTCACCGAAGAAGCCATGAAGCGCACGGCTGCCTATGTCAGCGAGCGCAAGCAGTTTGGCGTGCCTCTCGGCAGCTTCCAGGCGCTTGCGATGCGCATGGCCGACAGCTATATCGACGTGGAGGGGATTCGCTCAACCTACTGGCTGGCACTCTGGCGCCTCAGTGAAGGCCTCGACGCGCGTGCCGAGGTGCATGCGGCCAAATGGTGGGCCTGCGATGCGGCGCACCGCGTGGTATCCACCTCGCAACACCTGCACGGCGGCATGGGCGCGGATGTGGAATTCCCCATTCACCGTTTCTTTTTGATGGCGAAGCTCGTGAGCTACTCGCTGGGCAATGCCAGCCAGCAACTGGAAAAGCTCGGGCGCCTGCTGGCGGAAGACGACGAACTCGGCTTTCGCGCACTGGAGTGTTGAGCGGTGGCTGAGCAAGACCTGCTGGCGCGTATCGAACGCCTGGAATCCCTGGATGAAATACGCCAGCTCGCGGCAAAATATTCGCTGTCGCTGGACATGCGCGACCTCGATGCCCACGTCAACCTGTTTGCGCCGGACATTCGCGTGAGTCGCGAGAAGGTGGGTCGTTCGCATCTCAAGCGCTGGCTGGACGATACCCTCAGGCAGCAATTCACGGGTACGGCGCATCATATCGGCAACCATATTATCGAGTTCGAAGATGCCGATCACGCCCATGGGGTACTGTACTCGAAGAACGAACACGAGACCCCCTGCGCCGATGGTTCGGTGGAATGGGTCATCATGCAGATGCTGTACTGGGACAATTACGAGCGCATCGACGGGCGCTGGTATTTCCGCCGGCGTCTGCCCTGCTACTGGTACGCTACCGACCTCAACAAGCCTCCCGTGGGCGAGAACAAGATGCGCTGGCCCGACAGGGAAAGCTACGAGGGCGCCTATCACGCCCTGTGGCCGAGCTGGAGCGAGTTCTGGGCTTCGCCCCCCGACAGCGATGAGCCCGAGGTTGCGCCGCCGGCGCCACTGGAGGAATTTCTCAACCGGATGCGGCGCGGCGCGCCGGAACCCAGGATCAGGGTACGTTAATGGATATTTTCTCTCCCGTAACGCTGGGTGCGTTGACGCTGCGCAATCGTGTGGTGATGGCGCCGATGACCCGCTCCCGTTCCGGTGTCGATGGGGTGCCCACGGATGTCATGGTGGATTACTACAGCCAGCGTGCCGGCGCCGGCCTGATCGTAACCGAGGGAATCGCGCCGAGCGCCGATGGCCTCGGCTACTGTCGCACCCCCGGTCTCTACAGCGCGGAGCAAGTTGGCGCCTGGCGCACCATCACCGCGGCGGTGCATGCGGGGGGCGGCTGTATTGCCGCGCAGATCATGCACGTGGGGCGCGTGGCGAGCGCATTGAACAAGCCAGCGGGTAGCGAGACCGTGGCGCCCTCCGCCATCACCGCGCAGGGCGAGATATTCACCGATCAACGGGGTATGCAGCCGTTCGATGCGCCGCGCGCGCTCAGGCTGGATGAGATCGCCGGCGTTATCGAAGAGTATCGCTGCGCCACCGTGAATGCCTTCGAGGCGGGCTTCGACGCCGTGGAACTGCACTGCACCAGCGGTTATTTGCCAGCGCAGTTTTTGTGCACCGGCACGAACACCCGCGACGACGCCTACGGCGGCAGCCTGGAAAATCGCCTGCGTTTCGTGCTGGAAGTGCTGGAGGCAATGGCCAGCGTGCAGGGCGGCGCGCGCGTGGGCATGCGCATCTGTCCCGACAACCGCTTTAATGACCTGCATGATGACAACCCCGGCGAGACCTTCGAGCACCTGCTCGCGTCGGCCTCGAAGCTGGATCTCGCCTACCTGCATGTGATTCGCATGCCCAAGGGGCGCGTGGACAATCTCGCCCTCGGCAGGCGTTTTTTTGGCGACCGGCTGATTGCCAACGAAAGTTACGATCTGGAAGAGGCGCAGGCCGCGATAAAAAGTGGCGAGGTGGCTGCGGTGTCTTTTGGACGGCCCTTTATCGCCAATCCGGATCTGGTGGCGCGCTTTGCCGACAACCTGCCGCAGGCGCGTTTCGATCCGGCAACGCTGTATACGCCGGGCGCCGAGGGTTACAGCACTTATCCATTTGCGGATGGCTGAAGCCACCCGTGTTTTTGCGTTCATTAAAACCCTAACAGAACAGGAGTGTGTGTCATGCCCGTTGCGCCCGTAGATATTAGCGGCAAAAAAATTCTGATTACCGGCCCTACAGGCCAGGTTGCGCTGCCGGTGGTGGAAGCTTTTGCCAAAACCGCAGATGTGTATGCGCTGGCCAGGTTTCGCAAGGCGGAGGACCGCGAGCGCATCGAGGCCCTCGGCGCCACGGTTATTGCGGCGGATCTGGCCGATGCCTCCAGCCTGAGCGCGATCCCGGAAGACATCGACTATGTGTTGAACTTTGCCGTGGTGAAGAGCGGCGATTTCGATTACGACCTGGCCGCCAACGGCGAGGGCGTGGGCAACCTCATGCTGCGCTGCCGCGCGGCGAAAGCCTTCCTGCATTTTTCGTCCACCGCGGTGTACGAATACAGTGGGCAGGAACCGCGCAGCGAGAACGCACCGCTGGGCGACAATCACCGGGTGATGTTTCCCACCTACAGCATTTCAAAAATAGCCACGGAAACCGTGTGCCGCTTTGTCGCCCACACGCACGATATTCCCACGACCATCGCGCGGTTGAGCGTACCCTATGGCGACAATGGCGGCTGGATGTATTTCCATATGCTGATGATGCAGCAGGGAATGCCGATCGACCTGCACCCGGAAAAGCCGAATTACTACAACCCGCTGCATGTGCGCGACTACATCGAGAAAATCCCCTATTTACTGGGGGCGGCCAGCAGCGAGGTGACCACGGTGAACTTCGGTGGTTCGCAGCGGGTAAGTATCGAGCAGTGGTGTGAATATATCGGTGAGCTGACCGGCTTCACGCCGCAGTTTCAGGATAATCCGAAGGCCTTTGGCAGCCTGTGTATCGACACCACGAAAATGCATGAGCTGATTGGCGAAACGCAGGTGGACTGGCGCGAGGGAATCCGCAGCCAGATTGAACACCTCGCGCCCGAGTTGCTCAAGCAGGATGCCGGCTGAGGCTCACTCCGCGGGCGCGGCTTCAGGCTGCGGCAGGGCGAAGGCGATGTACTCATCGCCGGTGGGAGTGCCCAGTTTGCCGCCACTGGCGGTCACCACAATGAACTGGCGCCCGTCGATGGCGTAGGTTGCCGGCGTGGAGTAGCCGCCCGCCGGCAGCTTGTACTGCCACAATAGCGCGCCGCTTGTCTTGTCGAAAATACGCAGCATCTCATCCGAGGTGGCGGCGATGATCAGCAGGCCGCCCGCCGTTACCACCGGCCCGCCGTAGTTGCGGGTGCCGGTGGGCGGAATGCCCTCCTTGCTGAGTTCTGCGTACTCCCCCAGCGGAACCTGCCAGACCCGCTTGCCACTCGCCAGGTCAATCGCGTTCAGTGTGCCCCAGGGCGGTTTTATCGCGGGATAGTAGCGCTGGTCGACGAACTCGTTGTAGCCGGCGAACACAAAAGCGGTTTCTGTTTCATCGCTGCCCCCGCTTGCTGATTGCGGTAGCGAGCCTGCGCTTTTTGCGAACAGGTACTCAATCACCGCATCGAGTTCGTGCCGCGCCAGATGCGCGAAGGGCATCATCCTGCCTTTGCCCTCGATCACGGCGCGCTGCGCGTCAGCGCGCGAGAGCGTGTCTGCAATATTCTTCAGCGAGGGGGCGTAGGGGTAGAAGCCCTGTAGATCCAGCCCGTGACAGCCGCTGCACTGCTTGCGAAACACATATTCGCCCACGCCCAGGGTACTGCCCTTGTTCACTTCGATAGCTTCCATGTGCACCAGGTGCGGTATTTCCATGGCGTTGATGTAGTAGAGGCCGGTATCCGGGTCGAAGGCGCCGCCGCCCCAGTTGGCGCCGCCGTAGAAGCCGGGAAACAGGATGGATGGCTGCAGGCCCGGCGGGCGCAGGTAAGCAAAGTCCTGTGCCTGATCGAACAGCTTTTTCACATGCGCGTGTGCCTCCGGGTTGAGATCGCTGAGATCGCGCTCGCGGAAAACCTGGCGGGTGAAGGGTTCGGGCAGCGTCACCTGCAACTGCGTGGCCGCGACCTGTTCGCCGGGTATTCTGGATGCGGGTACGGCCACCTCCTCAAGCGGAAATACGGGCTTGCCGGTATCGCGGTCGAGCAGGTACAGCACGCCCTGTTTGGACGCCTGAACGAGTATGTCACGTCGTTTTTCGCCGTCGCCTACACTCGCGAGCGTGGGTGCGCTGCTGAGGTCCCGGTCCCAGAGGTCGTGACGCACCGCCTGAAAGTGCCAGAGGCGTTTGCCGGTGCTCGCATCCAGTGCGATCACGCTGTTGGCAAACAGGTTGTCGCCGTGACGCGCGCTGCCGTCAAAATCCGGCGTGGGCGAGCCCGTGGGCACATACACAACGCCGCGTTGTGCATCCAGGCTCATGCCGGCCCAGGCGTTGGCGCCGCCGGCGTGCTCCCTGGCGCCGGCAGGCCAGGTGTCTGCGCCGTAGTCGCCGGCCTTCGGGATGGTGTTGAATGTCCAGCGAATCTCGCCGGTTCTCACATCGTAGGCGCGAATGTCACCGGGCGCGGCGCCGGCCGTTTCGGTAACGGCTGAACCCATGATGATGAGGTTTTCATAGACCACGCCGGGAGACGGTGCATTGATGCTGATTGTCTGCGGGTCGCGGCCCAGCCCCGCGCGCAGGTCTACCTTGCCGGCGCGCCCGAATCCAGGCACTGGCTCACCGCTGGCGGCATCCAGCGCCATGAGAAAATGGCCCGTGGTGAAAAACACACGCGGCCGCGCGGATGGTGCGGTTTGATCCGTATCCTGTGCAGGCCGCCAGTACGACAGGCCACGCATGTTGGAGAGGCCGACATGCGTGATGTCGGGGTTGAATGACCACAACTCGCGCCCGCTGGCGGCATCCAGCGCAAACACGTTGTACAACGGGTTGCGGCCGTAGAGTACGCCGTCTATCACGATGGGATTCACCTGCAGTTCGGAGGTGGCCGGCAGTGTCGCACCCCGCGCGCTGGCATAGCGCCACACCGGCTGCAACTGCATTATATTGGCGCGATTGATCTGGGCGAGTGCCGAATAGTGCGAGTTGTGTGCGTCACCGCCGTAGCTGCGCCAGCCCCGGTAATCCTGCGCGAGTGTGCTTGTGCTCATCAGGCACAATGCCAGCAACAGCGCAACAAGCGCGTTGAGCCTGCTGAAACCTGTCAGCACGGAGTTTCCGGAGCGTTCACTGCGCATGGTTATCATCCCTGGGCCTGCTTCAGCGTACCGAGCCGCCACCATCCACTGATAGCAACTGGCCGGTGATAAAGGAGGCGCGATCACTGGAGAAAAACACCACCGCCTCGGCAATTTCATTCGGCTCGCCAAGGCGGTTCATCACGGCGGATTTTTTCAGCCCTTCGGCGATGACCGGTTGTTCCTCAAAGTATTGCTCCACGCCGGGTGTACGTATCACGCCGGGAGATACGGCGTTGATGCGAATCCCCTGGCCGCCGTATTCTGCCGCGGCGCTTTTGGTGAGCACATTCACGCCGCTCTTCGCCGCGGCATAGGCGGTGTTGAAAGCCTGTCCCTTGAGGGACGCGTTGGACGAGATGTTCACGATCGCACCGCCGCCGCTTGCCAGCATGGCGGGTATCTCATACTTCATGCACAGCCAGGTGTTGGTGAGACACATGGCCAGCGTCTGGTCGAACACCTCCCGGGTGTACTCGTGGATCGGGCCCGACCCGCGACTCAGGGCGGCGCTGTTGCAGGCGATGTCCAGGCGACCGTAGGCGGCGACCGCCGCCTCGACCATGGCCTTTACCGATTGCTCATCGCTGACATCGCCGTGCACGAACTCGGCCCTGCCGCCCGCGTCGGTAATCAGCTTGACTGTGTCATGGCCGCTCTCCGCGTTGAAATCGGCAACGACCACACGCGCGCCCTCGCGCGCATAAGCGAGCGCGATGGCGCGCCCGATGCCCTGGCCCGCGCCGGTCACAATGCCTGCCTTGTTTTCCAGTAAACCCATGCTATCGCTCCCAGTAGCGGAATCTGCATATCGCCGCACAGTCTAGCGTAGCGCGCCGCGCGCGATAGTGCGGGAGGCGTCATATTTACCGACAATTGTTGTCGCACGGCGCGGCGGGCGGGTGCTCCACCCGTGCACACAACGCTTGCCGTGAGTGCAAATATCCATTCCCCAGACCGTTTCGGCTAAAGACCTGCGCCCGCACCAGCGCCATAATGGCGTTTTTTTCCAGAGGGAGACTGCAATGCTGTTGAAAGGCAAGATTGCGCTGGTAACAGGTGCCGGACAGGGCGTCGGGCAGGGTATCGCGCTGGCCCTGGCGGCGGAGGGCGCACGGGTGGCGGTAACCGGGCGCACGCTGGAGAAACTGGAGAACACCTGTACTCAGATTGAGGAGCGCGGTGGCGAAGCCCTGGCCGTGGTCTGCAACGTGAAATCGGAACAGGCTTTGGGTGAATGCCTCGAACAGGTGCTGGCGCGATTTGGCGGCTTGAACATTCTGGTGAACAACGCCCAGGAGGTGCCGCTGGGCACGCTGGATGAAGTGACGGACGAGAGCTTTGCCGCCGGTTGGGAATCCGGTCCGCTGGCGACATTCCGCATGATGAAGCTGTGTCGGCCGCACCTCGCTGGCGACGGCTGTATCGTGAATCTCGCGAGCGCCGCCGGCAAGCGTTGGGACATGACCGGCTACGGCGCCTATGCCGCGACCAAGGAGGCCATCCGCTCCCTCACGCGCGCCGCGGCCTGTGAGTGGGGCCGTGAAGGCATTCGCACGAACGTGATTCTGCCGCATGCCATGTCACCCGGCCTGAAGTGGTGGACGGAGAACCACCCGGAGGAGGCCGAGGCATTCGTCGCCAGTATTCCGCAGCGGCGCATTGGTGATTGTGAAGTGGACATCGGCCGCTTCGTGGCGGTGCTCTGCAGTGACGCTTCGGCCTACGTCAATGGCCAGAGCATCGCCCTGGATGGCGGACAGGCACTCATTAGTTGAAGGAGATACGCTGATTCAGGAACCGAACCCTGCGGGGACTCCGGGAGCGCAGCAAGGCGAGTATCTTAGCCTTCCGAGCCATGCTGCGCTCTCGGAGTCCCCGCAGGAGCGAGCGGCCTGAGATCGCGAACCTGCAATATTGTCGGCACAGCCTGTGCCCAGCATTCGGGCACCCAGCGGATCGATTGTTAGTCCCTGAATTACCAGTAAAACTGGCGCGCAATCACAAGCCGTTGACGCCGGCCACTATACACTGCGCTTGCGCAGGGATTTATAATCGGCAGCATCAGATTTCCATAGGGCGCGTGGCGCCGGGAACTGCGATGAAAGTCAGCGATTATCTGTCCCGCGAAGAGGTGGCGTATTTCACTGCCAAAAGTGACTGGCAGGCCTGGCGGCTGGTGCTTGGGAACTGGCTGGCGATCGGCGCCATACTCGGCGTCGCCGGCGCCTATCCCAATCCTGTGACGATCCCCGTGGCGATCGTGCTGCTGGGTGGCCGGCAACTCGGTTTGTCGGTACTCATGCACGATTGCGGCCACCGAACACTGTTTCGCACGCCCTGGCTGAACGATGTGATCGGCCAGTGGTTGTGTGCGCTGCCGGTAATGAGCGATCAGCCCGCCTATGCGCGCGGGCACCTGGTGCATCACCGCGAGGCGGGAACACCACGCGATCCGGATCTGCCGAACTATCAGGCTTACCCGGTCGCGCGCGCCAGCTTCCGCCGCAAAGTGATCCGCGATCTCACCGGGCAAACCGGTTTTAAGCTGCTTGCCTATATTGCGCGCGGTGCTTCCGGCATCGTCTCCGGCGAAAAGCGCAGCAGCGCCTGGCCCTTTGTGCAGCAACTGCTGGTGCAGGCGGTATTCTTCGCTGTGCTCTGGGCTTGCGGTATCGGCTGGACGTATCTTTTGTGGGCGGTGGCGTTCATGACGGTGTTTATGCTGATCGTGCGCGTCCGCCAGGTGGCGGAGCATGCCGCGGTGCCGGATCTTTTCGACGCGGACCCGCGCAACAACACGCGCACGGTGGAGGCCCCCTGGTGGCAGCGCATTATTTTTGCGCCCAACGGCGTGAACTACCACATGGAGCATCACTTCATGGCCAGCGTGCCCTGTTATCGCCTGCGCGAACTGCGCGAGCACCTGCGGCGCAAACACGCGCTGGATGATGTGCCGGTATTCCGTGGCTACGGCCAGGTGCTGCGCCACGCGGTGGCCAGCGCCTGAAGCAGTTGCAGTACCGGGCTCAAAGCTCGCGCTGTTATCCAGCCGTGCGCCGTGCCTTTGCGGCTTTCAGCCGTGCGGCAGTGGTGGGTTCCCCGCTTTCGTAATACAGCTTCATGGCCAGCGCCACGTCCGCCATGGTGCGCTGTACAAATCCCGCCATGCGTTTTTCCAGCCAGCGGCCGATGCCGCCCCAGGGCAGAGTGTAGGTCAGGCACGCGGTAAAGCGTGTCTGGTCGCTGCCTGCATCTTCCAGCAGGTAGCGGAAGCTGGCCTCGCGAAAGGGCGGGGCGCGTTTGTCGCCCCGGTGCAGTTTGATCAGGAAGCCCTCGCCCTCGCGCCACTCAGTCACCGTTTCCTGAATGTACTTCTTCTCGTTGCTGTACACATAGCGGCTCGCGCCGACGCCCTCGCGCAGATCGGTGACAATTTCGGTGCGCACGATGCCAGGCACATAGTTGTGCGCCAGTGAGATGTCTTTCAGGCGCTGCCAGGCATCGCCGCGTGGCATGTCGATGACGACCGATGAAGCGACGGACTGGGTCATGAGGAGAAGTCTCTTATTGTGGGTGGGGTGTCAGTTTAACACCGGGGGCGCGGACCGAGGCGCGCGGATTCCACCTGCCAGCTTGCAATTTGCCGCCGCGGGCAGCAGACATAAAAACAGACAGTACTGATTGCTTTTTTTACCGGCGTAATTCCGGGAAAGTCTGCGGTACCCGGAGCACGCTGCCTGATTATTACAATAAACGGCCGCAATGCGGCAGGCAGGAGCATACCCATGAGCACACCCTCACGCATCTTTCGCGTTACACGCAGGTTCTCTAAAACCCTCGCACGCACTTCTGGCACCTGGGTCGTGGCGGCCACGGTCGGCCTTGGAGCGCCCGCTGTAGCGGCGGAGCAATCGCCGCAACTGGAAGAAGTCATCGTCACGGCGCGTAAAATGCTCGAATCCATGCAGGATGTCTCAATCGCCGTGTCGGCGTTTTCGGGGGAGCAGCTGGACAGGTTGATCATGCGTGATATTCGCGAGATTGAAGGCTTCGTGCCCAATTTCGTGATCGATACACTCGCGGTGTCACCGGCCAGTGCGTCCATTTATATCCGCGGCGTGGGCACCCAGGAAGTTGAGCGCTCCTTCGACCCGGCGGTTGGCGTGGTGATCGACGGCGTCCCCCTTTCCTTCGCCAACGGGTCGCTTGCCAACACCTTTGATTTTCAGAGCGTGGAAGTACTGCGCGGGCCGCAGGGTACGCTGTTTGGCCGCAACACGACCGGCGGTGTTATCAACATCACGCGCAGCAGGCCCACGGGTGAATTGGGGTTCAAGTATGAGGCCACAGCAGGAACCGACGATCTGCTGGATTTCAAGGGCGTGGTGAACGTGCCGCTGGGCGACCTGTTCGCCGGCAAGCTGGCCTACGCCAGCCAGAACGATGGCATCAACCGGACCAACGTGCTCACCGGCGACGATGTCGGCAACCCGGACAACGAGGAATTCAACGCCACGCTGTTGTTTACCCCCACGGAGAATTTTGAAGCGCTGTTTACCTACGTGAATTTTCAGGACCAGAGCGACGGCGTGCCGCTGGCAAATCGCGCCTCGCTGAATACCGACAATCCAGTAAACCCGGAGCCGGAGATTGTGTGTACGTTCGGCTTCTGCCAGCGCGCAGACATTGAGGAGCTGGAGCAGGATTTTTACAGCCGCGATCTGGATTTCGAGTGGGATGCCTACACCCTGAGCATGGATTACATTGTCGGCGCAGGTACGTTCACCGCCGTGTTTGGCTACCAGGAAACCAATGAGGACGTGCCAACGGATTTCGATGCCACCCCGCTGAATACCTTCCATGTGCTGCGGCGCCAGGATTCCGAGCAGACCACCGCAGAACTGCGCTTTGCATCCGAGGATTACTTCGACGACCGTTTCAATTTTGTCGCCGGAGTGTTCTGGGTGGATGACAAGTATCACCTAAATCAGAAAACGTCCATCACCGCGTTGTTGGGCCCGGATGGTGCCCTGTTCCAGAACCCGCTGGCTGATCACGAACGGGAAGCGTGGGCGATCTTTGGCGAATTCCACTACGATCTCACGGACGCGCTGATGTTAACGCTGGGTGGCCGCTACACGGAAGAGCAAAAGGACTACGCAGGCTCCATCAGTTTCGGCGGCGGCGCCGGCAATGGCCTGCCGGGCTATGTGGCCGGCAGCGTGGCAGACGACTTTTTTGTATTTGGCGAGCCGATCTGGGTTCCCATGGACGCCGCCAGTGGCAGCGAATCCTGGGAGGAGTTCACGCCCAAGATCGGGCTGGACTATCGTCTGAGCGACGACATCCTCACCTACGTGACGTATTCCGAGGGCTTTCGCTCGGGCGGTTTCAACGGACGTAACCAGAACCTGGCAAATATCGGGCCTTTCGATCCGGAATTTGTGAACAACATAGAAATAGGCATGAAGAGCGATCTGCTCGCGAACACCCTGCGCCTGAACCTCGCTGCCTTTTACAATGAGTACGACGACAAGCAGGAGGAAATTATCGAACCGGATGGCTTCGGCGGCTCCAATACTGTGGTACGCAATGCCTCCAGTGCAGAAATATCCGGTGTCGAGGCGGAGCTCACATGGGTGGCGTCCAGCAATCTGGTCATCAACGCCAACCTCGGTTATCTCGACGCCAAATATGACGATTTCGATGCCGACCTCACGGGTGATGGGATCGTAACCGATAACTCCAAACTGGAACTGCGTCGCGTGCCCGAGTGGACAGGTGGCGTCAACGGCACCTACACCCTGAATCTGGGCCCCGGCCAGCTCAGCCTTTTCGCCAGTTACCGCTACACCGATGAATACTGGGTGGAAGTACGCAACGATCCCCGCGGGTTGCTCAACGATCGCGGTGTGGTGGATGCCACCATCGCCTACGAGTGGGAGTGGGAGGAGGGACGCAGCGTGCGCATTGCGCTGTGGGGCCGCGACATGACCGACGAGGTGGATTACAACTCCGCTGTGGTGGTGCCCGGCACGATTGCGTTCTCCGGTGTGTCCGGCGGCGAGCAGTACGGTGTGCGTGTGAGTGGCAATTTCTAGCACTGGGCCCTGCACGCAAAAAACAAACAAGGTTGACTGCTTTTTTGGGTAGCGATATGGTGTCTGTTCCCAGTGGTTCCGGAGACCGGGCCACGCGATGAAACAGGCAGCAATCATGAGCGAGAAAGTGACACTCACGCCCGAGCAGATCGCTGCCCGGGACCCCTCCTACAGTTTCCAGCAGCTTCTGGACCGGGAGAAAGTGCCCGTGCCGGAGGCCCTGCGCGAGAGTACCGAAACCTACCTGGGCTCCGAGGATCTGCCGATCTCCCGCTGGACATCGCGGGCGTTTTTTGAGCGCGAGGTGGAGAAGCTCTGGCGCAAGACCTGGCAGATGGCCTGCCGCGAGAGCAGCCTGCGCAACCCGGGCGACTATTTCGTCTACGACATCGTCAATGATTCGATCCTGCTCACGCGCACGCAATCCGGCGAGCTGAAGGGCTATTACAATTCCTGCCTGCATCGCGGCAGGGCGCTCAAGCGGGGAGCGGGGCGGGGCGCGGAACAGTTGCGGTGTCCCTATCACGGCTGGAGCTGGAACCTGGAGGGCGAGTTTCAGGGCGCGCCCTGCCAGTGGGATTTCCCGCATGTGACGCCGGAGAAGTTTCAGTTGCCGCAGGTGCAGGTGGCCAGCTGGGACGGCTGGGTATTTATCAACATGGATGATCAGGCACCGCCCCTCGCCGAGTACATGGGCATACTTCCCGCGCATTTTGCGCAGTGGAAGCATCAACCGCGCTATGTTGCAGCGCACGTGGAAAAGGTGATAGATGCCAACTGGAAAGCGGTGCTGGAAGCTTTCATCGAGTCCTATCACGCCATTGCCACACACCCGCAGCTAATGGGTTTTCAGGCGATCGACAATTCCCAGTACGACGTGTGGGGCGATCACGTGAGCCGTACCATTACCGCCTACGGGGTTCCCAACCCCAGCGATGCGCACCGCTTCAGCGAGCAGGATTCCATGAACGACATGATGAAACTCGCCGGCAGCGAGCTGCGCCCGGAAGTTCCCCCGGGGCAGACAGCCCGCGAGGCTCTGGCGGCGCTGGCCCTGCCCACGGCGAGTGAGCAGGCCGGGGAGGATTTCGGCGGACGCGCCACCATGTCGGAGCTGATGGATTCAACCCTGTACCTGCTGTTTCCGAATTTTGCGCCCTGGGCGGGGCACGGCACGGTGATCAGCTATCGGCATCGACCGAACGGCGATGACGTGGACAGCTGCCTGATGGATATCTATCTGCTTACGCGGTATCCGGAAGGGGAGGAAGCCCCGGAAGACGCCCCCACGCTGCGCCTCGGGAGTGACGAACCCTTCCGCAATGCCGCGCATGTACTGGGCGCCGGGCTGGCGGGCGTATTCGAGCAGGACGCGGCCAATCTGCCCCAGGTACAGAAGGGCATGAAGGCATCGAAAAAGGGTGCGGTCACGCTGGCGAATTACCAGGAGGTACGCATCCGGCACTTTCACCAGACGCTGGACAAGTACCTGAACGCCTGAGATCTATTGCAGCTCTGCGAGATCGATCTCCACCGGGTAGCTGATCGTCTGGAAGGAACCATCGCGCTTGCGTACGTTGTTGATCGTGACGGTATAGGCGGTGTCATGGTTCCAGCCCTCCACCATCCAGGACAAAAAATTGGCCAGGCCATAGCCGCGGTTGTCGCGGTGCAGGCTATGCACCGTGAGGGGCGCGCCGGTGGCGGTATTGGTCACGCTGACAGTGGCGGCGGAGAAATAGTCGAAGTTGCTGCTGACACCGGCGGGGGGCACCATGCTGATGCTCCAGGGCGTGCGCGCTGAGCCCATCGAAACCATCACATAGGGATAGTTTTGATAGGGCATTGCCACGTATTCAAGCTCCGGCGATACCGGTACCGCCGGGGGCTGATGGAACCCGAATACCTTCATGGAGGAGTAGCCCCTGGCCTGGCCGTAGCTGGTATAACCAAGGTGCGGGTACAGTACCCAGCGACGGTGCCCGGCCTCCATAAGGCTGGAAATATTGTAGTTGTCGTTCACCCAGCCCAGCGGATAGTAGGCCGGGTCGCTCTGGACGGAGCGGTAGGACAAATTGGCACTGCCGGCGCCAGCGGCGGCCGCTGCGGTGTAGCAGCTATCGCCCGGTTGCGGGAAGTGCGTCAGGTAGTTGTTGGCCAGTTGCACGAGGGCGGATTGCTGCGACTCGGTGGCGAAGGTACTCGCATACTCCACGGGGGGCAGGTAGTGCAGTTTGCGGATCAGATTCACGGTGTGCAGGAAGCGGTCGCGGGCGGCGCCGGAGAGTACCCCGGGATCACAGTTGGCGGTGTTCGGCACGCTCTGGAAGATAAAGGCATCGCTGCGGTGCAGGCTGGAATTCAGGCTGTTCAACAACTGGCTCCAGGCGGCGACGTCGTAGCGATCGTCCACGGCCTCGAATTGCGGCGCCAGAAAGAACTGTGCATCGCCCGCGAGTAATGCCTCCAGTGCGGCATTACCGGCAAAGCCCGAGGTGGCGAGGAAGCAGCTGGGGTTGCTGCCACCGCAAAAGTGGCCGGCGGCAGCGGTGTAGCCCGTGAACCGGTACCCGGGGCTCGCCTCGGCAGTGAAGATGCGCGAGAACTGGGTGGTGCTCACGTCGATTTCACAGGTTTCGCCCGCCAGGCAGAGCATGCCGTTGTCGGCCACCACGCGCCCGCCCTCGGGCACCACGATTATCACCTTGCAACCCGCGCCGAATAGCAGCAGCGTGGCGGCAAGGGTGCGCAAGGCGCCTGCGACCAGTCGGTTCCAGCCTGTCACGCCAGGCCCGGCGCTTCCCATCTGCCTATAATTCATTGCCCCAACTACCCCGTTTGCCCCGAAGCCTTAGCCGCATTGTGGCCATGCCGAGAAAGGGGCGGCAACGAAAAACTGGCGTTTTCTCCACTTTTTCCTAAAGTGGTGCGTTTCGCCTTGCAAGGCGTCCACTCGGACGGTTTGCGCGTAGTCTCTGTACGCTGGCAAAGGAAATACTCTGTGACTGCCATATTCTGGTTCCGCAACGACTTGCGCATCGATGACAACGCCGGCCTGTCGGCCATGGCGGGTGCTCGCAGGTTATTGTGTGTGTATTGCTGGCCGCGCTCGGTGCCCTGGTGCAATCTGACGGGGATGGGTACGCAGCGCCGCCGCTTTTTGCTGGAGTCGCTCGCCTGCCTGCAGCGCAACCTGCGAGAGCGCGGTCAGGACCTGCTCGTGCTGCACGAGCCGCCGGAGCTCGCCCTGCCGCGCCTCGCCCGGCGCTACCGCGTGAGCCGCGCGGCGGTGGGGTCTGCACCCGGTGTATTTGAGGCACGTGAACTCGCACAGGTGCGGGCGGGATTGCCGCTGGCGCTGGAAGTCTATCCGGGCAATACGCTGTTTGAGCCACCCGGCCTGCCTTCGGGCACGGCTTCGCTGCCTGCGCACTACACCCCGTTTCGTCAGGCGGTTGCGGCTCAGGTTCCCCGCGAGCCCATTGAGCCGCCGACGCTGCCGCCACCGCCACCCGGCCTGGAGTGTCCCGCAGTCGATGTCTCCGGGGTGCAACCGCATCCCGCGTTTATTGTGCGCGGCGGCGCGCAGGCAGCGGCTCGTCGTCTGCAGGCGTGGATGTTCAGGGAAGCCGCGGTGGCTACCTACCGCGACACCCGGGATGCGTTGCAAGGCTTGTATTCGAGCAGCGCCCTGTCTCCCTGGCTGGCCGATGGTTCGCTCTCTGTGCGCAGGGTCGCTCAGGCCCTGCGGCGCTATGAGCGTGAGCAGGGAGCCTGTGATTCCACTGACTGGTTCTACCGCGAACTGTTATGGCGTGAGTTTTTCTATTATCGCGCCTATGCGGACGGTGCGAAACTGTTCCGTCCCTCGCAATCTGCGGCGTGCGTTGGCTGCAGCTTTGACCCGCGCGCGTTCGCCCGCTGGTGCGCCGGCGACACGGATTACCCGCTGGTGAATGCCCTCATGCACCAGCTCGTGCAAACCGGGTGGATGAGTAACCGCGGCAGGCAGATTGCGGCGAGTTGCCTGGTGAATGAGCTACAACTTGACTGGCGTTTCGGCGCTGCGTTTTTCGAAAAGCACCTGCTGGATTACGATGTTGCCAGCAATTACGGTAACTGGGCCTACATCGCCGGGGCGGGCGCCGACCCGCGCGGCGGCAGGCGTTTCGACATCGACAAACAGACGCAGCGCTTTGATCCCGAGGGAGAGTTTATCGCGCGCTGGGCGGGTGTGACGCCTCCGCAACCCCGCTACGTGGTGGATGCAGCCGACTGGCCCATCGGGCCGGGAGAGGGCGGGCGGTGAACTCGGTGGTTTGCCGGCGGCAACGGTAATGCGCGCAGCAGTTCAATGGACCCGGGCACGGACAGGTGAAGCCTGTCGCGGTAGAGCGGCACGCCATTGCGTGTGGTCCCGCAGGTAGTCTGGTCACACAGGAGCGCGGGAAGCGAGATCAGCGTGGCGCCGGTCGCTGTCCGCACCGCTTCGAGGTTCTGCATTACGACGTTGAGCCGTGAGCGGCTGAGTTCGGCATCGATGGCACAGTCGGGCCTGCCCAACAGGACCGCGCCGGTGGCGGCGCGCTCCAGGCAGTCACCCACTTCGAACTCGGTGGAAGGTGGCGGGCTGAATATCAGCACCTGCTTGCCGCCAGCCTGCAGTTGTCGCACCGTGTCGATGAGTGCCTGTCGGGCAAGGGCGGTGTCGCGTGGAATTTGCTCCCCGGCCCGCAGGTAGTGCGTATAGCCGGTGTAGAAGTAGCTGAACGTGGAACTGATTATCACGCGGCGTATGGAGTTGGAGTGCAGCAGATACTCGAGCGCGCGCGCATTGAATGCGTTGCAGGCCCCCGCTGCCGCAACGTCTCCGTGAATGGGTGTGAATCCCGCCAGCGGGTTGCAGGCCGAGCGCGTTAGCTGTATCAGCGAATCGGCGGTGGCGGGGTTTTCCAGCAGGCCGGGTATCAGGTGCATGGCGAAGCTGTCGCCCCATACCGCCGTGCGTGGCCGGGCATCGTTGGCGCACTGCTGGCCCTGGTCGAAGCGGGACCCGTCGGTGCACTGCAGGCCGAAGCCTGCGTTGATGCGCCGTATCGCAGTGAAATCGAGCGGCTGGGCAGAAGTGGTTTCGCTGTTGAGTATCGGCTTCAGCAGCGGTAGTGCCAGCATTGCCAATGTGAGTGCGGTGAACGCCAGCAGCGGGCGGCGCGCGGCAATCTGCGGTGTATGGCGAAAGCGTTGCTCTACATACCGGAACTGCAAATAGGACAGCAGGAATGCAGCCACGACCAGGCCCAGGGTGACGGAGCGCGGCACAACACCAAGGAAGGCACTGTGGGCAAAGGCGAGCAGCGGCCAGTGCACCAGGTAGAGCGAATACGACCAGTCGCCCACTGTTTCGACCGCGCGCGCAAGTACGCTGTCGGGTACCCAGTTGTCGCGCCCGGCGATGAGCAGGCATGTAAGGAACACCGCCAGCCACGCGTTGACACCGAGCATTCGGTTGTCCAGCGACAGCCACAGCAGCGCGAGCAACACGACAAGCGCAGCGCGCTTGAGCACCACCGGCACAGCCAGGCCGGGAAAATGCAACATGCACCAGGCTACCAGGGAACCCGCAAGCAGTTCCCATGCCCGCGTTGGCAACAGGTAGAAGGCCCAGTCGGCGGGGGCAACCGTTGGTGCCCAGGGCAGGGTGGAAGACAGTGTAAGCAGGTACTGGCAGAGGCCAAAGCTGATAGCAAACACGGCCGCCAGAGCAATGCCGTGATAGCGTCTCGCCACCAGAAACAATAGCAGTGGCAGCAGAAAGTAGTATTGCTCTTCGAGCGACAGTGACCAGATATGCAGCAGTGGTTTGGATACGGCGGCGTCGTCGAAATAGCCTGTCTGGAAGGGCAGTACGAGATTGGCGGTGAACGACAGTGCACCGTACAACTGGTTTCGGTAGTCTAGCCACTGTCGCTCGGTAAGGAACCACACCCCGAGCAGGCTGGTGATCGCCAGCGTACAGTAGAGGGCGGGCAACAGTCGCCTGGCACGGCGCAGATAGAAGCCGATGAAGCTGAAGGTGCCGGCGTGCAGACCTTTCAGGACGATGGAGGTGATCAGAAAGCCGGAGATGACAAAGAAGATATCAACGCCGAGGTAACCGTGCCTGAGTGGCACCAGATTCGCGTGATAGAGCACTACCGCGAGGACGGCAATACCTCGCAGTAGCTGTATGTCCCTGCGCAAGCAGTAGCTACCAGCTGATTTCTATCTCAATGCTCGATTCGTCGCTCTCGACTTCCACTTCCACATCCACGGTTACCTCGCCAGGCACACGCACGTTCAGTATTTTCCCCGATTGGTTGAACTCCACGCCGTTGTGGCGGGCGAGAGAATCGGCGATGCCGTGCAGCAACTGGGCGGCGTCTTCGCGCTTGAGCGTGCGTTTTTCTGAGATTTCCAGCAGATCCATGGGGGTGTCCCTCGGGGTTGTGTCCAGGCTCAGACGGCAACATACCGCAAACAGGCGGTCGCGAATATGACAGAAATCAAATGCAGGCTCACCTTTGGACCGGGGTGGGTGACACCCGCGCCAGCACACCGTTCATGTGCGCCATACCAGAGCCGGGCTCAAGCGCCTGCGGTCCGTCTGGCATGATGATGTTGACGTTAACGCCCGTGGTGCGGCGAGCTATCCGCAGGCCGCTTGCCCGCTGGTGGCCCCAGCCGTGAGGCACGCTGATGGTGCCGGGCAGCATGTCGGGATCAATGCGCACGGGCACGTCGATATGGCGGCCGCTGGCGCTCACCCTGGCGCTGTCGCCGTCGGCCAGTGTGCGCGCCTGCGCATCCTGTGGGTGGATGTAAAGATAGTTGCTGCTGTGTTCGCCTTTGACAAACGCAGCGGCGTTGTGTGCCCAGCTGTTGTGCGTGAAGCGTTCACGCTTCTGGATAAGCCTCAATTCGTCGAGGTTATCCAGTGCGTTCTGGTAGGCGTCTTCCAGCGTGGCGGCACGCGCCACCAGATCGGCGGGCGCGAGTTCCACCTTGCCGGAAACCGTGTGTACACGTTTGCCGAGATAGTCGCCCGGCTGGTTCGGTTCCAGTAGTAGTCCGTTCGGGTGCTGGCGCAGCTTGCGCAGCCCGCCGATACCACTGGCGCGCGCCATGAGGCCGAAAAATACCCTGTCCAGCCCGCTGCGCTGGCCTGCCCAGGGCAGTTTGCCGGCCGCTTCGGCAAGATTGCTCAGCCATTGCAGCGCGCGGCTACCGCCCATCGGCTTGCCGGCTGCGCGGCAGAGCTGGCGCAGTATCAGGCCTTCATCGCGCGATTCTCCCGGTGGCGGCAATACCGGATCGGTGTAGCTGAAGCTGCGCGTGGGCATGAGGCCCATCACGGTAAAAAAATAAAACGGAATGTCGGCACGCTCCAGGCTGTGCAGCCCCGGCAAAAGATAGTGGGCGTGCTGCGCTGTTTCGTTGCGCACAATATCCAGGCACACGAACAATTCCAGCTCATCGAAGGCCTGTGCCAGACGCTCGCTGCCGGGACAGGTTAACAGCGGATTGCCCGACATGTTGAACATGGCGCGCACCTTGCCCGCGCCGGGAGCAAGGATTTCGTCGGCCATGATACCGGCCGGAATGGTGCTGTTGACGTAAGGTACGTCGGCAATACGCGAGAGACGGTTTTCCACCAGTGGTGGCCGTGGCAACACCGGCTTGCCCGCCAGCACACCGCCGCGCCGGTCGAGGTTGCCACTGACGGCGTTGATGGCTTCCTGCAACCAGTACACCATCAAGCCGAAACTGCCCTGGTTGACGCCGGTGGACGAGTAGATTGCCGCGCCATCCGCCGCCAGATAGGCCGCGACCATCTCCCGCAGGCGCTCCGCCGGAATCTGCGTGACGCGCGCCACGCGCTCCGGCGTCCAGGCCTGGGCGATACGCTCCAGCTCCTCGAAGCCCTGCATGTAACGCTGCACGCGCTCGCGATCCACGCCGTCGCGCGCAATCACCTCATGCAGGAAACCCAGCATGAAGAACACGTCGGCATCCGGCCTGATCGGCACGTGCTCGCCGCAACGTTTTGCCGATTCAGTGCGGCGCGGATTCACCCAGTAGACCTTGCCGCCGCGCTTCTCTATCGCTTCTATGCGCTCCATAGGGTGCGGCAGCGAGATGAAACTCATCCGGGAAATCACCGGGTTGCTGCCAACGGCAATCAATAACTGCGTGTGGTCGATATCGGGAAATACCTGATCGTTCGGGCTGCCGAAGAGGCGTTCGCCACCGGCAAATTTATTCGCGCAGTCCTGCGTGCCCGGTGTGAACAACTTGTGCGCATTGAAGGCCTTCAGGAAGAAGCTCATTACCGTGGTGGGCCAGAGGCTGAAGCCGATGGGGTTGCCCATGTAGGCGGCGATGGCCTCGCCGCCGTGGCGCTGGTGAATGTCGCGCAGTTTTTCGCCAATTTCCCCGAGCGCTGTTTCCCATGAGACAGGCACGAACTCACCATTCACATTTTTCATCGGTTGTTGCAACCGATCGGGACTGTGCACGAAGTCGGCCATGCGCAGACCCTTGATGCAGGCGTAACCGGCGCTGGCAACATGCTCGCGATTGGGCTCGATGGCAACCACCTGATCGCGCTCCACGGTTACCCTCAGGCCGCACTGGGCTTCGCAGATGCGGCAGAAAGTTGTGTGCTGCTGTTGCTTTGCGGTTTGCATTCCGAGTCAGTTTGCCAGAGCGCGGTAGGCTTCGACAATCGGCGCGAACTCGCGCGGTGTGGAGCCGTGAATCACCACGCCGTCGGCGCCGCCCTCGAGCTGGTTGCGCCAGGCTCGTGCACAGTCTTCTTCGTTGCCACGTGCCGCTGGCAGCCATTCGTCCGGGATGAGTTGGCTGATCTCTTCGAGCTGCTCGAGGCTGGCGACACTGTCGATACCGCCGGGCATGCTGGCAACGGTCGGGTGGGCGCGAAAGGCATGCAGCACTTCGATGTCCCACTCGTTCAGGGCAATCAGCATTTCAGCGTAGCCCGGCGCCTGCATATAGGTGGCCATGCGTGCCACCATCTTGCGCAGGTGGTCTTCACGGGTAGGATTCAACGCCGTGGCAAATACCGAATGTACCTTGATGCTCTCGGGGTCCCTGCCGGCATCGGCCGCACCTTCCTGCACCAGCGCCTTTGCCTTGCGCAGGCCCGCGTCGGTGATGAAGGTGTGCAGATGCACGCCGTCGAAATGCGCGCCGGCAAAGCGCAGGCTCTTGGGGCCAAAGCCGACGAAGTGCACCGGGATGTTGGCGTCCATCCAGTCGCCCATCGATAGGTAGGGAAGATTGCCCATGCTGCCGTCGTAGCCCATCACTTTTTCACCGCGCCAGAGCTTGCGCAGTATGTCGAGACCGTCTACCAGCCGAGCATTGCTGACACTCGGCAGGCCCATCAGCTGGTTGCGTATTTCCACGCCGCGACTGAGCCCGAGTTCGAAGCGTCCGCCGGACAGGTAGTGCAGGCTCGCGCACATCGTCGCCAGCACCATCGGGTGGCGCGTATGGATATTGGTGGCCGCTGTGGCAACGCGAATGCGGCTGGTAACGGCGAGCGCCGCGGCGCAGATCACGCCGGCGTCTTTCACATCGAATCGCTCTGACAGCCAGACTCTGCCAAGCCCCAGCGCCTCCGCGGCCTGCGCCTCGGCAATTGCATCCGCCGGCGTGGTGGTGTGGCCGGGCAGGAGATAGCAACTGAGCTCCTCGAGTGTGTTTTTGGCTGGCATGCGTGAAGATCCTCTCTGATGATGCTGCCGTGCTGCCGGCGCGCAGGCTTGCCGTAGCCGGCAGTGTGGGGCAATGTGCTGTGAACCCTCAATGTATAACGCCAGCGGGAAAACTTCACGCAGGGCTGCCGCCGTTGCGGAGCCCTGCTGGCTGGAATCTTCCGGGCGGTTCAGCATGTTCCACCGACGGCGTATGAAAGCAACGCCAGCCCCGGTGTTTGCCGGCCTGCGGTAATCGGCTAAGGAGCCTGACGCCGGTGGTGCGCGCGCAAGTGATCGCGCCGCGTTAGTACGGCGTTTCAGCGATTCAGCGTGCCAGGGGAGCAATCACGCACTGGATTCGGCAGTATCGACCGCCTCACAAGAGGGCCGTGTGAGGTAGGTTGAATTCACGTCCACAAGGCCCAGGTCCTGCAGGGTGCGCCGCCCGATCAGCACCGGGTAGAGCATGTCGCCGCGATCGCGCAGGGAAAACTGTTCCGTGTAGATCTTCTCGCCGATACAAAGTTCCAGCTTTACCACCGGGCGTCGGTCTTCCCCGCCGGCGCCGCGTACCCGGATGAATCGCTCTACCGGCAATGCCATGGGCGTCAGCAGTTGTTCGCCACTGGCGATATCCTCCAGTTCCAGCTCGAATGCAACCCAGTCTTCGCCATTGCGCTTGTGCAGTTCAATGGCCGTGGCGTGCATGGAGGAGGTGAGGGCGCCGGAATCGAGCTTGATCTTCACCGTGGCCCCGACCGGCATCACGATGGCTTTTTCGACCCAGCCCAGCACCGGGGCTGCTTTACTGCTGGCGGCGGAAGTCATACTCGCGAGTGAAGCCAGAAGGCACAGCAGGCAGAGGACACGCTTTGAGAGCGAGAAACAGCTTAGTGGCATTTGACCTCCAAAACATGGCTGGCAGGATCCGGTGCCGGGCTTCCCGCGCATGGGCTGTAAAGTTGTGTGAGTCTAATAGACAGCGGAAGCGGTGTATTTATCCGTGTATCCGCTAGCGTAGCTCCACAGCGTATCCTTACGGCTAACGCGTGGCGATAATGTAAACCGCATGAATGATGCCCGGGATGAAGCCCAGTAGCGTCAGAACGATGTTTATCCAGAAATGCTTGCCGATACCCACTTCAAAAAATACACCGAGTGGCGGCAGTATTACGGCCAGTATGATTTTGAGTAAATCGCTCAGTAAACTGTCTGGTGTGCGTTGCAATGGCATGGGCTTCTCCCTGATCTGTGATTCAACTTACACGGCGCAGGCTTCTATTGCTGGAAGCCGTCTCAAGAGTCAGCCAGGCGACTGACTGAAGGGCGGACGGCGCGAGGCGCCGTCCGCAACAGGCTGCTTCTGCCTTAGTCGGTAGCGTCTTCAATGTCATCGGCAGCGTCTTCCATGCTGTCGCCCGCCGCTTCCATGGCGTCATCAACATTTTCACCCGCTTCTTCTGCCGGACCCTGCTGCTCACAACCTGTGAGCGTCAGACCGCCACCGAAAGCCAGTATCAGGGCAAACATTATGGACGGGACGCCTGCCATGCCGCTTTTCATTGCGCTATTTTTCATATCGGTAACACTCCTTCAATGGTTAATTTGTCAAGCGGGTGAACTCTAACGGGTTCTTCACATCTGCACATTAACCTGGGTTAAAGACGCACGGTTAGAGTGCGCTCATCTGAAACTTATAGCAATGCTGCGAAGGGAGCAAAAGATTGGCGGGGCGCTGACAATAATAACAGCGCACTGGACTACGCACTGAACTGCGCACTGGCATGTGAGGCTAGGGAGGAGCCTGTCGCGCCCAGTCTGAAAACGTCTCCAGGTAGGCGCGGTCGAACCCGCCGAATTCAATCAGGGCATCGAGATCCAGGATATGCACCGTCCCGTTGTCCGTGTCGATCAGGCCCAGTTCCCGAAGGTTCTGGTAGGTACGACTGACATGCACCGAGGACAGGCTGAGGGCGTCGCCAATAATGGACTGGGTCAGCGGCAGTGTCAGCGACTGCGCCGTCTGTTTGGTTCTTATGGCGATTTCAACCAGGAAATGTGCGAGCCGCTGTGCAGCGCTGCGCCGCCCGATATTGATTACGCGCTCAACAAGCATGGACTGCTCCCGCGCGAGAATCAGGAAGAAAAGGTCGGCGAGCCGCGGAGCCTGGTCGAATATATCTGTCAGGTGCCTGCGCGGAAACGGACAGGCGGTGACTTCCGTGATGGCACGGAAGTCGCAGAGATTGCGATGAAAGCTGATTTCCCTCAGCCCGAGAATCTGGCCGGGCATGAACAGATCCAGCACCTGGCGGCTGCCATCGGCCAACACGCGTTCAGCACAGGCCCAGCCGGAGATCACGGTATAGAAACAGTCGGAGCGCTTGCCCGCCTCGGACAATAACGCATCGGGCGCGTATTGTTGGGGATTCTCTTCCAGGCTCGCCAGAAGCGCTTCCTCGCGGGCATGGAGTTTCGAGAGATCACGGAACTGGCCCAGAATGCAGCCCTTTGCTGAATCGTCCACCACCAGGTCTCGCCGCCTCAAGGCCGGCTATTCTGCCCTATGATTGGGCGCAAGGGCAATCGAGCCCGCGCCTAATCAGCCGGGGGCTGTGGTAAAAACGCATTAGCCGGGTACACTGTGCCGCGCTGATTGTCAGCGGCATTGCGAAGCGTACGCCAACCTGCTTCCCGGCCCGCAAGAGTGAATGGGTTCAGGCAAAATTACTGAAAAAAGGAGCAACACACGTGAGCGAATTTCCCGCCGCCCCGGAGGCCCTGGACGCCCAACAGTTGACCGGCTATCTGCGCGAGAGCGGCTGTCTGCAAGAGGGGCGCGTGGCCAGCGTGGAGTGCAGCCTCATTGGCAACGGCAAAATGGGCGACAACGCCCGCTTTCACCTGCGCTATGAGGGGCCCGCGGCGCAGGCGCCGGCAACCCTGGTAGGCAAGTTCCCGGCCGCCGATGAGCACGCCCGCGCCATGGCGGGCGCGCAGGGCGCCTACCGCAATGAAGTGATGTTCTATCGCGAACTGGCGCCGCACACGAGTATGCGCACGCCGCGCGTTCACGCCAGCGAGCTGAGCGCAGACGGCACGCGCTTTATGTTGTTGATGGAAGACATGGCACCGGCGGAGCCTGGCGACCAGATTGCCGGCGAAACGCGCGAGCGCGCACAGGCCGCACTTGCCCAGGCAGCGCGCCTGGCGGCGAGCTTCTACGCGGATGACAGCCTCGCCGGACGGGATTACGTAATGACACCGGCGCGCGACGACGGTGGCAGCTTTGGCCAGCAACTCATGGAGCAGTCCTGGCCCGGCTTCCTCGACCGTTTCGGGCACGGCCTGAGTGCCGAGGCTATCGCCTTTGGCGAACGCTATGTGCGCGGGCATGCACACTTCGTCACGCGCCTGCAGGGGCCAAAGACGCTGGTACACGGCGATTTCCGTAGCGAGAATATCCTCTTCGCGCCCGACGCGGCCGTCACTGTCGACTGGCAGACCGCGAGTGAATCCAGCGTGCTGGCGGATGCAGCCTACTTTCTCGGCGGCAGTCTGGAACTGGCGAACCGGCGTGCGTGGGAGAAGTCCCTGATCGGGGAGTACCGCCAGATGCTGGCGGAGCAGGGCGTTGATCTGAGCGCGCAGGAGTGCTGGAACCAGTACCGCGAATACGCCATGCACGGGATTCTGATTACGGTGTTGGGCGCAAGTTTCAGCACGCCCGATGAGCGCGGGGAGCGCATGTTCATGGCGATGATCCAGCGCCATCTGCAGCACTGCATCGATCTCGATGCCGGTGAATTCCTGCCGCGCTAGGCAGGCGTTTCCCGCAGGCTCAAAATCGCGAAAAAGCCTTGTATGATGCATTTTATGGCACGTTGATCCACTTCACACGGCCTGCAAGGATGCCTGCCTCTATTCGCCCGCGACTCTGTTCAGGTCTCGCAACGGGAATCCGTGAAGAGAGTAATTCGCGCTATTCGCATTCCTCGCGGGATGCGGTGTATGCTTTGTAACATAGCGTTGAACGGTGCCCACCCATGCTTTTTGTCGGCCGCTTACGCCTACGCCTGACAGGCGTTGTGCTGATCTGTGTGCTTACGGCAGCGCCCGCGAAACCCGTGCATGCGGCCGGTTTCGCAATACTCGAACAGAGCGCGAGCACCAACGGCACCGCGCTCGCCGGCAGTGGGTCCGCCGCGCGTGACGCCAGCGCGGTGTGGTTCAATCCTGCCGCCATGGCTCTGGTGAATCAGGAACTGCTGGTAACGGGGCACCTGATACTGCCCGGCTTTGAGTACACCGATCGGGGCTCGACGCAGCAACTGGGGGATGGCCCGGTACCACTGCTGCCGGATGCGGCGGCCACGCGCTCCGGCGATGAGAACGCGTTTGTTCCCCATCTCTCATACGTACACCCGCTCACTGATCGCTGGCATGTCGGCGTTACTCTCAATACGCCCTTTGGCTTGACCACGGACTACGGACGGGGCTGGAAAGGCCAGTATCAGGCCGTGTTGTCCGAAATCGTCAATCTCAATCTCAACCCGGCTGTTGCCTACCGGGTAACTGACCGCCTCGTGATTGGTGCGGGCTTCAGTGTCAATTACGTGGATGTAAAACTCACCAACGCGCTCGACTTCGCCGCTATCTGCGCGGAGGTGGCAGGCGGATACTGTCCGAACGGCGCTGTGCCCGGCCAGGGCCGATTCGACGGATTCGTCAGCAACCAGGGCGACAGCACCAGCTTCGGCTTCAACCTCGGTGTGCTGTGGGAGATCGACGAATGGACGCGCCTGGGGCTGAGCTATCGGTCTGAAATCGACCACGACACTAAGGGGAAAACGGATTTCACCACGCCGGACACGCTGGGAGGGCTGGACGCCCTGGGGCCCTTCCTGGGCGGCGGGCTTGCCAGTGTGTTTACCGATACCGACAACCGCGCCGACCTGACGCTACCCGCCAGCAGCGCTGTCAGCTTCTATCACCGGCTGGCCGTAGACCGCCGCTTCGCGATCATGGCAGACGTTGAATGGACAGGATGGTCCAGCGTGCCCCAACTGCGTATCGAGTTCGACAATCCGGCGACGCCCGCGACTGAAGTGGCGCTTGATTGGCAGGATGTCTGGCGTTATTCACTGGGCGTTGAGTTTCACGCCAGCGAGCGATGGACCTGGCGGGCCGGCACCGCTTTTGACGAATCGCCGGCTGGCGGGCCGTCCCTGGCCACGGCGCGGCTGCCGGACGACGACCGTATCTGGTTGGCCGCCGGCGCTTCCTGGGAATTGACGCCGCGCAGTGACATCGTTTTTGCGCTGGCGCATACGTTCGTCGAGGGCACAGCAATCGACCGCGCGGGCGACACAGGCGACCGGTTGCGCGGCCGCTATGAGTCGGACTCGACCATCCTGAGCCTGGGGCTGAGGTACGAATTCTGAGCGGAGGCCTTTTCGGCGCCGCCCCTACTGCGAACGTGCGTGGGCAAGCCAGATTCGCCTGCTCAATCCCCAACTGTTTTCCAGCCGGCGTCGGGCCGGAATCGCTCACCGTGCTCCGCCTGCAACGACTCCAGTGTCGATACGATGTCGTCGGCGCCGCGGGTTAGCGCGTAGTGCATGGGGCCGCCACGAAAGGGCGCGAAACCGGTGCCGAATATCAGCGCGGCATCGATGTGATCCAGTTCGTCGACCACCTGCTTGCGGTGGCACTCCACGCACGCGTCGAGCATGGGCAACAGCAAGCGGTCGGTCAGCCTGTTGTCGCTCGCGGCGTTTTGCCCGTTGTCGCTTTCGTCATCCTTCTGCGCCTTGCCGTGTTCCCATTTGTAGAAGCCCTGGCCCGACTTCGCGCCGAGGTCGCCCTTGTCCACCTTGTCCCGCAGCCAGTCGGGGACGTCCGCCATCGGCTTTTCGAGCAGATCCTTGAGCACATCGGCGACGTGCAGACAGATGTCCAGGCCCACCTGGTCGGCCAGTTCGACCGGGCCCATGGGCATGCCGAAGTCGACCGCGACCCGGTCGATGCGCTCCTTCTCCACGCCTTCGTCCAGTAACACCAGCGACTCCATCAGGTAAGGCATCAGCGCGCGGTTGACCAGAAATCCGGGATAACTGTGGACCGGGACCGGCAGCTTGCCGATGTCGTTGATGAACGCCATGGCCCGCTGCTGCACGGATTCGTCCACCTTGTCGTGTGCCACAACTTCGACGACGGGCATTTTGGACACCGGATTGAAGAAGTGAATGCCCAGCAGCCGCTCCGGTTTTTCCACGTAAGACGCAAGCTCGTCGAGGGGGATGCTGGAGGTGTTGCTGGCCAGGATCGCGCCATTTTTCATGCGCGGTTCCACATCCCGATAGATTTTCTGCTTGAGCTCCGCATCCTCCGGCACGGCTTCGATGATGAGATCGGCGCCCACCGCTCCGTGACCGGCGGGATCCGCGGTAAAACGGTCGAAGGTGTCGCGGGTCTCAATTGCGGACTTGTGTTTGTCGCGGCACAGCCCGGAAATGGATGCGACCGCCTCGGCGATGGGCTCCGGATCGATATCGGTGAGCGTCACCCGGTAGCCCTGCAGTGCGCACCAGGCGGCGATATCACCGCCCATGGCGCCGGCGCCGATCACGTGAACGTGCTCGATATCAACGTCACCTTTGGCGGCCAGTTTGAGTCCTTCGCGCAAGAAGAATACCCGCACCAGGTTGCGGCTGGTTTGGGTATTGAGCAGCGCGACAAAAGATTCTTGCTCCGCCTGTTGCATGGCCTGCCGGTTACCCCCGTGTTCCAGCCACAGGTCGATCAGCCGGTACGGCGCTGGGTAGTGACGCGACGGTGCCTGTTTTTCCGATTTGGCGCGCATCTGGCGCGCCGCCAGCCGGCGCGCCGGCGCGGTATTCATCAACTTGTGCCTGGGTGATTGTCGTTGCCGGGAAATGCGTCCGTCGACTGCCGCGGCGACCGCGTTCTCCAGGTGCCGCTCTTCCACCAGCGCGTCCACCAGGCCGCGGCTGCGCGTCTGTTCATCGTGCGCGGATTTGCCGGTGAGCATCATCGTCATGGCCTGCACCGGATCGATCAGGCCGGTCAAGCGGAAGGTGCCGCCCAGTCCGGGATGCAGACCGAGCTGAATTTCGGGGAAGCCCATCTGCAGCGACCCTTTCAGCCCGATGCGCCGGTCACAGGCCAGCGCCAGTTCCAGGCCGCCGCCGAGACAATGGCCATGTACCACGGCGATGGTGGGCTGTCGGAGCTTCTCCAGGCGGTCGAGAATCTCATGACCCCGACGCAGGAGGTCTGCCATTTCGCTTTCGTCGTACCTCGAAAACTGTTCGATATCGGCGCCGGCGCAAAAGCCGCCGGGCTTGAGAGAGCGCAGTACCAGTGCCCGCGGTGGTTTCTTGTCCAGCCCGTCGAGAATGTGCCCGAACTCCTCCAGTATCGCGGCGTCGAGTGTATTCGCGCTGGCATCCTTTTTATCCAGTAGCGCCCACAGTACCCCGTTGTCGTCGCGCTGCAGGTGCCAGTGATCGTAGTCGCCTTTTTCCCTGCGCTGCTCGCAAAGCAGCCGTTGCTCCAGAAATGTTCCCACGTCAGCAGTCATTTGTATCTCCTTCAGACCCGTTCCAGAAGCATGGCGCCGCCCTGGCCGCCGCCGATGCATTCGGTGGCAATGCCGCGCGCTTTCTCGAGCCGATGCAGCGCGTTCACCAGGTGCAGGACGATGCGGTTGCCGCTGGTACCCACCGGGTGTCCCACGCCGATGGCGCCGCCGTGTACGTTGAGGATGTGCCGGTCCAGTTCGCCGGCGGCCCCGTCCAGCCCCAGAATCGACTGGCAGAAGTCGTCGTCGTTCCAGGCTTCGAGGCAGGCCAGCACCTGGGCGGCGAAGGCTTCATTGATCTCCCAGAGCTCGACATCGTCCAGCCCCAGTTCGTGCCGTTGCATCAGCGGCGTCGATGAGAGCACCGGCCCCAGCCCCATCACGGCCGGGTCGAGCGCGGCCCATTCACTGTCCACGATGCGGGCTCTGGGCGTCAGGCCATGTTTTTCCACCGCCTCTTCCGAGGCCAGCACGGTCCAGCAGGCGCCGTCGGTGATCTGCGAGCTGTTGCCTGCGGTGACGCGGCCGTAGGGGCGCTCGAAGGCGGGCTTCAGTTTGGCCAGTTTCTCTTTGCTGCTGTCGGGGCGCACGCCGTCGTCCTGCTCGTACACATGGCCGGCGCGGTCGAAGGCGGGTTCGATCTCGCCGTCGAAGACGCCGTCTTCCTGGGCCCGGTGCAGGCGTTGCTGGCTTTCGGCGGCGTAAGCGTCGGCGGCTTCCCGGGAAATGTCGAACAGCCTGGCGAGCTTTTCCGCGGTCTGGCCCATGTTCATTTCCACCAGCGGATCAGTCAGCCCGCGCTCCAGCCCGACAACCGGTTTGAAAAAGCTGGGACGGAATCCGCCGAGGATGCGCAGCCGTTGCGACATACTCTTCGCTTGCGCCAGCGCGGCGAACCATTTCACTGCTTGCTGGCGGAATAGCAGCGGGCCGTGACTGAGTGCCTCGGTCCCGCCGGCGAGAATCAGATCGGCGTCGCCGCCGCGTATGTAGCGAAAGGCGGTATCGATGGACTGCATGCCCGAGCCGCAATTGATTTGCACCGTGAATGCCGGCATCGCCTCGCCCATGTCGAGACGCAGGGCTGCCACGCGCGCCGGGTTCATTTCCTCGGAGACGACATTCACGCAGCCGAGAATGACCTGATCGAACTGCGTCCGTGCCATGGGCAGGCGCTGCAACAGCGGGCGCCCGCACTGCACGGCCAGATCGACCGGGGTAAACGGGCCGGGTTCGCCGCGCGCCTTGATAAACGGGGTACGCGCGCCGTCCACGACGTACACGGGGCGCCGCGCGGCGCGGATGTCGGCGCGTGATGCGGTGTCTTTTGCGGGTTTGTCACCTTGCATTGGTTCCTCTCAGTAAGCCTGTCAAACGAAATGCCACGCTTGAACGCTTGCGCGGCGGATGGCTAGAACGACCAGCGCATCAGATTGAGAAACTCGCGGCGGTTGCGCGGGCCGAACGTGCCGAAATGCGGCTGCGGGCTTTGTCGATAACTGGCGCGGGCCGCCTGCACGTGATCCCCGCGCACGGTTGCGCGCACAACGCTTTCTTGCAGGTCATAGGGCTTGAGTGCATTCAGGCCCAGAATTTTGCGCTTGCGCTCGGCCGTCAGCGCCGGGTAACCGTGTTTTTCCTGTAGCTCGTCGCTGATCTGGAAGGCCCGAAAGGCCTGTATCTGGTCCTGGGGCGAGCCGTACCAGATGGAATCGGTGCCCCACAGCACGTTGTCCTCGCCGAGGTACTTCATCAGTTTGCCCAGGGTGTGCGCCGCGGAATCCGCGTCGCGCATCAGATAGCGCCAGGTGGACCCCAGTTCAGCGTAGACGTTGGAGCCGTGGCCGAGATCGTTATCCAACACGGTCTTTATCAACGAGTCGACGCCCTCGTTGCGCGCCGGATCATAGGGGCCTTCAGGCTGGCCGGGCACGAAGCCGGAGTGGTAGATAAGAAACTGCACGTCTGGAAAGCGCCGCGCCACCACGCCGATATCGTCGCACAGCGAATGTTCATAGGATTGCCTGCCGAAAGGGATGCCCTTGTGTACCGCGATGCGTTTTACGTTGAGGTCGCGGGCGGCCTCCACGAACGGAATGCCGTGCTGTTCGTCACTCAGGAAATAGCCCTCACCGTCGGGGCCCCACTGTGTGTAGGTTTTCCAGGCAGCGACGCCAAAATCGTTTTTCAGTCGCGGCATATCTTCGACATCACCCGCCTGGTTGGGATTGACCCGGCCATGCAGCAGCAGGCGATGGGTACCCTTGAGTTGGCGCACGATGTCCTGTACCGCCGCCGCCTCTTCAATGGTGAGAGGCTCCTTGTCCCGTTCGGAGGGAACAAAAGAAAGCACCATCAGGTCGGTATCCGAATCCATGAACACGTCCTTGACGAACACATCGGGGCCGAGGCAATCAAGATAGGAGCGTGGCGCCTCCCCGACGCCCTTCGCGCAGCCCGCCTGTTCGAAGCCGGAGAGCGGCCTGGCCTCTTCCGGCAGTCGGGTGAGCCAGGCACCGTCCGGATTCACGAAATGGCCCTGTACGTCGAAGATCAGCTCATCGCCTTCGAGTACCGCTGCGGCGGCCTCTTCCTCGACGGCTGCCTCCGGTGACAGGGCATAGAAACCGCCTGTCCGCCCGGACGCCGCCTGGGCTGCGTTGAAGGCCAGCAGGGTCGACGCCGCGCCGCACACAGAAACGAGAAAGTCACGCCTGGACCGGTTCAGGCGGCGCGCGATGTCGGTGGCCGCCCGGTGAGCCATGGCGTTGGCAAGCTGGCCGGACCGGTCGAGTGGAATAGGCAGATACTCGCCATTGGAAGTGCTGTCCAGCTTGATAGGCAGACGCCGGGACTGTTCATCGTCTGAATGGATCACGGCACGCTTCTCCCTGTCCTGTGAATACTGGTGGACCGCTAGCTTGCTGCTTGCAAGATTTCGTCTACCGCGACAAAGCTAATTGAGGTAGCTGCAAACTTCGTACCACGATGTGCAGGCGGGGCGTGGCACGCTGCAGCGCGCCATTGGCCGGTAATTCTTGCCGTGGCGGTGCAAAAATTACAGAGTGACCCGGTGTCTCTTCGGAAAAGCACGGCTGATGCCCGCCGCATCTTCATCGGATGCTCTGGTAGCGCGGCAACCGGCGGCAACCCTGGCGTTAATCGCCGCCCGGCAGAATCAATGTTGCCAGGCTCGCATCAGAGTCTTCCCGCTCGGTCTCGGTCGGGCCGGAGGAGCGCGCCTGCGCCGTCATCAGGGCAAGCATGCGCCGGCGTTTTTCGCGCGCCTGCGCCGGCGTCAGTTCATTTGGCGGTGGCGGTGGCGTCGGTTGTTGGCGGGGTGAGTTGTCTGACATGGCCTGCACCGGCGGCGAACTGTGTGCTTACAGGCTAGCACGTCCTGCAATTGGCGGCCTGTGTTCTGCGCGCTGGGGGAAAAATGCCCGTTTCAGTCATCGTCGCTGAAAGCGGAAAGATGAAACTCAGTCGCCTCATTTGCCTCATTTACGCCGGTTTCCAGCAATTCCGGTATCTCGCCTCCGGCAAGCACTTCCAGCACCGCGTGCACACCGCGTGCGAGCGATGTCAGGTTGTAGCCGCCTTCCAGCACCAGCGCGAGCCTGCCGTCGCAATGTTGGTCGGCGATATCCTGCACGATACGGGTGATCACTTTGAAACCGTCGTAAGTGAGGTTTAGCGCCATGTCATTGCGGTGGGGGTCGAAGCCGGCAGACACCAGCACAAGATCGGGTTTGAAATATTCAGCGGCGGGAATGAGTAACTCGCGGTACACCTTTTCAAAGGCAATATCCCCGGCGCCTTCCGGCAGCGGGACATTGATGGTGTAGCCCTCGCCGAATCCCGCACCTATCTCCTCCATGTCCCCTGATCCCGGGTAGAAAGGCGCGGCGCAATGCGTATCGAAAAACAGGACGTCCGGGTCTGCCCAGAAAATATCCTGGGTACCGTTGCCGTGGTGCGCGTCCCAGTCGACGATCAATACCCGTTCGCAACCGAGTTTCACCTGCGCGTGGGCCGCCGCGACGGCGACGTTGTTCAACAGGCAAAAGCCCCGCGCCCTGACCGGCTCCGCGTGATGTCCGGGTGGGCGTACCAGCGCGAAGGCGCTTTCACACTCGCCGTTGACCACGCTTTCCACCGCCGCAATGGCATTCCCGGCTGCGGCCGTTGCGGCCTTGATACTCTGCGGTGAAACGGCGGTGGTGTCGGAGTCCAGCCAGGCGCTTGTACCATCCAGCGAAAAGATATGATCCAGGTAAGAGGTGGTGTGCACGCGGGCAAGCTGTTCGTAGGTGGCGCTCTTGCCGGCCTTGAAGCGGACACCGGCTATGGGGTGGTCCTCCAGGTATTCCATCACGGCTGTCAGCCGCCCGGGGTGTTCCGGGTAACTCCACGTGAAGTCCAGCCCCTGCAGGATATGCTTGACGCGCTTTGCTACCCGGCTTTGAATGAAAGGCAGATCCACCTCTGGATTGTGGCCCAGCATGACGTCGTCATAGAATACATTTACGGATCGATGGCCTGGCACTTCTGCCTCCTTTTTTGCCTTGGGCGTTTATTCTCTCGCGTTTTCAGGGCCGGCTCGCCAGCGCCTCCTGCACCGAACTTGTAAACGCCGCGGCGCGTACCCCCACCGTTTTGAAACCCAGCCGGCTCCAGGCCCTTTTCGCCTCCCTGTTGGATGCGGAGTATTCGAGGACCAGTTCGTACGCACCGCGGCTATCGGCGAATGCCACCAGTTTGCGCAGCAGATCCGGGAAAATCCCCAGGTTGCGGAATTCCGGTTCTACCCAGACGTCGTCGATGATTCCCGACCTGAACTCTACATCGCTTGTCTGTTCCCAGATACCCTGACTGCACAATACGTAGATATAACCCATGCCAACCAGCCCGGCCCGGGGCACCTCGGCCACCACGAGCTGCTTGTTGTGATCCGTCAGGGATGCGCGCAATACTGCGAGCAGCCGCTCCCGCTCATCCTCTTTCAGGCTCTGGGGCGCGGCGCCCGCCACATGCAGGGCCAGTTTGGCCAGGAATTCCACCATGACCGGCAGGTCGGCTTCCGTGGCCTCACGTATCAGGTGCTTCTTCTTGGCAGTCTGCTTTCTCCCGGTCATTTCAGCGCTCCCCGTGTGAATGTGCCGCACTACACCGAAACAGATGCTGCCTGCCCTGGCCGGGCGGCCTCAGTCAGACGTGCGCGACCCCAGCAGGTCATGTAGCTGCCGGTGCATATTCTGCACGCCCGGTTCGTTGCGGCCTACCAGAACCTTGCGCTCGATACCCGCGCGCAGACCACGGTGAATCTTGTCTACCAGCGAGTAGTCTTCCGCCACGGCCACATCGTTGATCATCTGGAAGTAGGCCTCGTATTCCTCGCGCTCGGCCGCGCTCGCCGGCTCATGGGGCAGGAACATACTGTGGTATACCACCGAACGATCCGGAGTGACAGGGTAGACGCGCCAGGTCTGGAAGTGATCGGCCACCACAAATATCACCGTGTTCGGGAAGATATAATTGACGAAGGAACTGTATTCGCGCGGTTGCCATTCGCTTTCCGGAATATCCTGCAGCTCGTTGATGGCCAGCGCCGGCGAGCCCATGGAGTGGTTGCGGCCGTACTGGCGGTAGCTCGCCACATTGGAATAGGCCATGGTCGCGATGCTCTGCGGATGCAGAAACTCGAAATGGTAGTACTCGTGGAAGGTGTCCATGTTCAGCTTCCAGCTGAAATCGGTAAATACCTTCTTCGCGCCGAGATAGTAGTGATCTTCAAAGCCAAAGCCGCTCAGGCGCTCCTGTATCCCGCCGAGTACTTCATCGATGTCGAAACCGAGCTCCGGGTTGGGCATAACGAAGATCATGCCGTGTTTTTCCTGCACATCCAGCCGGCGCAGTCCGAGCGACTCGCGATCAATGCCGGTGAACCCCTCTCTGGCAAAGGGTACGCCGATGAGATTCCCCTCGAGATCGTAGGACCAGCCGTGGTAGGGGCAGGAGAACATTTTCCCCTTGCGCGCCCGGCCGTGTGTGCACTCGTTCAGGGGCGCGCCGCGGTGGGAGCAGATGTTCACGAACGCGTTCAGCACACCCTCGCTGTTGCGCACGATGAGAATGGGCACACCGGTATCGTCAAAGGCAAAGTAGTCGCCAGCGGCTGGCACGATGCAACTGGGGCCCACGAACTGCGGGTAGTTGCGGAAGAGTTGCTCCTGTTCGCGCCTGAACTGTAGCGGATCGGTGTATTCGGCAACGTCGATCTGCATGACCTCGGGCGCGAGGGCGGTGGTATTGCGTGCCACCAGATCCATTAGCGTCTTGATCTCTGCGACCAGTTGTTCCCGTTGCATGTCTTTACTCCTATAGGCCCAACACCATGCGCGCGATGATGTTCCGCTGGATTTCCTGCGAGCCGCCAAAGATCGATGCAGCCCGGTTGTTCAGGTAGCGCGGCACAATCGAACTGGTGTAATCGGCGCGCACCGGGTGGTGCTTGGCCACGGGTTGCATCACCAGGCCGGCAAGCCCCAGCACTTCGGCGGCCAGCTCGTTCACGGACTGTTCCAGTTGCACGCTGGACACTTTCAGGATGGAGGATTCCGGCCCCGGATTGCCGCCGTCGCTGAGCGCCGAGAGAATGCGCAGCTCGGTGATTTCCAGCGCCTTCAGGTCTATGGACAGTCGCGCGATACGTCGCGCGATGTCGCCGCTGTCGTCAAAGCCGGGGCTGTCCTGCTGCGCCTGCTTCAGCAGTGTGCGCAGTTTGTCCATCTCGTGGCCAATTCGGTGGGCGCTGAAACCGCCACCCCGTTCGAATTCCAGCAGGTACTTGGCGTAACCCCAGCCTTTGTTCTCCTCGCCGATGCGGTTGCCGAGCGGCACTTTCGCGTTGTCGAAAAAAACCTGGTTGACCTCGTGATCCCCCGCCATGGTGATAATCGGTTCGACGCTTACACCCGGGGTGTCCAGCTCTACCAACAGGAAGCTGATACCGGCCTGCGGCTTGACGCTCGCATCGGTGCGCACCAGGCAGAAAATATGGTCGGCGAGATGCGCGTGGGTTGTCCAGAGCTTGGAGCCGTTGACGATGTAGTGTTCGCCCTCGCGCTCGGCCTTGAGTTTCAGGCTTGCCAGATCGGAGCCGGCGCCGGGCTCCGAGTAGCCCTGGCACCAGTAGTGTTCGCCGCTGAGAATTTTCGGCAGGTACTCGGCTTTCTGTTCTTGCGTGCCGAAGGCCATGATCACGGGTGCCAGCATGAGCAGCCCCAGGGGAATCAACATGGGTGCGCCGGCGCGATAACATTCGCTGCTGAAAATATACTTCTGCGCCGGCGTCCAGTCGGCCCCGCCGTGTTCCTTTGGCCACTGCGGCACCGCCCAGCCTTTCTCCACGAGGATGGCCTGCCACTCCAGCGCGATGTCTTTCTCGACAAACACGCTGGCGTTGTTGGCCGTGCCCTCCACGATGTGTGCCGGCAGGTTCTCCGCCAGGAACTCGCGCACCTCCTGCTGGAAGGCCAGTTCCTCGGCGCTGAAATCCAGGTTCAATGCGTATGCCTCGTCAGTGCGCGTTCATCGACCAGAGGATGCCGCGGCGCAGCACCTCGTAGTACTCGGGGGTTTTCCACGCGCCGCTCTCGGGTTCCGGATACTCCTCTATCAGCGGCTGCATGTCGTACTTGCCACGGCAGTGGCCGAGCGTGAAATAAAGTACCTCGCCATCGCCGTAGGGGTGAATGTACAGTACCGGCTGTTGGTCATCGCCTGTCATCCAGTCGTCGCGCACAAAGTTTTCAACCGGCTCGGACCAGTTACAGTGCAGCAGGGTGCGATGCTCGCCGTGCATTCTACACAGGTACAGTTCGTCATCTACCTCGAAAGAGGGCAGGCCGCGCACCAGCGGATGCTCCGCCTCGGTTACATGCACCTCGTACGGCTGAATCGGCGGGTGGGAAACAAACTGGCTGCCCAGCAACTGCATGAAAGCCGGGTTGTCGTCGGGGCAGTCCACCCGCAGGCCGCCGTCCGCGGCGGGCTCCAGAAAACGCAGGATGGAATTGGTGCCGTGCAGCGCAAACCACTTCCTGCCTGAGCTGACGTAATCAATCAGCCGCTGTGTTTGCGCAGGCGTTGGCACCACATCGCAGGTGTAGGTGATGAGAAAATCGCAGGCACAGATGGCGTCGATATCGCTGTAGTCGGCGCCCACCTGTACCTTGATGCGCGGCTGCTCGGCGAGCAGCTTGAGAATTTCCAGCCGCGCGAAATCGATGTCGTGGTACTTCCCCCCGGCAACGAGATAGGCGTCTATGCGGTCTGCTTTGCCCATGCCGCGCGGCCTGGCTAGAGCTGAACGCGCTTGGTGAAACCGCCGTCAGCGACCAGGTTGACGCCGGTAATCAGGCTGGCGGCGGGGCTCGCCAGGAAGGCCACGGCGTTCGCCACTTCCTCTGCGCTGCCCATGCTGCCGCGCGGGATGGCCGCCAGCGTGCTGTCGTAGAGCTCGGCCATGTTGTTCTTGATGAACTCCCAGGCGCCGCCTTCAATGAACACCGGCCCGGGCGACACGCAGTTCACGCGGATACCCTGCGGCGCCAGCGCCTGGCTGAGCTGCTTGGCGTGTATGACGAGGGCGCCCTTGATGGCGTTGTAGGGCTGCGGCCCCATGAAGGTTTCGACGCCCGCCGTGGAGGAGATAATCACAATCGAAGCGGCCTTCGATTTCTCCAGGAAGGGCATGACGGCCTCGACGCCCCTCGTGGTGCCGAGCAGGTCCACGTTGAAATTGTTCTCCCAGCCTTCCTCGCTCATGTTGCCGCCGCCGGCCGAGACATTAGGCACGAAAATATCGATTCCGCCGAGGGTATCGCCGGCACTTTTTATCCAGCTCTGGTAGGCGGCTTTGTCGGCCACATCCACGACCGCGCCGGTCACCTCCACGCCTTTTTTGCGCAACTCGCTCACCGCGCTGTCGACTTCCGCCTGATTGCGCGAGCAGATGGCGAGATCCACGCCCTCGTCTGCCAACAGGTTGGCGATGGCCCTGCCGATGCCGCGTGTGGCGCCGGTAATGAGCGCTTTCTTGCCTGATAATCCGAGGTCCATGCTTTGCTCCTGGCTTGTTTTCGGGTCTGTGCGGACAAGCCTGCCGGTGCGGCAGGGCGTAGCGCTTGCCGACAACAGACTGAACGGTTCGACTGGGACGTTAGCAAACACCTTTTTAAAAAACAATCAGATTTGACTGTTTATTTTTTATCGGCTAGTTTGCGGTTGAACTTCAAGGACACACTACATGCAAGCCGCCGTATTCAAGGAAGTGGGTAAACCCCTGGTGGTCGAGAACGTCGACGACCCGTGCCCGGCACCCAGCGAACTGGTATTGAAAGTAGGGTTCTGCGGTATCTGCGGCACCGACCTGCACGCCACCCGCGAGGGGCTGACCACCGCCTGCTGCGGGCAGATTCTCGGCCACGAGTACGTGGGCGAGATTGTGGAGATCGGGCCCGAGGCCGAGGGCGGCTGGCAACTGGGCGACCGGGTGTGCGCCATGCCGTTTATCGCCTGCGGCAAATGCCTGCCCTGTGCCGCGGGGCGCTTTTTCGAATGTGCCGACAAGAAAGTATCCGGCGTGGACGACCCCGGCGGCTTTGCCGAATACGTCACCACCGGTTGCCGTGAAACCCTGCTGTTGCCCGATACGCTGGAATTGCAGACCGCGGCACTGGTAGAGCCGCTGGCGGTAGGTATTCATGCGGTGCGCGTTGCCGGGGTGCGGGCGGGGGAGCGCGTGCTCATCATCGGCGCCGGCCCCATCGGCCTGACCACGGCGCTATGGAGCCGTTTCTTCGGCGCGCGGGATGTGGTGATAAGTGAGATTGCCGCGACCCGCGCGCACCTCGCCACGCAGATGGGTGCAACCGCCGTGATTCACCCCCAGCCCGGCGAAGCGGCGGAGACACTGCTGGCGCGCTATATGGACGCGGCCGGCGGCCCGCCGGATGTTATTTTTGAATGCGTGGGCGCGCCGGGCTTGTTGCAGCAGTGCATCGAGATGGCGTCCTACGGCAGCCGCATTGTACCGGTAGGCGTGTGCGAGAAGCCGGACAGCATCATGCCGTTTTTCGGCCTGATCAAGGAACTGCGCATCCAGTTCGCCATGGCCTACAACAAGGACGATTTTGAAACCTGCGTGGCCATGCTGGCGGAGGGGCGCATCGATGTCTCGCCGATGGTCACCGACGTGGTGAGCCTGGATGAACTGCCGGCGGCGTTTGAAGCCCTGCGTACCCCGAGCGCACAGTGCAAGGTGCTGACGCGGTTGTAGGCAGCGCGATGCGCGGGCCATCTGCGTGATCGTAGCTCTCCGACAGTTGACCTATGGAAGGTCGCCCGGTATCCCCTGTATTATCTGTTGCACACACAACCAGTGCCCGGGGAAACAGGGATAGATAATGAGCGAGCAAATTACTGAATTCACCATTGATATTCCCGACGCCGATATTGAGGACCTGAAACGGCGCCTGGCCCTGACGCGTTGGCCCGACCAGATTCCCGGAACTGGCTGGCGCTACGGCGCGAACACAGACTACATCCGTACACTCTGCGACTATTGGCGCGACGAGTACGACTGGCGTAAACACGAAGCGCGCTTGAACAGTTTTCCGCAGTTTAAAACAGCGCTGGCGGGCATGGATATTCACTTCGTGCATGCCCGCTCACAACACGCAGACGCCACGCCACTGTTAATCAGTCACGGTTGGCCCGGTACGGTTGTAGAGTTTTTGCACGTTATTGATCCACTTGTGAACCCCGAAGCGCATGGCGGCACCGCCGAACAAGCGTTTCACGTGGTTTGCCCATCATTACCGGGCTACGGCTTTTCCGGTACGACGACAAAGGAGCAGGTTGATACGCTGGCCATGGCGGAAATATTTGCTGAACTGATGTCGAGGTTGGGCTATGCAAAATATATTGCGCAGGGCGGGGATTGGGGCGCGCTCATTACTTCCAATATCGGCTGCATTGATGCACAGCACCTGTATGGCATTCATTTGAATATGCCCTTTGGCTTCCCCGTTACCGCCGATCCTAACGAGGGCCTTACGCCGTCTGAGATTGCCGACCTTGAAAGCATGGCGCAGTTCGAGAAAATGGAAACCGGCTACCAGAAAATACAGGGAACCAAGCCGCAGACCCTGGGCGTAGGCCTGAACGATTCACCGGCCGGGCTCTGTGCCTGGATCACTGAAAAGTTTCACAGTTGGACGGATTGCAACGGCGACATTGAGTCGGTGCTTGATAAGGATGACTTGCTCACTAACATCTCGGTGTACTGGTTTACGCAGAGTATTTGCTCATCGACGCGGCTCTATTACGAGGTCACCCAGAACGCGCGGCTGAAGTTTCTTGAAGCCCCGGTTGCGGTGCCCACCGGGGTGGCACGGTTTCCCAGGGAGTTAATGTTGTTCCCGAGAAAATGGTGCGAGAACGTGTACAGCGATATTGTGCAGTGGAACACGTTTGAAAAAGGTGGTCACTTCGCCGCGATGGAACGCCCTGCAGAGTTCGTTGACGAGCTTCGTGCCTTCGCTGCCAAAGTGGCTGGCTGACAGAGACATTCGGGGTCACGACATTTTGGGTCATAGAAAATCTGGGTTCAGCGTACTGAACCCCGGCGTTTTTCTCTGACCCAACATAACCAGAGCTGCTCGCGCTAGATGGTCAGCGGTGCGATATCCTCGGCGCTGATCTTGCGCTCGGCAATACCCTCGAAGCCGTCGGTGCCGGTATAGGTTTCCTCCCCCAGTAACATGCCCGAGGCTTCATCCACCGGCCACACCACGCTCATACGGGTCTGGTAGAGGTAGTAGGCTTCCGGGTCATCGACCTCAATGCCCATAAGGGCGAGAGTTCTGCCCGGGTAAGCCATGTGCATCACGCCCTCTGTCATCACCGCGCCGCGATCGGCGATCACCCGATCACATCTCAGCTCGAGCTGGTGGGCGCCAGTCTGGACAATAGTCATATCGTAAAAGGCTCGCACTGCATCCTTGCTGCCAACAGGGTTCATGCTGGGCTCATCGGGTATGTCGTGGGCGATATAGCGCGGCTGCTCACACAGGGTCGCTACCACACCCTCAATATCGCCCCTGGCCTCGCTCTTCATATGCTCGAACACCAGCTCCAGGTTGCGACGGATCACCGGGTCGGATTCCTGCTGCATTTTTTCCTGAACCATGCGCCAGGTGTTGTTGGGATCGATCTTCATCATTGCTCTTCTCGGGTTATGGCAGGTGTAGTGGGCGGCCGAAAAACCAGTGTGTTTATTATTCAACCAGCAACACCGGCGCAGGCCGCATATTTATCGTGCGGAGTTTATTCTATCGCATTCAAAAAAATATGTTGGCTACCGGGAGACCCATCAACGCTCAGCGTAGTAATCCCGCCCTACAACCGCCTTCCACGCATAGGCGAAGGCCTCGTCACCCTGGGTGCACAGCATGCGAATCCACTCGTCGCCCATAGTGTTTTCGCGCCCGGCGATCACTTCCGTTGCATCCGTGCCCACCGGCACGCGGAAGGGCGGGTCCTCCGCGACAATCACTGCTTCGATAGCCTGGGCCACATCCACGGGCATGGCCGGCGTGCTCAGGCCGACCTCGAAAAAGCGCACGAGCCGCGAGAGGGTAACGGGGTAGAGCGGCGGCGCATCGGGGGGCGTGCCCTTGGTCCACATCGGTGTCGCCACGCAGCCCGGTTCGATAATGGAGACACGCGCACCGAACTCCGCCATTTCCTGTGCGAGCGATTCGCACAGGCCTTCCATCGCCCATTTAGAGGCCGAGTAGTGGCCGTGGCAGCCCGCCGCGTAGCGCCCGGCGAGCGAGCCCACCATCACGATGCGGCCACTGCGCTGTGCCCGCATGATCGGCGTGACCGCGCGCAGCAGGCTGATGTTGCCGAAGTAGTTGGTTTCGAATATCTCGCGGGCGACCGCTAGCGGCGTTTCCTCTACCGAGGAACCCGCCCCGATCCCGGCATTGGCTACCAGCGCGTCAATGCAACCCTGTTCGGACACTATGCTCGACACCGCCTTGTCGATACTCGCGGCATCGGTGAGGTCCAGCCTGATCACTTGCGCAGGAAGGTCTTCCTCGGCGATACGCTGTTTGAGTTCGGCGGCAGTGTCCGGGTTGCGCACCGAGGCGTATACGGTGTGCCCCGCGCGCGCCATGTGAAGGGCAGTTTCCAGCCCGATGCCTGTGCTTGAGCCGGTTACCAGAATTACAGCCATGGGGTGTCCTCGCGTTGGTTACTATGCGTCAGGGCCCGCTGACAATGTGCACGGGGCCTAACGCGGATCATCGTCGGCGGCTGCGCCAGATTGCCCAGCGCCGCCCTGGCGCGCCTTGAAATCCAGGCGATACTCGCAGGTGACGCAGCGGCGCATGCCTTCGCGCATGCTCGCGTTCTGGGCGCTCAGGGCCGCGTTCTCGTCGCGCAGGCGCTGAATCTCGCGCCGCTGACGCAGCAGCTGTGCAGGTAGGCGCAGTGCGTCAAGGAGTTTCAGAACGGCACCCGGACTACTGCGGCTGCCAGCTCATGCGCACGGTGCAGGAGGTTTCCGGCAGGTGCGGGTCGAACTCCATCTTCAGCCCGCCACCCTCACCGTTGAACAGCGCCTCAAAGGGCCCCTTGCAGATGTGCAGGCAGCCTTCTTCCGGCAGTGCATCGGGGTTCGGCAGCCTGTCTGCCGGCCCGCAGGTATGCCAGCCGCAACTGGGTATCTCCATCACGGTGAGGCCGTTCGCGGGGTCGTACTCGGTGATGGTGGCGGGGCCGGTCAGCCAGTGCGCGGGGTTGAAGGTTTCGAACAGAAAGGTGCTCCAGCGGCCGGGCTTTTGTGGGCCCACCGTTGTACCGCGTCGCGGCTTCCTGCTTTTGTTCTTCTCCGACATGCTGTTCATCATCTTCAGGAATTCGGGGGAGTTCTCGTGCGACAGCGCCACCGAGGTGCCGATCACGATATCCTCGTACTGCTGTTGATTGAAATACTTGCGCAGTTCCAGCAGTGCCCACTCCACCTCGCGCACAAAATTGCCGTAGCGCTTGCGCCATTTTTCCCGCGGCGAATCGTGCCAGCGTATTGTTTCGCGGCGCGATTTGATCTCAGTGTAGTCCTGGTCTATTTGTGTTTTGTCGCCAGACAGCCTGAGGATGGGGACGAAGGTGTGGCTGACGATCGGCATGGCCTTTTTTACCAGCATGCTGTTGGACATCCACATGTCGATCCAGGCCTGCGGCCCCCAGTGGTAGTACCAGCCACCCTGTTGGCCCGGCGGCATCCGGCCGGCGCCCCGGTCGCTTGCGATAACGGCGTTGTCTGCCATGGCTCGCCCTCCTGCTGTCTACCTGTATCCTAGCGCATGTAGCGCAATGTGACGCCATACACCGCGCCCGGTGCGGGCACGCCGGCGTAGCCGCCGAGCACGGGAATATCGATGCCGAACACGAGGTACTCCTCATCCAGCAGATTGCGACCCCACACGGCCGCCTCCCAGCTGCGCTCCGGGTTGGTGACGGTGTAGCGCAGGTTGATCAGGTTCACCGAGTCGTTCTCGAGCATCGGGTCCAGATCCTGGTCGAGAAAATAGCTGTCGATAAAGCTGTGCTCGAGCCGCGCTACGCCAATCAGGTCTGCCGGCAATTCCATGTCGTACTGGGCGAAGGAAGACACAGTCCATTCCGGTGCGTTGTCTATCGGCTCTCCCGCCAGGTCGCGCACGCAGCCGCCGCCCAGGGTCGGGTTACCGCTCTGTGCACCATCGCGGATGTAGTAGTTGAAAACGGTTTCATCAACCGTGCACTGGCCGTTGTCGAATTCCTTGTACTCGGCCTTGTTGTAACCCACGGCGCTGCTCACGGTGAGATTGGCGAGCGGGATGAATACCAGCTCCAGTTCGCTGCCGTAGCTTTCCATTGAGCCGGCGTTGGTTACGCGCAGGGTATTGCCGTCAAAGGTCTGGGATTGAAAATCGTCGTAGTTTACGAAGTAAAACGTGCCGTTGAACTGCAGGCGACGATCCATGGTGGAAGTCTTCCAGCCAACTTCGTAGTTGGTGGCAATCTCTTCATCGAATTCACCGTTGGCGCCCGCCAGTTCTCGCCGCTGGTTGAACCCGCCGGATTTAAAACCACGGCTGAGACTGGCGTAGGCCATCAGATCCGGCGTGAAGAAATAGCGCAGATTGAATGATGGCGAGATATCGTCGTCGCTGCGGTTGTCATCGGAAAATATATCCGGGCCGGCGACCGGCGGTATGTCCAGCGCGGACTCCGGGTCGGTAATCTGTGAACCCACGCGGTTTTTCTCTTCGAAGGTATAGCGCAGCCCCAGCGTGGCGCTGAGTTTCTCACTGATATTCCATACCAGTTGGCCGAAGGCGGCGTAGCTTGTGGTGTCGTAGGCGTTGGTGTCGGTGTTGAGCGTGCCGGTGGGGAAGAACTGGGCGATGCCCATGTTGGTTACCAGTTCCTGCGATTGTAAAAATGTGCCCACTGAATCCAGCTCCGAATAGAAGGCGTACAGACCGCCCTGGTAATCGAAGGTCTCACCCCCTGGTGAGGTGATACGCAACTCCGCGGAATACTGATCGAAATCGATACTGGTGGTGCTGGTAACTCCGTTATAGGCGGTAAAGTCGCCGTCAAAAGCGCTGTCGGATTCGTAGTGTCGCCAGGCGCCGATAAAGGTCAACACGTGGTCTTCGAGTATGTCCTTGTTCCACTCAAGCCCAACGCCGCCCACTTCAATCTTGCTGAAGGTATCGGCATCCAGCCAGTAGTTGTCGCCGAACGGGTCCGGGTCGGGCGGCGCAAAGCCCGAGGAATCTTCAAAGGATGAGAACGGATAGATGAGCTGGCCGTTTGCAGTGCGCCCGAGCTGATCCTGGAAGGCCTGCGAGGGCGTGTTGGTGCCCGGCGCGTTGAGCGTGGAAAAGCCGTTGTAATCCAGCACGGCAACCGCGCAGCAATCGTTGTCCTCGGAGGTGTAATCCAGTGTGAGAAGAAATTCGCCGAGCCCACCACCGTCGCTACCGTCACCGCCATCGAAACGGGTGCGCGATTTGAACCCCCACTTGTTGGCGTTGTTCAGGTCTTCCCCGTTGAAGTCGTTCTCATACAGGTGATCGCCGTCGATATAAAAGCCGGTGAGCCGGGTTGCGTGGCCCGAATCTCCCAGCGGTACATTCAGCATGCCGCGCAGTTCAAGGCGCGCCTCGTTGTTGTAGGTGAGTTCCGCCTCGCTCTCAAACTCGGTGGAAGGTGGCCGGGTGATGATGCTGATGGCGCCGGCCGCGGTGTTCTTCCCGTACAGGGTGCCCTGCGGGCCGCGCAGCACTTCCACGCGCTGGATATCCATGAGATCCGAGATGCTCATGCCGGCACGGCCCTGGTAGACGCCGTCGATGAAAATGCCGACGCTGGGATCGATGCCCACGTTGGTGCCCACGGAGCCGATACCGCGTATACGCACCGAGGTGGCATTGGAATCGGTGCCGGGTGTGATACGAAGGTTGGGTGTGTACTGGTCGAGACCGGCGAGGTCGCGCACGCCGGTATCTTCAAAGAACTGGCCAGTGAACGCAGAGACCGACATCGGTACCTCCTGCAGGCTCTGCTCCCGGCGATTGGCGGTGACAATGACTTCCTCGAGTGCGAGAACGGCGCTGCGGGCGGGGCGCTCCTCCTGCGCGATACCGGCTGGAGAAACCAGCAGCGTGAGGAGTGCGAGACGGCGCGAAAACTGCCAGGTCGGCATGATGGTCACCTGTTGCAATTTATGGTTATTGTCCCTCGGCGGTGGCGGCGACGGCCCGCGAGGTGACTTCCAGCGTACCGGTGCAACACTAGCAAATCACCATTTTAAAAACAAACAGAATTGACTGATTTTATTTTTAAGGCTAGTGTGATGGCTTCTTGAAGCTGTCCGCAGGAGATACCGCATGGCCGCGCCGATGTCCGCCACAAACCCGTTTCTCAACTTTCCCTTTGGGCCAATCCAGATGGAGTGTGACGCGCGCGACCTGGTGGTGGAGGGAGAACTGCCAGCCTCGCTGAACGGTACGCTGTATCGCGCCGGCCCCAACCAGCGCTTCGCACCGCGCGGCGATTACCACCTGTTTGCCGGTGACGGCATGGTGCATGCTTTTCACATCAAGGACGGCAAGGTGGATTATCGCAACCGCTGGGTGCGCACGGCCAAGTGGCGCGCCGAAGACCGGGAAGGCAGGGCGGTGATCAACGCCCTGAACCCGTTCGACTGCGATCCCGAGTACAGTGATTTCGTGCTCACCGACAAAGAGGGTCTCGCCAATACGGCCACTGTGTGGCACGCCGGGCGGCTGCTGGTGATGGAGGAGGGCCACCGGCCCTTCGAACTGGACCCTCACACGCTCGAATCCATCGGCAGTTGGGATTTTCGCGGCAAACTGCAAACTGCCATGACGGCCCATCCGAAAATAGACCCGGAAACCGGGGAGATGATTTTCTTCGCCTATATGGCCACCGGCGCTTTCGCCGCGGACGTGATGGTGCACAAGATAAACGCCGAGGGCATTCTTACCGAGAGCGCACACATCCCCACGCCGTACTCGGCGATGGTGCACGATTTCGTGGTGACCGAGAATTACATCATGCTGCCGGTCATGCCGATCACCGGCAGCCTCGAACGGGCGATGGAGGGCGGCCCGCCGTTCGCCTGGGAGCCGGAGAAGGGCGTGCATCTGGGAATTCTGCCGCGAGTTGGCGGTAACGCCGAGAATATCCGCTGGGTGGAGATGGATCTGTGCTTCGCGTTTCACTTCATGAACGGCTTCGACGTGGACGGCGTGATCAGCATAGACGCCTGTCAGTTTTCCCATGCGCCCTTGTTTCCCACGCCCAGTGGTGAAGCCTCCGGCAAGGCAGAGCCTCATCTGTCACGCTGGACGATCGACATGAATGCCGCTGAGCCGCGGGCGGTCTCACAGCGTATCGATGAATGCGAATCGGAATTTCCCCAGTGCGATCCGCGCTATGCGGGCAGGGCCTACCGGCACGGCTGGTACACCTCCACCGATGGCAAGGAGGCAGGCAGCTTTACGGAAAACGAGAACATGTACAACGTGGTCGGACACTTTGATCATGCAACCGGCAAGGTCGACCGCTTCTCCTGCGGCCAGGCTCACGTCTCGGAATGTATTTTCGTGCCCGCCTCAAAAGACGCCGCCGAGGGTGAGGGACACCTGCTGAGCGTGGTCACCAGCTACGCGACGCACACCAGCAGTTTGTTCGTGTTCAACGCTCTGGAGGTGGCCGCCGGGCCGGTGGCGAAAGTGCACTTGTCGCACCGCATTCCCGCGGGCTTTCACGGCGGCTGGCGCCCGGCTGACTGATTCTGTGCGCGGCGGAAGCGCCGCACACTGAATCAGTTGAAATTATAGCGCAGCTCCAGCCCGTACATCCGGGGCAGCCCCGCGGTGCGCATGAAGTTACCCGTGGAGTCCGCGACCGCCGCGGCGCCGAAATAGTAGAACTCGTCGGTGATGTTTGTGCCGTACAGGGCGGCCTCGAAGCGCGCCTCGGGACTGGTCCAGCCGATGCGTGCGTTCCACAGCCCGTAATCGTCAAACGTTGTCTGGTCCTGGTTCTGGCCGGCACCGGCATCCAAGCCCATGAAAATCTCGTCAACGTAGCTGTAGTCGATGCGCGGCACGAAGCTGCCAAAGCCGGTATCCAGCGTGTACTGCACCCCGAAGCTCCAGGTGGTCTCGGGTACTTCCGCGAAGGGTTCATTGCTGCGATCCACCAGCGGTAGCTCGCTCTGCGCGACCAGGGCCCGCGTGCTGAACTGGGTGTCGTCGAACTCCAGGTACTCGTAGTCGTTAAAGCTGCCGGTCGCGATCAGCAGCAGGCCATCCAGCGGCATCCAGGTCCATTCCAGTTCCACGCCCTCAATCCGTGACTTCGACGCGTTGCGGAATACCACGCGGGGAATGTTGGTGCTGTCGAGCACCACCTGCCGCAACTGCATCTCGTCGTAGTCACTGCGGAAGACGGCGCCGTTGAAGCGCATGCGCCCGTCGAAGAAGTCCAGCTTCCAGCCGAATTCGTAGTTCTCCACCGTCTCGGGTTCGACCACCGCCTGGCCGTCGACGCCGATAGGCTCGAACGTGCCGGACTTGAAGCCCTCCGAGTAGGTGAGATAGAACATGCCCGCATCGACGAAACCATTCGCCGTGAAAGCGTCCGACAGGTGGTAGGCCAGGCTGACCATGGGCGTCCACTCCTCCCAGGTCTCGTCGGCATCCTGCTGGATGTCGGGTACGATTTCGGTGGCCGGCACCAGGGGATAAAGCGGCTGACCGAAGTTGTCCAGCGGGAATGCGTCCTGGATCAGGCCGTACATGTCCTGCGCGATAACCTGATCCAGATCGCTGTAGAGCACGATGCCGAGATCCTGCAGCGGTGTAATACCCTGGACGTCGGCGATGGCGTCGAAGGCGATATCGTAATAGGCATCCTCGTCCAGCAGTTCCAGCTCCACCGACTGTTCCCGCTGCTCGCTCGTCCAGCGTACGCCGGCGGTGAGTTCGAGGTTCTGCGTGAGGTCGTAGCTGCCCTGGAAAAATGCAGCGTAGGTAGTGTTTTCCAGTTCGTAGGTCTGGGTCTCGGTGTTCGGCGCGCCGATCACCATCACATTGGAATCTGGAATCACGTAACCCCAGTTGGTGCCCGAGGAGCGGTCGGTGCCGTCGTCGATGTTTTCCTTCATGGCGAACAGGCCGAAGGTGTAGTCGAGGCTGTCGTTGAAGGCGCTGCCGATAAACTGGAGTTCCTGTGACCAGTGATCGCGCTTGCTCGGGTTGCCGTCGGGCCGGTAGCGCGAGGAGAGTGGCAGGTGCGTCGCGTCGTTGTCGGGGTTGCCGGCGTTGCCGGACTTCTTCTGGTCGCCGTAACCGGTGATGCTCTTCAGCGACATGCTGTCGTTGATCTCCCATTCCACCGTCACACCGAGGAGCAGGTTCTCGAGGCGGAACTGGATGGGAATGTCGGAGGTGACCTCGTAGTCTTTTTCCCCGGCGGCGGAACGCGCGCAGGCGTCGGCATACACCTGTGACTGGCCGATGAACCCGGGCCTGACCGGCGTATCGTTGTCGTCGAAAATGTCGACCGGTGTTGTCTCACCGACCCCCACGCGATTACCGAAAAGCGAGTCCTCGCCATTGAAGCTACTGTTGACCAGCAGCTGGCAGGTGGTCGAGGGTTGCACCTCGTCGACGTCGCCGTAGTAGGCGAGCGTGTCCACCGTGAGCGTGTCGGCGGGCAGCCAGCGCAACTGCAGGGCGGCGGACTGCCGGTTTTCGGAGCCCGCCTCCTGGCCGGTAACCACGTTGTCCTGGTAGCCGTCGCGCTCCACTGAACCCAGCGTGATCTTGGACAACAGCGTGTCGTCGATCAGTGGAACGCTGAGGCTGGCGCGGAAATCCATGCGGTCGTAATTGCCCACGCGGCCGTCGATGAAGCCGCCCAGCGTCTCGGCCGGTGGATTAGTGGTGACCAGCAGCGCGCCGCCGGTGGTGTTCTTGCCGAACAGGGTACCCTGCGGCCCGCGTAGCACCTGTACGCTCTGCACGTCGATCAGATCCAGAAGCTGTCCGTCTTTGCGCGGCAGGTAGAGGCCGTCGACATATACCCCGACGGGGCTATCGACCCGTGAGCCGTCGTCGCGCTGGCCGATACCGCGGATCCATATCTGCGCCGTGCTGCTCTGGTCAACCTGCAGGCCGGGTGTCTGGTAGCCCAGTTCCTTGAGATTGGTGATGCCGGCATTGCGCAACTGGTTGCCGGTGAACGCGGTTACGGAGATGGGTACGTCCTGGATTGCCTCCTGGCGCTTTCGCGCAGTGACGATAACCTCCTCGAGCACCATTGACTGCGCACTGGCGGGCATTGCGGATACCGGTCCACCGAACAGCGCAACAAGAGCGAGAGCGAGCGGGGTGCGCGGTGCGGCGGTGCATTGGCTTCTGAACATGGGAGACTCCCGGATTATTTGAATTATTTTGAATGACAGCGCAAGTCTAGGTACAAATCGAGCGCGAAGGCAAGTCACCATTTACCCGGGTTCAGTTTTGTGAACCTGAGCCCCATGATTTCTCACCTCTGTAGTGTTTATGCTTACAGCTTCAGCCTGATCATCAGCTTGTACAGCGTGTTGAAGATCCGTCCGTAGGGCGGGTAGAGCAGCGGCAGCGCTGGAAAGCGCGACTGCGAGAAGATCGGCCGCAGCTTGCTGAATTCCACAAAGCCTTCATAGCCGTGGTATTGCCCCATCCCGCTGGCGCCGATGCCGCCAAAGGGCAGGTCGTGCTGGGCAACATGCAGCGAGCAGTCGTTGAGGCTGACGCCGCCGGAGCTGGTGTTGAGGATCACCCGCTGGCGCAGCGCCTTGTCGTCGCTGAACAGGTAAAGTCCCAGCGGGCGGTCGTGGCGGTTGATGTAGGCGAGCACTTCATCGATGTCGCGATAGGTGCGCACCGGCAGCAGCGGCCCGAAAATCTCCTCCTGTATGATCAGCATGTCGTCGTCTGCATCCAGCACCAGGTGTGGCGGCAGCAACCGGGTTGCGGCGTCGGGGCCTTGATCGGGACTCAGGTTGATCAGCCGCGCACCCTTTTCCGCGGCGTCCTGCATGGTGTCGGTGAGCCGGGTAAAGGAGCTGTCATCAATGATGGTGGTGAACTGTCCGTTGCGGATGTCGGGGTAGCGGCGGGCCATGATTTTTTGCGCCGCCTCGACGAATGCATCGGCCTTGCCTTCCGGTATGTACAGATAGTCGGGCGCCACGCAGGTCTGGCCGGCATTCATGAATTTCGCGAAGAGGATGCGACTCGCAGCCTTTTCTATGTCGAAATCCCCGGCGATGATGGTCGGCGATTTGCCGCCCAGTTCCAGGGTCACCGGCGTCAGGTTTTCGGCGGCGGCTTTCATCACCGTGCGCCCGCTCTGGGCCGACCCGGTGAAGATCACGTGGTCGAAGGGCAGGGTGGTGAAGTCGGAGCCCTTGACGCCGGGCAGAAAGGCCAGGGTGTCCTCGTCGAATTGTGCGCTGACGAGTTCGTGCAGCAGCGCGCAAAGGTTGCTGGAGTTGGCGGCCATTTTGACCATACAGCGATTGCCCGCGGCCATCGCGCTGGCGAGTGGTCCCATCACGAGGAACAGCGGGTAGTTCCAGGGCGCGACGACACCGACGACCCCTTTGGGCTGGGGGATGACCCGGTTACTGGCGCCGGCGAACCAGATGGAGACATCGCGCCGCTGCGGCTTCATCCACTTTTTCAGCTTCTTGCGGCAGTAGCGAATGCCGTCGATCGACGTGAACAGCTCCAGCAGCTTGCTCTCCGCGGTGGCCCGGTTGCCGAAATCCCTGGAAATGGCGGCGGCAATCGCATCCTGGTTTTCCACCAGGATGTTCTCGAGTTTCAGGAGGTTGGTATGCCGTTCCTCGCGGGACGGGTAGGGGCGCTCGTGGTGCGCTTTGCGCTGTGCCTGCAGGATGCGCTGTGGCTCGGTTTTCGCCTCGGTGTCGAGCGTCACGATCTGGGCGGTCTGTGCCATGCTCTGGGTCCCTCGCGATGCCTGTGTGGTTGTAAAGGTAGCACATGTCGGGGATAGCGGATAAACGGGAGACCGCCGTACCGCGGCGTCAGTTGTCGCGTCGTATCAGCATGACTTCGTAGCGCCCCCGGGGGCCGATGAACTGGGAACACAGTGCACTGACCAGGCTGACCACGATGGCGCCGAATACAGCGCTCCAGAAACCCACAACGCCAAAACCGGGTACCAGCCAGGCCGCCAGGTTGAGCATCGCGGCATTCAGGAACAGCAGGAACACGCCGAGCGTTACAATGGTGAAGGGCAGGGTGAGCAAAACCAGAACGGGGCGCACGAAAGCATTGATGAGGCCGAGCGCTATCGCCGCCCAGATCAGCGCGCCGGCGGAGGCCGCGGTTACGCCCGACACAAGGTACACCGCCAGCCAGAGGCCGAGGGCGGTGATCAGTGTTCTGAGTAGCAAGCCGTACATGCAGATCAAACTACCATTGATGGCGCACAGGCGCTAGTGACTTTGCGCCGGGTGGTTCAGTAGCCTCTTTCGATATCCACCACGTTGAGCAGCGGTTCGCCCGCGACATAGCGGCGCAGGTTTTCTACCGCAATGAGCATGCTGCGCCGGTCGCTGTCGCGGCCCGCGGCCGACACATGCGGCGTGATGATCACACGCGGCATACCCCAGAGTGGGCTGTCTGCGGGCAGCGGTTCCGGGTCGGTCACATCCAGCCCGGCGCCAAACAGTGCACCCGATTGCAGGGCTGCGACGAGGTCGGCGGTGACCGTGCTGCGCCCGCGCCCCACCGAGATATAAATAGCGCCGGGTTTGAAGCTCTCAAACAGCGTCTTGTCGAACAGCGCGGTGGTCTCCTGGGTAAGCGGCAGGGCGTTTACCACCACGTCGGCCTCTGCTGCAAGCTTTGGCAGTTCATCCGCCAGACCCACGTAGTCGACAAAATCGGGCCCCTTGCGCGAGGAGTTGCGTGTGGCGATCACGCGCATGCCGAGGCCGTGGGCGCGCCGCGCAATTTCGGTGCCAATGCCGCCGAGACCTGCAATCAGTAGTGTCTTGTCCTTGAGTTCGCCAAAGCTCACGCCGTCTGCCAGTTCGCGGCGCCACTCGCCGGCCTGCTGCGCCGTGTGATAGGCGGGCAGGTTGCGGCTGATGGACAGCAGCATGGCGATGCTGTGTTCCGCAATGGCGGGGGCCGAAAGTCGCTGGTTGTTGGTGAAAACCAGCGTTTCCGCCTGCTCATCAGACAGGCCCGTGCAGTGCTCCATGCCCACGCTGTAATTGTGCACCCAGCGCAGTGTGGTATCCGCGCGCGCCAGCAGCGGCGGGCTGCAGAAGCCGATCACGCCGTCCACGCCTTCAAGGGCTTCGGCCTCGGGTATGAATTTGCCGCTGCGATCGAGTATCAGTTCGACATCCCCCGCTGCCGCCTGCAGCTCACTGACGTAATCCGGTGATGCGAGTCCTCTCGATGGCAGCAGCATTACCAGAACCCGTCGTGGCTGCCAGTCTTCGCGCGCCTGCAATGGCGTCGGCGATGCCTCCAGGTTGAGTGCCTGAATGAGTTGCGCGGCCTCGGGGCTGGTGGTCGCCTGTGCAAGGCCTTGCAGGGGTAAGGCAACGCCAATGGCAAACAGGCAGGCAAGTAGTGTACGCATAGGAGGCTCCGTGTCGGTGCGAACCGGGTGCATGTGATCGCTAGTGAAAGCCTACAGCGTCTCGCGAAAAAAATCGCGCATGGCGCGCCACGCGCGCGCATCGGCAACGGGGCTGTACACGGTACCGAAATCCGGGTTGTTCGCGCCCGGCCGGGTGAAGCCGTGCACAGTGTGCCCGTAGGCGAGCAGTTGCCAGTCGGCGTTGCGCGCGCTCATTTCCGCCTTGAACTCCGCCACCTGCTCCGCTGGCACCAGCGGGTCATCCTCCCCGTGGAGTACCAGCACATGGGCGCTGATGTCGTCGGCCTGTTCGAGACCATTGCCAGCCAGCCCGCCGTGAAATGACACCACGGCCCGGACATCGTGCGAGCCGCGCGCCAGGTCCAGCACCGCGGTACCACCGAAGCAGTAGCCGATGGCGCCGATGCGGCTGGCATCCGCACCGGGAATGCTTTGTGCCGCTTCGAGTGCTGCGCGCATGCGCTGCAGCAACAATGCGCGGTTATCCATGTACGGGCCGAGGGTCTCCATCAGTTTCGACAGGTCGCTCTCCGTTTTGCCATTGCCGTACACATCCACGACGAAAGCGATGTAGCCCTCATTGGCGAGCTTGCGGGCCTTGTCGTGGAATTCCTCCACGGGGCCATCCCAGGCGTGCGTGACCAGCACGACAGCCAGGGGTGAAACTGTGTTCACGGGTGTGTAGTACACGCCCTTGCACACGGTGACGCCATCGCCTGCGGGGTAATCCAGTGCTGTCGCGGTGGTTGTCATTGTATTCTCCTGTGTATAAATAAAACAGTAAGTCCTGATTGTTTTGGATTTAGCCCTTTGCTAGCATCCCTGTAGCCAGCCGCAACCCAGCAACGACAGCGCAGCCCCAGCGCCGGGACAATCAGATTGGATTTTACTCTCACCGATGAACAACTCCTGCTGCGTGACAGCGTAGAAAAGTTTGTCGCCACAAACTGCGATGTTGCCCGTCATCGTCGCCTGAGTGCAAGCGAGCCCGGTTTCGATCCCGCTGCCTGGGCGCAGTTTGCCGAACTTGGCTGGCTGGCGCTGCCCTTTGCCGAAGAGACCGGCGGCCTCGGCGGCAGTACCGTCGACAGCATGGTGATCGCCCAGGCACTGGGTGCGGGCTTCGTGCGTGAACCCTACCTGCATACGGTGGTGACCTGCGGCGGTCTGCTGCAGCGCGCTGGCAGCGCCGAACAGCAGGCCCGGTATATTCCCGCCATCATCGATGGTAGCGCGCAGTGGGCGTTTGCCTGCGCGGAACGCTCCGCTGATTTCGACCTGCAACGGGTGGACGCCGCGGCAGACACCGCGCCCGAAGGCTACCGGCTCAGCGGGCGCAAGATCGCCGTGCTCAACGGCCATTGTGCCGATCATTTTATTGTCAGTGCGAACACGCAAGAGGGGCTTGGCCTGTTCATCGTCGATGCGGCTGCGCCAGGTGTGCAGGTGGAACCCTTCGTTGCCCTCGACGGCAGCCGTGGGGCGCTGCTGGCATTCAGTCAGCTCGCGCTCGACAGTACTGCGCTGCTCGGCAAGCCGGGTGATACCGGCGCGCTCGAGGCAGCAATGGATGCGACGATCGTGGCCATGGGTGCCGAGTCGCTTGGCGCCATGCAGGCGCTGCTCGACGCCACCGTGGAGTACACGCAAACCCGCCAGCAGTTCGGCCAGCCGATCAGCCGGTTTCAGGTGCTGCAGCATCGCATGGCAGATATGTACATGAAGGTGGAGGAAACCCGCTCACTGCTGTTCAATGCGGCGATCGCCTGCGACAGCAACGCTAAAGCGCGCGCGCTGGAGTGCGCCGCACTGAAAGTGAAGCTGGCGGAGGCGGGCCGTTTCGTAGCACAGCAGGCGGTGCAGTTACACGGCGGTATTGGCATGACGGATGAACTCGGTGTGGGCCATCATTTCAAGCGCCTGATGCTGCTCGCCACGCTGTACGGCGACGAGCGCTACCACCTCGATCGATACTGCCGTTTGAGCGCCGCTCTGGCAGCGTAATTCTCTGCGGTCTATACCGGTCTCTGGCCTTCATCCCCTGCGCCTTTTGTCGAATTGCGCAGACAAAAAAAAGGGGCGTTTCGTGTCACAGAGGGTGTGAAACGAAAAGCGCCCAAGTGGGGTCCTCACCGGCAACGACCGGCAACGCGCCAGCCGGCCGGTATTCAACAAAAGCTATTTGAGGAACTCGGGGTTGTAGCGCTGCATGTCGTCGATAGCATCAAACTTCATCGCAGTGGTCAACTTGCCATCCTTGCCGACCTTGACTTCGCCTGCCGGAATCGCCCGGGCATTTTCGTTAAACAACGATTCGGGATCCATCTCGATGACGAAATGCGTGATTGCACCGCTCTTCCTGTCTACCAGCAGATCCTCTACTTCGCGGCTGCTGTTTTCCGAGGTGAAGTTGAGCGAGCTGTCCATCACATTGGATGCAAGACGGTGCTCGGCTTCTTTTTTCGTTAACTTCAATTCCTCGGGCGCGCGTTGTGACTGCGGATCGTCAATGCGGAGATCCGGACGCGTTCCATAACCGCGCTCAAGAGCGACGTTGGTATAGTCGACGAACCCGTCCTCACTGCCGTAAAAGCTGTAGGGAAAGGGGACCTCGTAAATTACGTAATGCACTCGCTCCAGATTTTCACTCAGCACGAGCTCGCGCACGTTTCCCAGGGGGTTGAAGCCATCCGTCACCTCACCGGTCAGCAGGTTTTCCGCACCGGTAACGCTGCCCTGCATTTTCTGCCATCCCTGGTTCATCTTGCCATCTTTGTGCTCCCCGGCGACTACCACCAACGGTAGACAGACGATGCCGGCCACCATGGCAAGGCGTACGTGGTTCCCGGTTCGTGGATGCGTTTTCATAGAACCTCCTTTCGCTTAGCCTCGTTTACTCCGGGCCGTGCTGTCCGCGGCCCACGGGATGTTTCACATACAACAGACGCAACTTGCATGCCATTCTGGATATGCAGTATCAAATTCGCGCCCGATTGGCGCAGTTGAGGCAAGGCAGCGCTGTGAAAATCGCGCCGGCACGGCATCTGGCGCACAGGCATGCGACACAAGCCTGGCGGGGGCCAGGAGGAAAAACGGACTGCTCGAAAAAAATACCGCCGCGCTGTGCACAATCAACATGGTAGAAATTACAAATCAACTGAAATTTCTACGCCTACCGTTCTGCAAGTTTGATCCTGACGGTGGGCTACATGGGTGCGACGAGAGCGGCGCAGCCAGTGCCCCGGCTGCTGACCAGGCGCCCGGGCGCGCTGTGCGCTGTGCGGTGCGCGGCGCGCAACGGGCGCTGTATAAACGCCGTGGCGGCACCGGAAACGCTTGCGTGCACCAGTTATTGGCTGGGGGCGCGCGCCTCAGTTCGGCTGGTGCATGCCGAGCGCCGGATTTGCGGGCACTTCGTTGCCGAAATAATCACCCTGCTCGGGCGGATTCTGCAGCCCCATCCCCGCCGCAGTAGCGGGTGAGCCGTCGCGGAGCTTGAACGCCCGCCCCGCGTTGAGTCGCCCGGAACCGCGCCAGGATGCGTCCACAAACAATGGATCACCGATGACGAAGTGAGTGCCAGACGAGGGCATATTGTAGAAAAGGTTATTGCTGCAGAAATCGCCGCAGGGTAGAGGGGCATCGTGTGGCGCGGTCGCGTAGACGATATTGTTGGCAAACTGCATTGTACCAGCGTTAGTGATTTCACGGAGCGTAACCGTTTCAAGCGCGGTTATTGGCCTGGAGGAAACGAATGTGTTGTTGTAGATGTGAATATCGTTGAATGTGCCGACGATGGGCGCCTTGCACGGGCTGACATTGAGTACTTTGCCATCGTCTATGCTGAGGTTGAAGCGAACGATACCGGTATGCGGTTCGTCATCGCTGCACAGCAGTATGAAGCCACCCTCGTTGTTGTAGCTGTAGTTGTATTGAATAACCGTACCTTCCTGCTCGTTGTCGATATCAAACGCGGTGCCGTCACAGCCATCAGTCTCGCTCTGCCCGAAACGGTAACCTGAGACTTCGTTTCTCTGGATCACGGTATTGATCGAATTCCATGTCCAGATACCCGCGCTGCAGTTTCTATCCGCGCTGAGCCAGTCCCTGCCCGCAAGGTTGCCAACACTGACCACGTTGTCCTCGATCACAGCCCCGGCCGTGCCATGGGCCACGATGGCGTCTCCCTGCAGCCGCTTCAGGACGTTGCCACGAATGACCACGCGCTGGCCGGCGGCGGGCCAGGGCTCAAAGGCCCGGGGGCGATCGCCGGTACCGGCGCTAGTACCATCGAAATAGATGCCGCTGCGTGCCACGTCCTCAATACGGTTGTTCTCTATGAGTACGCCATCAAACTGGGTCTCCGTGGTATCGAAAAGTGAGTTGCCGATGATCCCGCCGCCGCGCTTGGCAGTACCGTTGAATCCCACTGGCCCGCTTACATCATGAATGTATAAATCCCGCACCTCGAGGTTGGTCATCCTGGATTGCACCGGTGTCAGGTACACGCCCCGGTGTGGTGTGGTTTCGTCGCCGGAATTGGTGAGTTCGAGATCCTGTACAACAACGTGCGACATGTCCTCGATATGCACGGCCGCGGTGTACATTCCCTGTGCATCGATGTGCGGCAAGGCGCCATCGCCGTAGGCACCGATTCGGACTCGATGCTGCTGCGTCCCGGATCCGCGGGGTTTGAGCATGCCGTAGCAGACAGTGCCGCGGCGCAGGAGCAACTGGTCTCCCGGTTCCAGGGTTATTGCATTCACCGCTTCCAGATCGCTCCACGGCGCGTCTTTGGTGCCATCGCCCGGGGTCGCCGCGCTGCAATCGACATGGTAGGAGGCCCCGGTGAACTCGCTCGGGATACTGTCAGAACCGTCGCTGCATGCACTGAGAATTGCCGCGAGAAACAGGGATAACAGCACAGGGCATGAGCGAGACGAGGAGGGACTCCTGGCGATTTTCATGGACTTCTCCGGAATTACTTGTCGGTGAGCAGGGGGTGATCTTCGGGTAGCTGTCGGGAAATCCACATTGCCAGCTTGTGTTCCATGTTGGGAACACTGATATCCAGCTTGGCCAGCGGCTGGATCAGTTTGTCTTCCACCAGGGCCCGATAAACATATTCCACCTTCAGTTTATGCGAGTCAATCGCTTCAAACTCGCCGTATCCGCGCTTCTTGACATAGACAGCACCCACGGCGAGGGCTTTTTTCACCAGTTCAGCTTCGCGTTTCCTGTCAGTCACGGTCGGTTCCTGTTGTTATTACGCTGCAAGTATAGCTGTTCATTAACCTATAGGTATTCCGTAATCCGCTGCACACATCACCAGGGATTTCGGGTTCGTCTGTGCTTTCCGGCAGCAGGCACAGACTTTGTGTTGTGCGTGTACGTTTCGGGCTACGTTAATGGGGCAGGATCCCAGGGTTGTACCGCCGCGACGGTGGGATAGACTGTCGGCTTCCAGCCCGAGAGTGCCCCATGTTGCATCCTGCCAGCATTGATATCGTTACAGACACCGTCCGGCACTGCATGACCGTGACCGAAGTCGAGGATGGCGGGTTCTTTGCGGGCCGGCTGTTTCATACCAAGTACGGGCATCCAGTGCCGGATTTCGGCCGTCATGTGGTGGTTTTCTACCGGGATGAACGTGCCGCACTGCATGTGCTTTCCTACCTGCATTTCTGGCGACAGGATCGGCTTGGTTTGATCGGCGGGGCCTGTACCGACGGTAATGTCATGCGCGCAATGCCGGATGAGCATGCGCGAGCGATCAATAGCTCGGGCGGCGCCCTGCACCATACACTCCTCTACGCATTCTCACGTTTCTCAGCCGGCATCGACGCGTTCTTCGGACATGCGGGCGATGCCAGGGCACGAGAGGTGGATCTAGCGTCGGGTTTTCAGGAAACGTCAGATGAATACCTGCTGATAAAACCGGTACGGCCGTTGGCGGCACAGGAGCAAACCAGCCTGATTACACAGGCCCTCGCACTGGGTAGTTTCTGATGCCCGGCATGGTGCTCGCGTATCACTCGTAGAATTGTGGCGGCTATGAGTATGCGAACAATGATCACGTGGCTCTGGCGGCGGATGTTGCAGCAGTTGTCGCAAGCGGGTTGCCGATCGTATCACTACGCGACATCGCGCTCGCACTGGCTTCCCCCGGTGAGCACGAGCTTCCCGAGCGCTTTGTTGCGTTCAGTTGCGATGACGGCACCTTGCTGGACTGGGCGCATTATCAGCACCCGGAGTTTGGCGAACAGCGTTCATTCGCCTCCATTTTCAGGGAACTGCTGCCGCAGGAGTCGCGTCTGCGCGGCGGGCTGCTGACGGCATTTGTCATTGCCTGCCCCCGGGCGCGGGCCGCCATAGACGCCGGGTGCTACAACGGCATCCCACTGAGTGACGATAACTGGTGGGCGGAGGCGGCGCGGGAAGGTCTTGTCGCCATCGAAAGCCACGGCTGGGATCACGTGCACCCGGTGTTGCCGGATGAACTGCAACAGTATGGCCGCGCCGGTGATTTTTTCAGTGTCGACAGCCACCCACGGGCGCAGCAACAGATTGCCGCCGCGAAACAGGTGATAGACGAGGTATTGGCGCCAACCGGGCACCAAACACAACTGTTTGCCTATCCTTACGGGCATGTCAGCCCTTACCTGCTGAACGAGTATTTGCCGCAGAATGCCGGAGAGCTGGGCTTGCTCGGCGCTTTTTCGACCGAGGCCCGTTGGGTTGATACCGGGTGTAACCCGTTTGCCATTCCGAGGTTGGTGCACGGCGATGCGTGGGTGACCCATGAGCAGTTCACGGCGCTCATCAACAGGCTGAAGACCGAGTGAGCAGGCGCGGTACCGTGTAGCGGTCTTGCGGCCCGGCGACTTTCAGCTCGACAGCGAGGTGGCCGCCGTGCCATTGAGAAGGGTGCGGCGGCGCAGATGGTTCTGCTGGGACATGTGGTTGTTCTACTGAGAATCGTCCGCTTTTGAACCGCCAGGAAACGGGGCAACCCGCGTGTGACAGACTCACTGAGCCTGGCTCCGATTGATGAAGTTGTCATGACAGCCGTATCAATTCATTCGTGCTATGGCACCGTGTAAGGGACCAGGAGTGGCGCAAGCATATGTAGCATCTGAGGGGGTAGGAGAAAGCGGTTGAATGGCACTAGACTGCTTTGCGAAACACGAATCAGGTAGTCAACATGGAACTGCTCGCCATTGCCGCACTCGCCTTCCTGGCAACGCACCTCGGCATTTCAGGCACCCCGCTTCGCGGCCTGCTGGTGAATACGCTGGGGGAGCGCCTCTATCGGATACTTTACTCACTCGTCGCAGTGGTGACGCTGGGGCTAATGCTCTACACCTACGGGGGGGTGCCGCACCACAATTACCTCTGGCACCCGTCACCAGCACTGCACCTGTTGGCATCGGGTTTGATGCTGGTCTCTTCAGTGTTGCTGGCCATGGGCTTGTTGTCAAAAAATCCCACCTCGGTCGGCATGGCTTCCGCGGTCAGGCAGGAGATCGCCGGTATTTTCCGCATCACCCGACACCCGGTGCAGTGGGCGTTCCTGCTCTGGGCGATAGCCCACATTCTGGCGAACGGCGATGTCGCCACGCTGATCCTGGCCGGCACCATCGGCCTGGTCAGCGGGTTCGGTATGCTGGCCATTGATGCGCGGCAGCGGAGGGTTGATGATCCGGCGTGGCAGACGTTCTACCAGACGACCTCGACTATGCCTTTCGCTGCATTGATTGCTCGCCGGGCGCGCTTGTCCCTAGGTGAGCTCAACTGGGTGGCGTTCGGCGCAGGCCTCGCTCTCTACGCGGCCTTCTACGGACTGCACGGTTACATCGCGGGCGTGCCACTGCGGTAATCGGCGCTCGCTTGTGTGCACGCCCGTCGGTGAGGCCTAGGGCTCACATTGCGCGGTCCGTCTTGGCTGGTGTGCGCAGTAACGCCTTACAAGCCCCAGCCTTGGGCGGGGTTCATGCTGCGGTTTTCGGCGCCTTGGCCAGCGTTACACAGGCCGATGCCGCCACCACCAGCAACGCCCCCGCACTCGCCAGCCAGTCCAGCGGTTCCGCGGCAATGCCGGCATCAAACCAGTGATTGCCGATCCAGGTGAATAGCAGCGTAAACAGCGGCGTCAGTGGAATAATCGCGCTCACGCGCGAGGCGTCCCAGTAGCTCATCGCCAGGCCGAAACAGCCGTAGGCCACAATCGTGTTCAAGCCGCAGAACACCAGCATGCCGAGTTCGCGGGTATCCAGCGCCAACACTTGCGCCGGCGAGGCGAAGGGCAGTAAGAGCAGGCTGCCGCCGACGCATATCAACAGCAGGATGTCCTTTGCGTGGTGCGACACCAGCAACTGCTTCTGCGCGATGGCGTAGGCTGTCCAGACGATGGCTGCGCCAATCATCAATATCAGGCCGACAAGGTAGTCGCTATCCGTCGCGACCTGATTGCTCAGGCGCTGGTGAAAAAACAGCAGAAGCCCCACGGGAAACAGGCCAAGCCCCAGCCACTGCAGGCGAAACAGGCGTTCGCCCAGAATCAACACGCTGGCCAGTACCAGGAGCAGCGGGGCGAACTGCACGATAATCTGCGCCGCGCCCGGGTTTAGAAACTGCAGGCCGGAGATGTACAGCAGATAGTTGCCGATAAGCCCGAATACCGCGAGCAGCGCCCAGCCACGATGCCGGTTGGAAAGCAGTCTGCGAAGCGCTGCGCCGCTGTGCCAGCCGTACCAGGCAAGTGCAATCGCGGCGGAGAGGGAAAAACGGTACCAGGTGATCGTTGCCGCATCCATGCGCCCGAGAATGAGCTTCATCGCCAGTGGCAACAGGCCCCACATCAGGGCTGTGATCAGCGCAAAGACGAGCCCCAATATCCAGTTGCGGCTCATGCGCGTCCCGTATTATTCAGCCGCCGGTGTGGCGGCCGAAGGCGGTGCTTTCGCCCTCTTCGAAGATCTCTTCCAGCCGGTCCGCCAGGTAGTTCTTCATGCGTTTTACCCGCGCAGCCCGATTGGTCATCAGGCGGCTGGATGCCAGGCCTTCCATCATGAACTTGGTCACGTCCATGGCCAGCAGGAAACGCTCACCGCGGTCTGTCCACTCGTTGAACAGTTGTTCGTTCGATTCGCGCACGTGGCGCTCGAAAAGCTGCTGCGAGTTCTGCAGAATCGCGGCCAGCTCCGGGTCGGTGCGGCAGGCCACGCACAGCTCGTGGTACACCACGAACAGGTCGCCCACCAGGTGATCCCAGTAGGCCTCGATACCGGCCCGCCGGCGGTGCTTGCCTTTCAGCGAAGGCGGAATGGCGTTCACCCGCTCGGTGTAGTCTTCCAGCAGTTTGTCGTGCAGGTATTCCACCGCGGCCTGAATGAGTTCGGTCTTGGAGGGGAAGTGGTGCAGCATGGCGCCGCGGGAGACCCCGGCCGCCTGCGCGACCTTCGCGGTGGTGACATTGGTGTAGCCGAGTTCGATGAAACAGGCGATGGCGGCATCCAGGATCTTGTCGCGTGTCATGGCGCTTTTCTGCGCCTGCCAGCTAATGTCCTCGCCGCTGGCGTCCGCTGGCCGGTTGGCTGCGGGTTGTGCTTTTTTGCTTGCCATGGAAGGGCGCTGCCTCGCTAACTCGTCTAAAAACAAGCCTGACTGATTTAAACAGGATGTCTGTGAAAGCAGTATATACGAGGGCGCCGGGATTGTATCGGGAGATTTGCGCGCGCGGACAGCCGCACTTGACCCGGGTCAGTCGTCGATGCCGCCCATGCACAGGTATTTAATCTCGAGATAATCTTCAATGCCGTACTTCGACCCCTCGCGACCGATACCGGATTCCTTCACGCCGCCGAACGGCGCCACCTCGGTGGAGATCAGCCCTTCGTTGATGCCGACGATGCCGTAGTCGAGCCCCTCACACACGCGCCAGATACGGCCGATATCGCGCGAATAGAAATAGGCCGCGAGGCCGAAGGGCGTATCGTTGCCGATGCGGATTGCGTCTTCTTCAGTTTTGAATTTGAACAGCGGCGCCACCGGGCCGAAGATTTCCTCGCTGTAGACCTGCATGGAATCGTCCACGTTCACCAGTACCGTCGGCTGGAAATAATTGTGTGCGGCATCGCCGCCGACACCACCCTCGAGCACCTTGGCGCCCTTGCCAGTGGCTTCGTTGACGATGGCAGTCACTTTCTCGAACGCGTCGTCGTTGATCAGGGGGCCGATGTTAACGCCTTCATCCATGCCGTTGCCGACCTTGAGCCCTTTCACCGCGGCCACCAGTTTTTCCGCGAAGGCGTCGAATACACCTTCCTGCACCAGAATGCGATTGGCGCACACGCAGGTCTGGCCGGCGTTGCGGTACTTGGAAACCATGCAGCCGGCCACCGCCGCGTCGAGGTCTGCGTCGTCAAACACGATAAACGGTGCGTTGCCGCCGAGTTCCATGGAGGTTTTCTTCACCGTGCCCGCGCACTGTTCCATGAGCAGTTTGCCAACTTCCGTGGAACCGGTGAAAGTGAGCTTGCGCACGGCGGGGTTGCCCGTCATCTCGCCGCCGATGGCGCTCGCTTTTTTGCCCGCGACCACGCTGAATACACCCGCCGGGATGCCGGCGCGTTCGCCGAGTTCAGCCAGCGCGAGTGCGCACAGCGGCGTTTCCGTGGCGGGCTTCAATACGATGGTGCAACCGGCGGCCAGCGCCGGCGCGACCTTGCGCGTGATCATGGCGATGGGGAAGTTCCACGGTGTGATCGCCGCCACCACGCCAACCGGCTGCTTCAGGGTGACGATGCGCTGGTCCGGCTTGTTGGCGCTGATGGTATCGCCGTAGATGCGCCGCCCCTCTTCGGCAAACCACTCGACAAAGGCGCCGCCGTAGGCCACTTCGCCGCGCGATTCCGCCAGCGGCTTGCCCTGTTCGGCGGTCATCAGGTGTGCGAGATCCTCCTCGTTGTCCATTATCAACTGGAACCAGCGTTTGAGTACCGCCGAGCGTTCCTTGGCCACCACGTTGCGCCACTCCCCAAAGGCGCGTTCCGCCGCTTCGATGGCGCGGCGCGTCTCGCTGGCGCCCGCATCGGGAATAGCGACGATTTCCTCGCCCGTGGCCGGGTTGAATACGCCGAGGGTGGCGCCGGAGTCAGCGTCTACCCAGGCGCCGTCGATGTACAGTTGTGAACGCAGAAGGGATGGATCTTTGAGGTTCAACATGAGAAACGCTCGTCATTGAATGTGCAGAGAATGAACCGGATAGTCTACTTGCCACTGAGACGGGCGACAACGGGAGCGAAGGCTTCCACCATATTGTTCTCGCCGTCGTCGAGCACCGCGATGTAGGAAATGCCGTACTCCTCGCGCCGCTGTTGCAGGGTGTCACAGATATAATCCAGGCTGCCGATCAGGCAGTGCGGGTGGTTGAGAATGTCGTCGGCGGGCATGCCTAGCGCGTCGCCGATGGCGCTGGCGGTGGGCGCCTGATGGTCGGTGATGATCGTGTTGTAGGCGCCGATTTCCAGCTCGATGTCAGCAAAGCGCGCGCCGGCGCCGGCTTTTATCCAGTCAATTTTCTGCGCGGTTGCCGCAGCCAGGCCCGAGGCCATGCCGTCCGGCCCGAGCATGCCGGCGCGGTTGTTGAAATTCAGGCTGACGATGTCGGCCTCGGCGCCGGCAAACTGCAGGATTTTTTTGCTGCCGCCGCCGATCATCAACGGCGGGTGCGGCGTTTGTGCCGGCGAGGGCGTGCCGTGAAAGCCCTGCCAGTGAATGTATTCACCGTTTAGCGTGAGCGGTTCGCCCGACATAAACGCCTTGTAGGCCTGCACCGATTCGGCAAAGCGCGCGAAGCGCTCCCCGAACGCGTCGAATGTCAGTCCCGCAGCGTTGTACTCGCGTTCTATCCAGCCCGCGCCAAGCCCGAATTCCAGGCGCCCGCCCGAGAGGTAATCCATGGTGGCGGCCTCTTTGGCGAGCATCACCGGCAGGCGGTAGTCATTGCAGAATACCCGGCAACCCACGCGCAGCGTGCTGGTCTGCTCCAGCGCCATGGCGATGGCGGGCACCGCCGCCAGCATCTGCGGTGGATGATAGGTGCCCTCCAGCGCCGGCCCCTCACTGAGAAAGTGATCGGCGAGGAAAAACGTGGAGTAGCCCAGGTCTTCCGTTTTGCGGATCAGGCCGCGCCAGGCATCTGGCGAGGTGGTGTTAAAGCTCTGCAGGGAAAAGCGGAACGGCTTGTGCGTGCTCATGCTGTGTGCTCCGGACGTGCGGGATTTTCTGGCTGGGCAACTTGTCAGTGGCCGGGTACCTTGCCGACGGCGACAGGGATGCAGCTTTGTCGGGGAATGCCGGAGTAACGTTCGGCATTTTCCAGGTTGTTGATCAGGCGGTTGGTATTCGCGCCAATGGCGCGAACCCGCGCATCTGCCTGTGCGGCCGGGTCTGGCGATGCGCCCCAGCAATGCGACATGGAGACGACGCCCGGGCGCACGTCTTCACTGGCCGCGGCAACCGCCGGAATCACGCCATGGGCGGAGCGCACTTCGATGATGTCGCCGTCGGCAATATCCAGGGCCTGCAGTTCACTCGGGTGAATGTGGGCCGGGTTGGTGGTGCCTTTCCTGCCCAGCAGCGTGAGTTCAGGGCCGGTTGAGTTGTAGGTATTCTTCATGCGGCGGCTCACCAGCAAGAGTGGGAACTCAGCGCTGCTCGCGGCGTCCAGGTCGGCGAAGGCGGATTCCAGCTCGCGCTCCAGGCCTTCGGGGAAGAGCTCCATGCGCTCGGCAGTCCGCGGGTCTGCCGGTGACAGAATGATGTCGTCCACCGGGTAGATGTGGCCTCCCTCGCGCGCGGCGATCTCGCTGATGGGCACGCGTGAACCGCGGGTGATATTTTCCAGCAACTCGAACTTGGAGGGCTTCTGCTGCATGTTGATCGGGCCGTTGTCGGTGGCAAGCTCAAGGCCGAGGCGCTGCGCCAGCTCCCAGAAAATTTCCCATTCCTCGAGCTTGTCGCCATCGGCCTCCAGCACGTTGCGCGTGTACTGGCTGTAGGGCTGGTCATGCCAGATATCCGTCAGCAGCGTGACGTCTTCACGTTCGAGGCAGTGTTTGGGCGCGAGCACGTAATCGGCCATCTGCGCGGTGGCTGACATGCGTAGATCGACGCACACCAGCAAATCGAGGGATGCCAGCGCCGCGTGGGTTTTTGCCTGATCGGGCCAGGCGAGCAGCGGGTTGCCGCCGATGCACAGCAGCGCGCGTATCTGGCCCTCGCCGGGCGTGAGAATTTCATCGCTGATCACTGCCGTGGGCATTTCGCTGCGCGGCCCGTAGGGCGTGAGCACCACCGTCTCGCCGATGTCCGGCGAGACCCGGCTGCGCACGCCGTCTTCCAGCCAGCCGCGTTGCGGCCCGCTGGCCTGCGCGAAGCGCGGCCCCGGTGGCGTGAGTACGCCCGGGTTGGGCATGCGTTCGCCGGCGCGGCAGTGCCGCCCGCAGATGGCATTCAGTGTTTGCACCAGATGCTGCAGCAGATTCGGGTGCGGGCCCATCTCCGGGCCGGTGCCGGTGACGGCGGTGCCGCGCGGCCCGGTTGCGAACACGCGCGCAGCCTCGATGATCTGGCTGGCATCAATGCCGGCGGCGGGCGCCACGCGCGCCGGTGTGAAGCGCTCGAGTGCCGCGCGCAGCGTGTCGAGACTGCTGAGATGCTGTGCGCAGAACTCATGATCGTGGCGCTCTTCCGCAAGGATCACATGCAGCATCGCCGCCACCACGGCGGCGTCGTGTCCCGGCCGTACCTGTAAATGCAGATCGGCGCGTCTGGCGACCTCGGTTTCACGCGGGTCGATGCAGATGATCTGCATGCCGCGCTGTTTGCCCTCGCGCAGTGCGCTGTGCGGGCTGAAGGAGGGGATGCCGCCGGGAATGGAAAAATGCGACACAAGCGTATTGTTGCCGATGATCAGCGCCACGTCGGCGTCGTTCCACATGTGGCCGCCGCCGTGCCAGAAACCCATGCGCGCGGGTCCGATCGCCACCTTGGCGGGCTGGTCGATGGTGACGCTGGTGTAGAACGAGGGCGAATCGATGGCCGCGTGGAAGGCGCGCGCCACATCGTGCGCGGCGGAATTCTGGAACGAGTAGGTGCCGTTGTAGCTGGCGACGCTGCGCGGGCCGTACTGTTCGATAATCGACCGCAGCTGCTCGGCGATTTCATCCAGCGCGGTGGCGGTGGCGAGCGGCGCAAAACTACCGTCTTCCTGGCGTTTCTGCGAGCGCTGCACGCGCCCGGGATGATCGATCTGCTCGATCATCTGCCGGCCTTTCACGCAGGTATAGCCGCCGTAGATCGGATTTTCCGGGTCGGGCCGCAGTTCCAGCAGGCGATTGTTGTCCACTACCGCTTCCATCGGGCAGTAGGCGTGACAGAAGCGGCAGTAGGTTTTGCGGGTTTCAGCAGGCATGGTGAATACGCGGGTGCCTCAATGTTGTTATTCGGTGAAGAAATCCGCTCGCGGACGCCCCTCGGGATCGTAGACGGGCTCGGCGTGGGCGATGCGGTATTTGCTGACATCGGCATCCGTCACGCCGAAGCCGCCCAGTGCGGCGAGCATGCCGCTGTAGCAGGGGCCGGCGAGATGGCGGGCGAGATCGTCGATTGAGGCCCACTTCTCGAATACGTAGACGCGGGTGTCGGAGGTGGGGTCGGCGGCCCACACGTAGTGTTCGCAGCCGGCCTGTTCGCGGGTAGTGCGCACCAGTTGCGCGGTATCGGCCAGCGCTTTATCCCGCTGGTTGGCGGGGAGGTGCACGGTGCCTGCGATCAGTACGCTCATGTTGTTGTCCTGCGTGCCTTTGAGTGGGTTATGCAGCGTCGAGCTCGGCGCGCTCGTACCGCAACTTGGCCATGATTTACGGTTATGGTCCACGCGCGATCCACGCACCATCCCGCAGCCTCGAGCGCGGGGCACACCTGGCCTCGGAAGGCTGAGATACTCGGCCCGGCGCGCCCCGCGCTCGATGCTGCTCGCGTGCTCTGCCTCACCACTGTTTCAGTCTCGACGTGCGCCAGTTTCCCGGCATTTGTCAACGCCGTTTTAGCCGCCAACTGCGCAGCTAAACCCCGCAGATTGAACTATCCAGGCCAGCACCGATACCCGGTTCAGGGCGAGTATCTCAGCCTTCCGAGCCCTGTGCCGGGTAGCGGTGCTGGCCGATGAACTCCGCGCCAGAGCGCCCAGCTTTTCCCACCCGGCGCCGTTACTGATAACCGCCTTGCAAGCAAGCTGATCGCCCCACACCGATACAGCCTAGAACTTAGCAGAACGCTCTGAACAAAACAATCAGGGTTGACTGCTTTTTTATATCCCGCTATGTTGCGGCGATGACGACACTCACCAATCGACAGTATTACCTCGCTGCACGCCCCGAGGGCGCGCCCACCCGCGCCGACGTACCCTGTCGCGATGCACCGCTTGCCAAGCCGGGGGAGGGAGAGGTGCAACTGCGCAACCTGTACATCTCGCTGGACCCCGCCATTCGCGGCTGGATGGGGGACGACCCCAATTACATCGAACCGATTGCCATCGGTGCCGCCATCCGCAGCACCGTGATCGGGCGCGTGGTGAAAAGCAACAGCCCCGATTACAAGGTGGGCGATGTGGCCATGACCATGGGCGGTTGGGAGGAATACACCACGGTGCCCGCCACCGCGCTAACCAGACTTGACGAACATATGGGCGTGCCGCTGAGCAGCTTTCTCGGCGTGCTCGGCCCCACCGGGCTCACCGCCTATTTCGGCCTGCTGGACGTTGCGCAGCCGAAGGCGGGAGAAACCGTGCTGGTGAGCGCGGCGGCGGGTGCGGTGGGTTCCATTGTCGGGCAGATCGCGAAAATGCAGGGTTGTCGGGTGGTGGGCATGGCCGGCAGCGATGAAAAGTGCAGCTGGCTCACCGGTGAGCTCGGCTTCGACGACGCCATCAACTACCGTAACTGTGGCGATTACAAACTGGCCATTCGCGCGGCCTGCCCGGAAGGAGTGGACGTGTACTTCGATAACGTGGGTGGCGAAATTCTCGATGCCGGACTCGCCTGTCTCAACAAGTTTGCGCGGGTGGCGGTGTGTGGCTGGATATCTACCTACAACATTGCCGATGCGCCCGGGCCCCGCGCGCGCAATCTCTGGCAGCTGGTGGCCAACAGCGTCACCATTCGCGGTTTCGTGGTAATCGACTACGCAGAGCGCTTTGGCGAAGGGGTGGCGCAGCTCGCCGAATGGGTGCTCGCCGGCAAGCTGCTGGCGCGCGAGGATATAGTGGACGGGCTGGACAACGTTCTGCCGACGTTTCTCAAACTGTTCGACGGTTCCAACAGCGGCAAACTGGTGCTGCGCATCCCCGAAGAACAATAGCGATCAACGGCTCTGACCCCTTTGATCGCAGCAGCATCAATGGGGTCAGAGCCGTTGATGCTGCTGCTATCACACTGCCGAAGGCGAGGCCGATGGCGACAATCAACCCGCCAGAACCGCAGCAAACATTATCATGACGGGGCCGTCCATTCCCGTGGATTGACACGATAGTACGCCGCGAGAGCCTCGTACAGTTCGGGAGCGTGTTCGGCGAGCGCTGCCGGCCGTTCGTAGAAGAGCTCCGTAAGCACCGCGAAAAATTCCGCCGGCTCGGTGGCGCCGTAGGGATCAATCAGTGTGTCTTCACCCGCGTCGAGCGCCGCGCGCAGGCGCTCGAACTCCCGCCCGAACACCTCCGACCAGTTGCTGTAGTCATCGCGTTTGTAGAGCAGGGGAGCGCCGTCGGCGCTGCCATCTTCCTGGTCCAGCTGGTGGGCGAATTCGTGCAGCACCACGTTGTAGCCGTCGTTGTCGCGCTGCATGCCGCGGCGCACGCTGTCCCAGGCGAGCACGACCCGGCCGTTCTCCCAGGACACCCCGGCCAGTGAGCCGGAGGCGTGCGAGACCACCCCGGTGTGATCCCGCTCGGGAATGCGCGAGCGGAACTCCCCCGGGTAAAGGTATATCCAGTTGAGGTCGCTGTAGCCGGTGGTGGGCCGGTTGAGCAGCAAAACGCAGGCCTGTGCGGCAATCAGCACGCGCATTTCATCTGTCACTGCCAGGCCGTCGCAGCCGACGAAACGCTTCTCATGCAAAAAGGTTTTAATTTTCTGCACGAGTTCCCGCTGCAGTGGCTCGGGCAAACGCTTATACAGGGGGAGGCGTTGCAGCATTGCCTGCCACTGCGCGGGGAAAGGCCTGTTTTGCGCACGCTGCAAGCGCTGCTGCGGCAGGTAGACCAGCAGCAGGTAGGCCAGGGCGCTGCCCGAAATCACCAGCCCGACAAAAATCCAGAAGAGCATGCGAGGGGTTGCCTATACGCCTCTGTCAAACACGCCGGAGAGATCCGGCGGGCCGTTGTAGAGAATGTGGTAGTCGCGCCGGCTGAACAGCCAGCGACCGTTTTCGCGCACGCAGATGTCGTCGTAGCGGCTGATCAATGCGCTGCGGTTGCCCGCATGATCGCGGCCGTATTCCCGCAGGTACCAGTGCCCGTGCGCCGTATCGCCTTCCACCTCGTACAGGGAGGAATTTGGCAACAACAATGCGAATTCGAAACTCTGCATCATCTGCTGCCACAGCGCGAGAATGTTGTCGCGACCGCTCACCGGGTTGCCGAGCAGATTCCACACACCATCCGCAGCCCAGGTGTCGATCCACGTGTCGGCGTCAAAGCGGTTTACCCCGTCAACGTAGCGTGCCATCAGGTTGCGCAGGGCGAGATCGTCTTCGAAAGTCAGCATGTAGGTATTCTCAAGCGGGGGCGAGCCCACTGTAACGGGGGCCGCGGGCAAAAGGAACCGTCGGCCACAAAAGAAACAGACGAGACTGTTTTTTACAAAATCGCTCTGCTACTATCCCTTTCTTTCCACGTTTTCGTGCTCGCAGGCGCGCAGCGGGAAGCGCCACAACAACCAGGAGGGCCAGCGCATGGATCTGAGTGCATTTCCGTATCTGCAGGGTAACTACGCGCCGGTGGATGAAGAGCGCGATGTTGCCAACGGTGAACTCAGGGTGGAGGGTGAAGTACCGCGGCAACTGACCGGGGCCTACATGCGCGATGGCGCCAACGTGGCGTTTCAGCCCAATCACTATGTGTACCCACTCGACGGCGACGGCATGATCCACGCCATGTATTTCAACGACGGCCGCGTGCACTATCGCAATCGCTGGGTGCAGACCAGCCATCTGCAGACCGAGCGCAAGTTCGGACGCACCCTCTATGGCAGCGTGGGCAAACTGCTCGAAGTGCCGCAGGAGGTCGTGGATGCCGGGGGTGAACCGAATCCGGTGCGCAACACGGCGAATACCAATGTGCTGTACCACGGGGGTAAGTTGCTGGCGATGTGGGAGGGCGGCTTTCCGCATCTGCTGAACAACGATCTGTCCACCGTTGGCCTGTACGATTACGACGGTGCATTGCAGCCCGGCGATGCGCTCACCGCGCATCCGAAAGTGTGCCCGGACACGGGTCAATTGATCTCCTGCACCCAGCGCTGGGACAGTCCTGCCTACAACGTGCAGATATTTGATCGCAACGCGAAACACCTGCGCACGATTCCCGTGGAATTTCCGCGCAAGGGCATCATTCACGATTTGCAGATCACCGAAAATTATGTGGTGATTTTCTATGCGCCGGCTTTCCACAGCCTGGAGCGCGCCATGCGCGGTGAAGATCCCTTTCTCTGGGAGCCGGAGCAGGGCACACGGATCGTGGTGATTCCCCGCGACGGTCGCAGCGAGAACATCGTATTTGAAACCGATGCTTTCTTTAGCTGGCATTTCTGCAATGGCTTTGAATCCGGTGGGCTGATCGTGATCGATTACATCTGGATCAACTCGATTCCCTTTACACAGGCGCAGGGCACGGGCGTGGAAAAGCAGCCGCGGCGCATGTTTCGCATGACGCTGGATCTCGCCAGCAAAGCCGTGACCAACGAACAGTTCTCAGACATATTCAGCGAATTCTCGCGTGTGGACGAGCGGCGTATGGGCAAGCACTATCGCTACGCTTTCGCGGCCTCTTCCAACCGCGACTGGGGCGACGCCCACGGTTACAACTGCACCGGCCAGTTTGATTTTGAGCGCGGCAGCACGCAGCTCTGGGAGTATGGCCCCGAGGCCAATGCGGGCGAGCCGGTGCACGTACCGAACCCCGATAGCGAGCGCGAGGAAGACGGCTGGGTGATGTGCTTTGTGCACAACCCGGGCGAGGGCGCTTTTCTCTCGGTGTTGAGTGCCGGCGACGTTAGCCGCGGCCCGGTGGCTAAAATTCACATCCCCGGGCGTGTGCCCAACGGCTTCCACGCCAACTGGATGCCCGGTGTAACGCTGCGGGGGGGCAGCGCCTGATGGCGCAGCAGGTCGCGATTGCCGAAGGTCTGTTTAGCTGGCCGGCCGCGCAGCCCGCGTTGCTGGGCAGCCGCTGTGACGACTGCGGTATCGTCAGCTTTCCGGCCACGGACGCCTGTATGGCGTGTAGCGGGCGCTCGGTGCGCGTTGAGGAACTGCCGCGCCAGGGAACGCTCTGGACGTGGACGATCCAGCGCTTCATGCCGAAAACGCCCTACAACAGCGGCGAGACGCCAGAGACCTTCCAGCCCTATGGGGTGGGTTACGTGGAATTGCCCGGCGGTGTGCGGGTGGAAGGCCGGCTGACGGAGAACGACCCGTCGAAACTGCGCATCGGCATGCCGATGGAAGTAGTGTTTGCGCCCTATCGCAGGGATGCAGCCGGCAACGAGGTGGTCTCTTTCTTTTTTCGCCCGCTGGACTGAAGCGGCATGTCGGCTCTCCGGGAGAACGAAACATGGACGTAGCGGTAGTGGGTATTGGCATTCACCCGTTTGGACGCACGCCCTCGCGCAGCGGCCTGCAGCAGGGCGCCTTCGCCGCGCGCGCGGCGCTCGCGGACGCCGGCGTCGCCTGGCGCGACATGCAGTTTGCCTTCGGTGGCAGCGCCAGTGCCGGCAGCGCGGATGCGCTGGTAAATGAACTCGGTCTTACCGGCATCCCCTTCATCAATGTGGCCAATGGCTGCGCCACCGGCGGCAGTTCCCTGATTTCCGCCTACAACGCGATCAAGTCGGGGGAGTATGAGATCGGCCTGGTCGCCGGCTTCGACAAGCACGAACGGGGCGCCTTCAACGCCGACCCGGAAGAACTGGGCATCGGTGCCTGGTACGGCGAGGTGGGCATGATGATGACCACGCAGTTCTTCGCCATGAAGATACAGAAGTATATGCACGACTACGCGATCAGTACCGATACGCTGGCCAGGGTGGCAGAGAAATCCTTTATCAACGGCTCGAAGAACCCCAACGCGTGGCGCCGGGAACCGATCGCGGTGGAGACGATCGCCTCCTCCACGATGGTGAATGATCCGCTGACCAAGTTCATGTTCTGCTCGCCGTCGGAAGGCGGCGTGGCGCTGGTACTGTGCCGGGCGGACAGGGCACGCCAGTACAGCGACACCCCCGTCTACCTGAAAGCCGCAACGCTGAAATCGCGCCGCTTCGGTTCCTTCGAGGTATTTGCGCCCAGCCAGGCACTGGTACAGGTGGAAGGTCCGACCGTGGACGCCGCGCAGGCCGCCTTCGAGATGGCTGGCGTGGGGCCGCGCGACATCGATGTGATGCAGTTGCAGGATACCGAGGTGGGCGCAGAGATCATGCACATGGCGGAGAACGGCTTTTGCGAGCACGGCGAGCAGGAGCAGTTGATTCAGTCCGGCGCTACGCACATCAATGGCAGCATGCCGGTGAATACCGATGGCGGCTGCATCGCCAACGGCGAACCGATCGGCGCCTCCGGGCTGCGCCAGGTGTATGAGAACGTGCTGCAGTTGCGTGGCCAGGCGGAGGCACACCAGGTGCCCGGCGAGCCAAAGCTTGCCTACAGTCACGTGTACGGTGCGCCCGGCATCAGTGCCGTGACCATTCTCGCGCGTTAGCACCGGCATGCAGAATTCCACAGCAGATTTACTCAAACCCTTCCTGCTCGAAGACAAGGTGGTGCTGGTGACCGGCGCCTCCAGCGGTTTCGGCCGGCACTTTGCGCATGTGCTGGCCGCTGCCGGGGCGCGCGTGGCACTGGGGGCACGGCGTCTGGAGCGTGTTGCGGCGGAAGCGCACGAGATCACCGCCAGCGGTGGCAGCGCGCTCGCGGTGCGTCTGGATGTCACCGATTCGGCCAGCATCGCCAGCGCGCTGGATTCAGTCGAGGCGGCCTTCGGAGTGGCCAGCGTGGTGATCAACAACGCGGGCATCACCATACCGCGGCCACTGGTGGATTTAAGCGACGATGACTGGCGCGGTGTTATCGACACCAATCTCAATGGCGTGGCATTGGTGACGCGCGAGGCGGCGCGGCGCATGATCGCCGCGGGCGTCGGCGGCAGTATCGTCAATATCGCGTCGATCCTGGCCGAGCGTGTGCAGAAGGCGCTCACCAGCTACGCCGCGTCCAAGGCTGCGGTGGTGCAGTTCTCGAAGACCGCGGCGCTGGAACTGGCGCAGTACGGTATCCGGGTGAATGCGCTCTGCCCGGGCTATTTCCAGACCGAGCTGAACGGCGAATGGTTCAAAACCGCCGATGGCCAGGCGTTGATCCAGCGTATTCCGCAGCGGCGCACTGGCGAGTTGCATGAACTCAACGGCCCGCTGTTGCTGCTGGCCTCGGATGCGGGCTCGCTGATGACAGGTGCGGCCATTACCGTGGATGGCGGGCACGTGCTTTCCTCACTGTAGCTAACACTGGCCGGAATGCGCGTCACGGTCAGACAGGTGCAGCTTCCATCCGCCGCGCAGCCTGTCGCAGCATAGAGGATACATGTTGATGAAAACACTGGCAGGCAAAACCGCGGTGGTGCTGGGCGCCTCCGGCAGCAGCAATTTCGGCACGGCTATTGCGCGTCGCCTGGCCTCCGAAGGGGCGCGGGTGGTCGTCGCCGCACGGCGTCTGGCGCCGCTTGAGGCGCTCGCCGCCGACATTGGCGGCAGCGCGGTTGCCTGTGATGTCACCCGGGAAGACGAGATAGCAGGGCTGTTTACCGCTGCCGGGGAGGCAGCCGGCGGCGTCGATATCGCGGTGTACTGCGCGGGGCTGCACTCTGGCGTTGCCATCGCCGAGATCAGCGCGGAGGATATCCGTCCCACGCTGGAGGTGAGTTTCATCGGCGCCCTGCTGTTCTTCAAGCACGCAGCGGCGCACATGCCCCGGGGCGGCTCAGTGATCACCGTATCGTCTCTCACCGCGCGCTTGCCCGGCCCCGGCCTTGCCGCGTATTCCGGCGCGCGCGCGGGGATCGATTACGCCCTGAAGGTAGCGGCCTGGGAGTATGCAGAGCAACGGGTACGCTTCAACTCGATCGCAGCGGGTTTGATCAAAACCGATATGACCGATGGCTTTTTCGCGATGCCGGAGATCGTTCAGGCGCATATCGATGCCACGCCCGCGGGCCGCATGGGATCGCTGGAGGATATGGCCGAGGCTGCACTGTTCCTCGCCGATTCCGAGCGCTCCGGCTATATCAATGGCCAGGTGCTGGATCTGGCCGGCGGGCAGCAAATGGGTCGACTGCCGCGCTTCTGAACCCGCTTCCGTTGCCGGGCGTGCCTGCGGGCTAAACTGGCATCCCCCCGGTGGTACACTCACCAGCGGAGTTTGGGGAGGTGACGCATGGCGATTGATTTTACATTCGGGCCAGAGGTGGAAGCAGCGCGCGCACAGGTTCGCGAGTTTATGCGCGCAACCGTGAAGACGCGCTATGCGAGTCTCGCGGCGGACAAAAACGCCTCGCGTGAGGAGTGGACAGCGCTGATCAAAAGCCTGCGCCTTGAGGCGAAATCGCGCGGTCTCTGGCTGCCGCACATGCCGGCTGAGGTGGGCGGCATGGGCCTCGGGGTGACCGCGCTGGCCGCCGTGGCGGCCGAGGCGGCCAAAGTGCCCTATGGCCCCTATATTATCAATGGGCATGCCCCGGACGAGGGCAACATGCACACGTTGCACCATTTCGCCACCGAGTATCAGCGCGAGAAATACCTGCAACCGCTGCTCGACGGTGAAGTGCGTTCCTGCTTCTCCATGACCGAGCCCGATGTTGCCGGCTCCGACCCCACGCTGATCCAGACCACCGCAGTGCCCGATGGTGACGACTGGGTAATCAATGGGCACAAATGGTTTACCTCCGGCGCCCGCGGCGCCAGCTTTGCGATCGTTATCGCCCGTACAGACCCGGATGCCAGCATTCCTCAGGCGCGCAACTCAGCTTTTATCGTGGATTGCGACTCGCCCGGGTTTGAGCTCTTGCGTGATATCGAGACCATGGCGGGCAGCCACAATCACTGTGAAATCCGCTACACCGATGTGCGTGTGCCCGGCGCGAATCTGCTCGGCGAGCGTGGCGGCGGTCACAAGCTGGGCCAGGTGCGCCTGGGCCCCGCACGACTCGCCCATTGCATGCGCTGGCTGGGCGAAATCGAGATGGCACTGGAAATGCTCATTGATCGCGCGCAGAAGCGCTTCGCGCACGGCTCGCTGCTGAGTGAGAAGCAGAGTATCCAATGGATGATGTCGGACAGCGCGATGGAATTGTACGCGGCGAAGCTGATGGTGCTGCACGCGGCCTACAAGATCGAGAACGGGCTGGAGTTCAAACAGGAAGTGTCCATGGCCAAACATCACGTGGCGAATACGCTCTGGCGGGTGTGCGACCGGGCTGTACAGGTGCACGGCGCTCTCGGCTATTCCACCGACTCGCCCCTCTCCGGTATGCTACAACAGGCACGCTGGGCGCGTCTCGCGGACGGCGCGGATGAGGTACACCAGATGCGTATCGCAGAACTGCTGATGCGCGCTTACAATGACAATGGTTCGATCAATGCCGCTGTCGGCGCCCTGCCGCTGTAGGCAGGGTGCCGCCACCCTGAGAGACGTAGTCAACCCTGATTAATTTTGCACACGAGGAAATCCGCAATGAATAAAGATAATCCCGCCTACAAGATGTCGCTCGTCTCCCGCGAGTGCCTGAAAACCAAAGATAAGGAACGCTGGCTGGGGATGTGGGCGGAAGACGGCATCATCGAAGATCCGATCGGCCCCACCATGCTCGATCCAACCGGTGAAGGGCACTCCACGCCCGAGGCCCGCGAGGCTTTCTACGACAATAACATCGCCAACTCCGATATCGAGTACATCCTGCATGAAAGCTACACAGCGCATCTGGAGTGCGCCAATGTCATCACGCTGAATATTCGCCTGAACATTGACGGCAAGGTCTACAGCCAGCAGGTGAATGGCGTGTTCACCTATGCCTGCAACGAAGCGGGCAAGCTCAAGGCGTTGCGCGGGTTCTGGGAATTTGACGAGGGCGCAGCAACCCTGAAGGAAGTGGATGCGGCCTGATTGCCTCGACGCAGTACGCCACTCAAGACACCCTGAGGCAGCCGGCCCCCCGGGCCGCGCTGCATACCACGACACTGGAGTCAGGTCCGGATGAAGCCCGAGGAAACCTTCTGCATCAACGAGCCAGGCGTAATCTCGGAAGTGATTGAAGGCGAGGCCATTGTGCTGAATTTTGAGAGCGGCACCTATTACAGTCTCAACGACAGTTACCTGGCGCTCTGGGAAGGCATTGCGCGCGGTGTACCGGCCGGGGACTTGCCCGCACACCTGGCGCAGCGCTATCCCGGTACCGCCGCCGACTTTGCTGGCGATGTCGAGCATGCGCTGCGACAGTTGCTCGACGAGCAACTCATCCGCGCCGAACCGCGCGCAGCGGCTGATGTCCCGCCGGCTGACGTATCGAATGTTGCCTATGCGGCGCCAGTGCTGCAGAAGTTCACGGATTTGCAGGAATTGCTGCTGCTCGACCCCATTCACGATCTGGACGAAGTGGGCCATCCTCTGGGTGGCGGGTGATTGAAAGTACCCGGCCTGCTGCACCCGACGCGCTGGAGCATTTTTTCTTCCAGGTGACGGAGGCTTTCGGGCAGGCTGCCGGACAGGGGCCCTTGCTCACGCAACAGCGTCGTCTGGCGGGGCGCACACTGCGCCTTGAGTTCGCGGGCCCGGCGATGCAAGCCTGTGTGGTGCCGGCGCTGGATCACCTGCCGCGCGTGCCGGATGCCGTACCCGATCTGCGCGTCTGTATTTTCGATTCCGCATCGACCGGCGTCGCACTGCCCGCGGCGCCCTGGGGGGATGATGCGCAGGTCGCGCGCGGTGAGATTCTGGGCCTGGAGAGCTCGCAAACCGTTCGCGTGACGCTGCAGCCCGGGTCAGCGGTGCTGACGCTGTACCATCCGTCCAGCGCCACCGCGCTGATGTGGATCGCGGATGCACGTGACTGCCCCTATTGGGAGGCCGCCGCGCCGCTGCGGGGCCTGCTGCACTGGTGGTGTGCCGCGCACGGCCTGCAGTTGGTGCATGCCGCCGCGATCGGTACTGCCGACGGCGCGCTGTTGCTTACTGGCAAGGGCGGCTCCGGCAAGTCCACCACGGCGTTGTCGGCCCTCGTGGGCGGCCTGCGTTATCTGGGAGATGATTACGTGGTGTGCGAGAACGGCGCGGCCGGCCCGGCGGTGCACAGCCTCTACAATACGGCGAAAGTGGGTAGTGACAGTCTGGCGATGTTGCCCTCTCTGACAGCGAGCGGCACCCTCTCTCCCGGCGAAGGGCAGGACAAGGCTGTGTTGTATACGGCTTGTGGCTATCGCGCCCAGTTGAGCCCAACACTGCCGCTGCGCGCGATTCTCGTGCCGCGTATCACCGGCGGAGCCCCCGCGCTGTTGCCGCTGACCGCCGGGGCGGCATTTCTGGCACTCGCACCCACCACGCTGTTTCAGCTTCCCGGTGCCGGGCGTGCCACCACGGCTTTCCTGCGCGAACTGGTGACGAGCCTGCCCTGCTATCAACTGGCCCTCGGCCCTGATATGCAGGCGCTGGTGGCGCTGCTCAAAGACAGCGTGGCAGCCGGCCGATGACACCGCTGGTTTCGGTGATCGTTCCCGTGCACAACGGCGCGAGCTTTATTGGCGCGGCACTCGCCAGTGCGCGGGCGCAATCTGTAAACGGGCTCGAGTTGATCGTGGTGGACGACGGTTCCACGGACGCATCGGCCGACATTGCCGGTGAGCCGGAGTATGGCGCGCGACTTATCCGGCAGGAAAACCGTGGTCCCGCGGCCGCCCGCAATCGCGGTGTTGCCACCGCACAGGGCCGTTACCTGGCTTTCCTGGATGCCGATGACCTGTGGCCCGAGGGGCGCCTTGCCTGGCAACTGAACTGTTTTGCCGAGCGTCCCGAAGTGGAAATGGTACAGGGCGTGTTGCAGGCGATACAGGCCGGCAGCGACGGGTTTGCTGCGGTTGGCGAGCCCCATCACGCCCACAGCCTGAGCACGGCGCTGGTGCTGCGCTCTGCTTTTGAGCGTGTAGGGCCCCTCGATGAAACGCTGCGCTACTGCGAAGATGTCGACTGGTTTTTCAGCGCCAGCAGCTGCGGCCTGAATATCTACCGCAGCGATCAACTGGCACTGCTGTACCGCCGTCACGCGGATAACGCCACCAATCGCCATGATCTGGTGCGGCGCTACACGCTGCAGGTGGTGGCCCGACACCGCCGGCGCAGCGCGGCGGATAAACCCTAGCCGTGTTCTGCTTTTTCGCGCATCACCGCAGTGCGAGCAGCTCCAGCAACGACATTCTAAGAGAACTGGCGCGCACTCTCGGCTGGCGGCACTGCACGGTACATGATCCGGAGATGTCTGAGGATGCACTCGCGGCTGTTTGCCGCGCGCGTGCACCCGACCTGCTGACACTGTCGAATGCCCGTCGCGAGTATATTGATGCGCTGCCAGCGTTTCGGGGTGTGCACCTGATCCGCGATCCAAGGGATGTACTGGTATCCTCCTATTTTTCTCATCGTGAAAGTCACCCTGCAAACGACTGGCCGATGCTGCCGCAACACCGCGCAAACCTGCAGGCGGTGGACGAGGAAGCGGGGCTGTTGCTGGAAATGGACTGCCGCGCGGGACAGTTCGCGGCGCTGGGTGACTGGCGCTATGATGCGCCGCATATTCTGGAGTGGAAAATGGAAAACCTGGTGCAGGATACAGAGGCACATTTCCGCCAGTTGCTGCCTTTCTGGGGTATTTCGTTGAAGACGCGTGCGGCTCGCCACGAGAAGCTGCGGGCCGCATTTAACCGTGCCGTGGCGGCAGTGGAATATCGCACTGCGGTGCTCAAGCTGCCGCGCTGGCGCAGTGCGTGCCTCAGTCAGGCAGCGTTGCAGGCAGCGCTGGGGAAACACAGCTTCAAAAGCAAGACAGCGGGGCGTGAGCCCGGCGAAGAGCAGGGCAATCATCACTATCGATTGGGTGTCAGTGGTGGCTGGCGGCAGCATTTTACCCCTGAAATAAAGCGCCAGTTCCGCCTGCGTTTCGGTAGTTTGCTGATAGAACTGGGCTACGAGACGGGAGATAACTGGTAATGCAAGCAGAGCCCGATGTGCGCGGCGCTGCGGTGGCGGTTAGCGTGATTCTGCCGGTACACAACGGCGCGTGCTACGTGAGCGAGGCACTGGAAAGTGTGCTGGCGCAGCGCCAACCGGCCGATTGGCCGGGAGTGAATCTTGAAGTGCTGGTGGTGGATGACGGCTCCAGCGATACCAGCCCCGGGATCATTGCGGAATACGCCAGGCGTGACGCACGCGTCAGAACCATTCGCCAGCAGAACGCAGGCGTGACGGTTGCGCGCAACGCAGGCATCGCCGCAGCCCGCGGTGAGTTCCTGATGTTCATTGATCAGGATGACCGCTATACCGAGGTAGCGCTGCAGGCGCATCTGGCTGCCTTTGCCCGCGACCCGACACTCGGCTATACCGTGGCGCACCAGACCTGTTTTTTGCACGAATTGAGTGAGCCGCCCGCCTGGTTCGGTCTGCAGCAACTGGATACGCCGGTACCGGGCTATCTGCCGGGCACGCTGTGCGTGCGGCGTGAGTTATTTGCGCTACTCGGTGTGTTCGATGAGCGCTATCCTGTTTCCAGTGATGCCGACTGGTTCGCGCGTGCCCGGGATGCCGCCGTGCCGATGCGCCTGCTCGATGAAGTAACCCTGCAGCGCCGTATCCACAGTGTTAACCAGTCGCGTCACAGCGGCTTTATTCACAGCGAGCTGTTGCAGTTGCTCGGGGAATCCATTCGACGCAAGCGGGAGGATGCGTGAGCGCAGGCCAGGCCTGGGCGCAGGCCGCGCGTGCTCTGCTTGAGGAAGCGCTTGCAGGTGCTTGCGTGGAATCGCCCGCGGGTGAGCGCCTGCCGCTGCACTCCGAGTTGCCGGCGGAAGAGGGTCGTGTATTGCAGCACTGGTTCCGGGAATCGTCCGCAAGCCGTGTGCTGGAAATAGGCTGTGCTTACGGCATTTCCAGTCTGTACCTCTGTGAGGTGATGGCAGAGCGGGACGTGGGTTGCTACCACGTGATCGATGCCTTCCAGAGCAGCGAATGGCGGAATGTGGGCCTGGGACATCTACAGCGCGCGCGCCCCGAAGGCGGCTTCGAATTCCATGAGGAATTGTCCGAGCTGTGCCTGCCGCGCCTGCTCGCACAGGGCGAACACTATGACTTCGCGTTTGTGGATGGCTGGCATACTTTCGATCAGGTGATGCTCGAGTTCTACTACATTAATCGCATGCTGGCCCCAGGCGGCATCGTGGTGTTCGACGATGTGCATTTGCCGGCCCTGCAGAAGGTACTGGCCTATCTCTCCGCCTACCCCTGCTACGAAACGCTCGCGCCGCCCGCCGCCGTAACCAATAGCATGAAAGCGCATGTGCGGCGGCTTGCGGGTGTGCCGGCGATTCGACTGCAGGCACTGCAGAAGATCGCGTCGGATAGCCGCGACTGGGATTGGTATGTCGACTTCTGAAGCGAATGTACCGGGGCGTGTCAGTGTGGTCATACCGCTGTTCAATGGCGCGGAACACATTACCGCCGCGCTGGACAGCGTGTTTGCGCAACAGCATGCGGATATAGAAGTGATCGTGGTGGACGATGGCTCTCTCGACGATGGCGCCGCCAGGGTGCGCGCCTACCCGCGGCCTGTGCGTCTGCTCAGCCAGGAGAACAGCGGCTCCGGCGTTGCGCGCAATTCTGGCGTGGCGGCCGCCAGCGGTGAGTGGCTCGCGTTTCTGGATGCGGATGATCTCTGGGCCGAAGGCAAGCTCGCGCTGCAACTCGCGGCTTTTGAAGAACAACCGGAACTGGATATTGTCTGGGGTCACGTCACGGAATTCGTGCACGGCATGGATCCCATGCAGAACACCTCGCGGCCGCTCGCCGGCGGACACCCCGGTACCGCGCTGATGCGCATGCCAGCTTTTGCTCGCAGCGGCGGCTTCGCGCATGACCTGGCGCAGTGCGAGGTGGTCGACTGGGTATCGCGGGTAGTTGCCGCGGGCCTGCACCACACGACGCTCGATGCGGTGCTTATGTATCGCCGGCTGCATGCGCGCAACAAGGGGCGCCTACATCCCGGCATGCAGCGGCAGTACCTGCAAGCATTGAAACGCCACCTCGACCGCCAGCGCTCATGACTCGCGAGCCCGCGTCCGCTGGCTGGAATTTGCACGATTGCACGCCGCGCGCGGCGCAGCATCTCTTGCTCTGCGCTGTACTGGACGAGAATGCCGGCGCACTGGCTGCCTGGCGGCAATGGCGAGACAGTGAAGACTTCGATGCCATCGACTCCGCCTCCTTCCGTTTGCTGCCGATGATCTACCTGCGCTTGAAAAGCCTGGACCCCGCCGACCCGCTGCTGCCGCGCCTGCAGCAGGTGTATCGGCATACCTGGTTCAGGAACCAGAGGTTGTTCAGCCAGTCGCGCAGTTTGCTCGAGGCACTGGAGGCAGCGGGTATCGACAGCCTGTTACTGAAAGGCGGGGCGATGAGCGCGCGCTATTACCGCGATGCCGGAGAGCGCTTCATGCAGGATCTCGATGTGCTGGTGCGCCCCGCGCAGTTTGCGCAGGCCATGCAGTGTCTCTCGGCAGGCGACTGGCAGATCAACGGCAGCTCAAGCCTGCGCCTGCGATTGTTATTTCGCTGTGGTTTCCTGCATGGGGCCAGCTTCCGCAGGGGCGGCGCCGAGGTGGACCTGCACGCACAGCTGTCGCGCTTTGTCTGGCAGGATGATGCCGTCTTGTGGGGCGGTGCCCGCAGTATGCAATGGCAGGGCCGCACAGTGCGTGTGCCGTCGTCTACCTTTGCGTTGTATCACTGCTGCGTGCACGGCGTGCGCTGGAGCCACGCCATTCTCACCTGGATTCCCGATGCCATGCAGATTCTGCGCGACCCCGATGAAACGGTGGACTGGCAGTTGCTAATGCAATTGGCCGGGCAGGGCAGAACCGTGATCCAGCTCCGGCATGCACTGGCTTATCTGGCGGATGTGTGGGCGGCCCCGGTACCGGTAGACGTGTTGCAGGCGCTGTCGAGCGCGCCCTCCAGTTGGGTAGAGCGCGCGGAGTACGCGCAGTTGGCACGGGTGCCCAGGCGTGGGCCGGTGGAGTTGCTGCAACGCCTGTGGCTGCGCTCCTGCCGTTACCGTCAGTCCCGGCGGCCGGCGCGCCACCCCATCAGGCCATCGTTGATCGCGTGGCTTGTCTACCTGGCGCTGTATGGTCTGGCCCCCGACAGCTCGCGTGATTGATCCCGGTTGCTGCGTGCCTCGAGAGAGAATGATGAGTCTGTGACGTTGACGACATATTGTCAGTGAAGAGTGGCCGATGCGGTTTGGACCGGATGCTGCCCCTGTGGCAGTATTGTGATAGCAACTGTGTGATCAGCGCCCACTATGCTGGGTGAAGAAACGACAATAAGAACCTGGAGTCGCGACATGAGATCGATACACCTGTTGTGCGCCGCTGTCCTCTGCGCAGGACTGTCCGCCTACAAGGCAGAAGCCGTGGTGCCCAACCCGGGCTTTAGTTCGCTGTTCATCGGGCACAGCTTTTTCCAGCCTTTCGCCCAGGGCATGTCCAACTATGCGGGTGCCGCGGGCATTGCAGGCCATTCCCAGTCGATCGTCTTTTCCGGTGGCTCCTCCGGGGCGCCGCAGGCGCTATGGGAAAATGCCAGCAAACGAACCACGATTCAGGCCGCCCTGGACAGTGGCGACATCGAGTTGTTTGCGATGACCTATCACCCTAGCTACCCGACCACAGAGGGTTATGAGAACTGGATCAACTATGCCCTTGCGCAAAACCCCAATACCCGCTTCGCGCTCGCGCTACCGTGGTTGACCAGTCCTGGCGGTACGCCGGCGGAAGACTACGCCGGCCTCTGGAACCTGTTTCACACCACCGCCTGGCACGCTCTGGTCGATGAGTTGCGCGCGCTCTACCCGGGTGTGGAAATCTACTGCATCCCCTACGGCCAGAGCGCCGGGGAACTGCGCCTGCTGTTCGATGCGAACAACCTTCCGGATGTGCAGAACCTTTCAGGCAGCGAGGAGACTTCCATTTACTCCGATAATTTTGGCCATCCGGGCCACATCCTGCGTGATCTGGGCCGGCTGGTTTGGCTGAACGCGATCTACGACGTCGATCTTTCCACGTATTCCTACGGCCCGAGCTACACCACTAACCTGAACGCCCTCGCAGAATCGATCATGGCGGGCCACGACCCGGCATATGACGCCGCCTACCACGTGGATGCCGATGGCGACAGGGTGGGTGATTCACTGGATAACTGCCCGCTAATTGCCAACCCCGACCAGCTGGATTCAAACAATAGCGGCAGGGGCGATGTCTGTGAGAGCCTGCCAGTCGGCTGCTAGCGTCGGACACAGGCGAACTCGAGGAACACACATCAGCCCTGATCGGCCAGAACCTCCGCTGTGGTATCGCGCATTACGCCGCCATCAAAGCTGATGGTTTTTTCCGGAACCACTTCGATAATGACGCGGGCGGGTGTATCGAGAAAGGCGACGAAGGCCTCGGGTGTGGGCGCCGGGCTGTTGGCATGGCGTGCGAAATCGGGGTAGAACCAGTCTTTCGTCGCCTGATCGCGGTGCAGGATCGCGCGGCCCTTGAAGGTAATCGATTGGCTGAGGTCGTCATCCACGCCGGCGCTCGAAATGACCACGGAACAGCGCGGGTCCCGCGCCAGCGCCTTCATGCGCGCGCGCTGCTCGGTGGCGGTGCACCAGATGCGGCCTTTGCGCCAGATATAACTCATGGTAACGCCCATGCCGTGCCCGTCGCGGGTGGTCCAGATAAAGGTCAGCTCGTTCTGTTTCAGCAAAAGCGCTTCCTGTTTTTCGGGCGATAGCCCGTACATGCGAACGTCGTCATAATTGTCTACCCCGGCGCTGGTCATTGGGCGTGCCTCCGCGTATTTTAAATAAACAGTACGTCCTGACTGTTTTGTGCTAAGGTAGCACGCAACGCGGCGCGTGCAAAGCCGATGCCGCCGCAATGAAATAATCAGACACAATAAATGGAAGTGATATGCAACGTGTGGCGGCTAAAGTGGCCCTGGTCACCGGAGCGGCGAGCGGGCTAGGTTTCACCGCAGCGCGGCGGCTGGCAGAGGAAGGGGCAGTGGTGATCATGGCGGATATCGATGCGGCGGCTGGTGAAGCCGCAGCCGCTGGCGTACCCGGCGCGACATTTGCCCGCCTGGATGTGACCCGCGAGTCCGAATGGCAGGCCCTCATCGACAGTATTGTCGCGGCGCACGGTCGGCTGGATGTGTTGTTGAACAACGCCGGTATTGTGCGTCTGGCGAGCATCGAGGACACCACCGAAGAGCTCTGGCGGGAGATCAATGCGGTCGGCACCGATGGCACTTTTTTTGGCTGCAAACACGCGCTGCGCGTGATGAAACTGAGTGGTGGCGGCTCCATTATCAACATGTGTTCTACCGCGAGTATTCAGGGCGGGCCGCAGATTTTTGCCTACGCGGCCTCCAAGAGCGCCATTCGCGGCATGACCAAATCCGTCGCGGTACTGAGTGCCCAGCAGGGCTACGGCGTGCGCTGTAATTCCATCCATCCCGGCAACATGCGCACGCCCATGCTGGATTCGGTGCAGGAGATCGTGCGCGAAAAAGACCCTGAAGCCGCGAGTGTGATGGAGCGCGTGTGGGTGGGGAAACCGGAGGACGTGGCGAATATGGTGCTGTTTCTGGCATCCGACGAATCGGCGTCGGTCAACGGGGCTGCGCTGGTAGTGGATAATACGACATCGATAACCGAGGGCTTTGTTCCCGCATTCTGAGAGGAGCTGTTATGGCCGACAGTCACGACCTGGTGCTGATTCGCAATGCGCTGATCGACAACTACAACGCCTACGCGCAGGGGCTCGATAGCAAGGACTGGGCGCTGGTGCGAAGCTGTTTCGCCGACGAGATCTATCTCGACTACGGAACTCTCAACCCGGACTGGGGCGACCCTTCGCTGCCGCGGGATGCGGATGACTGGCTGGAGGTTCTGCAGGGCGTGATCAACGGCTTCGATATCACCCGCCACACCATCACCAATCACCGCGTCGTAGTCGATGGCGACGCGGTGAGCTGCCGCGCCTACCTGATAGCCGACCATGTAAAGTTCCGCGATCCCGCCGTGCCCTTCGTCGGCCCGGAGGATGTGGTTACCGTGGTGGGCGAGTACACGAATGTCTATACGCGGCAGCGCGATAGCTGGAAGATCCAGCGCTCGCAACTGGTGGTGAACTGGACGTCGGGCAACCCGGCGCTGGTGCCCTGAGGCCCCCGGACGCGTTCACGCACTTGCGAAACGAAACGCGCGTTTGTTCTCACACTCGAAAAACTCAATATGCCGCCCGCAGGCGTCAGCCTGAGCCAGTTGGCGGGTTATCTCCGCATCCCGGGTTGAGGCGAGGCAACGGCCTCCCGGCGTGTCAGCCAGCACGACGCCCACATCCGCCTTGCCGCGTCTGGCTACCACGGTGCTGGTGACGATCGCGCCGCTCGCGGGCGCCGCGCACAGCGGAAGGGCCCTGATGCTTTCAGGCAGCACCACATGAGGCCCCTGTGTCCAGTCCAGCGCGGCTGCCCCGGCGCTGTCTGCCGTGAGTATCGCAGCCGCGTGCCGGGAGAGAAGGCCGCCGTTGGCGGTGACCAGCCCGCGGGCGGTGCTGCCCCGGAGCTGCGTCACCATCTCCGCCAGCGCGTGCATGCAGTAGTTGTTACCCGGCCCGCCGAAATAGGGCAGACCACCGGTGACCGTCAATGGCACACCGCCCTGCCCGGGCAGCTCGAGCGCCAGCCTGGCGGCATGCACCGCGCAGGGGAAACAGCTATAGAGATCAAGCAGGTGCATGTCGCCGGCGCGGGCATCCGCCATCGCAAGCGCAGCGGCAAATACACGTTGCATGGCCACGGATAGGCCCGGATCCTCTCGTTGCGAGAGAAAGCGGTCCTCACCCTCGGCGTAACCCGTGACGAACACCCACTGCCGGGGGTCTATGCCTTTTGCCCTTGCGTTGCCAACGCTGGTGAGCACCAGCGCGGCTGCCTGGTTCACTGCGTCCTGCGCAACCAGGCGCTTGCGCAGGGGCAGGGCGAGCGGGTAGTTGTCGTCCCCGGTCGCTGCGAGATCGGCTGCACTGTAGGCGGTGGGCTTTTGCGTGAAGGGGTTGTCCACGGCAACGGCGGCCAGCGGTGCCATCAGCTCCGCCATGTGACGGCGATGTGCCTCGGGCGAGTGTCCCATGGCGTGAGCTTGTGCGTTCTCTATCAGCGCGTAGAAGTGCGCGGGCATTTTCAGGCCGCTGTCTACCTCCTCGCGCAGTGCAAAGCGGCCGGGCCGGTAGCGATCATCCAGCGGCACGTCATGAGTTTCATTCCAGTCGTCACTGAAACCGTTGCGCGCCGCGAAACGCTCGCTGGCGATTGCCTCGGCACCAAGCAACAGCACGCTGGTGCGTTCACCGCGGGCGATGTCGCCGAGCATTTCGCGCATGCGTTCGAGTGGCTCAGTGCCGCCCGAACCGCTGTAGATGCGCTGCTCGGGTGCGGCGCCCAGACGCTGCGCTACCGACTCGGGCAGGTTGTTGCTGCCGCCGAACGGACTGCGCCATGCCGGCGCCGAATCAGAAAACAGGCGAATCATGCTGATCGTGTCGATATCCCCGGCGGGCATACGCGCGTCGGCGAGGGCCTTTTCCGCCGCGGCGGCCGCCAGGGCCGCCGGTGGTGTGAAGGGCGGCCTGGCGTCGCTTGCCAGGCGTTGCACATGTTGGCCTGCACCGATGATGATCGGCGTATTGTCGGGCAGGTGCAGCGGATTGCGTGGCATGGGTTTTACAGTTCCCTGAGATCCAGCTCCAGGGATTCGCGCAATTCGCGTGTCGCCTCAACCTGATCGGATGGCACAATCACGGCAGTACTCGCCATTTCAGGGCGCAGGTAGGTGTCTGTTACTCTGCGCAGATCATCCACGGAGACAGCGAGAATCTGCTGGCGGAAGCGTTCGCGCTCCGCGTGGCTGCGCCCGTAGAGACGATTGTGGAAGTGCTGCTTCGCTTCACCGGCGGGCGAGCTGGGTTTATCAATGCTGCTGATCACGCCGAGAATCGCCTCTTCCAGTGCGCGGAAATTATGCGCTGTATCGAGCATCCAGCGGATCGCGCCGTCAAAGTCCGCGAGCGTTTCCGCAAGCCGCGGATCGCGGTAGGAATAGAAGCGGAACGCGGCGATGCCTGAGTCCTGGCCTGCGCCGCCACCGTAGGCGCCGCCCTGTTCACGAATGGTCCGGTGCAGATAGCCGTTGCGCAGGAAGGCGCCCAGTACCGCCAGTGCGGCGGCGTCCGGGTGATGCGCGGGCACCGTGGGGTAGGCGCGCGCGCAGAAGTTCACCTGGGTATTGGCCAGCCACAGTTCCCCGCAACGCTCGCGCAGCGGCGCCAGAGAAAGCAGTTCGCTGTGTCCGGGGTTGCGGTGCGATGCCCAGATACTGTTCATTTCTTCGATCAGCGCAGGCAGATGTTGCTGATCGGCAATCGCCAGCAGTTGCAGCGGCGCGGTCTGCACCAGTGCGTGCAGTGCCTGCAGTTGCATCTGGAAGTGCTCGCGACCAGCGGGTTCCTGCAAACTCGCGGCGAGGGCGCGCAGCCGCAGTATGCCTTCGAGACCAGATTGTTGATGATGCAGCCTGGCCAGTGGGCTCATGCCCGCGCAGGCGGCGGTCATCGCCAGACCGTGGCCATTGCCGCTGATAGCATGCTCCCTGCGCGCGAGTTGTTGGCCCACCAGATCCCGCAGCCGTTCGGATTCATCGAAGCGCGTGGTGTGCAACATATCCCGCATGAGTCTCGACTGTTCCCGCGCGTTGCGCGCGAGAGCTTTGGATGACAGGTTGAAATGCGCACTGATCGATTGCTCGTCGTCGATTGCGCCGCGCATGCTGGTAAACGCATGGATCGAGCCTACTGTCGAAGCCTGTCGCTCCTGTGCCTGCAAATAGTCCAGCTCGCCCATGCCCAGTTCGGAGACAAAGTGGCTGTACAGCGGCATCAGTTGCAACTGCTCGGCATCGAGCTGCGGCAACGGCGCGACAGCCTGTTGATAGACAATGCCATTGGTGCCGCGGGCATACTGGGTAAGCGGCAGGGGTTTGTCGGCTTCTGCGTACTCCAGTTCGGGCAGTGTTTCCGCGATGTCGCTGAGTTCCACGCGCGGCAACACGCTGTCGTCATCCACCTGCTGCTGGCGCGCCACCAGATCGGCGGCGAGTTTGAGCGTGTCCGCGCGTTCGTCTGCATCCATCGCTGCCTTGATTGCCGCCAGGCGCGCTGACTCGCGCTCACGCCGGCGTGCCGAAAGCGTGGTGTCGGGGGTCATCACCAGGGTGACGCGGTGCGGATTCTCCAGCAACATTCTGCGCGCCAGCCCGCGGATATAATCCGGGTCGCGTATTTTCTCCCGCAAATCTGCAATCACCGGGTCCAGGTCGAGCAGCGCGATGGGGTCGGCGTAGTGGGTTGCGCTGCCCAGTGCCTGCAGAATGAGCTGCAGGCCGTAGGGGTAGCTGTCGCCGCTGATCTCACGCTGGTGCAGCTCGAGCTGATGCAGCACCGCCTCTGCCTTCTCGAGTGGAACGCCCTCGCGCGCCACCTTCTCGATCACTTCGAGTACGGCGTTTTCCAGCGCGTCGGCGTGCCCTGCTTCACTGCCTTCGATACCACAGCAGAACACCATTTCCCGCATGGAGTCTTCCAGGCCGCACAGCGGCGAAGGGGCGCGCCCCAGCTCCGTGGTTTCCAGCAAATGCTGCAATGGCGATGCGCTGTTGTCTGTCAGCACGCTCGCCAGTAGTTGTGCCTCCAGGAGTTCCTGCAGATCGGTACTGTCGCCCAGCAGCCAGCCGATAACAATGTGCGTCCTGTTTGCGGTGTCATCGCTGTCATCGAATGCGTAGCTGTCGTTGACCCGAACCGGCGCTTGCAGCCGTTGTTCCGGTAGTACTTCAATGCGCTTGTTCAGCCGTTCGAACCGGCTCAGTGCCCTGTCTTCGAAAACGGCCTGATGCTCGGCCGCGGGGATATCACCGAAGGTCATGAATATGGCGTTGCTGGGATGGTAGTGGCTCGTGTAGAAATCGCGCAGGCCCTGATAGCTGAGGTCCGGAATATGTTCCGGGTCGCCGCCGGAGTTGTAGTGGTAGGTGGCGGTGGGGAACAGATGCTCGCACAGGGTGTGCCACAGGGTGCTGCTGATGCTGCTCATCGCACCTTTCATTTCGTTAAACACCACACCCTTGAAAACCAGGTCGCTCTCGGGATCGTCGGCGTCAGTGAACTCCACGCGATGGCCTTCCTGCGCAAAATCGAGCGGGTCCAGTTTGGAGAAAAACACCGCGTCCAGGTACACATCGAGCAGGTTGCGGAAATCCTTGCGATTCTGGCTGGCGAAGGGATAGGCCGTCCAGTCGGAGCTGGTAAAGGCGTTCATGAACGTATTCAGGGAGCGCCTGAGCATCATGAAAAAAGGATCCCGCACGGGGTAGTGCTCGCTGCCGCACAGGGCGGTATGCTCCAGAATGTGTGCGACCCCGGTGGAGTCCTGTGGCACTGTGCGCAGTGCCACCAGAAATACGTTTTCGCTGTAGTCGGAGGCGATGTGGTAGTGCATCGCGCCGGTTTTTTTGTGCGCATACTGCTGCACGCTGATGTTCAGGGAATCGATCGTCTGTTGGTGGATCGCTGCAAATGCGGGATGTGCGTCGGCGCTGCCGGAGGTCATGGCTACTCTCTTACGGGATGGGAAAACGCGAAACCCCCATTCTAGCGCGATTCTTGCCGGGATGGGGCGTTTTCACCGCGTGGCAACAGTTCGATGCGGTACATCCACGGCCAGCGTTTGCCCGTGACCCAGATCTGTTTGCTGCGCGGATCCTGCGCAATGCCATTGAGTACATCGGTGTCGGGCCTGCGTTGCGCTGCGGGGAGCAGCCCGTGCAGGTGTATTTGTGCGCTCACCCGACCGGATTCGGGGTGGATAACGACGATGCGGTCTGTTCCCCAGACGTTCGCCCATATGGCGCCATCAATCCATTCCAGTTCATTCAGGGCGCGCAGCGGTTTGCCATCCAGCGTTACGTCGAGCGTGCGCAATTGCCTGCCAGTCACCGCTGCGATGAACCGCAGTTTGTCACTGCCATCGCTGTAAATGAGCTGTTCGCCGTTGTTGGTCAGGCCCCATCCCTCGCCGGGCAGTGGCAGCGTGAACAGTGGTTTTAGCGTGGCGCGCTCGTACACCAACAGCAGTCGGTTTCGCCAGGTGAGTTGGTAAACGTGCTCGCCGAGCACGCTCACGCCTTCAGCGAAAACGGACCGGGGCAGGGAGCGCCTGGCCAGCAGCTCGCCGCTGCTGAAATCGTAGCGAAACAGGCCGGAGCCCCCATAGGTTCCCGTACTCAAATAGAGTGAGCCGTCGACTATTTCCAGCCCCTGTACAAAATGTTCCCGCGACTGCGGGCGCTGTTCCAGAACGCGCACGTCGTATTCCTCAAGCGCAGCGGCGCACGGCGCCAGAAGCAGCGCCGCAATGACTCCCAGTCGGTAAAGCTGGCGCATTACCGCTTGCCTCTGACGATGTCGCGTATCAGGAAGCGGGCGGGCGCGAGTGCGCGGCTAAGGGTGCGCTCCAGCGGCAGCGGTTCATTGCAGATCATGCTGGCGAGCGTTTGCGCGGCCAGCGGCGTCGACGTGAGTCCGCGCGAGCCGTGCGCCGTGCTCACGTACAGGCCGGGCAGGCAGGGCGCCGCTTGCGCGATGTGCTGGCGCGCGTTGTGCGCGAGAGCAGAGTAGGTCGCGATAAAAGCCGGCACGTCGGGTACCGCTCCAACCACGGGCAGATAATCCGGGCTCGCGCAACGCACCGCCGCCCTGCCGGTCAGCGCTGCCGGATCGAGCGCGGCCAGTTCCCGGTCTGTGTCTGGCAGCGCGTTCTGCAAGCGGCTGAGGTTGCTGGCGTGGTCCGCCACGCGCACGCTGCAATCGGCATCATCCATAGCGAAGGTTGCACCGATACAATGCTGACCGTTGCGAGCAGGCGCGATGTAGCCGGTGTGACAGTACACGGCGCGCAGCCCGCCCAGGCTGGTGGTACTGGGTAGTTCGGTGGTCTGCCCGCGCACCTTGCGCAGCGGCAGCCAGGCGGTTTGCGCCAGCGCGTTTGTATCCGAGCCGGTTGCAATAATGGCCACATCGGCCTCGGCAACCACCTTGCCTGCCGCACAGGCCCGCCAGCTTGCGGCGTGGTGCACAAGTGAAAGGGCCCCGCAATGGGTCTGCACCCTGATACGCTCATGCGCCAGCAGTGCCTGGCATACCGAGCGCGGGTCCAGCCAGCCGGAACCCGCAAACCAGTAGCCGCCGCGCGTCTGCTGTAAACCCAGAAACTCGCTGGCAGCGCGCGCGTCGAGCACTTGTGCAAAGGCCTCAAGCCCTTGTAGCGAGTCGGCCAGAGCGGCCATCTCCGCGGGTCGATCGCCGCTCTGGAAATAGCCGCACAGCTCGCCATCGATGCCGGCGCGGAGCCTGCCCGATGCCAGCATGTCGGCATAGAAGCCGAGCGCGAAGCGATAGCTCAACAGGGCAAAATCCACCAGTGCTGAATGCTGGCGCGACAGGCGTGTATAGAGTACGCCCTGGGTGTTGCCCGAGGCCGCCGCGGCGACGCCAGCCTGCTCGAGTACTGTCACGCGTATACCGCGATGTGCCAGGGCACTGGCGATACTGCATCCCGCGAGGCCGGCGCCCAGCACCAGCACATGCCCGGGCACAGGCGCGGGCGCATGGCTGGCAACGTCCCAGGGTGTCGGGCTGTCGTCGATGGGATACGCCGGCGCCGCCTGCAGGCGCCCGCGCAGGGCCTCGCGTTTACGGCCGAAACCCGGCACCTTGTGCATGGCGAAACCCGCCTGTTGCAGCGCCCGGCGCACTTCCCCGGCGGCGGTAAACGTCGCGACTGTGGCGCCCTCACGGCTCAGTGCGGCCACGGCACGCAGCAGCGGCTGCGACCACATGGCCGCATTGCGGGCCGGTGCGAAGCCGTCCAGATACCAGGCGTCTACCAGTGCAGCCTGCCGCTGGGCCAGCCCGCCGAGAACGTCCAGGGCGTCGCCAAAGTGCAGATCCAGGCGCACGCGGCCTTCCGCGAAAAGCAGGCGATGGCAACCGGGCAATGGCACGGGGTACTGCCGCAGGAGTTGGTTCGCGAGCGGTGCGAGTGCCGGCCAGGCTGAAAGCGCCCGCTCGAGATCCGTTGCCCGCAGGGGGAAGCTCTCCACCGAGACAAAATGCAGGTCGGGAACCGGCCTTGTGCATTCACGCCAGGCCTGCCAGGTGAGCAGGAAATTGAGGCCGGTGCCAAAACCCGTTTCCGTGATGCAAAAGTGCGGGGCTTTGTGTGTTCCCCAGCGCTCGGGAAGCTGGTTGCCGGCGAGAAAGGTATAGCGGCCCTCTGCAGGACCATCCTCTGCACTGAAATAGACATCGTCAAAGGTGGTGGAGAAAGGTGTGCCGCCATCGCTCCAGTACAGGGACGCAGTGTCCAGCGGCCTGAGCACGGCGCCCTCCCGCTTCATCCGGATCGGGAGCGAATCTTCAAATCGTCCGGCAGCCAGGCGGGAACATGTGGCTGATCCAGTGCGAGCAGGTCGTCGACGGCGAACACGTGCAATACCGGAGAATCCTGCGGCGGACGATACAGGGTGAGCAGGAAATCCTGCCCGCTGGCGTTGTCCGGCAACCGCAGTGTCCACTGGTTGCCCTGAATGCTCAATGTGGTATCGCCAGGCTGCAGGCGCACCCGGGCTACATAGTGATTCTTGCCGACCGGCTTGAGGCTGCGGTTTTCACTGCCTACCAGCTCGCCAAACAGGCGCGTTTTTATCACGCAGATGAGTGCGATATCGCGGCGGCTTTCGGCGATTTGAGGGTCGGACAGGCGTTCGCTGATAATCGCCAGCGCCGTGCTGCCCTCGGAGCCGCTGAGGCGCACCTTGTCGGCGCTGAAGGGAATTCTCGCAAGCCTTTCCGCGTCGCGCCGGGCGGTTTCACGGCGCTCGAGCTCGTCTTCCGTGGGCAGGGTGCGCGAGGCCTCCTGAACTTCCGCGTGATAGGTTTCCAGTAATTCGTGCAGGCGCTCCACTTTTTCCGCCTCGTGTGCCTGCGTGTAATCCACGCCCGACAGGCGCAGCGGTTTGCTTTCCATGCCTCGCGGGTGCGTCGCGGCTGGCTCAGTTGGGTCGGCGTCGCGCGCGGCTTGCCGGGCAGCGGCGCCCGTGCGCGTGGTTGCCGAGGCTACCGCCTGCTGGCGCGAGCGCGCCTCGGTGATTTGCTGCTGCAGCAGAGTCACTTCCTGCCGCGCGATGGCGATCAGGCGTTCCTTGAGATGCACCACTTCCCCGGCCAGTTTACGCACGGCGGGGTTGCTGCTCTGTTCCGGCGGGGTATTGCCTGTTTGCAGGATTTCCAGAGTTTTCTGGTACTGCTCCAACTCCAGGCTGAGCAGCTCGCGCTCGGCTCCCAGCGCCTGCAAACGGAGGGTCTTTTCTTCCGACTGCGCGAGCGCCAGTGGCGCCGTCAGTACCATCGGCAGCATCGACGCGCACAGGGCGGCCCGGAGCCAGCGCTGTTGCCGCCGACACGACCCGTGAAACTGCCTGTAAATCTGTAGAAAACGCAAAATATCCAGAAACATGAGTGTCCGATAACACTCCCAAGCATAGCAGAGCGGTTCGCGTGTCAACCAGCAGGAAGTGAGGAAAAGACACATTAGTGCGGCGGCGTCCGCCCGCCGTGATGCGCGGCTGCGTTGCCCCCCCGGGCGACTGCCAGTAGACTGGCGGCCCCGAATCGTCGAGGTCGCCATGGCGCAACTGCAAACCCATTCAATGCCGCATGACAGGTTTCTGCTGATCGCCGCGAACCTGCTGCAGCGTGCCCTGCTCGCGCCCACGCGCACCGCCGCCAAGCAGCTTTATCGCGAGCTTGCCGAAGGTCGCACCGTGGCGCTGAACAGTGTGGAACTGGAGGATCAATCGACCGCGCGTTTCGCGCTCGCGCTCGATGCCAGCGAGTTCCGCGGCCGGTTGAACTTTGGCGCGTTTCGGGCCAGTCTCGAAACGCTCATTGCCAACATTGCCGCCCACCTGAAAGCGGAAAAGCCGGTGACGGTGTTCTCCGCCGCCGGGCGCGAGGATGCCTTGATCTTCGGCATCACCGGCGCCACGCTGGAAGATGATCAGCCCAATGTGCTGGTGCTCGGCAGCGAACCGCACCCGAACGGCGAGGTGATGGTGGTGCGCCTGATGTACCTCGATCCCGCGCAGTTTCAGGAGCGGGCGGCCGGCTGAACCAGACGCTGGTATAGGCTGTCTTCGCTAAACAGGATGTAAAGCATGTCGGATTCCTGCGGGGAAGCCACTGTCCCGCCGGCGATTAGCTACCCCGAAGACCTGCCCGTCGCGGCCCGGCGACAGGAAATCGCGGCGGCGATAGCGGCCCACCCGGTTGTCATTGTCGCGGGTGAAACCGGCTCGGGCAAAACGACCCAGCTTCCCAAGATCTGCCTGGAACTCGGGCGCGGCAGCAACGGACTGATCGGCCACACGCAGCCACGCAGGCTGGCGGCGCGCACCGTGGCGGCCCGCATTGCTGGCGAGTTGGGCGTTGCCGTGGGTGGGCTGGTAGGTTATCGGGTGCGCTTCAGCGACCAGACCTCCGGGAATACGGCCATCAAGTTGATGACCGATGGCATTCTGCTCAACGACATGCAGCAGGACCGCCTGCTGAGTCGGTACGACACCCTGATCATTGATGAAGCGCACGAGCGCAGCCTGAATATCGATTTCCTTCTGGGTTACCTCAAGCGTTTGCTGCCGCGCCGGCCGGACCTCAAGGTGATTGTCACCTCGGCGACGATTGACGTGGAGCGCTTTTCACGCCATTTCGATGATGCGCCGGTGATCGAGGTTTCGGGCCGGTCCTACCCGGTGGAGACGCACTATCTGGGCAGTGAGGGAGAAGCCGACGAAGAACCGGCGGAGCGTATCGTCAGCCTGGTTGATGCCATTGCTGCAGGCGACTACGGCCAGCGCGGCGATGTGCTGGTGTTTCTGCCCGGTGAACGGGAGATTCGGGAGCTGGCGCAAATACTCAGACGCAGTGACAGCGTGGACGTATTGCCGTTGTACGCGCGTCTGTCGCAGACCGAGCAGAACCGCGTATTCGAGGGCGCCCGGCGGCGCGCGCGACTGCGGGTAGTGCTGGCGACCAATGTGGCCGAGACATCGCTCACCGTGCCGGGCATTCGCTATGTTATTGATCCGGGTGTGGCGCGGCTCAGCCGCTACAGCCATCGCTCGCGCTTGCAGCGCCTGCCCGTGGAGCCGGTATCGCAAGCGAGTGCCGATCAGCGTCGTGGGCGCTGCGGGCGTGAGGCGCCCGGTGTGTGTCTACGGCTGTTCAGCGAGGCCGATTACGCCACACGCCCGGAATTTACCGACCCCGAGATTCAGCGCACCAACCTGGCATCCGTGATACTGCAGATGTTGTCGCTGGGTCTGGGGGAAGTGGAGGAGTTTCCTTTTGTCGACCCACCGGACGGCCGCCTGATTCGCGATGGGTACAAATTACTGGAGGAACTGGGTGCCGTGGACGCCGCCGGGGAGCTGACTCCCACCGGCAGACGTATGGCGCGTTTCCCGGTGGATCCGCGGCTGGCGCGCATGGTGCTGGAAGGGTCGACGCGGGGCTGTCTCGAAGCGGTACTGGTGATAGCCAGCGCCCTCAGTGTGCAGGACCCGCGCGAGCGACCCGCTGAAAAGCGCAGCCAGGCGGATCAGGCGCACGCGAGATTCCAGCACGGACGGTCGGATTTTCTCGTCTGGATCAATCTCTGGCGCTATTACGAACAACAGCGACAGGCGCTCAGCCAGAACCGCCTGCGGAAACTCTGCCAGCAGGAGTTCCTGTCTTACACGCGCCTGCGGGAATGGCGGGACGTGCACGCGCAGCTCAGTATCGCCTGTCGGCAGCAGAATGTGCGGGTGACGGCCGTGCTGCCGGAGGAAGAGAATTATCGCGCCGTGCACTGTGCACTGCTCAGCGGGCTGCTCGGCAACCTGGCGCAGCGGCAGGAGGGCAGGGAGTATCTCGGCGCCCGCAATCGGCGTCTGTACGTGTTTCCGGGTTCAGGCCAGGCAAAAAAGAAACACCCGTGGATCGTGGCGGCGGAAATCGTGGAAACCTCGCGCGTGTACGCCCGCGAGGTGGCGGCGGTAGAGCCGCGCTGGGCGCTGGATATCAATCCGAAACTCCTCAAGCATCATTATTATGAGCCGCACTGGCGAGCCCGCACCGGACAGGCGGTGGCCTTCGAGCGGATTACACTGTACGGGTTGACGCTGGTGGAGAGGAACCCGGTGCACTACGGGCCGATCGACCCTGTTGCGAGCCGCGAACTGCTGATACGCGAGGGCCTGATTGCCGGGCATTTTCGCCAGCCACCGGCGTTCCTGCGACATAACCAGGGGCTCGTGCGCGAGCTGGAGGAACTGGAATCGCGCACCCGCAGGCGCGACATTCTTGCCTCGGAGGAAGTGCAGTTCGAGTTTTATGACGCGCGAATCCCGGCGGAAATAATTACCGCGCGCCGCCTGCTGGCCTGGCTAAAACGTGACAAGGGGGCCGCGGCGTTGCTGCGCATGGACCGCGACACCGTGTGCGCGGTAGATCCGGGCGCCGATCTCGACGCGCAGTTTCCCGATCATCTCGTCTTTGCGGATATGCGCCTGCCCTTGAGCTATACCTTCGAGCCGGGCGGCGACACCGATGGTGTCTCGGTGACAGTTCCCGTGGGTTTGCTCAATCGCGTACCGCGCAGACTGTTCGACTGGCTGGTGCCCGGACTGCTGCGCGAGAAATGCATTGCGCTGGTGAAGGGGCTGCCAAAAGACAAGCGCAAGCACCTGGTGCCGGCACCGGATTTTGTCGACAGGGCGCTGGCGGACCTCGTACCGGGCGACGTGGACCTGCTGGAAGCGCTGGCGCTGGTGCTCTCTCGACTCGGTGGTATTTCACTCTCGCGGGATGATTGGAATGTACAAAAGCTGGACGACTACTACCGCATGAATGTGCGGGTGGTGGATGCCCGGGGCAAGTTGCTCGAGCAGGGGCGCGACCTTGCGGCGCTGATCCGTCGTTTTCGGGAGGATACGCGACAGAGCATCGGCGCAGCGGAACAGGCCTCACCCGCGCGGGAGGGCCTGCTCGACTGGGACTTCGATACGCTCCCCCGAGAGTGGCGCTTCCGGCAGGCGGGGGTGGATATCGTGGCCTGGCCCGCATTGGTTGATCGCGGCGACAGTGTGGCAATTGAATTGCGGGATTATACGGGCGCGGCACAGGTGTCGCATCGGCTCGGCGTGTTGCGCCTGATGCGTCTGCGTTCCGCGCGCCTGCTGCGCGAATTGCGCAAGCAGTTACTGCGCGGCAATGAGGCGAACCTGTTGCTGGCGCGCGCGGGTTTCGAGCGCATCGCATTGCTTGAGGATTTGATAGACGCCGCCTTCGTGGCAGCCACGCAGCTGGACAGCGAGCTGCCCTTCAGCCGGGACGCGTTCAACCAGCGGCTGCAGCAGGGCAGCGGGAAAGTCGTGGCATGCGCGAATGAACTGGAAACGCATCTGCTGACGACACTCGGCGTGCTGGGCGAAATTCGCGCACGGCTTGCGGCGCTGGAGCAACGCGAATGGGCTGCTACGCGGGCGGATGTCGAGCGCCAGCTAGCCGGGCTGTTCGGCGCCGGCTTTCAGCGTGATACGCCCGGTGAATGGCTGGCGCAGTATCCGCGCTACATGAAGGCGTTGCGAACCCGGCTGGAGCGCCTCGCCGGGCAGTATGAGAAAGACCGCAAATCCATGCTCATGCTGGAGCCGCTTGAAGAGTTGCTCAGACACGCGCTAGGGCGGCGTCCCGCACTGTTGTTGCTCTGCCCGGCCGCGCGCGCCTATCGCTGGATGCTGGAAGAATTGCGCGTCTCCCTGTTCGCGCAGAATCTTGGCACGCGCAAGGCGGTGTCTTCCAAGCGCCTGCAGGAGCAGTGGCAGGAGGTAGAGCAGTGGCTGGAAGAAAACCCCCACGACTAGCAGGGCTTCAAGGGGTGGCGCAGCTCCCTGGAATTACCAGGGCTTTGAAACTATTGTGTTGATGCTGTGTCCTAGCAGACACCCAGGTGTAAAAGGGGCCAAGGTCGCTGGCACACTTCGGTTAATTGAAAACGACAACTCTGACAACCACAGGAAGACTATCATGGCGAATATCAAGAAACCTCTCGCGGCGGCTCTGGGCGCGGCATTTCTGGCATCATCGGTAGTACCATTGGCATCCGCAGCCAGCAACCCGTTTTCAGCGCAACAACTCAGCGGAGGCTACGACCTGCCGAATTACGGCGCGCACAAGGAAGGGGGCTGTGGCGAAGGTAAATGTGGTGCGGAAAAAGGTGAGGACGAAGGCAAGTGCGGCGAAGGCAAGTGTGGTGAAGGCAAGGAAGACCATAAAGCCGACGGCGAAGGTAAATGCGGCGAAGGCAAATGTGGCGAAGGCAAGGATGATGGCGAAGGCGCACCCGCCGACGCGAAAGCCGCCGGTGAAGGCAAGTGTGGCGAAGGTAAGTGCGGCGGCTAGGCATGCCGCCTGATCGACGGGAGATCCAGGGAGCGGGTCTCGGTTTGCGGCGGGCCCTTATGGGCCCGCTGCTATCAATGGACCAGGGAGCGGTAGACTTTTTAGAGGCGGCGCCGGAAAACTGGATCGGCGTGGGTGGCCGCTTTCGCAGGCAGTTTCGTGAGCTGGCCGAACGCTATCCGCTGGCCCTGCATGGGTTGTCGCTGGATATCGGTGGGCCTGACCCCATTGATACAACGCTGGTTGCGGCTGTTCGCGAGCTGATTGATGCGTACGATGTGCCCATCTACAGTGAACACCTGACCTACTGCGCGGCGGAAGGGCATCTGTACGATCTGTTGCCGATACCTTTCACGCAGGAGGCGGTGCATTACGTGGCGGCGCGCGTGCGCCAGGTACAGGACATTATCGGCCGTCCCATTGCGCTGGAGAACGCCTCCTACTATGCGCAGCCCCACGCCGATCTCACGGAAGCGGAATTCATTCGCGCAGTACTGCAAGAGAGCGACTGCGAGCTGTTGCTGGACGTGAACAACATCTACGTCAACAGCATCAATCATCGGTACGACCCCCTCGAATTTCTCGATGCGTTACCGCTGGAGCGGGCGCGGTATATCCACATTGCAGGACACTACAACGAAGCGGACGACCTGAAGATCGACACGCACGGCGCGGATGTGATCGACCCGGTATGGGAATTACTGGCGCAGGCCTACCAGCGAGTTGGCCCGCTGCCGACCCTGCTGGAGCGCGATTTCAATCTGCCGCCTCTCGAAAGTCTACTGGCCGAGGTGGCGCAGGTGCGAAACCTGCAGGGTGCTGCGCTTGCCGAACCGGAAGAGGCGCTGGCCAACTGATGGCGGAATCAGCTCTCAGGGACAGCCAGATGCGTATGGCGCGCTACCTGCGTGACCCGGTGGGCGAAGCGCCGCCGGCGGGGGTGGAAGCGCGACGGCTCAAGATCTACGAAGATCTGGTTTACAACAATATCGAGAGTTTCATCAGCAGTGGATTCCCGGTATTGCACAGCCTGTATTCAGCACAAGACTGGGAACAGCTGGTGCGCAGTTTCATGCAGAGGCACCGCTGTCACTCGCCCTACTTTCTGGAGATCAGCCAGGAATTTTTACAGTACCTCCTGCGCGTGCATGAGATGCGCCCGGTGGACCCCCCCTTTATGACCGAGCTCGCACACTATGAATGGGTGGAGCTCGCTCTGACGGTATCCGAGGAGGAGCTGCCCGCATCCGTCGCCTGTGCCGACATCGCGGATGCCGTGCCCGGCCTGTCGCCACTGGCCTGGTCGCTGGCGTACCAGTTTCCGGTTCACCGTATCGGCAGCAACTTCCGGCCCCTCGAGGCCGATGGGCCAACCTATATCGTGGTCTACCGCGATCGCAGCGACAGCGTGCGTTTTATGGAGGTGAATGCCGCCACGGCTCGCTTGCTGGAACTGGTGGCGGCCAACCAGACGCAAAGCTCGACAGCATTGCTCGCAGTGCTTGCGCAGGAAATGGGCGTGCCCCTGGATTCCATTCGCGATTTTGGACTACAGCAGTACGAGCATTTGGTCGCCGAGTCTGTGGTGCTGGTCACAACTCCCTGAGCGCGAGAACCCTGCATGGTTGATTGGCTCACCGGGCAGGCGTACCATGCGCAATCTTGACTGACATCCGGTCCCGGACATGGTCCTCTTTCGCCTTATTGTTTTGCTGGTTGCACTTGTGTCAGTTCACGCGCGTGCCGAACAGCAACCCGTGCCAGTGGAGGAGGCTGTTCCCCTTTGGCAACAGAGTCAGGCCTACCAGATCGACCCCTGGGAACCACTGAATCGCAAGGTTTTTGTGTTTAACGAGAACCTGGACAAATACGCGCTCAAGCCTGTGGCGCAGGCATACCGGTTTGTGACGCCGGATCCGGTTGAGCGTGGCGTAACCAATTTCATCCGCAATATCTACGAATTCAATACCATTCTTAACTCGATACTCCAGGGCAGGGTGGAAAATACAATTCATGGCCTGGGCCGGCTGTTGATCAACACCACCATTGGCCTCGGCGGTTTCCTGGACGTTGCCTCCAGCATGGGCGTTGATCACCGGCCGGCGGATTTCGGCCAGACGCTGTCGGTGTGGGGCCTGGATGCCGGGCCTTATCTTGTGGTGCCGGTAGTGGGGCCGCGCACCGTGCGCAGCGGAACCGGCGTATTGGTTGACAGCTATTTCACTTTGCCCTCGTTGTCTGATGAGCGCGCTTTCAACTGGGGTTTCCTGGGCGCGGAGACCATCGACATACGCGCCCGTCTGCTGCGCGCCGACGAGCTCATATCCGGCGACAAGTACATTTTCCTGCGTCAGGCCTACCTCAGCCGGCGCGAGGCTTTTCTGAATAATGGAGAGGTGGACGACTCCTTTTCCGACTTTGAAGAAGGCGGGGAGTTCGAAGAATTTTGATGGTAGTTTCCCGGTTTTTGCGACGAATGTGCACGCGTACGCATAACTTTGTAAAATCCTGCCGAAAGCCCGCGTGACCCGGTTGCCCGAGCTCTGTGATGGGCGTAGTGTCACCACCATTCCTCTTTCAAAGTCTCCCAGGATGGCCTCAAACGGTAACCTACTGATAGTTGACGATCAGCCTGATCGCGCGCAGGAGATGGCCGACTTTCTTCAAGCTTCCGGTTTTGACGTTCAGGTGGTAACGGATGTGATCGGCAAAAGCGATTTTTCGCTGGGCGCCGGCAGTAAATTCGATGTCATCCTGTGCGAACTGGACCTGCAGGGTGTCGCCTGGGAAGAGGCGCGCCACAAGTTGCGGGAAATGGACGTTCAGGTGCCGGCGATTTTATTCAGCGAAGTGGCTGATGTGGATCACATGATGACCGCGCTGCGCCTGGGCGCGCACGATTTTTTCCCGCGCCCGGTGGCGGACCGGGAAGCTCTGTTGCGGTCTATCCGGCGTTGCGTGCGTCACCGGCAGCTCGGCCGGCAATTGCGTGAATCCCGCCAACGGCTCGAGGCTACCAATATCGAGCTGCGGGGCACAGTCAAGTTGCTGGAACAGGATCAACAGGCGGGCCGACAGGTGCAGATGCGCATGTTGCCGACCACGCCCCTGGTGTTGAACGATTACGTATTCAGCCATACGGTGATTCCCTCGCTGTATCTCAGCGGCGATTTCACTGACTATTTCACGGTGGGAGAGCACCACGTAATCTTTTTCATGGCGGACGTTTCCGGGCATGGCAGCTCGTCGGCGTTTGCCACGGTGTTGATCAAGAACGTGTTTGCGCGCAAACGCTCGGATCTCCTGCGGCGCGACGACCACACCATTATGAGCCCGACGCAGATGCTGGAGCGGGCCAACCGCGAGCTGATGGATCTCGAGGTGGGCAAGTTCGCCACCATGGTGGTGGGACTGCTGGACATGCGGAACAACACGCTGCGCTACAGTGTTGCCGGGCATCTGCCGTTGCCTGTGCTGGTGTCATCCGAGGGCGCGCGTTATCTGCCTGGCGAAGGTTCGGCCGTGGGCCTCGTGGAAGAGGGCTCTTACAACGAGTTTGAGATCGCCCTTCCAGACAGTTTCATGCTGGCACTGTTTTCCGATGGCATCCTCGAGATACTGCCACCAAAAAATCTGATAGATAAAGAAGCCTATTTTCTTGAAGTGTTTGAATCCAGTGCTGATTCGCCGAACGAGCTCGTCACGCGCCTCGGCCTGGATCACGTTGAGATGGCGCCCGACGATATAGCGGCGCTGTTCTTGATGAAACGCTGATGAAACGCTTTTAATGCGGAGTTGAGATGCAGGAAGGCCGAATTCTCGCAGCCAGCCACAACGGCGCCTATGTGATTCGATTCGTGGGCGATGTGCGCCTGACGCTGTGCACGACCATTGATGATTACTTTCAGAAAATGTACAGCGATCCGCAATTTACCAGCGTCTGGGTAGATCTGTGCGATGCCGAAGGTGTAGACAGTACCACGCTGGGCCTGCTCGCCAAGCTGGCGCTGGAGGTGAAAGAGAAGTTCGGCTTTGAGCCCGCTATCTATTCCTGTGATCCGAGCATCGTTCGCCTGCTGAAAAGCATGGGCTTCGACAAGTTGTTTGAGCTGCACGAGGAAGCCTGCAGCAATCCGGAGAATATCGCCGAGATTCCCATGGTCCGTGGCGATGAAGATGAGGTTCGGGAAAAAGTGATAGAAGCGCACAAGGTTCTCATGGAACTTTCCGACGAAAACCGGGCGCGCTTCAAAGACCTGCTGGCTGCGCTGGGCTCTGGCTGATCAGCCCTGCGCGGCCAGTTTGCTGCGTATGTAGTCCGGGTGCGGCACGTAGGTGAGTTCAGCCACCTGGCGAATGAGGTGTTCTTCGTATTTATCGAGATTCCCGTCCGCAAAGGCAACCGACCACATTGAATCGATCAACTGAAGTTTCTGCTCCGCGCTGTAGTGGTCGTTGATCACGCGGGTGAATTCGTACAGGGACGTGGCCTCGTCTACCCGGCTCTCGGCATCCGCAATCAGTGCCCTGATCTCGGCGGGATCCAGCGCGAGCGTTTGCGTTAGCAGCCTCTCCAGTGCAGCCTGTTCCGCAGCGTCCTGAGTGAAATCGGCACGCGCGGTTTCAATCAGCAGCGCGGCGGCTGCAAGGCGAATGCGCTGCTCGCGCTGACCGGGATCTTCATTCGCCGGTGTCTCAAACAGTGCCTTGAGCGCGCCAATCATTGTTCCCCCTCCCCGTTTTTAGCCAGTTGAAGTGTGACGATGCCGCAGCGCTTATCCCCGTTCGGTCAGCCGGTGGTGCGTCGCTGCAGTGGCTTCGGCAACCAGAAGCTGGGCTGAGCGCAGCACGCCGGAATCGGCGCCATCGCGAAACGCGTTTTCACTCAGGTGGCGCCGGAATTTTCGCGCTCCCGGCAAGCCCTGGTACAAACCCAAAATGTGGCGCGTGATGTGGTTGAGACGCCCTCCCTGTGCCAGTGCCTGATCGCAGTAGGGCAAAAGCGCCGCAATTACATCATCGCGTGAGTGCGCGGGATTGTCTACCGAGAACAGCCGCCGGTCTACATCTGCGAGCATCCACGGGTTCTGGTAGGCCTCGCGCCCGAGCATCACCCCGTCTACCTGTTGCAGGTGTGCTTCGCACTCCCCGAGTGATTGTATGCCCCCGTTGATGACGATGGTGAGTTCCGGGAAATCCTGCTTCAGACGGTAGACCCAGGGGTAATTCAGTGGCGGAATCTCGCGGTTCTCCCTGGGGGAGAGCCCCTGCAGCCAGGCCTTGCGCGCGTGCACGATGAACACCTCGCAGCCGGCGGTGGCGATGGTGCCCACGAAGTCGGCGAGTTCCGCATAGCTTTCCATGGCATCTATACCGATGCGGTGCTTCACGGTGACAGGGATACTGCAGGCGTCGCGCATGGCTTTCACACCATCGGCAACCAGTGCCGGCTCGCCCATCAGGCAGGCACCGAACATGCCCGACTGCACCCGGTCAGACGGGCAGCCGCAGTTCAGGTTGACTTCATCGTAGCCCCATTCCTGGGCCCAGCGGGCGCAGCGCGCAAGCTCGCTGGAATCAGAGCCGCCGAGCTGCAGCGCCACCGGATGCTCCTCGCGGTTGTAGTGCAAAAACCGCTCACGGTCGCCGTGAATCAACGCTCCGGTAGTGACCATCTCCGTGTACAGCAGGGCGCGGCGGGTGAGCAGTCGCCAGAAGAACCGGCAATTGCGATCCGACCAGTCCATCATCGGCGCAATCGAGAATAACCTATTGATTTTATTGGACATTTAACTCCTAAATACCGGCGTGTGCATGTATTAGTGCACATACAGTGCACACACTGGTGCCGAGCTGGTACTATTCGTATATCAAACGTGCCACAGGAATTGCACACATGGCCACATACACGAAACTACAAAGCGGCAATTGGCGGGCGCAAGTCCGAAAAATAGGATTATACCGGGCAAAGACTTTCAAGCTAAAGCGGGATGCTCACGCATGGGCGACCAAGATTGAGGCGCAGATTGATCAGAGTGACGCGGGGCTGATCAGTCCATCTGGATCATTAGCGGAGCTAATCGACGAATACCAGAAGACCACACCCGCACGAGGGCGAAGCTGGGGCAATTACCTTGCCGCATGGCGGGTTGACTTGGGGCACGTAAAGCTTTCAAAACTATCTCGGGCGCACATCCAACAATGGGTCGATGGAAAGCTGGTAGGAGGTACCAAAGCCGTGACGCTGGCTGGCTATCTAAGCACGCTGGGAAAAGTCCTCGACTGGGCACGATACTCACGTGGATTGGATACCACTGGTGACATTTGTAGGGAGGTGCGCTCCGCACTGAGTCATGCGGGCCATAAGACGCGAAGCAATGAGCGGGACAGGATACCTACGGATGTGGAGATTGATCGTCTACGAGAGTACTGGGCAACCCAGCCAAAGCAACTGATTCCAATGGCGGAACTTGTCGAATTTGCGATTAGCACAGCCATGCGGCAAGCTGAAATTACACGAATTCGATTTGAGGATGTGGATTGGGCGCGGCAGACGGTGATCATCCGTGACCGTAAGCATCCTACAGAGAAGCAAGGTAATGACATGATGGTGCCCCTGATTGGCAAGGCATGGGACATCGTTCAGGCCAGAAGGGGCGATAGGGAAAATCCCACGGGACGAATATTTCCGTACAACTCCAGGTCGATGAGTGCAGCATTCACTCGAACTACTACCCGCCTGAAAATCAATAATCTGAGATTCCACGATTTGCGCCATGCAGGAATCACAAATCTTTTTAAGCTTGGACTCCCGATTGAGCTTGTGTCTATTTGTTCAGGACATCGGGACTGGAAGATGCTCCGGCGCTACACACAATTAACCGCCGATGATGTTCTGGCACGAGTAAAGGAATTGACAAACTAACCGGAAACCCCTTAAAACAAAGCATATTGTGCGATTAGTATTGCACTCGTTTAATACCAGAAGTACACTGTGCGCATACGCCCCGAAGCACGCGGGGCGAACGAGCAACCGTTAGCCACAGCTAAAGCTGTCCCCACCTGCTAGCGGTTTTATCTAGGGAGAGGCTCAGGAAACACATTTGCTTGTGTTGACGGTCTCCCTCTGTCCGCAGCACGGGCCTTAACTAATGAGGCTCAAAAATGAATCAGGTAATTGAAAATATCGCCCCCACGGTCAAGAGCGATAGTGTTCTGACCGGTCACGCTGAGCCGAGCCAGGCACTCCTCGATAAGTTGGGTTTGGTCCCAGAGGAGGAAATGCTGGCGCTCGGTGCCATCACGAAAAGTACCAGCGAAATGTGGCAGCGCCGCAGGACAGGGCCGCCACGGATAAGAATTGGCAACCGCTATTTCTACCCGCTGGCCGGGGTTATGGCTTTCATTGATCAGAAACTAGAGAAGCAATAAAAAACCCCTTGCCGCGCACTTCAGGGGATACGGCAAGGGGTCCATCAGGAGTTGAACCAAATCGACATGCACGAGGAATTGATTCATGCGTAGTATATCAAAGAATTACAGAAACACCTATAAATATAGCGTTTCCCGTGCAATTGCTTGCATTGCCGGGGGTGCGTTATGAGCTTCAAAGCCATGAAGTGGGCATCCGAACAGCACCTGCCTCCGGGGGACTATGCGGTGTTGATGATCCTCGCTGATCGCGCCAACAAGCGGAATGAATGCTGGCCGGGACTGGCTTCCATTTCCAGCACTCTCTGCATATCGACGCGGCAAGCACGGACTTATATTCGAAGGCTGGAAGACCGGGGCTTGATTACGTCTGAAAAGCGCATCCAAGGTAAGCGACGAACCAGCAACAAGTACACTCTCCAAATTCCAAAACCGAGCCCAGAAGATGAACAGGCAAAGCTGATGGCGCGGCTGGAGGAATGGGCTGCTGATCCTGAGGCAATGAAGGAAGCGTTCCGGGAGGATGCCAAAAAGGATGGATTGACCGCACGCGAATTCATGTTGCGCTGGGTGCATTGTCTTGATCTGAACGCACCTGATCTTGAAGCCCTGAAGGCGAAGCTGGACTTTGATTATTAAAGAATGCGACAGACCATGCGGAAGAATACTTCACAACATGCGGAAGAATACTTCCGGGGGGTACCCCAGTTTGTGAAGAATACTTCCGGGGGGTGCGGAAGAATACTTCCGTACTATGAACCTATCACTGAACCTATCAATAAACATGAACCTGAAATCAGCGATTCCTTCAGAATCGCGGAATTAAAAACAGGAAAATATTTAAAGATATTTTCAGGAAGGAAAGGAACATATTTTTCCTGAAGAAGGTTTAAAGAAAAGTTCCGCGAAATTAGTTTATCAATGTTGATTTCACAGGAGGTTGAGAAATGAACGAAAACGAAAAACCAGCCCGTTGGGTTGAAACAGATTGCCCGGATTTCGATCCGTCCGGCCCGATCATTCAAGCCGAACCGATACCGGCAGAAATTACGCTACCGCTGATCGTGGCTTACCAGAATATCTGGCGCGACTACCAGCAACGGCTTCAAGCGCGAGGGTTTCCACCAGACGTAGCGGAAAACCGGGCATGGCAACAGACGTTCCGCGAAGCTAAAACGCTATTGGGCGATGAAAAAGGCCGGGAACTGATGATTGCGGTGGGGTTCTCCTAAAAACCCGGTGACATTAATTGCAATCGCCCCCGGATGCTGTTTGGAGGTTGTACAGTGCCGGGGTGATGCAAATAGATCGGGATACACTAGACCTGCTGCGGCAACTGCTAACCGCTGGAAGACTACCGCCTGAAGAAAGGCCAAATCCCGAATCGTGGGAACCACCACCAGTGCGGCCTGACCTCACCGGCTGGCGTGACCCGCACTTCGTTGACCCGTGCGGGGCGTACGAGCGTCAAAGGCTTTGGGTTGATGACCCGCAGATTAACTGGCCAGTCCAGGCACGCGCACATGGTCCCAATGCCGCGACCTCCAGCGAGGGCGGCAGCGGGGGGGGTAGGTTACTCCCCTCTCAATCTTCCAAGGGGGCAGAGTGAGCCTCGGCATAGAGGAAATCTGCGCCTCTGGTATGCCCCGTGGGGATCGTTTTCTGGCGTTCTTCGAGGGGCACTGCCGCATTGTTACCGGACCCCTGAGCGGAGAGCTTGCGACCGCTGCGCCCTTCCAAGTGGACTTTGCTCGCCATGCTCTCGCTGATGATGTGGACATCGCGATTCTGTGTCTCGGTAGAGGCAATGGCAAAACCGCTTTAGGCTCCGCTATGGCGCTCGCCGCCCTGATGGGGATCATTGACAGCCAGACTAAGCGGGAGGTTGTCATTGCCGCCCGAACGCTCCAACAAGGCGAGATCGCGTACCAGTACGTTGCTGGCACAATTGCTGGCTTCCCCCCGGCGATACAGAAACGCTTCACTATTCGCCGTGCGCCTCGCCTGAAAATCTCTTATGTCGATTCGGGTGGCGCTGAGCATGTCCTGATGGTGGTTGCCTCCGATGCCCGTAGTGCGCTGGGAATGTCGCCCTCGTTTGTTCTGATGGATGAGCGCGGGCACTGGCCGGTGGAAAAAGGCGATGCTCTGGAATCTGCCTTGTTGACCGGTATGGCTAAACGATCAGGCCGGTGCGTGATGCTGTCCACGTCTGCCAGTGATGACCTGCATTCCTTTTCTCAGTGGATTGATAACCCGCCCGTGGGCTGCTACGTGAAGGAATTCCGTGCAGCTATGTCGATGCCTGTAGATAGTGAGGAGGCGATTCTAGCGGCGAATCCGGGGGCACTGCACAAGATAGGCATTCCATTGAAGGATCAGCTACGCAATGGCGCACGCGCACTTGAGCGTGGCGGCAGTCATCTTACACAGCACCGCTGGTTGATCCTGAATCAGCGGGTAGCGGATGAATCCCGGCGCGTGCTGGTGACTGTCGATGAACATATGGCGTGCGAAACGGAAGACTTACCCGCTCGGCAAGGGCCGCTGATTGTCGGGATCGACAGTGCCGAGAGTGCAAGCATGGCGGCGGCTGCATACTTCTGGCCTGAGTCCGGGCGGCTGGAGGTTATGGGCTGGTTTCCGGGCGAACCTGACCTGCTCTCCAGAGGGCAAGGCGACAAGGTGGGCGACCGCTATTTACAGATGGCAAAGCGCGGTGAACTGCACCAGATAGGCAAGAAAACAATTCCGGTTTCCGCGTGGCTGGGTGCGGTGGTCGCACATGTTCATGGGCAAGTTATCGCCTGTCTTGTTTCTGACAAGTACAAGGCCAGCCAGATCGAAGAAGGGGCGGCATTAGCTGGATTGAATGTTCCGATTGTCTGGCGGCGGTTTGGGTTCTTCTCTGGGCATGAGGATATATCTCGGTATCGAGGCATGGTGCTGGATCAGAAAATCCGGTATGCGCCCTCGCTGCTATTTAGGAGTGCAGCGGCGGATTCGGTGATTGAAGTTGATACGAATCTGAATCAGCGACTCTCTAAGGCGAAAAGCCTGTCCCGTATTGACGTAGCGAGCGCGGCGATTCTCGCAGTGGCAGAAGGCGACCGCCGATCAGCGATACCCGAACAAAAGCCGGTGCGTTATGCGTGGGCGTGAGTGGAAGCGTCACGGTGCTGCGGTGTATCGCACAAAACGCTGGAAGGCGCTGCGGTATCAAGTATTGAGACAAAACGCGTTTGAATGCTCAAACTGTGGGAGTCGAATACATCTGGAAGTCGATCACGTTGTACCAATTCGAGAAAGACCGGACTTGAGTTTTGAAATCGAGAACCTACAGGTGTTGTGCAGGAGACACCACAGCATGAAAACCAGAACAGAAATACATGGCGAGCTACCGCCTGAGCGGCTGGCTTGGAAAGAATTAGTAATGAGGACGTGACAATGTTACTGAGCAAAAAACTGGAATTGCGCCGGAGTGAAATCCGGCAGGAACTGGCGACACTCGCCGCTAATGAAAGCCCCAGCGAAGACGAAACCCGCAAAATGTCGGCGCTTGATACCGAGTACCGGCAGGCGGAACAGCGTTACCGGGCTGCACTGGTGAGCGAGGATGAAGAACGGCGCGAAGCTGGGCAGGAACTGGAAGGCCGTAGCGACCGCGAGTATGCGGAGCTTGTCGCCGGTTTCGAGCTACGGCAAATTGCTGCGGCTCTTGATGATGGTTCCCAGCTATCAGGCCAGACTCTTGAGGTTGTGCAGGAGATGCGGAGCCACGGCAGTTATCAAGGCTTGCCGATCCCGCTTGAAGCCTTGGAGCAAAGGGCGGGTGAAACGCTCGCCAGTGGCACGCCCGACCCGATCCAAACTCGCCCTATTGTTGATCGCTTGTTCCCGCAGTCGGTCATGGGCCGCATGGGTGGGCAGTTGGTCAACATCACCAGCGGGCAGATTGAATGGCCGGTGGCTACTGGCGGTGCGGTTGTCGGCTGGGGTGATGGTGAATTGGCGAATGTGGGCGCGGCCTCTGCTTACACCACGGTGGACAAAGCACTTAGCCCTGATTACCACATGGGCGCACAAATGACCCTGAGCCGCAAGGCACTGAAGCAATCCGGTGCTGCGCTAGAGGCTGCTGTACGGCGTGACCTGAATGCGGCTATCAGCACTGAACTGGATCGTGTGGCGTTTCTCGGTGCTGGTTCTAGCGGTGAACCGCTGGGGCTTATTCCCGGTGTCGGCACTTACGGCTTTGACGTTAATGACGTATCTGGCCCTGCAAGCTATGCTGCGTTCCGTGCGGCTGCTGTAGAGTTCCTGACCCGGAATGCCGCGACCTCCTTTACGGATATTCGCCTGTTGTTCCGGCATGAACTGCTGAACACGCTAGACGGTGCTGTTTTTGAAACCGGCAGCGCAAGCACGATGTATGACTTTGTTGTGTCGCGGTTTGGATCGGTAATCAGCACAGGCAATGCGTTGTCCGCACCGACTGGTTCCCCTGCTGAATCCAGCGCGATCATGACGACCAGCGTTGGCGGTATTGCCCCGTTTTTCGTCGGTATCTGGGGCGGTGTCGATCTGATCCGCGACCCGTTCACCAAAGCGCAATCCGGGCAATTGGTGCTGACCGGGATCGTGACTACAGACATTACCGTTGCTCGCCCTGCACAGATCGGCCTGATTGCTGGCTTGCAGTGATGCTGTACGGCGGACTAGCGGGCGAACTTGAGGTACGCGCTAAGGGAGGCTCCCGTGTGATTGCCGGGAGCTTTCCTACCGGGCCGAAATCCAAAGCCGTGCTATCTGATGGTGGGCGCAATGGTGGCCGTCCGAAAAAAGAGTACTTCAAAGAAGGCGCTTTCAAGTTTTCGATTGAAGCAACCGACCAAGATATTTTGGTTTTGGTAGGACACGATTTTAACCGCGTGATGGCCTCGAAACTTTCCAAGACTGCGAAGTTCTGGGAAGACCGGGCGGCACTGCATTTCGAGGCGTCATTGTCTGAGGAAATCTTACAGACGCAGTACGCACGGGACGCACTCGCCCAGATCGGTGCGGGGCTTGCCGGTGGTGTTAGTGTTGGGTTCAGGGTGCCCCCACAAAGGACCGTGCCAGACGCTGAACGGGTATTTGAGGAACCGCCAGAAGAAGGGACGGCGATTATTCGGGAACTGTCAGACGTGATTTTGTATGAAATCAGTGTCGTAAGTGTCCCCGCCTACAAGAACAGCACTGTCGAGGCCAGGAATTGGGCGTTGCAATCAACTGCACCGCGTGAAATCAATTGCACCAATGCCCGTTACCGGTGGCGACTATGAGCGAAGTTCAAGTGTTGAAATTCGAGGAAGCTGAACCGGAGACATACCCGGACTTGATCCTGCTAGATGGCAATGGTGTTGCGGAGCCTGCGGAGAAACCAGACCCGCACGTCTGGGCAAGGCTGGAATCTTACGTCTGTCATCGTTGGACCCCTCGCCAATGCGTTTGGACTTGTGCGGGTCCGGGGGACTGGCGACCGCACTTAAGCCCGGTGAGCAATATCGTTATTGATCAGTGGGACGATGCCACAAAAACATGGACAAGCGTCACGGCTGAACCCAGCCCGCTGGGGTTCTATCTGCCCCGTAGCTGCGTGTATCGCATCACAGGGACTCTAGGCGAGGATGGTGGGCAAGTACCTCAATGCGTGGTGGAGGCTTACAGGCGACTCGCTGCGTACATGACCGAGGCCCAACTATCGACGGTCCCGGCTGGGGCTTCTAGCTTTTCCCAGAAGATGGGCGATGGCTGGGACGAAACAATCGAGCGATCCCCGACATTTGTCGCCAAGGCTATGCAGTACAGCGGTGCCGGTGACCTTCTCCGGGGGTGGCGTCGCGTATGAAGCTGAAGTTTTGGAAGCGAGACAAGCCCGAAACCCGATCAAGTGGAACCGGGTACACGGCGAGTATTCTGGCTGCGCGTGAAAGCTGGATTTCTGGTCAAAGCGGTTTGGGAGAATTGACCGCAACTGTACAAAGCTGCGTGAGCTTGTGGGAACACGGTTTGAGCATTGCCGAAGTCAAAGGCACTGATTACCTGACCCCGCATGTGTTGGGGATCGTAGCGCGTAGCCTTGCCCTGCGTGGTGAGTCTGTCCTATACGTGACCCCAACCCGGTTGATTCCTGCAAGTGATTGGGAGCTATCAACCCGGATGGGGCAACCCCGCGCCTATCGTCTGTCTATCGGTGAGGCTGGCGGCGGGCAATCTGTTACTGCCCTTGCCCCTGAAGTTTTACATTTCAGGATTGGGGCAGATGCGTATAGCCCTTGGTCTGGGACTGCCCCACTGTCCCGTGCAAGTCTTACTGCCAACCTGCTGCACGCTATTGAAACCTCGCTAGCGGAGGCATACGAAAATATGCCCTTGGGTACTCAAGTCTTGCCTTTCCCTGAATCTCCCCAGACTGACCTAGAACAACTAGGTGCGGGATTCCGTGGAAAACGTGGCCGGGTGTTACTCAGAGAGAGTACGGCGGTAACAGCGGCGGGTGGTCCTGCCCCACAAGCTGACTGGAAGCCTTCAGACGTAACCCCCGACATTAGCCGGGCGATGACCGCTGAGTCATTGTCGGCAGCGCGTGACAGTATCTGTATGGTGTTTGGGGTACTCCCCGCAATGCTGAATGCCAGCACTACCGGGCCGCTGATCCGCGAGGCACAGCGACACCTAGCGCAATGGGCGTTGCAACCAATTGCAACGGGAATCGCTGCGGAGGCAACCGACAAGCTGGGGCAACCCGTGAGCTTGGACGTCATGAGGGCGTTACTAGCATACGATGCGGGGGGCAGAGCTAGGGCATTGTCTGCAATTGTAGGGGCACTGGCTGAGGCCCAAAATGCTGGGGTTGATCCTAATCAGGCGTTGGCGCTGGTGAACTGGGAGACGTAATTCAATTCTTCCGCAGAGTTTCGAGAAAGTGCCTAAGGCTTTGGCACTTGGTTTTCGAGTGAACTACCTCCCGCTCCGTCTCAAAATCCCTAATAAGGTACATTTTAAGCAACGGCTCAAATCGTGTCGGGGGTCCCAATCTTGGCCTGTATCGACCACTTAAATCATCCTCTCCTGATTCATCTACAAGCTCACCCAATCTCTCTTGCAACATTGCCACTGCGTTCAGCCCGGCAATTTCATGCAAATACTCTAAGGACAGCTTGCGTCCTTCCGCCAGAGAGTCTGATTCTTCTACCAGGTAGTCTAGGGTATGGGATGCCCTTCTCGACAAGATAAAGTACTCCCAGAAGCCACTGAAATCGTCGATCACTGTGGCGGCAGTAATAACCCAAGACATCCCGTAGTAATTTCCCGGCATGCTGATAACTTCATATGTGTAATAACTATCGATTGAACTAACCATTGCTATCAACCACCTGTCGCCGATCTTCCACGCTATTTGCTCGCTGAGTAGTTAAATCTACAACGTCTTTAATGGCTCCCACAGCAAGCACTCCGCGCTATTCCTACTATCGACATATTCAGATTAAGTTATCAAGGTTTTCACAATTTCAACAACGATGTCCCACCAGCGGAGTAAGTGATCTGGTGGGCTAATGTCTAGCAATTGATCTAGGTTGTCCCAAAGCACCTTGAAGGACTCTTTCAGAAAGTCTTTAACTGCCATTTTTGCATCATCCGGCAGTAAAGGTGATGACACTACGGCCTGTTGTGCTGCTTGAACGAAATCTACTCCGGGGGCACCAACTGCATGAGTACCCACGGCATACATACCAATTGCCATACTTGAATTGCTCTTTTGCGTTGGGATATGGCGATATTACCGCCAACAACTGTTTAGTAGTAGCAAAGCAACTGTCGGTCCAGTCACCGGCCAATTCTGCAAGTAATTACTGCTGCACACGCGATGCACAGGCATCCGTATAACCTATTGATATATATAAGATATATAAACAGTCCATCATGGGTGCGATGCAGAAGCGCCAGTTGTTCGACTCTGTCGGATTCATTGAAAAAAACGCTGCCTTTATAGATCAATGGCTCAGAACGCCTGATTCTAGGAAGATTTGGCTCTCGTTCCAAACGTCTGTTATCACCTTTACGCCATCGCCGGAGCTGCAGGTAACTAGCAATCCTTCGGCAATGCTGCAGTGAGTCCTGGCGCTGGAAAATCGAAGTACTACAGGCCGGCCTATGTATAACGGGGGATTGTTCGGAAGTATAGCAGGGTATAGTGTGTTTCCATTGCTACGGGTTGGTGACGATCCTTTTGCAATGTATTTGCCTGGGCGCCAGCATTTCATGGGAATCATCTGCGCGGAGTTGTGATGAACCGCAACGTGTCACTGCGTTTTGAATCCAGGCTGCTCGCCCCGCGCGAGCGCATCTGGGAGTGGATTACCTCGATTGAAGGCATTTCGGCCGAAATGCGGCCCCTGTTGCGCATGACATTCCCCGGGAACATGCGGTCGTTGGCTGATTTTGAGATAGAACCGGGTGTTCCCCTGTTTCGGAGCTATCTTTTTCTTTTCGGGTTTCTGCCCATGGACTATTCCGACCTGAGCCTGCTGGAACTCACGCCAGGTACCGGCTTTATAGAGCAATCTCCGATGGGGTCGATGCGGCTTTGGCGCCACGCACGTTTCATCACCGCGTGCCCCGTGGAGCCCGCTGCGCTGGTGCTGGTAGACGAACTCACTTTCCAGCCGCGTATGCTGCCACGCCTGGTGGCCTGGTTCGTGCGTCGTTTCTTCGCTCACCGGCACAGGGTTCTCAGGGCACACCTGGGGGGCGCGCAACCGCAGGCTCCTGCGGATGTGTCTGCTTCATCACCGGGCCTCAGCCAGCGCTTGCAGTAGTGTCGTTGTAAAGCCCGCCACGTCAAAGCTGTCGCTGGCTCCATCACCCGTGAGCTGCCGTCGCGCTGCCCGGTTGTTTGTCGGTTCCAGCAAGCGCAGCGCCTGCTCCACATACTCTTCCTTGCTGTGCGCCACCCACCCGCCCAGTTGCAGGTGTTCGAGAATGGAGGCGCTCTGGCGCGCCACCGGAGCGTTGCCGTGCAGAGCCACTACCGGTACGCCCATCGCGAGGGCGTCAAACGTGGTGACACAGCCGTTGAAGGGGAACGGGTCCAGCGCCACCGATACGCGCCGATAGTGCCCCAGCAGCGATGGGTAATCCATGAATTGCAGGTATTCGGTCTGCTCAGCGGAAACGCCCCGCTCAGCGAAGCGTCGGGTGGTAAAGCGCCTCACGGACTCGTACTCGAGGCCGTCGGAGCAGAGCAGCAGCGTGGCCCCGGGGGCGCGTCGCAGAATGTCAGCCCAGCAGTCGAGAGTCGGTTCGGTCAGCTTGGCCAGCCGGTTAAAGCTGGCGAAGACCGGGTCCTGCGGCGTGGGGAATTGCTCCGCGTCGACACGGGGAGGCGGCGTGTAGGTGAAGCGCCCGTCCGGCAGTCGCAGTACCCGCTCGCTGAAACAGTGATCCTCGGCGGGCGGGTTGGTCACGGCGTCTCCGATGTAGAGATCGTAGCCCGGCAGGCCGGTCGTCAGGAACCAGTCGCCCCAGCAAGCCTGCACGGGCGCCAGCCGGCGGCAGAAATCAGCCAGGCGGTTGCCGGGGGAATGGCCGCAGAGGTCGAACAGCACCGACACCCGCTCGCGTTCCACCAATGCCGCAAATTGTTCATAGGCCAGAGATTCCACCGCATGCACCGCATCGGCGACTTCCCTGAAAGGTTTCGATTGTGGCTCGTCCAGGGAGCCGCGGCTGAACAGCACCAGGCGCAGGCCGCGCCGCTGCAGTTCTTCCATCACCGGCAGAACCAGGCTCGCCATGGGGCCATCCGCAAATCGGGGAGAATAGAAACCCAGCACATGTGAGTCGCCGCTCCACTGGAGTGTTGCCGGCTCGCCGGGGTAGAGCGGGGCGATACTCCGGGCGAGGGTGGCGAGGGTTTCAGTGGTCTGGGTCGCGTCGAAACAGGCGCTGATGAGGGTCGAGCTGGCGATGTCCAGGGAATCCGGGTGCTCTGCCCGGGCCTGCTGGAACAACGCGAGGGCGCGCTCGGCCTGCCCCGATCGGCGCAAGGCGTTGGCGTGATCCAGCCGCGCGCCCGGGTCGTTGCCGCCTGCTTCCTGGTACAGTTCGTACCAGCGTATTTTCTCCATCAGGTCCCGGGTGTCGCGCCCGAGTGCGCGCAGTGCCAGCAGGCGGTTCTTGCTTGCGCCTGCGTGCGTGGGGTTGCGTTGCAGAATGCTTTCGGTGGCCGCCAGCGCTGATTCCGCCTGGCCGGTAGCCAGCAGCATCGCGGCGCGGTTCGATTCAAGCCCGTCGTGATCGCCAAAGTGCCGCAGCGCGCGCTCAAGCCATGTCAGGCCCTCTCGCGGGTTGCCCGACTGGTGCAGGAGAGTTGCGAGGAGCTGCATGGCATCCGGGTTTCCCGTGGCCGCAATCACCTTGCGGTAGCCGGCTTCGGCTTCATCCAGCCGGTTGGCGCGGTGCAGTGCAACAGCATCGGCCAGAGAATGTGCGTCGGTCATCGGCATCTTCCGCGCAGTGGAATGGGAAGCGGGATTTAATCAAATTAGCTTCGACAGGGGCACCCGCAAATGCCCGGCAAGCAGCAGTTTCATTGCTTCCCAAAGCGGTCTATCATTTACCCCTCAAACCGTTCTGTTTTTCCTTTTGGTCGACAATCGTCATGCTCACTGTCACAAGGATAACCGGATGGCTCAGCTCTTCAAGGCGTCGGGAAAGTACAGGAACAGAACGTGCACTGCCACCGGGCGCTTCAGGTTGATACCTGGCAGTAACCTGACATCGCCACCTTGACTCTCTGAAGTGCGGGAAAAAAGCATGTTGGCTCCAAACATTCGAGCGCCTCTCTAGTTCGTGGAAATTTTCACTCTAGCGCTGGCTCTGCTGCTCCCCTGGATGGGTGGGTATTTGCTGCTGGCCGGTGTGGAAGGGCGTTGCGGGTTGCGCGCCGGCACTCTGCGTCAGTTGGGCCTCGGTTTTTTCCTCGGCTACGCGGCGCTTTACGGCATTGTGGCATTGTATGACGCCGCTACCAATAGCCTCGCATTCTGGCCCATTCTTTCTCTCGCCGCGCTGTGTTGCATCCCCGGCGCGCTGCTGTTCCTGAAGCGCGATACACCCGGGTGGGTGATGTCTGCCGGTGGGGGTGCAGATTCGTCGCCGCTGCTGCGCGTCCTGTTCTGGTTGTGCGCGGCGTGGACGCTGCTTCACCTGCTGCTGGTGGCGATCGAAATCCTCTGGCGGCCCACTTTCCCCTGGGATGCGTGGACGAGTTGGCTGTACCGCGCGAAGGCGTGGTTTTATGCGGGGGCCCTTATACCCCTGGATGAACCTGCGGCATGGCTCGAGGGGGCGCCCACGGCTCTCTACAATGCGCCCGGGGCCAGTTATCCGGGGTTTACATCCGTGCTGGCGCTGTGGTCGGCGCTCGCCCTGGGGCAGTGGAATGACTCGCTGGTCAATTTCCCTGTGCTGCTTGCGGGCATCGCCATGGTGATGGCGTTCTACGGCCAGGGTCGTGAAGCGGATCTGCCGCCCTGGCTGGCGATGCTGGGCAGCTATCTGCTGGTTTCAACGCCGTTGCTAAGCACGCATTTGTCCCTGGGCGGAATGGCCGATATCTGGATAATGGGTTTCGTCGGCTTCGGTCTGGTGGAAATTATCGCCGGGAGCGTGCGCGGCGAGCGCTATAAAATTGTTTTAGGTGCATGCCTCGTCATTTTCGCTTTGGCGGTCAAGAACGAAGGCGTGGTCTGGCTGGCTGCCGCCGCGTTGCTCTGCGGCGTGATGCGCTGGCCGCGTATTGCGGGTGCGGCGGTGCTGGCGGGGTGTGTCGTCATCGGCATTGCCGCGTTGTCCGGTATTCACAGTGTTGAACTGCCTGGCCTGGGGCAGATAGGCGTTGTCGGGGATCGTCTGCATGTGCCGCTACTGGGCGAGATGGGCCTTGCCCGGCTTGAGCTGTGGGATGATTACCTCGCCAATTTCATGCAGGGCGATAGCTGGCACCTGCTCTGGCCACTGTTGGCGCTGGCGTTGCTTGCGCTGGCCTTCTCCCGTCCGAGCGCGCCCCGCCGCGCGCTGGTTGCCCTGCTGTGCGTGCTGCTGGCTACGCAACTGGCGATTTTCCAGTTCACGGAGCACGGCCAGTGGGCGGAGGAATGGACCGCGATCAACCGGGTACCCCTGCATGTTCTGCCCGCGCTGCTGTTTGCCCTGATACTCGTTGCTCACCGTCTGTGCGCCCGGGCCCGCCCGGGTGAAGCTGAGTCCGGGAAGATGCACTGGTCGCTTGCACCCCTGGCGGGGCTGGCCGTGACCATAGCGGGTCTGTTGCTGTATCTGGACGGCTCGCAGCCGGGCGTGGACCGGGAGCCGCTCAATTTGCATGGCGGCGACCTCAGGCTTATTGCCGGCAGTGGCGAGCAGCACGGCGACGGCGTGCGCGTGACGGATTTTCAAAACGGCATCGCGGTGTTGTCCAGCGGCGCTCTGGTGCTGGATTCCTCCAGGCTATCTGTACTGGAGCTACGCCTGCGAAGCGAGCGGGAAAGCCAGCGTCGCATGCGGTTCTTCTGGCGTACGACGAGTGATCCGCAGCGTGTCTCGGCCATTGAGTTCCCCAGCCGCGATTACGTTCGCAGCAAACTGGGCGAGTCGGTGGGTTGGCATGGTACGGTGATTGAGCTGGGCCTGATATTGTTTGGCGAAGCCGGAGAGACAGTCGACGTCGATAGCCTGATCCTGGCCCCGTCCTCACTGGGCGGAAGCTTGCGCACCCTGTGGCACGACTGGACCTTCCACGAGAGCTGGGGCCAGACCTCGACCAATTTCCTGTTCGTTGGCGCCAGCGATGCCGCTGTGCACCTGCCCTTGATAGTGGCGGTCTGGCTGGCGGTCAGCGTGCTGTTTGTCTGGATGCTGCGCCGTCGGTTGGCCAGCCCGGTTGCGTTGGTCATCGCCCTTGGTGTTGCCGGGTGGCTGCTCCTGGATGTGCGGTGGACAACGTCCAGATTGCAACAGGCCAGCGATACAGTCGCCTTTTATGGCCAGGGAGACCGTGCCTACCTGGACGTGCCCACCGGAGAGAAGTATTTATTGCAGCGCGTGCAGACCAGCAAAGGGCTGATGCGCGATCCTGGCGATACGGTGCTGGTGCTCTCCGAGAATGGAGACAGCGATTTCCTGATCTGGCGGGCGCTCTACCATTACCTGCCCACGCCGGGCTTTGCGCACACCGGCCCCCTCGCGGAGGCGCCATTGCTCACGGCCGATTACGCGCTGGTGGTCACGCCGGTGAATCCGGAACCCGGCACGCAACACAGTTCAGCGCAAGCTCTCGCTGCGGCATTGCAACGTCGCAGCGGGCGGACGGTGTCGGTGATCGATGCCACCGAAGCCGGCGTGTTCCTGCGCTTCGGGCCGTCGCGCGAATGACGGGCCCCGATCCGCAACCCGAGAGCGCGCGGGCGATTCGTGTGCTGCACCTGGGCAAGTATTTCCCGCCGACTGTTGGCGGCATGGAGACGTACCTGCACGCCCTGTGTCGCGCCCAGGCTCGCGCGGGAATGCAATGCAGCGCGCTGGTACACCAGGAGCGCCTGGGTTTGCGCAGTACTCGCGAGGATTCGCCGGCGGGTAAGAACGGAGTCACCGTGGTCCGGGCCGCCGTCTGGGCGCGCATGGTATTTACTCCCCTGAGCCCCACGCTGCCACTCTGGCTCGCTCGCATGCTGCGCAGTGAACAACCGCATATCCTGCACCTGCATCTGCCCAATCCCTCGGCTATCTGGGCGCTCTTTTCCAGGCGGGCGCGCCAGATTCCCTGGGTTGTGCATTGGCAGTCGGATGTAGTGCCATCGCGACACAGCCTCGGTCTGCGGCTGTTCTACAGAATTTACCGGCCCTTTGAGCGCAGGCTGCTGGCGCGCGCCGCCAGGGTGATCGCCACCTCTCCACCGTATCTTGAAAGCAGCGAACCGCTGGCGTTGTTCCGGCAGAAATGTCGCATCGTGCCGCTGGGCATTGAGCCTTTGCCGGCGCTGGAGGAAGTGACAGCAGATACCGGCGAGATGCCGCTGCGCGTGCTGGCCGTGGGCCGGCTCACCTATTACAAGGGCTTCGACTACCTGATCCGCGCGGTTGCCAGCGTTCCCGATGTGGAATTGCATCTGGTCGGCACCGGTGAACAGGATGTGCAGCTCCGGCGCCTGGCCCAGGACTTGGGCGTGCAGGGGAGGGTGCATTTTCACGGATACCTCGATGCCGGGGAACTCGCTTCGCAGTACGCGGCCTGCCACTGTCTGTGCCTGCCTTCCATTGAGCGCACCGAAGCATTCGGGCTGGTGCTGCTCGAGGCGATGAGTCTCGGGCGCGCCACGCTGGCTACGCGAATAGAGGGTTCCGGTACGGGCTGGGTGGTCAGTGAAGGCGAGACCGGCCTGCTGGCGCCGCCGGCGGATGCCGAGGCACTGGCCGCATGTTTGCGACAGCTCCGGGAAAATCGTGATTTGCGCAAACGCCTGGGTGACAATGGCAGGCAGAGGTTCAATAGCTGTTTTCATATCAATCGATCTGCAGACGGGGTAAGCGCGATCTACGATGAGATACTGCAGTCCGCTCCCTGCGCGGCACACCGGCGTGTGAGCGTGCAGCCGTCAGCGGAGTCCCCGGGCCCGGCCCGCGCGGTACCGGCGGCTGGCCCCGCGGTGGTGATGCCGGCGCACAATGAGGTGGAGGCCATCGGCGACGTGATCCGGGGGCTCCGCCAGCACTGCGACTATCCGGTTATCGTCATCGACGACTGCAGCACGGACGGCACGGCCGCCGAGGCGGCGAGGCACGGCGCCATAGTGCTGCCGCTAGCAGTGCAACTGGGTGCCTGGGGCGCCACCCAGACCGGCATACGCTACGCCTTGCGCCACGGCCACACACTGGTGATCAGCATGGATGCGGATGGCCAGCATGACCCCGCACACCTGGCGCAGTTGATAAAACCTGTTGTGGATGGCCTCGCGCAGGTGTCGATTGGCGCCTGTGTCGATCGCGGGTCGCGGTCGCGACGCATTGCCTGGAAGATGATTCGCCTCACCTCGGGCATTCAACTGGAAGATCTCACCTCCGGTTTCCGTGTTTACGACCAGAGCGCCATGCGCCTGCTTGCGAGCTGGCGTGCGACGTATCTGGATTACCAGGACATTGGTGTGCTGGGTCTGCTGATGTCGAGCGGATTGAGGGTGATGAGCGTGCCGGTGGAGATGGCCAATCGCCGCAGCGGGCACTCGCGAATCTTCCGTTCGTGGCTCGCGGTCGCCTACTACATGTGCCACACTCTGCTGCTGGGCCTGACGAAATGGCGCAGGCGTCGGTACCGGGTGAATGCGGGCGCGAGCAAGTAGTTGAGCAGATGTTTCGAGTATTGATCGGCATAGTCGGCGTGATGATAGCCGTCCTGATCGTGGTGCTGGTACGCAAGGATCGGCTGCACGTAAGGCACGCTTTCGGCTGGCTGACCGTTGCGGTGGGGTTCGCATTTCTCGGCGTCGCTCCCGAAGTGACGGATTTTCTTGCCTACCATCTGGGTATCGCCTACCCGCCAGTGCTCGCGCTGACGCTGGCGATTGTCGTGCTAGTGGTCAAATTGCTGTTGATGGATATTGAAGGCTCACGGATCGCAATGCGTAACCAGCGGCTGACTCAGCGTGTGGCCATGCTGGAGGCGGATATCCGGCGCACCCAGGCGGAGATAGCTGACAAATAAGGCAGGGCACGACAGCCGGCGCAGGCTGCCGCCACACTGGATTAGCAGCTCCCGTCCGACCCTGTTTGCAGTTTCGTCCAAAGCTCCCTGGCAACCTCTCCAAAACAGGTGCCGGAGCCGGCAACTTCAAGCTGGTTGATGGAATTCAGCCAGTCAATCGTCGGCGATCCCGCCTCTTCCAAACCGTTGAAAACTTCGCAGCTCTGAATTTCGCTCGCCAGCGACCTGCTGGACGCGATGATCACACTGGCGCAGGACAAGGCATCAATCCATTGCGTATCCAGCTGCGGGTGCGCGATCGGTGCCCCCCCCTGGTATGCGCTTTCCTGTGGGCTGAATACGAGTTGGGAAACCTGGATACCCCGCGCGCGCCAGTCCTGCCAGAGGCGCCGTTGCTTCAGGGCTGACTGCTTGTCGAGGCCCAGGCCCAGGAAGACATCGCCAGGCCACACGTCCACCGCGCAGTCTTCAGCCCACCCCGAGGGGATATCGAGCAGCCTGCAGGTGTCGCGTCGGGCATAGCGGTATTCTCCTCGCTCCGAAACAGCGAGGACTGGCTCGATTCGAAATCCTTCGGGAGGATTGTCCAGTAGTTCCAGCAGGAGGGATCGCACGATATGCAATGCAGGTGCGCTGCCACGCTGCTCGAGAAGCCCGGTGATGTCCAGCAGGCACTGGAAAAGCCGGGGTACAGGCGGGTGATTCTGAGCCAGCCTGGTGGCCAGGTCGGCAATACTTGCGCTATCTGCCGCCATTGCAATTCGTTGCATCGACTGCCATGAGTGACTGGCTGAGCGAGCGTGGTACTCCTCGATGAGCTGCACATACCTGAGGGCAGATTGTCGCGGACCGTGCCTGGTGCGCAGTATTTCCCGCGCGCTAGTGCGCAGTGACAGTCTGCGTTCCGGCGATGCTGCCAGCACTTCCAGGGCATCGATCAGTTCTTCGTCGGAAAATTCGTCCGGCAGCTTCCAGACCGCGTCTGCCTCCAGTTCCGCGAGACTGCCGTGGGCGTTCACGATCGTCGCGAGTTCAAAATTCATGCAGTCAAGAACCGATGCCGCCGTCTCACCGCGCGAAGCCGTTCTCAATTGCACGCCAATATCCGCCGCTGTCAGCCAGTCCCGGTAGGCGCTCCTGTCAGCCCACCCCGTGATCCTGATCCGGTCACCGGCCCCCGCCTGCTGAATCCGGCGAGCAATATTCTCCCCGTAGTCTCCGCCGGCCTCACCGACGAAAACCAGCAGGGCACTCGGGTTGTCTGCCAGTGTGGAAGCGAGCCAGGCGTCAAGGAGACGATGATTCAGCTTGGTACCCGCGAGTATGCCGAAGGTGGCGACCACCAGCGCGTCTTCCGCCAGCCCCAGCCGTTCGCGCGCCTCCTGCTGATGAACCTCAGCTTCTGCGACCCGCAGTAGCGGGGCCTGAGCCGTTTTATCCAGGGCCGCGGTGCCATACCAACGCCCGATCAGCGTGCGGCTGTGCTCGCTGTGGACAATCACGCCCAGGGCATCCTGTATGACCGACAGGCTCGCGGGATACCGTTCCTTGGCGGCATCCGGCTCCGAGAATCGCTGGCGTACCGCGGTGTAGCCATGGCTGTCCAGCAAAGCCCTTGCCCACATATGCGGGCGCGTCTCCTGGAACTCGCAATACGCGAGAATCCCGGATAGGAATACGTCGTGCAGGACGACCACGCCGGGTATCTCCGAGAGCAGGCCGAACATGTGGTCATGAAATACCGAGTTGCCAAAATGGTAGAGCACCCGATCGTAGCTGTGCGCATTCGCCCGGAAGGCGGCTGTCGACAGAACGCCGCAAGAGGCGCGGATATAATCATCCGCAAGAGCCTCTGGTTCACGCAGCACGACGTCGACGCGATAGTGTCGCGTGAGCTCGGGCAGGAGTTCGGCGCTGTAATCAGCGATACCACTGCGCTCCGGCGGCAGCGGCGAAACGTAGGCGAGGCGGGGGCGATGCCGGCGGGGCTGTGCCAGGGGCTGCTCGCGGGCAGGTGCCGAAGCCATAGCCGACCAGGCGCGAAGCGAAGTCTCTTCCCAGCTGAAGCTGTCTGCCTGTCTGGCGGCATTGTCCAGCAGCGCCCTGTAGAAATCCCTGTCTGTCAGCGCCCTTTCCATCGTGCCTGCGATGTCAGCGATGTCGTAGGGATCAAACAGCGCGTCCTGCCAGCCGACAACCTCTGGCAAACTCGAGCGGTTGCCCGCGATGGCCGGCCGTCCACACTGCATGGCTTCGAGGGCTGGTATCCCGAACCCCTCGTGCCAACTGGGAAAAACGAAAAGCGTGCAGGCGTTGTACAGCAGTAGCAGGTCGTCCTCGGGTACGAAACCAGTGAGCACCATTTCGCTTCGTCCCAGGCCGAAGGAGCGGGCGAGTGATAGAAGATGATCTCTTTGGGATTGCTCGACGGAACATACGATTACCAGCTGATGGCTAGCCCGCAGGTTTCCGGGCAGCCGGGCGTATGCCGCAACCAATCTCTCCACGTTCTTGCGGAAATCGATACCCCCGGTATACATCAAAAATGATGGTTGAATCCCGTAGGCGCTTGAGAGATGCCGCCAATGTTCATCGTCGAGCTCAACAGGGTGAAAGAATTCATCGGCAGCGGTTGAGACATTGACCACGCGTTCAGGCTCGAAACCCAGGTGGTCAACGGCCTCGCGCCCACTCGAGGCCGAAATACCCAGCAGCAGATCGGCACGCCGCAGTTCATCGATCTTGCTGAAGTACCACTCGCGTTGCCGCTCATTGCCTAAATAGATGTCTGCATGGATCCACGGGATGAGATCGTAGAGGATCACCGCCGTGCGGTACGCCTGGCTAAGCTCCACACCGGTAACCGCGCCGCCTTCGTAGCCTTCGATGCAAGAGCTTAACAGCACCCAGTCCGGCTCCAGTTCCGCGAGGAAAGCCTCGCGCATCAGTTCCGCCTGATATCTCCGGGCATCATTCGCGGGATCGGCAAAGGCAGCCGGTTGCGGCGCCGTCCAGACATGGATGCATTCCTGCGCCAGTAAGCCCCTGAAGGCAGTGCGGATGGGTTCGATCGTTTCGGCGTAGGCACCGTTCAGGGCGATCAGAACCTCATGCTCGCCCCGCGTGCGCGCGAGGCCTGTAGCGATGGCCAGTGAATAGCGTCCAATTCCACGGTTGCGGCTGCCTTCCGTCTGGGCGCCCTGAAGATCAATGACAAGGCGCATCAGGAATTGCAGCCGTTCTGGCGCGTCCGCGTCGTCACCAATGCGCGGTAGAAATGCCGTGCCCGGGGAGATAAAGCGAGGAGAACCCTCTCATCCAGCGGCTCGCCACCCTTGGTTGCAGGCACTGCTCTGTCGCCGGGAGCGAGCGCAATAGGAGTTGGTGAGCTACCCACAACCTGCGCTTGCCCTGTGTCGGATTGCGTTGGAGCCTTCTCCGCCCGAACGACGCGACGCGTGATTGCTGCACGCACGGGTGGTGAAAAATCCACCACGCGGTGTATCGCGCTTACCAACCAGGGTCGCCGCATGGCGTTCTTGATCGCGCGGTTTGTCAGGTTTGCGGCGCTTCTGGTGATAGTCCCGTTGCCCACCAGCGAGAACAATGGCTTTGCCGCGAATCTTAGCGGACTCGTTAGCCGCCACGACAGGCTGCGCCGAAGCGCGCGAATTTCCGCGGCCCCCGCTTCCAACAGCTGCAAATCGGTTTTCCTCGCCTCGCGCGCCGCATCGAGTTCCAGGCGCGCTTGCGCCAGAGCGCCCTCGGTCACAGCAAGTTGCTCCTCCAGTGTCCCGGCGCGTTGTTGCTGTTCAGCGGCCGACAGCTCCGCTGTCGCCAAGCGTTGACTCATCTCGAGTGCGGACGCCTGCGCACTGTCGATCGCGGCCTGCTGCTGCTCAAGTAGCGACTCCAGCGCAACCACGCGATCGTGCAGGCTCGACGCACGCGCTTCCGCAGCCTCTGCCTCTTTGGCTCGCCGAAGCGCCGAAGCGCTGACCTGGCGCTCCCTGAACAACGCGGAAGAGACGAAGTCATCAAAGCAGTTCGGCGGATACGCGAACGCCGCTGCAAGCCCGGCGTGGCCAGAGTCGACGAAGAAGCGATTAATGCCATCAAAATACAGGCTGCTATAGCCCGCTTCCAGCAACAGGGAGGGCCACGAGGAGACAGTCTCGACCTGGGTCATTGGCAAAGTCACCTCGACGACTATGATCCAGGGCCTGTGACGTGAAAAATCCAGGCTCGCCAGAACCTCGCCCTCTGCGCCCTCGACATCGACTTTGAGGAAATGGATGACTTCGATGCCCCGGCGCTCGATGAGCTCATTGAGCGTAGCGGTCTCAACCTCGACGGCCCTGAACTCGACGCCCAGTTTTTCCGCATGGCGTTCGGCGGTAAGTCGGTCGAACGTCGACAGGCCCGTGTCAGGAATTTCATAAAAGGTTCGATTGCCCGATGCTGAGGCTACGGCCAGCTTTAAATTCGTATCCTCCGGCCGCGCCTGTTCGAGGAGAGCATGCCATGCCGCGACAGGCTCAATGTTCATGCCACGCCACCCAACATCGTAAAATGCCTTGGTTACGGAGTGCACTTCTGGATCCTGGGCGCCGACGTCTATGTAAAAGCCGTGCTCGACATCCTTGAGCGCTCGCCAGAGCATCACGTCTTCAAAATTCTGCGCATACGATACAAAGCTCATGCGCGCTCAATCTCGATGGACGGGGCCAGATAGTTGCAGCCGGCGAAGTGCGAGTGGGAGACGTTCACCACGTTGAAGATCAACGCCAGATCCTGCCATTCGTAGTTATGCACGAGGTGGGTTTCCGAACTGGTCAGGGCCGTCTGCACCGAGTAGCTGCCGGGGCCAAGGTTGGCCGGAAAAGCAATCCGGTAGGATAACCGGTCACCAGCGCGCAGATCTAAAACGGGCTTGTCCTCCAGGTGCGTATTGGTGCCGTACATTACCTGTCCGAGGCGATCGCGAATGCCAAAGCCGAGAACGAGGCGGGCGATGGGTGCGTGGATGGCCACGTCGATTTGCAGCGTGACGGGGATGCCCACATCCACGGCCTCGACGCTACGGCCCGAGCCGTCAAGCAGCTGGATGTTCTCGACTCGCGCCTCGCCGGTGCCGGAATGCGTCCGCGCCCGCCCGTCGGCTGCCTTTTCGACGGTGACGGTGGCGTTCTCGCGTTCCGCAATCAGTGCGTTGTAGAAATCCATCACCTCTTCCGGAGGGCCATCCTTGATGACAAATCCATCCTCAAGCAGCAGGGCACGATCACAGAGCGACTGTATGGCGCTGCGATCATGCGAAACAATAAGCAGGGTTGTGCCCAGCCTGCGGAATTCCCGTATGCGGTCGAAACTCTTGTGCTGGAAATAAGTATCGCCAACCGAGAGCGCCTCATCCACGATCAGAATGTCCGGTCGCACCGCGGTCGCCACGCTGAAGGCCAGGCGAACCTGCATGCCGGTCGAATAGCAGCGGACGGTCTGGTCGATGTAGTCACCGATTTCCGCGAACTGCTCGATCTCGGGCATGGCGGCGGCGATCTCATCGCTGCTGATCCCCAACAACTGTCCCGCCATGAAGGCATTCTGGCGGCCGGTAAAATCGGGATGAAAGCCCATACCCAGTTCCAGCAGGGCTGCCACGCGGCCGTCGATAAACACGCTGCCGTCAGTGGGCTGGGTGGTCCCCGTGATAATCTTCAGCAGTGTGCTCTTGCCGGCGCCGTTGACACCCACGATGCCCACTGCGTGTCCCGGCTCGATGTGAAAATTGATATCGCGCAGCACCCAGGTCTTTTCGTGCCCCTGGGTTCCGGTCAGCCACTCGCGCACGCGCGACCACTTGCCCGGATAGCGCTTGTAGGCCTTGCTGACACCTGAAACGACAAGGGTACCCACTAGAGCTCATCCACCATTTCACCCACGCGCTTCAGGAAGAAGCGCGCACCCAGCACCAGCAGAACAGCGCTCAACAGGGTCAGTGGGATCAATGCGCCCAGGTCGGGGAAAGTACGATCGAGAAATATGGTCTGATACCCTCGAATCAGCGGTTGCATGGGGTTGTGCTGGAGCCAGCCGCGGACAGGCTCCGGAACCAGTTCAAGGGTATAGACGATTGGCGTCAACCAGAACCAGAACTGGAGCACCACACCGGTAAACTGGCCCACATCGCGGAAGAACACATTCAACGTGCCAAGGAAAATTCCGAGGCCCAGGGTAAACATGACCTGCAGCGCCAGCAGCGGCAAGAGGGCCAGTAGCGGCCAACCGGGAAACCGCCCGACAAGCAGCAGGAAAATCAGAAAAAGCGCGAGAATAATCGCGAAATTGATGAGCGCCGAAAGCGTGACGATTGCCGGCAGGCAAACTTTCGGAAAGCTCGCCTTCTTGATCAGGTTACCGTGCTCGAGAAATACATTTGTCAGCCTTCCGAGCATTTCAGCGAACAGTGTCCAGGTGATAACACCTGCACAGAGATAAATACTGAAAGCGAAGCGCGTACTCTCATGCCCTGGCAGGGTGGGCTTTAACAGCTGACCGAAGATAACCGTGTAGATGACGATCATGGTCAACGGGTTTGCAATGGACCAGAAAGCGCCAAGTAGCGATTCGCGGTATTTGCCGTTGAATTCCCGCCCAACGTTCGCCCCGATGAAGCCGCGGTAGGACCACAGAGCGTGCATCATTGCACTGCCGGGTATGGGGGGGTGTGTGCGGAGAGTCACTGGAATGGAATCAGCACCAATTGGGTTGTGGGGCGATCATACGTGAAGTGTGCCCTTGTCTCCAGTTCATGCACGTTATCAGGCGGGTTGAGGCTGGCGGCGGCGGGCCAGGCTTCCAGTGGGAATGGGAAAGTTGCGGCGGGTTAATTGATCCGCGATACTCACCACGCATTTGGGCTCACCGGTAAGTAGTACAGGAACATCTCATGGGCGAGAAAGTTGCGGTTGTAACGGGCATCACGGGCCAGGATGGCGCTTACCTTGCGCAACTCCTGCTGGAGAAGGGCTACGTGGTGTATGGCGCCTTCCGGCGCACGAGCAGCGTTCTTTTCTGGCGCGTTGAAGAACTCGGCATCGATACGCACCCGAATTTTCACAGGGTAGAGCACGACCTTACGGACCTCGGTGCGACCCTGCGCCTGTTGGAGCGCAGCAGGCCCCGCGAGGTGTACAATCTGGCTGCACAGAGCTTCGTTGGCGTGTCCTTTGACCAACCGGTCACGACAGGGCAGATTACCGGCCTCGGTGCGCTGAACCTGCTTGAAGCCATCCGCATCTTCGACCCGACGATCCGCTTCTACCAGGCGTCCACATCGGAAATGTTTGGCAAGGTACAGGAAACTCCGCAAACAGAATCAACGCCCTTCTACCCGCGCAGTCCATACGGTGTCGCCAAGCTCTACGCGCACTGGAGCACAGTCAATTACCGCGAGGCCTACGGTATCTTCGCAACCAGCGGCATTCTGTTCAATCATGAATCGCCCCTGCGTGGGCTGGAATTCGTGACGCGAAAAATCACTGACGGTATCGCGAAGATCAAACTGGGCAAGCGGGATGTGCTCGAACTGGGCAATCTCGATGCCAGACGTGACTGGGGCTATGCACGTGACTACGTGGAGGGCATGTGGCGGATGCTGCAATGCGAGCAGGCCGATACCTTTGTACTGGCGACCGGGCGCATGGAAACGGTACGCGATTTCGTGCGCATGAGCTGTGAGGCCGCAGAACTCGGGGTCGAATTCAAGGGCAGCGGGGAGTCGGAGGTTGGCATTGATACGGCTACTGGTAAAACCATCGTGCGCATCAACCCCGCGCTGTACCGGCCCGCAGAGGTCGAGCTACTCGTTGGCGATGCCAGCAAGGCGAGGGAGACACTGGGCTGGAACCCGGAAATGCCGCTTGAGGGGTTATGCCGCATGATGGTCGAGGCCGATCTGGTGCGGAACGCCCAGGGTACGTCGTTTTAAGGTGTGCCGAAGCGCGCCCCGGTATGTGGTGGTGTCGCCCGCGTGACTGTCGATCCGATTCGCGTGGCCTTTGGCACGTCGGTACTTGCGCAAGGTCTCCAGCGCCATGAACTGGACGGCATAGGCCACTACTCACGCGAGCTTCTCGAGTGTTTCAGAACCCAGGACGCTATCCACGCAGTGCCGTTCACCTTCGGTGACGCTGCGCCATCGCAACTGCTGCCATCGCCAGTAGACGTTGGCCGCTATCAACGCCAGGCAGCGCTCGGGATTGTCATGGGCCGGTCTTTTTCCGGATTCGCCGCCCTGGAAGAAAATGTCGACCTGGTCCATGCGACCGACCACATGGTGCCGCGGCTGGGCAACACCCCGGTTGTCGCAACGTTGATGGATGCGATACCGCTGTCTCACCCGGAATGGGTGGGCTACCGCTTCAAGAAGCTGAAGAACGCATTGTGGCGCCGCTCCTTTGGTTGGGCAGACCGCATTCTGACGATTTCACATTATTCGCGGCAAGAGATTGTGCGGCATTTCGGTATTCCCGCCGAGCGCATTGACGTGATACCCCTCGGGGTCAATCCGCGCTGGTTCAACGCGCCCACCCCGCACGAGGCAGAGGCGGTAGCGGCGCAGTACCGGCTGCCCGCGCAGTATTTTCTGTTCATCGGAACGCTGCAACCACGGAAGAACCTGCTGCATCTGCTTGAGTCGCACGCGGCACTGCCCACAGCCGTTCGCCGTGCCTGCCCGCTTATTGTTGTGGGCCGCGCTGGCTGGGGATGTGACGAGGAAGTTCGTCGCTTGAGTGCGGCAGACCCCGCTGAACTGCGCTGGCTCAATTATGTTGCCGACAAAGACCTGCCGGTAATCCTTGGCTTGTCCCGGGCGCTGGTGTTCCCCTCGCTGGCGGAGGGTTTCGGGCTGCCGATACTGGAGGCCTTCGCGGCGGGCACGCCGGTTATTGCATCCAACACGAGCTCGATTCCCGAGGTCGCCGGTGATGCGGCGTTGCTGGTGAACCCTGCCGATCGGGAGGCGCTCACCCAGGCGATGTTGCGGATTTCCAGAGAGGATGGCCTGGTGCAGGAGTTGAGCAGCCGCGGTGCTGCGCGTGCGCGCACCTTCAGTTGGGAGAGAACCGCGGCGGAGACGCTCAGTAGCTATCGGAAGCTGCTTTAGATCGGCTCGACCGGCCACCCGCAATCAGGCCAAAGCCTCAGCACGTTGCGCCAGCAGCGAACGCCGCCAGCTCACAAAACCCACAACCGACAACACGCTGTACAGCGCGATGAGCGCCGCATAGATATCCAGGTTGCGATTCTGGTACAGCCAGATCGACGCAAGATTCAGCAGGAACCAGTACACCCAGCCCTCCAGCACCCGGGCGATCTCCATATAGGTGGCGATGAAACTGAAGGCCGTGGTAAAGGCGTCGAAAAACGGACGCTGCGCATCGGTGAAGCTCTGCGCCGCGAGCCCCAGCCCGAGTGCGCAGGCACAACCGAGGGCAATGGCCCTAACGTGGGCCTGCAGGTGCCAGACGATAACCGGGTTGTCGTCCTGTTCCAGTTTCCGCTGCCAGCGCAGCCAGCCCCATACACCCATGACCGCGTAAAACACGTAGAGCAGAGCTTCGGAGTACAGCCTTGCGTCCATGAACAGCCACACGCTGAGCAGGCTGCCGAGAATCCCGAACGACCAGCAGAGTATGCGCTCGCGAATCAGTAGCACGATGTAGGCGAGGTTGGCCGCGGTGGCGGCCATTTCCAGCAGCAGCGAGCCTGAAATGCTATCGGGCATGGCTGGCCACCTGCTGCCTGTACGGTTTTATCCTCTGCAAGCACATGGCCACTCAGAAATGGTAGCTGGCTTCAACGCCATAGGTGCGTGGTTCGCCCAGTTGCGTGTAGGTCTGGTTGGCCCAGGCGCCGAAATCATCGCGCGGGTCGACACCAAAGTACAGGCCGTGCACGGCGTAGTCCTCATCCGTGAGGTTGCGGCCCCAGAACGTGAGGGAAACCTGTCCGATAACCCAGTTCACACTGGCGTTGAGAAGGTCGTAGCCCTGCAGCTCGCCGTTGTGGTAGTAGCCGAAGAAGCTGGAATCCTGCCCCTCCACTTCGAGGCGCGCGCTGAGTGCATCGCTGAATGTCACTACCGTGCCGATGTTGTACTGGTACTGCGGTGATTTCGCCTGTTCGCGATTGTCGCGCGTGACGAAGGCGTTCAAATCCAGATCGAAGGTTTCGATGCTGTCCACCTCCGTTTCCAGCCAGCCCAGGTTGGCGAACAGCTCGATGCGCTCGCTCGCCAGGAAGCGCGTTTCCAGCTCCGCGCCGTAGCTTGTGGCATCGCTGGCGCTGTCCAGATAACCCACCCAGAGGCCGGCATCGCCATCCCACATCCAGTTCTCCAGCTGCGCGTTACTGCGTGTGGTACGAAACAGTGCCAGATTGGCGCTCAGGCGCCCCTCCTGGCTCACGCTTTTCAACCCGACTTCGGTGTTCACCAGCGTTTCGTCTTCGAAACGGAGCTTGTCTGCCATATAGGCCTGGAACTGTGGCGACATGAAAGGCTGATTCGCACCTGCCGTGGTATTCACGCCGCCGGGCTTCGCGCCGCGAGCCACGCTAGCGTAGAGCATGGTTTGTTCGTTCAGGTCGTAGCGTGCGCTGAGTTCCGCGTTCAGCAGGTTTTCGCTGCTGTCACTGCGAAAACCATTGCTGTCGCTGTAGTCGTCCTCAAAGCGCTCGACGCGGGCGCCAGCGGTCAGGCTCAGGCGATCGGTGACGGCGAATTCGTATTCGCCGTAGATTGCCTGCCGCTCGGTATCGTAATCGCTGTTGTTGCCGAAATCGCCGTACCAGACACTCGGGTAGTCGTAGTCGAGCGCCTCGTCACTGACATTGGCATACAGACCCAGCACATAGCGGCCTTCCCCGCGGGCGAGTGTCTCCGCGCCGCCAAGCAGCCGTACATCCGCCACACTGCGGTTACGGTCACGCGCGAAGATCTCCTGCGCCGTGTCGTTGCCACCGGAGCAGGTAAATTCAACGCACAGTGCGTCGGAGACCCAGTCGGCATCGTAACTCTGGCCCAGTTCGGTATCGATGTGGCTGATAACCGCCTCCAGCGTGTGGCCGCTCGCGAGTAGCCATTGGCCGCTACCGGTAAACGCCAGAGTTTCCTGTGTGTCTTCCCCGGGTTGGTCGCTGAAGGTCTCGCGCGAGTTGTTTAGTGACCAGGCGTCGTAACCGTTGTCGGCGTTGAAGTACAGAACGCCCAGTTCGTAATTTGCCACGTCCGAGGGCGTCCACTGTACTCGCGTACGCACCGTCGCTTCATCGAAATCCGCGCTATCGTCGCGGTCGAGGGCAACATTCTCGATATAGCCATCGCTGCGGAATTGCTGTGCGGCCACGCGTGCCGCCACCGTATCAGACAAGGGGCCGCTCAACGCGAGGCCGAGCTGGTAGCTGTCGTAGTTGCCCACGCGTCCGTTTAACTCACCCTCGAATTCGCGGGTGGGCGCGTTGCTGCGAATATTCACCATGCCGGCGTGCGCGCTGGCGCCGTAGCGCGTACCCTGCGGCCCGCGCAGCACTTCCACCTGAGACACATCAAAGAGCATACCTGCGTTGGCGCTGTCGCCCAGTTCCAGGTTGTCCAGCATGATGCCTACCGACGGGTAGTACTTCGGGTCGTAGTACTGCTCGAGATCACCTATGCCGCGCACCTGTATGAAGCGACTGCGCGAACTGCCCGCCGCCCAGGTGACATTGGGCGCCGTGTTGAGAATCTGCTGCAGGTGCACGGCGGCACGCCTGCGAATGGTCTCCTGCGTAATCACTGTGACGCTGGCGGGCGTGTTGAGCAGGTCGCTGTCGCGATAGTTCGCGGTGACCACGATTTCTTCGAGTTTCTGCTCCGGCGCCGCCAGCGCGCCCGGGCTTGCCAGCGGTGCGCTGGCCAGCAGACAGGAAGACAGCGCATAGGAAATGCGGCTGCCAGTAAAGGGAAAGCGGGACATGTTGAGCCTCCTGATAATGCCAGAGACCCGGTGAACGACGTCAGATGGGTAGCACTGCACCTATTCCTACGCCGGTATTAACCGGATCAGGTTCAAGGGTTCGCCCGCAGTGCGGACATCTCAGGCCGTAGCCACCCCTCAGGTTGAGCGCGCAGTATACTGCCCGCGTTTGCGGATTCCCAGCATTCGCTGCTTTTGATCCAGGCAAAGTGCGTTGGGCCGCGTGTGGGTGATCGGCGAACTTGTTGACCCATCTTGATCAATTGCGAGCTAACTGCTTCACTCTGGGGTATGTTTTATCTGTTTGAAGTGCATATCCGGCCCGGCTACAGCGCGGAACAGTACGCGGAGGCGTGGGTGCGCGCGAGCCAGATCATTCAGCAGGCGCCCGGCGCGCGCGGCACGCGGCTGCATCGCAAGATAGACTGTCCGGATGTGTTGCTGGCAATCGCCAGTTGGGAGAGCAAGGCCCAGCGCGATGCAATGGAAGACGAGCCGTCGGCGCGCGTGCAGGCGATCATCGCCGAGCAGGCGGACTTCGTGGATATTCATTTCATTGGTGAGTTCGAAGACCCGGCCTGGGAGGTAACGCCGGAGCAGGTTGCCCACCTGAAGTGAGCCCGGCCCGGAGCGGGGGGGTGCACGGGTTAGCGGCGCGGTGCGGTAGGTTTTGCAGAGGCCAGCCCGTATAATCCCCGCTTCAAACTCCAGGCATCGGGAATTCATGACAGTCCGCACACGCGTAGCTCCTTCTCCCACCGGCGATCCCCATGTGGGCACCGCCTACATCGCATTGTTCAATTACTGCTTCGCGCGTGCTCACGGCGGCCAGTTCCTGTTGCGCGTGGAAGACACGGACCAGGTGCGCAGCACGCCGGAATCTGAACAGGCCATTCTCGAATCGCTGCGCTGGCTCGGGCTCGACTGGGATGAGGGCCCCGATGTGGGTGGGGACTGCGGCCCCTATCGCCAGAGTGAGCGCACCGGCCTGTACCGGGAGTACGCAGAGCAACTGGTGGCAAGCGGCAAGGCATTCTACTGCTATCGCAGCGCTGAAGAACTGGATGCATTGCGTGAAGCGCGTCGTGAAGCGGGCGATTCCAGCGCCCTGAAGCCCTCGGATCTCAAACTGGATGACGCAGAGATCGCGAAACGCCGCGCCGCCGGGGAGCCGGCTGTTATTCGCATGCTGGTGCCCGAGGACGCGGGCAGTTGCGTTATAGAGGATATGCTGCGCGGGCGCATCGAACTGGACTGGAGCATGGTGGATGCACAGATCCTGCTGAAATCCGACGGCCTGCCCACCTATCACCTGGCCAATGTGGTGGATGACCACCTCATGGGTATCACGCATGTATTGCGCGGCGAGGAGTGGATCAATTCCGCGCCCAAGCACAAGCTGCTGTACGAGTATTTTGGCTGGGAGATGCCGGTGCTGTGTCATCTGCCGCTGTTGCGCAACCCGGACAAATCCAAGCTGAGCAAGCGCAAGAACCCCACCAGCATTCTTTACTATCAGCGCATGGGTTATCTGCCGGAGGCCCTGCTCAATTATCTGGGCCGCATGGGCTGGTCGATGCCCGACGAAAGTGAAAAGTTCTCGCTGGATGACATGCAGGCGCATTTTGATATCACACGCGTATCGCTTGGCGGCCCCATATTCGATGTGGAGAAACTCAACTGGCTCAACGGCCAGTGGATTCGCGAGGACCTCAGCGAGACCGAACTGGCCGACAGGCTGGTGAAATGGGCATTCAACCGCGAGTTGCTGATGGCGGTGCTGCCGCATGCGCGGCAGCGTATGGAAACCCTCAGCGATTTCGCGCCCCTCGCGGCGTTTCTGGTGTCGGGCATTCTGCCCATAACCGAGCAGAGCTTCGATGCGGTGAAAACGGAGCGCGAAGACACGCTGCGCAATCTGCAGTTCGCGCTCTGGCGCATGGAAAGCCAGCGCGACTGGACGCGCGACAAGATCTGGAATGACATGCAATCACTGGCAGAGGCCCTGGGTATCAAGGTGAAGGATTTTCTAGCGCCGCTGTTCGTGGCGATCGCCGGCAGCAGTACGTCATTCTCGGTGGTGGATTCCATGGCGCTGCTCGGGCCCGACATGAGCCGTGCGCGTATACGCCATGCCATTGATGTGCTCGGCGGTGTCTCGAAAAAGGCGCAGAAGCGGCTGGAGAAGGAGTACGCGGAGCTGGAGGAGAAGCCATCATGACGGGTAATATTCCTACGTCACTGCTGTCCACCCTGGTGCGTGGCGCCAGCGGTATCAACAGCCGCCCGGCGCTGGAAAAGCCGGCTGAACTGCTCCAGCTTTTCGATATCGAAAACTGCCCCTTCTGCCGGCTGGTGCGCGAAGCGCTGACGGAGCTGGACCTGGATGCGGAAATCTATCCCTGCCCGAAGAACGGCGAACGTTACCGCCCGGAAGTGGTGGAGCGCGGCGGTCGTGCACAGTTCCCCTATCTGGTGGATCCGAACACCGGCGTGGAAATGTACGAATCGCTGGACATCGTAGCCTACCTCTTCACGACCTATGGCGGCCGCCCGTTGCCGCTGAAGTGGCGCGCGGGCCGCTTGCAGACGCTGGGCTCGATGCTGGCGAGCTGGCCGCGCATGAATGAGCCCATGCAGGCGCTGCCGAGTACCCAGCCCGAATACCTGCTGGAACTCTACAGTTTTGAATCCAGCCCCTATGCGCGTCCGGTGCGCGAGTTGTTGTGCAACATGGAGCTGCCGTACATCGTACGTAACTGCGGCCGCACGCGCCTGGAAGAATGGATTCTGCCGCCGGTACGCCAGCGTCTGGATATTCGCGTTGAGCCAACTCTCGAGAACCGGCGCCAGTTGCTGGCGACTGAGGGAAAAATATCCATTCCCTACCTGTACGACCCCAATACCGAGCAGGGGCTGTTTGAGTCGGCCGAAATACTCAATTACCTGCGCGACACCTACGCTGCCTGAGGCGCGGTTATTTCGTTCGCGGCTGTCTCAGTGATGATGGCCGCCCGGCCCGTGCACGTGGCCGTGGGAGAGTTCCTCGGCGGTGGCTTCGCGCACCGTGAGTATCTCGATATCAAACCTCAGCGCCTGACCCGCGAGCGGGTGATTGGTGTCGATATCGGCGCTGTGCCGGCCGGCTTTCACCACCGTGACCGCGCGCATGCCCTCACTGGTGTTGAGTTGCACTACCAGGCCGGGGCGCAGTTTCCCCTTGAACGACAGATGCTTCACCGGTACACGTTGCTGCCGTTCGGGCTTGTGTTCGCCGTAGGCCTGTTCGGCGTCAAGTTCTACCGAAAAGCTGTCGCCATCGGTTTTGCCGCTCATTGCCGTCTCCAGCGCGGGAAGAATATTCCCGGCGCCGTGCAGGTAGGCGGAAGGTTCGCCTCCGAGCGAGCTTTCCAGCGTTTCACCGGCCGCATCGCGCAGGGTGTAATGGAAGCTGACTACCGTTTTCGGGCCGATTTGCACAGTCGGGGTTCTCGAGTTATTGCCGGGAAAGCGATGTTACCGCCGTGCAGAGCCAAAGTCTCTGGCTGGGGTTCAAGTCAATACACCCGGGCCCATTGCCGCTGCTGGGGTGATCGGCCACCATGGCGCTGGATTTTCTGCATTGGATGAGAGCATGGCGCGAAGCAGCGTAGAGACGCAACTGGACGGGTTGCGGGAAACGGTTAACCAGGATGCCACCCAGCTCATCCGCCACCTGCGCTGCAGCCACGCCCCGGAAGACGCGCTGAATGCGGCGATCAGCCATATTCAGCAGGCGATCGCCGTTCTCAAACCCTGGCTGAAGGAAGGGGAGGGCTGGTCTACCATCAGTATTGCGGGCGACCACGCCGGCCTGCCGTGGGCAGAGGAGGACATCACTTCGGTTATGCCCTACAGCCCCGTGAGCGGCAAGCGCAACCCCATCGCGCCGCCCATACGCCTGTGGCGCGACGGCAAGGCGGTGCGCGGTGAGGCGGTATTCTCACCCACCTATGCAGGCCCGCCCAACTCGGTGCACGGTGGCATCATCGCCGCCGTGTTCGACGAGATTCTGGCAATGGCCAATGTGGTGTCCGGCCACGCCGGTTTCACCGGCACGCTCACGATTCGCTATCACCGCCAGACACCGTTGAATACGCCGGTGGAGCTGTTCAGCGAAACGCTGCGCCAGGACGGGCGCAAACAGTTAAGCCGTGGCGAAATGCGCGTGAATGGCGAGGTCACCGCCAGCGCCGAGGGTTTGTTTATTAGCGCCGCCCCCAAAAGCGAGGCGACGGGCGCCAGCCCGGAGGCTTAAATTGCCGCGCGGCCCTGTTGGCCGCCGCGCAGGGCGATCGCGGCAAGGATAGCTGTGGCGAACTCGTAGCCCATCGCGCCCCAGGTATAGAAACCCACTTCACCGGCGCCGCTGGCCACGGCGATCAAGCGCCCGATCGCCAGCGCGCCAATGGCCAGCGCCAGCAACAGCAGGGCGGGGCGCGTAAGCTCCGCACGCAGCGCCGCCAGCGCACAGAAAATGCCAACGCCCGTTTGCAGGCCGCCGTACATGGCGGAGAGCTCGGCGTAGCCGTCGCCGCCGATGATCTCGAGGCCGGCCATTTCCGCCGGCAGTGTAGGCGCAAACAGACAGGCGAGCCCGTAGCCGGTAAAGCTGATCGCAGAGACCCAGAGTACGATTTTTCCCAGCACGGTGTATCCTCCAGTGGTTGTTTGGCGCTGCGGCAGGAGCATAGCACAGGGCATCGCCGTCAGCGGGCCGGCTGCAAAGCACTGCGCTCTAGCGCGGCTGCCTACAGACTGCGGGAGCCGCCTGGCCGGCCGGCGTGTTGACAGCATTCGGAGCTGTCACTAGAATGCGCTTCCCCTTGGGATTATTCGGCTGCAAATTGCCAGATCGATCAACGGGTTACGACAGGTTACGGGGCTATAGCTCAGCTGGGAGAGCGCAACACTGGCAGTGTTGAGGTCAGCGGTTCGATCCCGCTTAGCTCCACCATTTAAACGGAAAATGCCGCCCTTGGGGTGGCATTTTTCGTTTCAGGGCGGGTCGTTCGTGGCAAACCACCGTTCGACAAAACGCCCCATAGGGCGTTGTGATTCACCCAGCACGGCCCGGCCCCGTGCACCCGCATAACCCTCCTCATCTGGTAGCAATTCCCGCGAAACCTGATACCACTTGTATCGCGCGCCGTCCCCGGCGCTCGAGGTAGTGATCGCCGCGATGTACGTACACGCCGTCCAGGAACAAACTATAAAAATCCAATCCCGGGAAATCACCATACACACCAACTTGTATCAGTCAGACATTTTCCCTCGCTAATTCAGTAGTTTGACTCAGGTCCAGTTTCGTCTAGGATTATTTACAACTCATGGAAAAAAAAGGGCAAACCACGATGTTGAAAGCTTCACTGATGGCTCTTCTGCTGCTGGCCGCCTCCTTCATGCACAGTGCACACGCTTCGCTCATCTTTGACGAAGCAGTCGCTGGCGACCTGTCGGATGACAATCTGGCGCCGTCCTACGTGGCGCTCGGCGCAGGCTCTACCATAATCACCGGCACCGCGTTGGCCAACCCATTCGATCGCGATATCTTTCGCATTACTGTTCCCGACGGCCAGGAGCTGGCCGCCATTGTGTTGGCCGCGTACATCAGCGGCGATGACCAATCCTTTTTCGCTGTCGCAGCCGGGAATACTATCTCTTCGTTGGTATCACCCAACGCTCTACTGGGTAACGCGCTGATCGGTGCAGCCCCGGGCGCCATGCAGGGCGATGACATCCTGGATAACCTGGGCGCGCTCACCTTTCCGGGCAGCGCCGGCTTTTCCGGCGCGCTTGGGCCAGGCGATTACACCTTCTGGCTACAGGAAGTCACCGTCGGAATCCGTGAGTATGCGCTCGACTTCCAGCTGCGCAGCAGCAGCGTACCGCTGCCTTCCACCGTGCCGCTGTTCCTCTTGGGCCTCCTGGGTGTGGCCTTGCGGCGCCGGCACCGTACCGCCTGATCGGGCGCCGCCTTCATCCGCCAAATATTCCCGAGCAGCCACGTAGTTCCCTCGCAGCGTAATCGCCACGTTCGGTTTTTCAACGGAATTCTTCTGGCTGGGCCGGATGTGTGCAGTCAGGCGATTGATTTCATTGGAGTTGTCGATTTCCTGCCGCCAAACCGATGGTGTTAATTGCTGCAAAGAGTCTTGCCGGAATTCCGTGTATCTACGGTTGGTAACATAGCCTGGCGCCAAGTGCTTGTGGGGAGTCGGCTTTTTGACTTAAATGAAGCGATGAAAAATTACATACACGGAATTGGGTTATCTGGCCTGTTCCGCATAATTAGCTGTTAGAGCGCTTATGCCCATGAACCGTCGTGGATATCTCCTTATCATGGCAATGGCAGTTGCGTTTATCACGATGGCTTGGTTTATCTCGTCGCGTCAAGAACTGCCATTAACCGATTTCCTGGTTTTGATTCTGTTCGGCATTTTTTTGGTCGTCGTCGCGCTCGTCTCAGTACAGCGAAGAAGTTGGATTGGTTTGCCAACTTCGCCGGGACGTGATTGGCTTAAGTACGTATTTGGTTCCTTTGCTCTATCGTTCGGTTCTTGGATGCTTGGCTCTGTGCTCTTACTTCCATTTGTTGGTTTCGCAGGCTTCGATTTATTGGCGAGACCATGGTTTATTATGGCCTTATGCTGTCTAGCATTGGCATTCTTTCCGTTCGTTCGGCGCTTCATGCATTGATTATGCGCTCTAACAAGGCAATCAACTACGCGCCTTCGGCGCCGGACGCGCTTACAGCGCGCCGGTTATTTTGGCGTTATAGCGCCTGATTCGACTCTCTCAAGGAACGGGCTATTCTATGGGTATTGCTCTAGCGTCTGAGTTCACAGTAATGGCTAACCCCGCCAGTTTCGGCACAAGCGGTCTCTTTATCAGCCTCAAAGCTTGGTTCGCCGATTCCTCTCGGCCATTAGCCTCAGCCGTAGTCGTCTCGCGTTTTCAGGGTTGGCCTTCGCGTGCGCTCCGGCAGCTTTCTTCACGCCAGGGCCGGTTAGTCAGCACTATAACTAGAAAGGGCAGCGGACGGTTTCACCGCCGCTGCCTTTGGCGTTATGTGACCGGGCGTCACTCATGTTAAAGGGAGTGTTTCTCGGTTTATCCGCGGGTGTTGGATTCGTCGCCGGCGTGGCAACGAGCCTATATCTGTTGTGGGGATTCTGGCCAGATGCACTAGAAGATTTCGACGAATATGAGATTTTCGACCCAACAGATGTATCGATCTCGGAACATCGAGAGGTACGATTTGCCGAGTACTACACAGTGTCTGGCCGACTGAGTTTCGAAAATCGGACGAAGTATGAAGATGTTACTGTTTTAGTCAGAGTCTTCCAGGATAGCGAATTCGTGCTTGAATGTTCGGAGTACCTGTTTATGGAGGAGAACACAGACTTCTTTGACGTTGAATGCGATATTCTGGTTAGTAATCTTCCGAAAGGTATAAGCTATACAGTGAAAGTCTCGAAAGCCACCCCTGCAGATGAATAGTTCACATAACAAATCAAGCCACATGGACGTCAAAACCGCAGCGCGGTTTCGCCGCCAGTGCTTGAAGCGTTACGTGTCTAGGCATCGAGTATGAACAAGCCATTTCAACGGATAGGATCGATATCAAACGCGCAAGTTGGGCGCGATTTCGAAAATGTAGCGAGAAATTTTTTTGCGTCTCAAGGGCTTGAGTTGGAACCCAACTTGAAAGTACCTGTTGGTGTAGGAGGCGAAGCGAAGCTACATGCCTTTGACCTGGGGAGTGAAGAGGGCAAAATTATTGTTGAGTGCAAGTCACACCGATGGACATCCGGCGGTAATGTTCCGAGTGCAAAAGTTACGGTATGGAATGAGGCAATGTATTACTTCCTAGCGTCACCAAATGAGTACCGCAAGATAATGTTTGTATTGAAAGACCATTGCGCCAAGCGAGGTGAATCTTTGGCACGATATTATCTGCGCATGTACTCTCATTTGGTTCCAGCGGGTGTCGAGCTTTGGGAGTTTGACGGGGAGCATGGAAGTGCTGAGTGCATCAACACGTAACAAGTACGGCCAGTACGCTCCCTTCGGTCGCCGGACCGCGCTACCGCGCGTCCGCTGCCGTAGGCGTTATGAGTCTTAGCACTTGAGCATTGGGAACGTTTGCCCCTACTGTGGCGGGCAAGCGATGTCGAACCTGAAGAGAGTAGTTTCGCGAGTAGGAACTTATGAATGTGACTCGTGTAAGTCTGATGTGGCCGTCACACGTAGTTTTTCATTTCGTATTATTTTGGTTATGGCTTCGTGTCTCGCATTTTACCTGTGGTATCCGACGTATAAAACCGGATTTGCAGCCATGTTCATAGTACTCGGTTTTTGGGAAGGTTTTGGCTCCGCAGGGACCGCGCTTGGGTTTGTCAACGGCAGTTGTAAAAATGAAAATATCGACTCATAACAAGTGCGGGCAGTACGCCCCTTCGGGGCCGGACGCCCAACCAGCCGCTTCGCGCCTGGCTGGCCGCCGCTGCCACAGGCGTTAATAGCCACCCAATGAAATCCCTCTTGAAATTGTAGAAGGCATGTTGGAGCAAGTCATTACATCGGTCGTATTTGATTGTTTAAATAAAAACAAAGGTGACTGGAAGGGATGTCGAAGGAAAAACATTTTTCTGCTACTTTGAGCCCCAACATCTCGCTCGCAAAACTCGTTTTACGGACGAGATGTTGGGGCTCAAAGCAGAGCCTTTTCAATCAACATCCCGGCGCTACACACAGGCCGCACCCTCTTCCGAGTCTCAGATTTCAATATTCCCGACTAGCGCTCTTTACGCTATTGAGCCACTCTATCTGCATGGGCTGGTATAGATCCTATTTGTGGGTAGCAATTAACAAATCGAGGACAGGGACACCGCATGAAGACGCGGCGCCCTGTCTCTCCATACGTTAGGTGACAAGAATTAGCATCCGCTAAGAAATCAACATTTTTAGTTGACGCTCTTATTTCCGCGCCTTATTATATGCCTCATATTTATGGAGGCAGATATGGCGCTACCTATTCGTACAACAGTTGAAGACATCCAGGCTGTCTGCGGCTACCTTGCAAAAAAGCCTACCGGTGCAGATTTGAAGGAAGCAAAGGCAGTCCTCGACTCAAAGGTTTTGGATGGTCGTAAACTTTCAGCATTAAAGTTTTGGGGACTTATCGAAAATCAAGAAAGATTGAAACTTACTACAAAAGGTCGTGAGGCAGTTCGCGATCAAGGTGCTAAACAGCATCATGTCTTAGCCTCAGTAATTCTGGGAATTAATCCATATCGAGCGATAATTGAAAGAGCGGCTCACCGTAGCGAGGAGTCACTTTCAGCACTTGATGTGGCAGCTCATTGGCATGATCATTTTCTTAGTGAGGTTTCGGAGAACGACAAGATACTAAACGACCAAGCAGTTTGTTTCTTTCAAGTCGCTGCTGGTGCGGGTTTGGGCGAGCTCGTTATAGGCCGTCGAGGATCGCCAACACGTTTTGAATTCGATAAATCGGCATTATCGTCGTTCGTTGATGGCAAGATTACCACTCATGAAGAATCTGAAGATGAAGTAGAAGATGATGATCCTCCCGCAAAGCCACCAAGTGATTCAAGTGTTGACTCCTCAAATAAAGTAGGGAGCAAAGAACTAGGTCAGGCAATTTTTGTAGCACACGGAAAAAATAAAAAGCCTCTAGAACAGCTAAAAAGAATTCTTGATCAGTTCAAAATTCCCTACAAAGTAGCAGTCGAAGAACCCAATCTCGGTCGACCCATCGGCGAAAAAGTACGAACCATAATGCAAGATTGTAATTGCGCGATTTTGATTTTCACAGCTGATGAGGAATTTCAAACTAAAGACGGCGAAACCATCTGGAGGCCTAGCGAAAATGTCGTTTATGAGTTAGGTGCTGCGGGTTATTTGTATGGTAATAGAGTAGTAATTCTGAAAGAAGATACCGTGGAGTTTCCTACTAATTTTAAGGATCTTGGGTATATTTCATTCGACAAAGATCAACTTGCTGCCCAGTCAATGGAAGTAATAAGGGAACTTATTGGTTTTGGAATTGTAAAAATCTCGACATAGAGAATATGCGACTTAACAGTCCCCTGAATAACGTGCTTGGGGCGGGAACTCCGACTTTGGCGTCACACCCTTAAAAAGGGCGTTAGGTGAATCGAGGAAAGTGAAATGCCAAAAATCTCGGTAAAATCTGCAGCAGAATTACTTCGTGTGCCTGCCTATTCTCAGGTACGTATTCTTACGGAGCAAAAGTACCCAAAAAGTGGGCAACAGGTATTTCGAACTCCATACTACGCCACCGCATTGAGCGGAATAAGAGCATACTTTAAGTCGGGCAAGTCAAAATCGTCACTTTTTGAAGCAAAAAGTAAAATTCAATCACTTTCACAAGAGTCGAGACGAGAGAATAATTTTCGAGTTTTGAAAGCCTTCGAAAAATCAGCATTTAGCAAAATGCCTTTTCAGCTAGCTAAATCACCAAAAATTTACGCCTCTTTAGGTTCGGTAGAGCTTAAATTATCTCCGGATTTAAGGCTTGTGGATAACAAGCAATCAATCGTTGTATATGTTAATTGCCGAACTCATCCAATTGATGAAGAAATAGCAAGATATACATTGGAAATTGCTCATTGGGTTTTAGAGCAGAATAGACAACAATTGCCTCTTCGAAATTTTATCTATTTAGATTTAGCCAAGAATATTGAAATTTCTTTTAAGAAGCGTAGAGCAAAAACTATGGATGCATTGCAACAAAATGCGAAAGTTATAGATGCCCTGTGGCCAACCCTGTGAAGGTTTTGTCACCTAACAAGCCCTTGAATATCGCCCTACGGGCTGGGACGCCTGCTTCGCAGCCGCCCCATTAAGAAGGGCGTTACATGCAGGCTAGAGCATTGCTCGAATCTCAGGGAGAGAAATAGTGCCGTTCAGACCGGAGCAACATTTTCGACGGAGACGGAATGTCATATATGCGCTTACGGAAGCTATTCGCCGCATTTATGGAGCGAGATCCCAAGATGGCGCTTACCCCCTAGGGGCATTTTATACAGAAAACATTAACAGAACTCTTTGGGAGCATGTGGGAGGAATTTGTTATAGACCCACACATGAACTTGATCTGGACGGCCGGTCGGTAGACGAAAACACTGTAATTGCTTTCATGAGCAGCATTGAATCAGGTGAGACTATCCACATTCAGGAAGGAGAGGTTGTAAGCTGGGAACCCATTCCTGATCCTGAGGCAAGTGAATTGCAATCATGGCGTTCCGGCAGCATGTAAAAAGTCAGGGTTACGGACGGAGTACCGCCGCTGATCTGTAACCACTTTAGTGGACAGAAATATCTGTCCATTGGACTTCCCCCACTACAGTAGACACTTCCGGGCTATGATTGGACTTCCCCCGCTATTGTTGACACTACGGAGCCTCAAAATGAGGCAGCCTCAAAGGCCTCGGGACTGACGCTGTAATTGTCCCCGTCAAGTGGACAATTCAAAACTAGAGCTTCCAGCGGGTTGTTCTGTGCTCAACTCACGTTCCAGTCTTTCCCGGTCGCGGGTGCTTCTCGCGCCGGCTCCGGCGCACAAAAATTCATTTAATTGAATGAGGATGCCGGCATCGAGCTTCTCCATCATGTGAGGTATCACCGATGAGAGGAGAGAACATGCGGCGGCGTGTTGAAAGTCTGTTCCAGCCCGGTCGGATCGGCGAGATGACGCTGCGCAACCGGATCATCATGAGCCCCATGGGGTCCAATCTGGCGGACGAGGGCGGTTTTTGCGGCGATCGTATTCAGGCCTACTACGAGGCGCGGGCCGCTGGAGGAGCGGCCATGGTTACGCTGGGCTCGGTGGCGGTGGCCTGGCCTTCGGGGGCGGCGAATCCAAGGCATGTTGCGGTCTCCGAAGACCATTTTATTCCCGGATTGCAGGCGCTCGCGCGCCGCGTTCACAAGCACGACTGCCGCGTTGCGCTGCAACTCCAGCATGCGGGCCTTGGCGCGGTGGACGACTGCGGAGACGGTCGTCCCCTGTTATGCCCTTCCGAACCGGCGCCAAAGGATGCTGATATGGGGGCGGATTGCCTGCCCGAGGAAATAGCACTCATGTCAGAGCCCTACCTGCGGGCCGGCGCGTCTGTTTCCTACCGCGTCGCGGAGGCAAGTGACATCGAATGGGTTATTGCACGCTTCGCATCCGCTGCGGAACGTGCGCGACAGGCCGGAATAGACGGCGTGGAGATACACGCCGGGCATGGCTATCTCGTGTCCAATTTTCTCAATCCTTCGGTGAACCGCCGGAGCGACGGGTATGGGGGTAGCATCGAGAACCGTTCACGGTTGCTGGTGGAAATCATCCAGGCTATCAAGGAGAGAGTGGGGCGGGACTATCCAGTCTGGTGTCGCCTGGACTCTACGGAATTTCTCACCCTGGGCGGTATTTCCGTGGAAGACGCCTGCGTGACCGCGAGACTTGCTCAGGAAGCCGGTGCGGATGCCATCCACTGCTCTGCCTACGCGGATGCCAGCCGGGGCCTCAGCTATTCCACAGCCCACGCCACTCACACGCCGGAAAAGTTCATTCCCTACGCCGCCAGGATCAAGTCTGCGCTGGAAATCCCCGTGATTGGTGTGGGACGCCTGGAACCGGAAAGGGCGAGCGCTTTAATTGAGTCGGGCAGTATCGATTTTGTCGCAATGGCACGCAAACTGCTGGCGGATCCAGAGCTTCCAAACAAACTTAAGGAAGGCCGTCACCAGGACATCCGCCCCTGTATCTACTGCTACACCTGTATTTCGAGGATCTTTCGGCGCGAGAGTATCTGCTGCGCAGTGAACCCGCTCACCGGCAACGAGCACGCGGTGGCAGTAACAAGCACCGAAGAGCCGAAGCGGGTGGTGGTCGTTGGTGGCGGGCCGGCGGGGATGGAGGCTGCGCGTGTGGCCGCTACGCGGGGACATAGCGTCACGCTTTACGAGAAAAACGCAAGGCTCGGTGGAACCACCGGCTTTTCGGCGGTTTCCTATCCCGAGAATGGTCCACTGGTGAAGTACCTTTCGGCGCAATTGCGCAAGCTGTCAGTAGTTGTGCGGCATGGCGAGGAGGTAACGCCAGACATGCTGCGCCGGGTTTCCGCGCAATCCGTGATCGTTGCCACTGGTGCCGGACGGGAGCTGCCGCAAATTCCTGGAGTGGATTTACCCCATGTGCTCGATGGCGACGATATCCGCGACATGATGACCGGCAATGTCACCCCGCGTCTGATGCAGCGGACAGCGCCCCTGGTTCGGCTCATGATGCGTCTGGGGCGGTGGAGCCGCCTGACGAATAACAGTGGCTTTCTGCGGCTTTTCACACGCATCTGGATGCCACTGGGTCGGAACGTGGTACTGGTCGGCGGCGGTCTCGTTGCCGTGGAACTCGCGGAATTCCTGGCGCTGCGCGGGCGCAACGTTACTATCCTGGAGTCCGGGTCGGTATTCGGCAAAGAGCTCTCGCTCGTTCGCCGATGGCGCAATCTCCACGACATTCGAGCACTCGGGGTCACACTGATCGGGAATACCGAGGTTCTGAGGATCGCCGAGGGACGCCTCACGCACTCCGTCAACGGCGGTCAGGAGCGGACGATCCCCGTCGACACAGTGATCCTGTGTGTTGGCGTAACCGCCCGCTCGCAGCTCGCAGAGCAGATTCGCAGCGCAGGCTTTGAGGTTAGCCTGGCGGGGGACTGTAATGAAATCGGCTATATCCCCGGCGCCATGCTAGAGGGATTCGAGGCTGGACGTACCGTCTAGGCCATTACCCATAAAGCACAGGGAGAGAGAACATGCTGCTTGAAGATAAGGTCGTCATAGTTTCTGGGATCGGGCCGGGGCTCGGGCAACACCTGGCGGCGCGGTCGGCGGCGGAGGGTGCCGCGGTGGTGCTGGCTGCCCGCGGGCAGAAAGGGCTTGAGGAAGCGCGAGAACATGTTATGGAAATAGCTCCCGCCGCCCGTCTGCTGATGGTGCAAACCGACATACGTGACCGCGGCCAGTGCGAGCGGCTTGCGCAACAAACCGTCGACGAGTTCGGTCGCGTCGATGTGCTGATCAACAACGCCTACAGCGGTGGTAGCATGGGTCCCATAGAGCATGCCGACATGGACGATTGGCTGGATACGGTTAATACCAACCTGATCGGCAGTATGCACATCACGCAATGCGTGGTCCCCAAGATGAAGGCACAGGGTTCGGGTTCCATCGTCATGATCAACACGATGGTGGTGCACAAACCCATGATGTACAACGCGGGCTATGCGGCGTCCAAGGCCGCTCTCGGAAGTGCTTCCTCGCATCTTGCCCTGGAATTGGGGCAGTACGGCATAAGGGTGAACTCCTTGTTCATGGGCTGGATGCATGGGCCCAATGTTGTTGCTTTTCTGGACCACCAGGCAGCAGAGCGCGGGATTTCCCGGAAGGATGTAGAGGCCGAAATTGCGCAGCGAATCTCGTTGCGTAGAATTCCCACGGACGAGGAGTGCGCGGGCGCGGCGCTTTTCATGGCATCCGACTATGCGAGCGCGGTGACAGGTGCCAACCTGGATGTGAACGGCGGCGACTATCTGCCGCATTAGGAGGCTGAAGTGGACATTCACTGGAGTCATGTCGGTCTGTCGGTGACCGACCTCGAGCGGTCCCGGCGGTTTTACGAGGAAGTGTTTGGCTTCGAGCACGATACCACGATCGACGTGGAGGGGGAGGACACGGCAACGCTTATGCGGCTCCCGCTACCCTGTCGTGTCAGGGTCATGATGCTGGTAAAGAGTGGCTTCACACTGGAGCTGATGCAAAACCTCGATCCCGGCATGAAGCCTTTTCGGGAGCGGGCTCTCAACGAGCCAGGGCTCACGCATTTAAATATGCGCGTGGAAGACGTGGCGGAAGTACGCAGGCGCGTCGTGCAGTTTGGCGGAACGGTACTGGAAGAAACAATTCTCCCCGAGTTGACTGGCGCCCGCGCGGCCTTCAGCCACGGCACCTATATCCGGGATCCGGACGGGCAGCTAATCGAGGTGATCACCGACTACCGAATCGAGGGTGGCTGGATTCCGGCCCACCTGCGATGACGGACGGTGCGACAGTACACGCCATCTACAGCCACCGCTTTGATTTACCACTCGACGCGGTGTGGCACCTGCTGGAGGATTTCGGCAATCTGGGCTGGATCCCCGGTGATCTCCGGGTGACGGTCCAGGGTGAGGGTGTCGGGATGGTGAGGACGATCCATCTACCGGAGGTCGGTGTCGTGCAAGAGGAACTTGCTTTCAGCAGGCCCGGCGAACACTGTTACGGTTATACCGTCAGCGGCGAGCTGCCGTACCCGATCGCGGATTATCGCGCCCAGGTAAGTCTGGCTGAAGATGGCGATACGGGCTGCCGCGCGACCTGGCATGGTACGTTCCGTCCGCAGGGCGCCACGCCGGCGGAATCGCGTGAGGTCATGCTGGCGGTGTACAGGCAGATCGCGGGCTGGATCGAGGTGCATCTTGGCGCCTGAGCGTTGCTTCAGGCATTTACGGCGCTGCGTAGTTCGTCCAGCCAGGCAAGGAGCGCCGGTACATCGTCGGGCGCCCGCACGAAAAACGACGAGTTGAACTCGAAGTCTGTCACGCCGCGGGCCTGCAGAAGGCGCATGCTGTCCAGCGTAGCGGGTAGGTCGGGCGTCTCATCATCGCGCCAGTGGGGAATCATGCTCACTTTTACCCGCAGCGTCGATGGGTCGCGGCCGAATTCTTCGTAGCTGCGACGCAGCAGGCCGATCGAACGCTCCAACTCCTGTTCCGGCGTATTGATGATCGGCAGCCAGCCGTCTCCAACCTCGGCGATAAATGCGGCGTTACGCGGGGTGACCTTGAGGCCGAACCAGAGCGGTATGCGCCGCTCCAGGTAGGGGCCAGGTCGGCAGTAGATCCTGTCGAAACCAAGGAGCTCCGAGTGGTGCGAGGCCGGCACCTGGCTCCACAAGGCGCGGCAGGCGCGCATCTGTTCACGCAACACCTGAAACCTTCCGTCGAACGACACATTGCAGGCCTCAAACTCTTCCCGCTGCCAGCCCGAGCCAACGCCCAGTACCAGTCTTCCCCCGGACAGTTGATCGAGGGTCGTGCACTGCTTGGCCAGCAAGCCCGCGGGTCGCAGCGGCGCGATCAGTATCCCTGTGCCCAGCTGGACCCTTCGCGTGATCGCGGCGATGTGCGCCAGCAGGGTTATCGGTTCCCACCAGTCGGTGTCGGGCGGTGTGGGAAAGTCACCGTAGGGGTAGGCTTCCGTGTGCTCTCCCATGACCACGTGATCCGTCACGATCAGGGTGTCCACCGTGGAAGCGTCGATCAGCCGGACGATGTCCATTACCGGCTCCATGTGGTTGCCGCACAACCTGTCCAGGCCATACAGTGACAGGCTGATCTCTGTCATCGTTCGCCTTCGGAATGGGCCAGGGAGAATACCTCTGTGCCAAGCTTCGCTCTCACGGCACAAGCACCTGGTAGCCCGGTACGGTGTTGCGATCCAGCTCTTGCTCTATCACACGGGTGTAACCCGTTTCGCAGATTTTCCAACGGCCGTTTTCGCGCCGGTATCTGTCATGGTAATAGGCGAACATCTCGAGTTGGCGGTTGCCGGCGCGGTCGAGAAAGAAGTGATACATGGCCCAGATACCGCTGGCTTCTTCGTCACCGGCCAGAGTGATTTCTGGCATGGTGACATGCCAGTAGCCGAGTGCGCTCGTCCCTGCCGGATCATGTGTGCTGCGCAGGAAGGCAACGACTTGCTCCCGATCGGAGAACGTGTAGGCGCCGTCGGAGTAGCTGGTCTTCACGTCAGCCGTGAGGCAGTCCTCAAAGAGTCCCCAGTCAGCGGTGATCATCGCGCGAATGTAGCGGTGCTTCAGAGATTTGATTGCCTCTATTTCACATAGTTGAACTGGAGTGACATCGATGTCCGTCATAATTTCGCGGTGCTCCTTTGGTGCCAGTTTGGAGGTTATTCTCGGCTTACGTCCGCCATGGTTCCCCAATCCCTGTCAATGGCGCAGTAACCGCCATCGACCGCCACCGATTCGCCGGTGATATAGGCTGCCGCGGGCGAGGAGAGGAACAGTGCGGCGCCAGCGACGTCTGCAGGGGTACCCCAGCGCGCGATCGGGGTTCGCTCCATCAGCTTCGCAGTGACCTCCTCTTCGGTGACGTAGTCGGCGGTCATGCGGCTCTCGACCGAGCCAACAATGAGGCTGTTGACCCTGATCCCGATGCGCGCCCAGTTGGCTGCGTGTGTTTTTGTCAGGTTGATCAGGCCGGCCTTGGCTGCGCCGTAACCCGGGTAGTAGACGGAGGCGAAAACGGAGTAAAACGAGCTGACATTGACGATACTGGCTCCGCCCTCCAGCCCGGATCTGGCGAGCAGCGGGTGCAGCCGGTCAGATAGATAGTACGTTCCGATGAGATTGTTATGCAGCGACGCAGTGAAATCCTCGGGTTGTTTTCCGGTGCCTCCGGCATTGTTGACAAGCACGTCGAGCGAAGACAGGGACGAACCGATTTGGTCGATATCACCGCGCTGGTCAGCGCGGTACCGGAGGTAGCGATAGTTCGAAAGATCGTCCGGATAGCGATCAGGACTCTCCCGCGTGCCCGTGATGACGACGGTGGCGCCTGCATCGTGAAAAGCCGCCGCGATGCCAGACCCGATACCTGCAGTGCCCCCGGTGACCAGCACGGTTAAGCCGGAGAAATCGAATTGAACTCTAGGCCAGGGAGAACGCATACGCGGCCGCTCCGAAGTCAGGATGATAATTACAAAGTCTAATCGAGAAACATTTAATCACCTCATCACATTCAATGAAATTGGGGAAAACGGTTTGAGCGAACTGAGAATTCATAGTTTTTGATGAGGTATGTGTGCCTCGGTGCGATCGATAATCTATCCGAAGAATCCTTGGGGGATTGCACATGGGCAAGTATGTGGTGACGGGCGGCGCGGCGGGTATTGGTGGCGCCGTCGTGGACACGTTGCGGGGAGAGGGTCACACTGTCGTAGTGGTGGATATCCAGGGAGGCGATATCAACGCCGACCTGGCCACCCCCGAGGGCAGAGCCGCGGCTATCTTGAAGCTGGAGGAGTCAGTGGAGGGAGGTCTCGACGGCTTCGTATCTTGTGCGGGTGTAGGGCCGCACTTTCAGCCCGTCGAGGACATAGCCAGCCTGAATTATTTTGGCACGATTGAACTGCTGCAGGGCATCCGGGGTCGTCTTGCGCAGCGCAAGGGCGCGGCTGTGCTCGTTTCATCCAATACGGCCGTCTATGAGAAGGACCAGCAACTTACCGCTCTGCTGGAATCGCTCGATGAACACGCTGCGCGCGCCTACAGTGCGACTATCGACGGCCAGTCTGCCTACGCCACCTCGAAATTTTGTGTGGCTACCTGGATGCGTGGGCATGTGCGGGAATACGCGAGTGAAGGCGTCCGGCTGAACGCGGTCGCCCCGGGTTTTACCAGGACCGCACTGACCGATGCGGGCAGGAAAAATCCGGAGTACGGCCCCATGATCGAGCAATTCATCACCACCATCCCGGTTGGGTTCGAAGGCAAGCCCAATGATATCTCCGCAGCGATCTGCTTTCTGCTGCGTCGGGAAGCGAGCTATGTATGTGGATCCGTACTATTTGTCGATGGCGGACACGACGCCACGCTGCGTCCTCAGTCGTTCTGAAAAGGGATAGTGCGAATTCATCAATTATGGTGAGGCAGACGCCGCCCCGGATCGTAGAAGATGCTTTTCGAACAAAGCTTGATTCGTGCCTATTCCACCTGAGCTGGGAGAAAATAATATGAAGTCACGCAATTGGTCTGTTCACAGCTGTTCCGCAGTCATCGCACTGGCGTCCGGCGTCGCACTGGCGCAGGATGCTTCGGATCGGAAACTCGAAGAGGTTCTGGTGACTGCGCAGAAGCGCACCGAGAGTCTGCAGGATGTGCCCATTTCTGTGTCGGTGACTACGAGGGAGGATCTCGAAGTTCGCGGGATCAACAATCTGAACGATCTTGCCACATTCACGCCGGGATTCCATGTGGGGGGCGCGGAGTCGGTTACCAAGGTCGCCATTCGTGGTTTTGCCGGAACTGGCTCCGACATCATCGAAAGCCCGATCGTTACGCTGATCGACGGCGCGTTTATCAGTAACAATCGTCTGATCGCATCCGGCTTCTATGATCTTGACCGCATCGAGATTCTGCGCGGCCCTCAGGGTACTCTGTTCGGTAAGAACGCGCTCGGCGGCGTACTGCAGATAACCACCGCCCAGCCCACCGAGGAATTCGAAGGCTATGTCAAGCTCGAGGCGGGAAACTACGGCCTCTACCGCGGGGAACTGGCGGTTTCCGGGCAGTTGGCCGAGGGTCTTTACGGGCGTGTATCTGCCCTGAAAGCGGAAAGCGATGGTTGGATGGACAACTCGGCGGGTCCGGATGGTGGCGGCATAGAGGACGAGAACTTCCGGCTTCGTTTGCGCTGGGAGGCCACGGAAGCACTGAGCGTCGACATGAAATACGAGAATATCGACCACCAGAACGTGGGTACACTCTATCAGTTGGTGGAGGTGCTCGACCCGTCGATCTTCCAGACTCGCAGGTTCCAGCTATTGCCTCCCGAACAATTGGAAACCCGGGCCGACAGGAACCAGGCCGTCGGGCCGGCGGACTTCGTGGCGGGCACGATTCTCGATCGGGACACCAAAGGCCAGGGGCAGGAAGGCGATCTTGGCCTGCTGAAATTCACTTACACTTTCGCTTCCGGGTACGACCTCACCGCGACGACCAACTGGGTTGACTACACCAATGTTCGCCGTATCGATTCGGACTTTCTGATGTTGGGGTCCCTGCCCACCTGGAATAACCAGGAATACGAGACCTTGTCGCAGGAGATCCAGATCCGCTCTCCCACCGACGGTCCATTCTCCTTTATCGCCGGTGCCTACATCGAGAACAACCAGATCGAGCGCTGGGGCCCGGCGGCGCTTGATTTCGATGCCAACGGCGGAATCTCGGACTCGCTGGTTGTTCCCACGCTGCTCGCTCCCTATCAGGTCATGGCGCCCGGCAGTGTGGATGCCGCGCAGCCGGGAATTCGCGCGATCCAGGACGCCCTGATCAGTGGAGCCCACTTGACGGTGGATCTCGGTCCAGGGGTGCAGGAGCTGGAACGTGATATCTGGTCCCTTTATTTCGAGGGCCGCTACCAGTTCAATGACAGCTGGCAGCTGATCGCGGGTGTGCGATACAACTACGACGAGCTCGAAGCGAAGAAGCCCTTTATCAACAGGAATTCCAGCGGTGACCCGCTGAGCTCCTATGCATGGATCGACAACTACATGACACAGATCAGCTCGGATCCCGCCGTTCAGGCCGCCGCTGCCCTCTACCCTGGCGGCCTTGATGCGGGATCGCTGGCGCCTGGTTTCCCGGTGAGCGATCTTTCCGACGACTTTTATACCGCGGTCGCCGATACGGTCGGGCTGGCATACGGTTATATTCAGCTCCCGGACGGCGAGTTCGATGACAGCCGTAACGAGGATGCCGTCACTCCCAGTGTCAAATTGCAGTATTTCAGCGGCGACTCGATGTATTACGCAGCGGTGTCCACGGGTTTCAAGGGGGGCGGATACAATCTGGACGCGGTCGTACCCACCGGTCCCACTGGAGTGACCGAGTTCGACAGTGAAAAGGCAATCAGTTATGAGCTGGGCGCGAAGCTCGGATTATTGGACGGGGCAGCACAGCTCAACCTCGCCGTGTTTCGTACCGAGTTCGACGATCTGCAACTGGCCGCAGTCAACGAAACCGGAACCTTCAGCTTCCAGAACGCTGCCAACGCCACGTCCCAGGGCGTGGAGCTGGAGTCGACATGGCGCCTGACTGATGGATTGACCGCCTATTTTGCCTACACCTACCTCGACGCCGAGTACGATGATTTCGACACGGCGCCCTGTTCGGTGTTCGATCCCAACGTGGGCAGTGGCTGTACGCAGGATTTGAGCGGTAAACCGCTGCAGCGAGCGCCCGACAATCAGGCGACGCTGATCTTCGACTACAACCGGCCGCTGGGGAATGCCCTTTCCCTGGAGACCACCCTGGGCGCCACCTACACGGACGAATTCTCGGTGTCCGCCTCTGACGACTTTTACGCGGAGGACATGCACAGTGTTTTCGCCAGGGTCGCTCTGCTGAGTTCCGCGAACGGCTGGACTGTGGCAGCACGGGTCGACAACATTACGGATGAGGACGCGATCGTGCATCGCCAGCCCACGAATCTCGTGGGCGAGCTGGTGATCGGTGCCATCCAGACACCTCGTACCTACTCTCTTCAACTACTGAAGGAATTCTAGCGGGCGACCTTGGAACGCCCGCGGGTAACCCCGCCGGCGTTCCCTTTTTTGCCAGCCGTATCCTAGATTCAAACCCGCCGGAGGCAGCCCCTTGCGCAAGTTCTGTCTTTCTATCGCGTTTTCTTCCCCGGAAGACTACATTACCCTGGCACGGGCGGCAGAGAGCAACGGTTTCAGCGCCGTCTCCGTTGCCGACCACCTGATTTTCCCCAAGTCCTTTTCGGTGCCTTATCCCTATACCGAAGACGGTGTTCCGCGGTTTGGTGATGAGGATGACTTCCCCGACCCGTGGATCGCTATCACTGCGATGGCGGGAGTCACCCGTACTCTGGAATTCCTCACCAACGTGTTCGTACTGCCGGCGAGGAATCCTGTGCAGGTGGCAAAGATCCTTTCCACTGCAAGCATCTACAGTCACGGCCGGATCGGCCTTGGCATCGGAATGGGTTGGATGCCGGAGGAATTCGAGGCCGCAGGCCAGGACTTCGCGAGACGGGGCAAGCGTGCGGACGAGATGCTGCACATCATGCAAGCGCTCTGGACAGGAGAGTACGTGCGCTTCCAAGGTGAGCATTACACGCTCGCGCCGATGCGTATGTTGCCGCGGCCGTATGCAGATATTCCGATATATGTGGGTGGCTTCTCCTCGCCCGCGCTGAAGCGGGCTGCCCGGCACGATGGGTGGATCGCTGATCTGCATTCTCTCGCGGAGCTGGAAGAGCTGGTGGGGGCACTGGAGAAGTGTCGCGTTGCCGAGGGCACCCAGTCACAACCATTCCGCCGATTTGCCTTCGGTTGCACGGATGCCGTGGGTGCCAGCGGTTACCGGTCGATGTTTGATATGGGGATCGACACGGTAACGCTAATGCCGTGGTTGTCGTACTGCGGGGAAATCAATCCTCCTGTAGTGGCCAAGGTTGATGCGATTGCACGCTTCGCGGACGAAGTCATCGCAGACTTGCGCTAGACCAAGAGGTTGAGCCCACCTGCACCTGCGCTAGACCAGGGGTTCAGCCCGCGGTCTGTCCCCCGTCCATTGAGATCGCTGCGCCAGTGAAGTATCGCCCGGCGGGACTACAAAGAAACAGGATCAGGCCTGCGATCTCGCAGGGTTCCGCCTGGGGCAGCTTGGGCATAAGCCGCGAGATCAGGGATTCGTTGTAACCTTCGGGGAAGCCGTAGTTCTCCAGCAGCGGCGTCGTCGTGCCGCCCGGGCAGACCGCGTTGACCCTGATGTCCTGCTCTGCATACTCCACCGCAAGGGATTTACTCAATCCGATGACGCCGGCTTTGCTCGCGCAGTACCCAGCGTGGTAGGCCTGTCCCATCAGACCCGAGGCAGACGCGACGTTGACGATCACACCGCCTTGTTGCATGTATGGGATTGCCGCCTGGCAGATGACAAACGTGCTGGTGAGGTTGATGGCGATCATGCGCTGCCAGGCATCTTGCGGCATCTCGTGCGCGCGCCAGGAGCCTGCGATACCGGCGATGTTGCACACCACATGCAGGCCAGCGAAATGCCTGATCACGTTCTCGACGAGCGCCCGGCAGGAATCTGGCTGCTCGGCGTCATAGACGAACACATGGTGTCCGGAGCTGGATCCGTCAGGAAGAAGTCCCACAGTGTGATGAAGCCCCGCTTCGTTCCTGTCGGCGAGGGCCAGGCTCGCGCCATGCTGCGCAAGCTCGATGGCGGTCGCCCGGCCGATACCGGAAGCGGCACCGGTGACCAGAGCGACACAGCCGTCGATCCCCAGATCAATCATTCGTCACTGCGGGCCTATGCATGATGCGACCTCAGCTGTAGTCGCGAGCCTTCTTGCCCATCTTCTGCCCGGCATAAGGGCCGCTTTCTTCTTCTCCCTTCAGCCACCTCTCGAGTCCGCCCTCGTCATGGCGGCAGATGTGGATCCAGAGATCCTGCAGTTCTTCGGGACCCTGCATGAAGTTGTGTGCCCCCGCGGCGTAGCGCACAGGCTCATCGTAGAAAAACTTGAAGCCGAGTCCTTCGAAGTAGGTTTGGGCTTCCTCAACATTTTCCACCATGAACGACAGCAGGAATGTCGATTCGCCATGTTTTTCCATGAAGTCCTTGAGATTACTGCCGCCCACGGGATTGACGTCCTCATCATTCGTCGGCAGGAACACTCCGATGGAGTGACAAGCCAGTTCGCCCGTGGGCATTGGCACGTGGAAGGCCGAAACGCCGCCGGCCGGACTGTACTCAGGCTTCATCTCGATGGCGTCAGCGCCGAGTAGCTTTTCCCAAGTCGCAACTGAAAAATCAAGCGAAGCCTTGTCACGGACCGCGACATCGATGGTCTTGATGAACTGAAGGTGTCTCATAAGTGATTTCCTCTGGAAGCCCCGTTACTCTCCGTCACGCCAGCGGTCCAGCGCGCCCTTGTCGTGACAGGCGATCTGTATGCTCAACCCCTGAAGACCTTCATGGGGCTTGGTAATGTTGTGGATTCCGGCTGCATAGCGAGTGGGTTCGGGCCACCGGAATTCGAAGCCCTTCTCAATGAGTTCCTGCTGCGTTTTGTGGACGTCATCCACCATAAAGCCCAGGAGGTAGACGCTTTCGCCGTATCGCTCTATATGCTCCCGCAGCACTTGCCCGCCGGCGCTGCCATCGTCTTTAGGGGCCATCAGGCCAATGGCGTGGCAGGCCAGCTCGCCCGCAGGCAGCGGTAGGTGATTTGCCCGCACTCCGCCATCGGGGTTGTACTCCTCCTTCATCGGTATATGTTCTACCTGTAGGAGCTTCTCCCACGTCCGGGTTGCTTTGTCGAGGTTCTCGAGTTTGACCGCGATATCGATCACTTTCAGGAATTGAATCATGTGCTGCCTCCACGTGAAGAAAACTGGGATACAGCCTATTCTTGTCGCGCGCGATGCGACCGTCTTCATTACTTTTGATGATATTGACTCGCGGTCTGTCGATGCTGGACGCGAGGCGTGGGGGTTATGTCAAAGAAATCTGGCGACGCTTCGGTTGAGGATGGAGACCAGCTTGTATTGCTTGTGCGTGCCCACCTTCTGGTAGATACCCCGCAGGTGGGTTCTCACGGTGTTGATCGAAACGTATAGCTTTTCGGCTGCGTCCGCGGAGCTCTCTCCCATCGCCAGCAGTGCGGCCAGCTTTGCTTCGCTACGGGTGAAGCCGAAGATTTCGCGCAGCAGATCAGCCTCAATAAGGCGAGGTTCCGGGCTGAAATCGCACAGATAGAGGAGAACCACCGGTCCGTGTACGATCTGCTGTATTTTCCGTATGGGCCGCATCGCCAAGTTCAGCAGGGGCTCGCCGAGCTCATTGTCGATACGGCATCCCAGTGTGCGGTCGACGGGCAAACACGTGTCCTCCTCGTTGATCAGTGCCGCAAGCAGGGAGTCGAACTCTTCGCTTCGGGCATCATCCGCGAGCCTAAGGAATCCACGGCTGGATGCGAGTCCTACACGGTCCTCAAGAAAAGCCTGGGCAACTTCATTGAGCTCGACGATACGTCGTTTACTGTCCAGCAGGATGTAGCCGACCTGCATGCGGTTGATGGTGTCCTCGAACAGCGTCCGCCTGTACTGGTTCTCGTAGTGATGCGATCTGAGAGTCAGCGCCCTGCGCAGATGGGGTACTATGAGGTCGAAAATACGCTTTTCCCGCTCGCTGAATGGTGGCTGGTCATCAGAACGCTTCACCGTCAGGCGCATCACGAAATCTCCGGTTCGCCTGATGTCCTGTACCAGCATGTGTCGCACACCGACAGGCTGGAAATACTCCCGATACAGCACGCTATTGAGGTAACGCTCCTCGGAAATAAGTTCTGTGATAGTGGACGGTACCGGACAGGGAACTTCATTGATAAAGGCGGCAGCCCTGAGTGATCCATCGATGTACTGGGAGGAGATTTCAGGCCGGGAATCCGTGTAAAGAATATACAACACAGTATCCAGCCCCGGATTGACCATCATAAGGGAGGCATCGCGCGACTCGCAGAGTTCATTGAATCGCTCCAGGAATTCCTGCCAGAGGGCATACTCCTCCACGCCTCTGTAAAGCAGGTCCAGCAGGTGACTGAGCTCCGAGGAGCCTACCGCGTCAGACATCGTGATGCTTTCCTCGAACTTTTTATGCTTATGTCGAGATAGTATAACGCTACGTCAGGGTGACTTTACAATAGCTCGAGCCGCGGTCCTGGTCTCCTGCCCCGCGGTCAGCGCCGGATGGCCAAACGCTCAATCCCGCCTGGCTTCAACAACGCGGAAAGCGGCGGCGGGATCAGAATATCAACAGCGCGAACAGCAGTGTCCCAATACCCGCGGTAACCAGCGTGGGGCGCCGCAGTCTTTTGGCAGTAATCCCCAGCCAGAGGCCGCTGAGAAGAATCAGGGCAAGACCAATCGCGAAGGCTTTCTGATAGGTTTTGAACAGTGTGGGGCCATGCCCCTTGTGCAGTTCGATCATGCGGCTTTGCAGGCTGGGGCGCGCGGCGATAACCTCCACAGCGTCGGCATGCAGTTTTAGAATATAGTGATGTTTGGATGTCGGGCGGGTGGTGAGGGTGTTGCCGCTGACCTTCACATACTCGAAACTGTAATCCTGCACGCCTGCCTCAGCCAGTACGCGCGCAACATCGGCTTTCAGTGTGGACGCTTCGGGGTCGAGAGTAACCGCGCTGCCGCGATAGATACTTGTTTCCTCGACATTGCCTTTCACCCCCGCGAGGTACAGGCCTCCGGAAATGGCCACCAGCAATACAGCCGGCGCCAGGAAGGCGGCAAGATACAGGTGCAGGGTGATCAGAAGTTTTCGATCCATCATCAGCTCTCCGCAAGGATCGTTTATCCTAAGGGCCTGTGCGGTCGGCAACAAGTGATCCATGACAAGGCTTTGTAAAACTTCCGGTTCCCAGGTGAATAAACAGCATGCACAAACACGATCTTGAACGTTACCAGCATGAGCATACCTTTGCGCAGGATCAGCGCCGGCCCGGCGAAAGCAGAACGCTTCTCGTTATTGCCATAACAGCGATTATGATGGTGATCGAACTGATCGCCGGCGTTGTCTTTGGCTCCATGGCTTTGCTGGCAGACGGCCTGCATATGGCATCGCACACGGCGGCGCTGGGCATCACCGCCTTTGCCTATGCCTATGCTCGCCGCAACGCGCGCAACCGTAGCTACAGCTTTGGCACCGGCAAGGTGAACGCGCTCGGAGGTTTTACGGGTGCGGTATTGCTCGCGATCTTCGCGTTGTTCATGGCCTTTGAAAGTATCGCGCGGCTGCTCAACCCGGTTGAGATTGTATTCAACCAGGCGATCTTCGTGGCGATCCTCGGGCTGATTGTGAATGGCGTCAGCGTGATTATTCTGGACGCGAAGGGACACGGGCACGAGCATCATCATCACGCGGCGGACGCGCATGACAAGGATCACGGGCATGCGCATGACCATAACCTTCGCTCGGCCTACCTTCACGTCATTGCGGATGCCCTGACTTCGGTGCTGGCAATTCTGGCGTTGCTCGCGGCCAAGTATTTCGGGCTCATCTGGATGGATCCCGTCGTGGGTATTGTCGGTGCGCTACTCGTCGCGCGCTGGTCCTACGGCTTGATGCGTGCCAGCGGCGCGGTATTGCTCGACCGGCAGGCACCCCGGCGCGTGCTGGAACAGGTGCAAAACGCGCTGGAAAACGACGGTGATACGCGGGTGACCGATCTGCATGTCTGGTCCATCGGCCCGGCGATATACGCGGCCCAGATCGCTGTGGTGACGCATGCACCGCTGGCGCCGGCGCAGTACAAGGCCAGGCTGCCCCGGACCCTCGGCCTGGTGCATGTCGCCGTTGAGGTGCAAACCTGCATCAGCGATGAATTGGCTGTCTAGCCGTTTGGGGACCAGGTTAGCGAATCACCGGTATGGATGGTTCCTGCCTGCACCACTTTGGCGTACACGCCGATATTGCCGTTATTGGCCTGCACCAGGGCGCGCATGATCCCCGGGTCTTTCGGCAGGTCGCCAAAGGCGTGTGTGGTCATGGCGCAACGCGGGCATTCGCCCACCGGCTCGAGCACCACTTCACCTATCTGTATGCGGCCCCCCAGCCATTCGCTTTCCGGGAACGGGTGATCGCTGTCGGACGCATCGAGCAGGATATTCGGGCGGAACCTGTCCACGTGGAACTCTGACTGCGGGCGATGCCGCGCCATGCTCGCCAGTGATTGTTGTGTCAGTAGCAGCACCGGGAAGGCGTCGAAGTAGGTGCCCGGTGGCGATTCGTATTCAAAGACTTCCGAAAATATCTCGAGGTCTGGCAGGGGTTCGTCGGCGGTACGCGCAAACATGTCGCGCATTTCCTGTTCGAAGTCTTCGTTGTCGGGTGCGCCGCGGCGGTAGTGTTCCAGTGCGTCGGCCGGCAGCAGCGGCCACAGGGTCACCGGGTGCTCGAGTTGTTCGCTGAGCCAGGCGTTGATGTCGGTGCTGCCCGTCTCGCGCGTACTGCCGTCCGCTGCCGTAATCAGCGCGGGGCTCGAACCCTCCGCTGCAACCTCACCCGTGTAGCGTGCCGCGAGCGTCATCAATGACGGTATTTTCTTGGCGCCGCGAATGCCGCCGCGCACTTCGTCCCGCACCGCCCAGGCGCGGTCGCCCGCGGCGCCGCGTTCGCCAAACGCCAGGGTTGTATGCGCTTCGCCCTGCAGGCTCTTGACGGGGTAGCGGAAAAGTTGTGTTACGGCTGTGGTCATGGCGGAGTTCTTCGTTCAGCGGAGAAATATCCCGGGTGAGGCCGGCGTTGCGGTGAGTCGCCCGGCGTGTACAGCACTTCAACGGGGTGGTGTTCAGCGTGGTTCTGGCGGACGGATTGCGTCGCGCCTGCGAAACCTGCGGAACCCGCGTCGACGCAATGCAGTGTAGGCTTGCCAGCGGCTTGGGTACTGGGTTTTGATAATGATGCGCCCACGGGCATCGTAAATTCTTACCTTCCCGCCCTTGCCGATTCTCGCCCATTGCTGACGATGCGTTCCCGGCGCGAGAATCCACCATTTTTCCGACAGCCACCACCACATAGCCGGATGAACCCCTGCGCGTACAGCGCCCTTTCGGCGCGCCCGACACAACGCCTGCGCGCCCGGGCAACCGCCCGCGTGTGAACCGGAAAGTACACTAACACGCTAGCGTCGTGGCGTGTAGGGAGAACTTTTCAGATCCCAGGTGTCGTCAGTCACGCCAATCTTGCGCAGCTGGTATTTCTGTACCTTGTTGGTGGGGGTGTAGGGCAGGGCGTCCACGAATTCCATGTAGCGGGGTACGAAGTAATAGGGCGCGTTGTCGTTAATGAACCCGGCGATATCCTCGTGGCTGGGACGGGCATTCTCTTTAAGCACTACGTTGATCTTGAGTTCGTCCTCGCTGTCGAGTGCCTCGCTGGGAATGCCAAAGGCGGCGGCCTGGGCCACGTCTGGATGCCGCATGACCACGCTTTCGACCTCCACGGTCGAAATATTTCTGCCGGCAAAACGCACCGCGTCCTTTTTCCGGTCGACGAAGAAAAAGGCGCCGTTTTCAGGATCCTTGCGCGCCATGTCGCCAGTCAGGAACCAGTCGCCGCGAAAGGCCTCCGCGGTGGCCTCGGGGTTGTCGAAGTAGCCGTTGAACAGAATGCAGGGCTCCAGCGGCCGCACGCAGATTTCGCCGGCCTCGCCGTCGGGCACTTCGTTGCCGTCGTCATCGAACAGGCGCACATCCGCATCCGGAGGAGGCCAGCCCAGCGCATACACCGGCGCCTCGGCATCGCTGTGCTCCTGGTTCAGCGTGAGCAGGCATTCGCTTTGTCCCAGCCCGGAGCGCACCAGCTTCACGTCGAAACGTTTTGCAAAGGCATCCCACATGGCCGGTGGCAGCGGCACGATACCCGCTTCGCGCAGGGGGGTATCCGCATCGTCCTCGCGTTCGGGGGTGCCCATGAGAAAAACGCCCATGGAGCCCACGGCGAAGGTTTGTGTCGCGCCAAAGTGCTTGATCCTCTCCATGAAATGACTCACGGAGAATTTCGGTTCGATCACCACGCCAATGCCCATCATCAGTGCGCGCACGATACTGGTCAGCCACGCGCCGGCGTTGTACAGGGGCATGGCGCAGTAGGCGATATCGCCCGCGCGGGTCTCATACTGCAGCGCCGTACCGAGCAGCGTGGAGCGGATCCAGTTGTTGTGCGCCACCATCACGCCCTTGGATTTGCCGGTGGTGCCGGAGGTCCAGAGGATGGCGTTGGTGTCACAGTAATCCATGCTGGCGTAGTCGGGACGCAGGGGAGGGTGGTCGGCGAGTTGCTGCAGGCTCACAGCCCCTTTGTCGGCGGCAGTGTCGGCCTCTATCACTACCAGGTGTTCGTGGTCGAGCTGATCCTCGATCTCGCTGATGCGCGCCAGATGCTCCCGGTCGCTAACCAGCACGCGGGCACGGCTGCGTTTCAGGGTATCGCTGAGCCATTCGCCCTTGTAGTCCGTGCACACGGGCACCCAGATGGCGCCAATCTTGTTCAGTGCCAGGCACATCAGCACCAGTTCCGGTACATTGCCTACGTAGAATGAGACGCGGTCGCCGCGGGTCACGCCCAGGCTGGCAAAGCCCGCCGCCAGGCGATTACTGAGCACTTCGGCATCGGCAAAGCTGATGCGCTGCTCATCGGTGATGAGGAAGTCTGTGTCGCCATTGCTGGCGGCCTGCAGTTCGAGAATCTTGCCAAGATGGCGGTTTTTTGTGTCGGAGAGGTCTACTACGTTCATGCTGGCCTTTTCATGTTGTTGGTTGTCGCTGAATGCCACCAGCGCTGCTGGTTCGGGCCGCCCGGGCAGGGCTGCCCGGGCAGGGCCGTCTGGATGGGCCTGTGGCTGCCGGGCAGCGGAGTTTGCTCGGAACAAATTATAGTTTACTCTATAAAATGTTTACACCACCGTGCCGGCGAATCAGGCGCCGGGACGCCGCCACACAGCATACAATGAAATTAGAGTCGATGCCGCACATGCAGGTCAATACACGTTTCCCGCTGTTAACCTCTCCCGCCCGCATCGGCAATATGCGGCTGAAAAACCGCATGGTCATGTCGCCCATGACCACCGCCTACTGCAATGACGACCAGACCCCCAGCGAGCGCCTCATCCGCTATTTTGAAGAGCGCGCCAAAGGGGGCGTTGGGCTGATTACCATGGAACTCATCACCGTTGATGAAGTTCATCGGTACATGCATCGCTCCATGACACTCAGTCACGATCGCTATATCGACGCGCACCGGCGTATCACCGAGCGCATTCATGCGCACGGTGCCAAAGTGCAGCCGCAAATCAGCCATACCGGCCCGGAGAGTGTGGCGCCGATGTTTGGTGGGCCGCAAACCCTTGGCCCGTCGGTGAACGTGGCGCCGGTGTGGGGCTGGCCCAGCCGGGAACTGGATATCAGCGAATTGCCCGCCATCGCCATACAGTACGGCGAAGCGGCAAGACGCGCGCGGGAAGCAGGTTATGACGGTATAGAACTCCACGCCGCCCACTGTTACAACCTGCTCGGTTCTTTCCTCTCGCCCCTGCGCAACAAACGCACTGACGAGTACTCCGCGTTTCGCGCTGAAACGCGTACCCGCCTGATCAACGAGGTGCTTGGCGAGATTCGCGCCCGCGCCGGCGATGATTTCCCGGTTACCCTGAGCATATCGGGCTACGAGCGTTCGCCGGGCGGGCGGGCGCTGGATGACACCCAGCGTCTGGCGCCTGAACTGGTTGCCGCAGGCGTGAGCTGCTTTCGGGTGAGCGGCGGTATCTCCGATTCACTGGTCACCATGATGGTTGGCCGCTCGGAATACGGCGATGCCCACAACGTGGCGCAGGCGGAGGCGATCAGGAACGTGGTGGACGTGCCGGTGATGCTGGTGGGGCGTATCCACGACCCGGAAGTGGGCGAGCGCATACTGGCCGAGGGCAAGGCGGATCTCATCGCCATGGCGCGGCCACTGCTTGCCGACCCGGAGTTGCCCAACAAGGTGATGATGGGCAAACCGCAGCGTATTCGTCGCTGTATCTCCTGTGAACACTGTATCGATTCCATGCAGACCCGTGACAACCTGGGCTGCGCGGTCAATCCGTTCTCGGGGCGCGAGGCGGAGCTTGTCATTTCGTCCGGCAGAATGAAGGTGCTGGTGGTGGGCGCTGGTGCTGCGGGCCTGGAGGCGGCGCGGCTGGCTGCAGAGGCCGGGCATCGTGTGGTTCTGCTGGAGCGGCAGCATCGCCTGGGGGGGTCATTGACGCTCGCCTCGACGGTGCACGCCGACAACCAACGTTTTCTCGACTGGCTGCTGGCGGAGGTTGCGCGGCTCGACATCGAGGTTCGCACCGGTATCGAGGCAACACTCGAATCGGTGCGCGCGGAACATCCGGATGCTGTGATTGTTGCCACGGGTGCAGCGGTGAGCACGCCGGATATTCCCGGTGCGGAACAGCCGCATGTGCTGACCGGTGCGCTGCTGCGTGAGGTCGCGGCGGGCGAGCTGACAGCGGAGAACGCTTACCGCCTGAGTAGCTGGCAGCGGTATTTGCTCCGTGCACTGCCCGCGCGTTGCCAGCAATGGCTGTCGCCGCGGGTTTTGCGGCGCCTTAGCCGGCTCTGGCTGCCGCTTGGGCGCGAGGTGGTGATAATCGGCGCCGATCTCGCGGCGGTGGAACTGGCCGAATTCCTGGCGGCGCGCGGCCGCCGGGTGCACCTGCTGGACAGCGGCAAAAAAATTGCGCCGGAAGTTGGCAAGAAGCGGCGACACGAGCACATGGACCGCCTCGACGCCTTGCGCGTGACGGTCAACACCGGGGTGGAGATTCGCCGCATCGGGCGCACAGCGGTAGTGATCGCGGCGGCGGGTAGCGAGCGTTGCATCCGCGCGGATAGCATTATAGTGGCTGGAGAGCCGACAGCGGACAAGCGCCTCGCGGAGGCGCTCGGCGCTGCCGGCCTGCAGGTGCAGGCGATCGGTGACTGTACGGGCCTCGGCCTGATCGCCGGGGCGACCGCGGCGGCGGCACAGGCGGTGGCCGCGCTGGAGCAGCCGGCGGTTGCGATTTCCGGCGTACCGGCAGGCGGCTCCACCCCGAAGGCGGCGACGAGTACGGCGGTTTCTGAAGAGGAAAATGGCCTATGACGGCAAACACTGAACCATCCCACGGCGCAGCCATACCCTGTGTAAGCGGGGCGCAGCCAACCGGCGGACACTTTTCCGAGTTCTGCGATAATCCGGCGGAGTTTCTCCTGCGCGCCTGGCGCGAGAACGGAGAGGTGAGCGAGTTCGATCTGAATGGCATGCCCTATGTGCTGCTTGCTTCCACACAGGCGCACGAGGCGGTATTTCGTGCGCCGGACGAGCAACTGAACGCGGCGGCCGCCTACCAGATGATGGTGCCGGTATTTGGCGAAGGTGTGCAGTACGGCGCGCCTCCTGAGCTGGAGCGCCAGCAGCTCAAGATTCAGGCGCGCGGTCTGCGCCAGGACAGAATGCGCCTGTACGCGAACGTTATCGCCCGCGAGGTCGAGCAGTGGTTGCAGGGCTGGGGCGAGGAGGGTGAGCTCGATATGTATCAGGCCTTCACGCAGCTCACACTGAAAACGTCCACCCATTGCCTGATGGGTTCGCAGTTCCGCGATACGCTGACAGACGAGTTCGCCGATCTGTATCACGAGCTGGAAAGCTCGGTGAGCCCCGCCGCTCTGCGCGACCCCTCGGCGCTCGGCGAGGTAGCCGTTCGCAGGGACCGGGCGCGCTCGCGTCTGGCGGAGCTGATAAACCAGCGGGTGGAAATGCGCCGTGATTCGGATGAAGAGCATCCCGACATGCTGCAGGTGTACATGGATGCGCGCTACGACAACGGCGAGCCGCTGAGTGGCGACGAGATCGCCGGTATGGTGATCTGGTTCATGTTTGCCGGGCACCACACCAGCGGCAATACCTCCGCCTGGACCGCGGTGGAGCTGGCTCGACACCCCCGGCATGCTGCCGACATTGCAACACAGGTACGGGAGCTCTACCGGCACAACAGCGAGCTCAGCCGGCACGCGTTGAAAGAGATACCCTCCCTGCAGAATTTCATCATGGAGGTATTGCGCCTGCATCCGCCGCTGGTAACTCTGACCCGGCGTGTGTTGCAGGATTTTACCTACGGCAGCTATCGCATCCCGGCGGGGTACAACGTGATGGTGTCGCCCTATGTGGCTCATCGCATGCCGGATATCTTTGCCGATCCGGAAAACTTCGACCCCGACAGGCCCGAGCCCGACAATGTGTTTGCCTTCATTCCCTTTGGGGGAGGGCATCGCAAATGTGTTGGCAATGCGTTTGCCATCCTGCAGGTGAAAGCGATTTTCTGCGCCCTATTGCGACACTACGAGTTTAGCCTCGTGGCGCCCCCCGAGACGTACCGGGATACCATGCCGTCGCTGATTCTGCGGCCCTCCGATCCCTGCCTGTTGCGCTACCGGCGGCGGAGCGCCTAATGGCCGGGCACTTCTGTATCCGCGCAGACATGCAACTGTGCCAGGGGCACGGTGAGTGTATGGAAGAGGCGCCAGAGATTTTCGAAGTGGACTACGACACACCGCTGTATCCGCAGGTTCGGGTTTTGCAGGCGCGCCCGGACAACGCGCTCCGCGAGAAAGCCGAGGCCGCGGTGAAGGCCTGTCCCAACCGGGCGCTATCGATCAGGGAGCCGTAGTTGCTCCAGCAGGCTCTCTCTCCGGCAAGGGAATAATTTCCGAGAGGGCGAATGCCAGCGGCCGGCGGTCTTCACCCGCTGCCGGGTGGGTGCTCGCCGGTGGCAGTGTATGCGTCAAACACAGTTCAACCACTTCGAATGGCAGCAGCTCGGATACAGCAATGCTGATGCTCTGCTGTGCATCCGACAGATCCACAGGCCCGATATCAATGCCGTTGATCTGTACTCCTGAACTGCTGATCCCTTCGTGGTAGCGCCCGCGCAGGCCGAGCCTGATCCGCGTGTGTCCCCCGGCCAATAGCCTGTGATGTAAACGGAAACGGAGACACGAGCGCGGCCCGATGCTCCACACGCCCCAGTCTTCGGGTGCACTCCAGCCCGCATACAGCTGAACTTTCCCGGACAGCTGTGTACCGGAGGCGGCGCCCCCCAGGGTGGGCACGTCGTTGACTTCCCGGACGCGCATGGCCAGCACGTGAGAGCGCGCCTCAATGGCTGCGAATGACTCTTCGCGCCAGCATTTCGAGCTGTTCGGAAATGGCAGGGTTTCACCGTGCATGAAGCGCTCCGCCAGTTTTCGATTGGAGCGCTGGAAATGCTTGCGCACGGCGGCAACCGCGCGCCTGTCGAGGAAATACCGTGTGCGGGCACCTTCGTGGCGCACCAGGGAGTGCGTCACGTCGATCAGCGTGTCGAGCTCGTCGCGCAGTTCCGGGCTGCGCTGCCAGCCCTGCACGAGGAGCGCGCTTTCAACATCCAGGCTGGGATTGGTACGCTCAGGTGTGCGCACGAATCCCGCGTTATCGTCGATATCCAGTTGCGCAATGAAGTCGCTGATTACGTCTGCGCCGGTCAGGCTCTCTTTGCTGAAGGCTCTGACGGAAAATGTCGGCCGCTGAAGACCGCGCTGCCAACGCCGCAGGGTACGGTAGTAGTTGCGCCTCGGGTCGCGTAAAAATGCGTAGGCAAAGATGCGTTCGCGCAGCGTTGCCGGTTCCGCGAGAGTACCCAGCGAACGCGCATTCGCATGCATCTTGATCCACTGCAGATGCGCCGACTGTATAATCTCCGCCTGATCGCGAACGTAGATCAGTACCCGCACTTCAAAGCCTGCCAGGGTATCAGCCAGCCTCCGAATCTGCCCGCGATTGAAGCGCACCATGCCTTCCCAGGACACAATCGCCCTGGCATAGCCGGCGGTCCGGGCCTGTCCCAGCTCGCGTGCCAACTCTTGCAAAAGCCCGGTATCCAGTTCCTCGAGCACTCTGGCGTGCCCGTTGTCTGCGCCGAGCCCGGTGGTGGGCAGGTAGACGGAGCGGGACAGCAGCCAATCCCGGTTGGCGGGCAGACAGGTTTGAATGGCCGTGCTGCCGGTTTTGTCTGTGCCGATATGCAGGATGATTTGCACGGACTGCTGTTTCCGTCATGCTGCCGGGCGGTCTTGCGCGGCATAAAAGCGTAGTGGATCACATTACTTGACAGTTTATGGCCTGGCAATGCAAAAGCCGCTCCAGCCGCCGGGACTCAGGCTTGTCAGTTATTGGCTTTCGGTTAGAATGGATCGCACGATAAAAATATGCCAGGGGCGCGTCGCAGACGCAGCAGCGCTGTGGCCTTCTGTGTGGTTCCGATGCGTCCAGGCACGCGTGTTTTACCTTCGATGGAGCGGATACCCGCAAATGATCAAGCAACTGCGATACATCAGGGAACGGATAGTGAACGCTGCCTGGATGATCCGGAATGGCGAGTTTCGCAGTTTCGTTTCCGCGATCTTCGTTGAGATCGGTCATCGCGTAAATGACGTGCGCATCTGGTGGGTGAGAGTCAAGCCAAAGAAGCTGGTACATGTGCCGCAGTCCGCTTATCAGGATCCAACTCGCGTTATTCCCCCCAGTCCCAGACCCACGCGGTTGAGGCATGCCGAAGCGCCAGAGTTCACTGTGGATGTCGATACGCTGGAAAGTGAGCTCGCCGCGCTGCGCTCCACGCTGGTTATTGCCGAGAGCCGTGTGTCGTGAGCAATCAGATCAGCGTCTCGATTGTCACGGTAACCTACAATCCAGGTAAGTTCCTGGAGCCGTTTCTTGCCTCCTTGCGCGCCCTTGATACTGCCGGTATAGCGTTGGAGATCGTTGTGGTGGACAACGGCTCCACCGACGGCAGCATCGAGAAGCTGCAACAGATAGCAGACATCCAGTTTTTTGAGAACGATGAGAATAATTACGCGCGTGCCCTGAATCTCGCAATTGCCCGATCATGCGGCGATTTCGTCGTTATCAGCAACAACGATGCGACAGTTGAACCCCAGTGGCTACAGGGGCTGCTCGCAATAATCACGCAGGGTGATCGCATCGGCGCGGTGCAGAGCAAAATTCTGCTTGCCGGCACGACCACCATCAACAGCGTGGGCGTTGAGGAAATAGAGCAGTTTTATTTCGCGGATATTGGCTGGCAGAAGGAGGATTCCAAACGCTACGCGAAGCCTGCCGAACGAGATTATGTGTCCGGTGGCTCCGTCATGCTCCGGCGAGCCTGTCTTGAGGAGGTGGGCCCCTGGGACGAGCAGTTCATCATGTATATGGAGGATATCGACTACAGCATCCGCGCGCGGCGCGCCGGATGGCAACTGTGGTACGCACCCGATAGCGTGATGCACCACCATTATCACGGCAGTACTTCCGATGCCCTGTGCAAGTACCTGTGCAATCGCAACCGGTTTCTGATACTGGCCAAGCATTTTCCCTTGCAGCTTCCGGCGTGCATCGGCTCTTCGCATTATTACGGGCAGGGCGAAGTGGACCATCTCTACCGCGCTTTGCTCGGCAGCATAAGGTCTATGTGCCAGTACCAGGATACCGACACCGTGGTGCAGGTGCTGCGCCTGCTGCGGGATACGCTGCCTGAGTACTTTGGCGATGTGGGTACCGCCAAATTTTTCTCACATCTGGAAATTGTGCTGGGGCTGCGCGAAATACGTGTTGGAATTTATGATCACGCGGGGCATTTTGCCGGTGGCGGCCAACGCTACGTGGCGGAAATGGCTGCAATTATGCAGGATCGCTATAGCGTGACCTATATATTCAACAAGCAGACCACGCTGCAGAAGTACCGGGACTGGTTCGATCTTGATCTGTCTCGCTGCGCCATGAAGATACTGCCCATCCCGTTTTTTGAGGAACGCGACAGCTTCATGCCGGATGAGGGGATGGTGATGCTCGAGCCCTACAACGTTTTCGATATTGTGGCGCGCGAAAGCCTCAATTACGACATTTTCATCAATGCCAACATGCTGGGGAAGGTCAATCCACTGGCGCCGGAATCGATTTTTGTCTGCCACTTCCCCGACCGTGAGCGTTCCCAGTTTTTTCAGGTGGACAAATATTCGCACCTGATTATCAACGGCGATTACACCGGTGAATGGGTGAAAAAGCGCTGGAATCTCGAGCCGGACCAGCGCATCTATCCACCGGTACATATGTACAATGCCGCAAGTAGCCCCGAGCAGAAGGAAACGCTTATTCTGTCGGTGTCGCGATTTGAAATCAGCGCCAGCAAGAAGCAGGTTGAAATGGTGCGGACCTTCAGCGAGTTGTGCCGGGACTATCCACAGGAAACTCGTGGCTGGCGAATGGTGCTGGCGGGCGGCAGCATACCCAACAACACGTATCTGGATCTCGTGCGCGAGGAAGTGGAGGTGGCCGTACAGGCCGGTTGCGACATCCTGCTCATGCCGAATGCCGAGGTGAGTGAGATTCATGATTTGTACCGCCGCGCCGCCATATTCTGGCACAGCTGTGGCCTGGACGAGGACCTTCCCGAGCGCGTCGAGCATTTTGGCATGACGACGGTCGAGGCAATGCAGAATTATTGTGTACCGATCGTCATAGATGGCGGCGGGCAGCGGGAAATCGTCGAGCACGGCGAATCGGGCTACCGGTTCCGCAGCCTGGAGGAGCTGCGGCGCTATACACTGGAGCTACTGTCTGATCCTGCAATGCGTATCACGCTTGCCACCCAGGCCTATGCACGCAGCCATGCCTTCAATCGCGAGGTCTTCACGCTGTCGCTGAACGAGTTGCTGGATAGGGTCGAGCTTCAGTTGCTCGGTCAGGACGTTCTCTAGCGTGACCGCATGTCACTAGCTGCGACGCTCACAGCGTGAACCTGTTGTTCAATGCGGAATCGCTGCGTCCGCCGGTTACCGGCGTGGGACATTACAGCCTGCATCTGCTGGAGCAGTTTCTGCGTAGCGATGAAGTGGAGTCAGTGCACTGCTTCACCGGAACGCACTGGCAGAACGGCGAGCAACAACTCGCCGCTACAGCGGCTCATCTCGGCGATCAGGCGGCCGCGGGGAGCGCGGCGAAACCGCTGGTGCAAACTCTACGCGAGGCCATCGGTGCCATCCCGGGAACCAAAGCGCTCTACGACAAGCTGATGGATCGCCGTTTTGAACGCTACGCGAACGCGGTACCGGACGCCATTTATCACGAGACCAATTACCTGCTGAAACCCTACGCTGGCCCCTGTGTGACAACGGTTCACGATCTGTCCCACATGCGCTACCCGCAGTTTCATCCCGAGCATGTGGTGAAGCGCCTGAACACCATGCTGCCGCGCACCCTCGCGCGCGCCGACCATGTGATCACCGTGTCTGATGTGGTGCGCGACGAGCTGCTGCAGGCTTTTCCCCTGCCGCCAGAAAAAGTCACAACGATCTACGAGGGTGTAGACGCGCGTTATGTACCGCGTACCCGGGAAGAGGTTGCCCCCGTTCTGGATGAGTACGGCCTCGCGTATCAGCAGTATGTATTGCTGGTGGCGACGCTTGAGCCGCGCAAGGGTATCGATGTGTTGCTCGCCGCCTGGGAAATGCTGCCTCTGGAACTGCGCAAACAGTATCCGCTGGTGCTTACCGGCTCCTCCGGCTGGCGCAATGCGCCATTGCTGGCGCAGATCGAAGCGCTCAAAGCCGAGGGCAGTGTGCGTCATCTCGGCTACGTCCCGTCGACCAGGCTGCCTTCGCTGTTCTCCGGCGCCACAGTGTTTGCCTATCCATCGGTGTACGAGGGCTTCGGTTTGCCCGTGCTGGATGCCATGAGCAGCGGCGTGCCTGTTATCTGTCGGGCGGGCACCTCGATGGCGGAGTTTGCGCAGGGGGCCTGCCTGTTATGCGATTCATCGGAGCCAGCGGAACTGGCGGAGAAACTTCGCGGGCTGCTCGATGACAAAGAGGCCAGAACGAAGTGGGGCGAGCGTGGGCTGCAACGCGCCGCCGCATTTTCCTGGGAGCGCTGCGCGCGCGAAACCCAGGCCGTTTATCGCGCGCTCCGTTAGCGTTGTGAACCCGTTGGTTTGCGTTCAGCTATCTGTGTCGGCCAGCATCCAGCTCAGCGTGTCTGCAAGTTCTCTATGGGCTGTTGCGCCAATGCAGCTTTCCAGTTTGGCATTGCAGCCGCAGAGCCTCTGCACTTCGTTGGCGCGAACAAAATCCGGGTTGACATCCACCTGCATGGAATGGCCGGTGAGCCTCGTCAGTTCGTCGATAACGTGCTGCAGGCTGTGAGTCTGGCCGCTGCATATATTGTAGGTCTCGCCTGCGGCGCCTTGCTGCAATAGACGCAGATAAATATTGCAGACATCGCGCACATCGTTGAACTCGCGCTCCACGTTCATATTGCCAAGCTCGATGCGCGCGCTGCGCTGGCGAAAATGGCGCACAATTTTTGGCACGACAAAGCGTTCATCGTGACCGACGCCGGTATAGTTGAAAGGCCGCGCAATCACCAGCGGCAGGTCTGAACTAAACTCGCGACTCATCATTTCCATGGCCAGCTTGCTCATGGCGTAGTGATTGACGGGTGCGGGCGGCGCATCTTCGGCTATCGGGCTATTGGGACTGTTGCCGTATATATTTGCGCTACTGGCGAGAACGACCTTGTGTGGAGGGTCATCCTGAGCGCGCAGTGCCGTGAGCAGGTTGCGCGTGCCCAGCAGGTTCACCTGGTAGAAAGCCAGCTCGTCCGCATGGGTGACGGCGCTGATCGCGCCCAGATGCACCACTACTGCTGGCCGCTGCTTCGCCACTTCCTGCATGAGCGCGTCTGCGTCGCGCAGGTCACTGCGCAGGGCGAGTACGCGGTAACCCGCCTGCGCGGCGACCCGTTGAAAATGCTTTCCGGTAAAGCCGTCGGCACCCGAGAGTAGCAGAGCTTCCTGCATGGCCCTAGAAAGACACGCCGTTTGCGACGCGCTGCATATCGGCGTCCACCATCATCCGGCTCAGCGCCTCCAGGGTGGTGGGGGCGGACCAGCCGAGCTCCCGGGCGGCCTTGCCGGCATCGCCGATCAACAAATCGACCTCCGCCGGGCGGTAGAAATCCGGATCAATCGCAACGACCGTGCGCCCGCTGCGGGTATCCACGGCGCATTCCCTGGCGCCCTGCCCGGACCATTCCAGTTGTGTGTCCGTCGCCGCGAATGCCAGGTCGACAAATTCCCGGATAGTAGCCGTGCGGCCTGTCGCCAGAACGAAGGTGTCCGGGTTTTCAACCTGCAACATACTGTGCATGCCAATCACATAGTCCTCGGCGTAGCCCCAGTCGCGTTGTGCGTCGAGATTGCCGAGTTTCAGTGTGTCGAGCTGTCCATGGGCGATGCGGGCCACGCCGTCGCTGATTTTTCGCGTGACGAATTCACGCCCGCGTAGGGGCGACTCATGATTGAAGAGAATGCCGCTGGTGGTAAAAATGCCGTAGGCTTCGCGGTAATTGATTGTCATCCAGTGTGCGTAGAGTTTTGCGGCGCCATAGGGGCTGCGCGGATAGAACGGCGTACTCTCGTTCTGCGGCACCGTCTGGGCCTTGCCGAACAGTTCCGAGGTTGATGCCTGGTAGAAGCGGATACTCGAATTGACAATGCGCACGGCTTCCAGAAGATTCACCACGCCGAGCCCGGTAATCTCTCCCGTGGCAATCGGCTGTTCAAACGATACGCCGACGAAGCTTTGCGCCGCAAGGTTGTAGATTTCATCCGGCTGTACCTTGTCGAGCAGGCGGACACAGCTGGACAGATCGGTAATATCAAATTCCGCGAGCACGAGCTGCTTGTGCTGCAGAACTCCGAGCTCCTGCAGGCGCCAGAAATTGACGGAACTGGTGCGCCGGTAAGCGCCCGTGACCCGGTAACCCCGGGCGAGCAAAAACCTTGCCAGGTAAGCGCCGTCCTGGCCGGTGATGCCGGTGATGATCGCATTTTTCATGATTATTCTGACGTGGCCTCGATCCAGCGAATACGGCTAACAAGCTGGCAGCGATGTTAACCCGCGGGGCACCAAAGTGCGACTCAGGTGCTGATGATTAAACGCAGCCCCTGCAACTGGAGGTTGGCGTGTCGAATATGCACTGCCGACTCCTCCAGAATGTACGCGAGATGGTCAATCTCCTCCTGGCGAATGGACGGATTGACCTCGCGCAATGACACCAGCCTCTGTAGTTCAGCCTCAAGCAGTGCGCGCATCGCGGTCTCTGCCTCGCGCTGAATTTTCTCCAGTCGCGCCTGCGCGAGTTCACCCGCACGGGACATCTTGGTTTCAACTTCGTCGCCCACTTGCTTGATAATGGCCAGGGCAGTGGCCTTCTTGACTCTCTCGATGAGCTCGTTCAGACGACCATGCGGCACGATATCGGCCAGATCCTTGCCGCGGGCATCAATCAGAAAACGCATGGGGTTCAGCGGCATGAAGCGTTCAACCCCGAGTTGGCGCGGTGCGATGCAATTCACGGTGTAGAGCACTTCCAGCAGCAGGGTGCCCGCAGGCACGCCTTTGAGTGAAATGGTGCCGATCGCGGCATTGCCCAGTTCCGTGGAGTGCACCATGTCCATTGCCTCCTGGATTATCGGGTGCTCCCAGGTCAAGAACTCCATGTCTTCACGCGCGAGCGCGCGCTCGCGACTGAAGGTCACCGTGGTGCCCTCTTCACGCACTCCGGGGAAATGTCCGGTGAGCATGTGCTCGGAAGGCCGCAGCACCAGCGCATGCTCCGAATGGAATTCAGTCTCCACGCCAAAGGCCTCGCAGAGTGCTTCCAGGTAGTGCTCGAGTGTGTCACCGCCTTCGGCGGCATCGATGCGTTCGATCAGTGCGGCTGCCACCGCCGGCTTGCAGGAATTGCGTTCCAGCAGGCGGTCGCGTCCCTCGCGCAGTTCGGCCCGGGTTTGCGCGGTAAATTCCGCGGTGTCGTCGAGCAACTCAGTCAGACGTTCGTCGCGCTGCTCAAGCTGCTGCAACAGCCTGTCGCGGAAGTGTTCGAAAATCATATAGCCTGCGGAACAGCTGTCGCGGAACAGGTTCAGCCCGACGTCAAACCAGTCGAGCAGGGTTTCCTGCGCGGTACCGCGCAGAAAGGGTACGTGAATCTGTACATCCTGTGTCTGTCCGATACGGTCAAGGCGGCCGATGCGTTGCTCCAGCAAATCCGGGTTCAGGGGCAGGTCGAACAGGATCAAGTGCTGGGCAAACTGGAAATTGCGACCTTCGCTGCCGATTTCGGAACAGACCAGCGTCTGGGCTCCGCCGGTTTCGTCGGCGAAATAGGCGGCTGCCCGGTCTCGCTCGACGATCGACAGCCCCTCATAAAAGGCTGCGGAGCGGATGCCGGCGCGCATCTGCAGGTGATGTTCAAGGGCCACCGCGGTGTCTGCATGCGCGCAGATGACCAGTACTTTCTGTGGGCGCAGGGATTTCAGCGTGGCTTCCAGCCAGCTGACTCGCGGGTCGAAATCCAGCCAGCTGTCATCCAGGTAGGGTCGCTCCGGGTGCAAACGCTCTGGCAGCTCTGTACTGGCATGCTCGTAGGCGGGCGGCGTTACCAGTGGATAGCGGTGAAGTTTACGCTCCGGAAAGCCGCTGACGGCCGCGCGCGTATTGCGAAAGAGCACGCGACCGGTGCCGTGTCGATCAAGAATCTGCTCGATGAGTGCCTCGGGAGTCTGTTCTGGATCGAGCCCCGCGGGCAGTTCCTCCACCGCTTCCCCGGCCTCGATACGCTCGACGATTGCGCTCCACTGCCGATAGCGGCTCTCCTCGGCGCGAAAGGCCTCAAGGTCATGGAAGCGCGCCGGATCGAGTAGCCGGAGGCGCGCAAAATGACTCTCCTGGCCGATCTGTTCCGGCGTTGCCGTGATCAACAGCAGCCCCGCAGTCTGCTGTGCCAGCTGCTCCACGAACTGGTAATCCTGTCCCGCATTTTCTGCCGACCAGTGCAGGTGATGCGCCTCATCTATGGCTACCAGATCCCAGCCGGCAGCGATCGCCTGGGCAGACAGCCCGGGCTGTTCGAGCAGCAGGTCGAGACTGCTCAGCACGAGCTGCTCCGTGTCGAACAGGTTGCCCTCGTCCGCTGTATCCAGCCGCTGTTGATCAAACAGGGCAAAATGCAGATTGAAACGGCGCAGCATTTCAACCAGCCATTGATGTAGCAAAGTGGGGGGGACCAGCACCAGTACGCGGGCCGCGCGCCCGGTGAGGAGTTGCTGCTGGATGATCATGCCCGCTTCGATGGTTTTGCCCAGGCCTACCTCGTCGGCGAGGAGTACCCGCGGTGCATGACGCTGTCCGACTTCTCCCGCAATGAACACCTGGTGCGGCAGGAGGCTGGTGCGCGAGCCGAGCAGGCCGCGTACGGGCGAACGCTGCAACTCGTGGGCGTGCGCGAAGGTCGCTACGCGCAGCGCAAACTCTTCGTTGCTGTCAAAGTGACCGTTCAGCAGACGTTGCTGTGGCGTTGTAAGCTGTACGAAGGCGTCCAGTTCCAGCTCGGACACCGTGCGTTCCTGGCCGTGGTGATCCGTGCCGACATACACCAGCAGACCCTGGTGTTCGCGCACTTCGGTCAACAGCAGTTCAAGGTTCTCGACGGTATGGATGTAGTCGCCAGCTTTGAATCGCAGGCGTGTCAGCGGGGCGTTCTCCGTGGCATAGGTGCGTTCCTCACCCACCGCCGGAAAGGCAAGAGTCACCCGCCGGCCATCAATATTCACCACGATGCCGAGGCCGAGTTGGGCGTCGGCGTGGCTGGCCCAGCGTTGTCCGATCTGGTATTCCATGGATCAGCTCTATCAGCGGTAATAGCGTGTACACATGCGGGATGTGCAAGAGAGCCCCGCATTAAGAATAATATTCTGGCCCGCATGCGAGCCGACGTTCACAGAGAGATTAAAGTGCTTCAAGTGACTTCTCCATTGAAGAACAGTTCGAGGCTGTTTTGGTACGCGCTGGCGAGCAGATCTTCCACGTCCAGCGTTTTCAATTGTGCAACGCATTGGGCGATGAAAGGCAGATAGCAGGGTGCGTTTTCCTTGCCACGGTAGGGCACGGGAGTGAGATAGGGTGAGTCTGTTTCGAGTAGAATGCGATCGACGGGGGTGGCGCGCACGACGTCGCGCACATTTTCCGCGCGGTTGAACGTGACGATGCCGTTGAAACCAAGGCAGAAGCCGGCCTCAAGGCAGAACTCCGCCAGCGCCAGGGAAGAGGTAAAGCTGTGGATCACGCCTTTTCTCGACAGATACTGGCTGTGGTTGCGCAGAATATCGCGCGTATCGTCATCTGCTTCGCGCGTGTGTATCACCACCGGCATGTCCAATTCCGCTGCCAGAGCGAGTTGCTCTTCGAACACCCTGCGTTGCGTTGCCCTGTCTGCGTGATCGTAGTGGTAGTCCAGGCCGATTTCACCTACCGCAAGAATACGTGCATCGCCCAGGCCCTCGCGCAGCTCGGCGGCCACTTCCTCCGTATAGGATTCGGCCTCGTGCGGGTGAATGCCCTGTGTGCCCCACACGCCGGGGTAGGATTGCGCAATGTCGCGCACGCGCCCCAGGTTGTCTGGCGATACCGCGATACTGATGCTGCGCTCTACACCTGCATTGGCTGCGCGCGCCAGAATTTCCGGCAGCGCCGCGTCGGTGAGATAGTCGAGGTGGCAATGGGTCTCAATGATGGGTGTCGCAAAACGGGGTATTTCGGCACGGGGTTTTTTGCTGCTCATGGCTCCAGGGCTGCCGTTCTCAGTTGCCGATCCTGTCGGCGGGAATGCGCTGGCGCAGTTTGTATTGCTGCGATGTGCGTAGCTCGCGGATAGTACAGGTGATCTCCTCCCACAGCCAGTTGTGTAGAGGCGAATTGATTGTTCGCTTGTGCGCCACCAGTGCGTAGCTCAGGCCCACCTGGCTTTCCATCGGCACGGGCAGCCCCGTGATGCCCGCCATTGCAGCGTTATTTTGCAGCACATAGGCGGGGCCGGGCAGGAAGTAGTCTGTCTGGCGCAGCACTTCCATGGCGGTCAGCAGGTGTGAAATCTCCAGTGTGCCCATGGGGTGATCGATCAGTGGCGCAATAGCCTCCGCGTTGCGTTGCAGTTCAAGTTGCTCCCAGTCTGACACATACAGGCGGATCAGCGGATACTTCGCCAGGCGCTCCCAGGTGACCGTGCCTTCGGCCAGGGGGTGCGTGTCGCGGACGAGGATGGCGGGCGGGCTTTCGCCCAGTTCCTCCACCCGGAAATCGTTGCTGTAGTGCGCCTGGCGAATATGTACCGCGAAGTCCAGATTTCCCAGCGCCAGTTCGTCCAGCTGGTTTTCAACCCGCGTGATCACGCGCAGATTGAGTTGTGGCGACTGCGAGCCCAGACGTTGCATGAGCCGGGGCAGGAGCGCCACGCCGATGTATTCGGAAAGCGCCAGTGTGATTTCGCCTTTGAATGAGTGCGGGTCGAAACCCGGCTGCGCGAGCAACTGGCCGATATCGCCCAGCACTTCAGCGAGCCCGCTGACGAGCTGTTCCGCTCTGGGTGTGGGTTGCATGCCGTGCCTGGTGCGGGTGAACAGTTGATCGCCGAATAGATGTCGCAGGCGCGAGAGCGTTTTGCTCATTGCCGGCTGGGTGATAAAGAGTCGTTCGGCGGCTCTGGAAACGCTGCCTTCTTCCAGTAAAACCTGTAGAGATATCAGCAGGTTAAGATCAATTCTGGCGAGTTCACGCGTGTCCATGGGTAGTATTATGAATTAAATTCATATAGTTCATCAATCGAATATATTTGATGTATATCTCAGCGCGATTTAGCATTGGACGAATCGAACAAGTGGCTCCACTGGGTTCGGCCGTTACCGCAAGGTTGCGGCGGATGGACAGCCCATCCAGGTCCGACAGCGTTGTTGCACCCGCCTTTCAGGCGGGTTTTTTTTGCCTGCGGTTAGCCGGGCCGTCTGCGCGGCTCGTTGGGCCGTGCCGGCCACGCGCGGTTTTCAGCTGGATCAGGACGAGCGCAGTTTTGGTTGTGCCTTGGGCCCCGCGCGGCGGCGTACTTTCGGGGTTGTAGCGGCTTTCTTCGCCTTGGCCGCGGGCCGGGTACGAGGTGTTGCCGCTTTCTTCGCGGCCACTTTGCGGCTGCTTTTGTTGCCTGATTTGGCTTTGGCTTTGGCTTTGATTTTGGCTTTGCTCTTCTTCGTTTTCGCGCTGGCCGCCGCTGTTTTTCCCCTGGGTGGACTCTTTCTGCTGGCCGCATTGCGCGACCTGGCAGACTTGAGATTTTTCGGCGCGCTACTGCCGACGGCGCGCTGGCGTTTGGGAGATCTGATCTTGGCTTTCGCCGCGACGCCGGCAGCGCGGGCATTCACCGCGCCGAGTTCGATGGCGGCCGCATAGAGTTCCTCATACGCCGCAACCAGGCAGTCGTGATAAAACTCGGGGTCCGGCATGATGTCGCGGTCGGCGAGCATTGACAGGGTTACCTTGCCGGAATAGCTGAACACCAGGTGAAAGATACCCATGCCCGGCGTCAGAACCCCGAGGCCGTAGTAGTCCACCATCCTTGCGCCCGCACAATAGAGTGGAAAGTCCGGGCCGGGCACGTTGGAGATACAGGTGGATATGTTGATGGGTAGATGGCGCGACAATTCATTGCGTGACCAGAAACCGGCCACAGAGCGCGAGATGAACGGCGAGAGTAAGCCGGCGATTTTCAGCGCGTCTACCATCGGACTGGCCTCGCCGCTTTCTTTTGCCTGGCGCGTGGACTCGCGAATGGCGATGAGACGCTCCAGCGGTTCGTCCATGTCCGTGTGCAGAGATGTGAAGACGGACCCTACCTGGTTGTTGTCGGTGGTGGCGCCGCGCCGGGTACGCATGTTCAGGGGCAGTGCGGCGGCCAGTGAGCCTTCTGCCGGGGCTTCACCCTTGGCTTTGAGATATCTCAGCAGCGCGCTGCCGATGATGCCGAGCGCGACATCGTTTACCGTGACTCCCACGGCGTTCTTGATGTCTTTGAAACCTTCCAGCGGGAACTCGGCGGCATCGAATACGCGGTGTGGACCGACAGGCCTGTTGAGGATGGTTTTGGGAGCGGTGATATCCGGCTTCGGGATATCCTTGCGCAGGATGCCCAGCGCGTACTTGCCCATGTCCCGGCTGCTTTTCACCGTACCGCCAACCAGCTGGGCGGTGTTCTTAACGCTATTGAAGGTGGCCTTGGTCAGTAACTCCGCCATCGACGGGGCTACGTCTACCAGGCGCGGCTCCACGTCCGGTTGGTAGCCCCCCTCGGGATTGGGTACCAGATCGTGGAGCGCGGTCATGAAGGAGGCGCCGCCGGCGCCATCCACCATGGAGTGGTGCATTTTGGTGTACACCGCGAAACTGCCCTTGGGGACATTCGGAATATTGTCCAGGCCTTCAATGATGTAGGCCTCCCACAGGGGGCGCGATAAATCCAGTGGCCTCGAATGCAGGCGCGCTACCTGAATGCAGAGTTGACGCCAGTCTCCCGGTTCCGGCAGGGCGATGTGGCGCAGGTGGAATTCGACGTCGAAGTTGGCGTCCTTGATCCAGTAGGGCCGGTCCAGACCACCCGGCACTTCTACCAGACGCGTGCGGAACAGGGGCAGATTGCCGAGGCGGCGCTCGAAACTGGCGATCACATCCTTGAAGCGCACAAAGCCGCCAGGCGCTGTCGAGGGATCGTAGATGCCCAGGCCGCCAATGTGCTGGGGCGTGTTGGCCTGCTCCAGGTTGACGAATGCCGAATCGAGAATTCCTAGCTGTTTCATACTGCCTGTTAACCTCTTGAGCGTGCTGGTCTTTGCTTAAAAGTAGTTCAAGTTGGCCACTTTAACATTGCGAACGAATACAGCGGTGGATGGATCAGGCCTCAGGCGTTCTCAAGTACCATGATCGCGCCACTGGCCTTGATGGACGAACGGGTCTTCCACTCCACGAGTTCTGCGCAGTGCTTTTTCTCACAGCGTTGTGCCATTTCAAAGAATGGGGAACGCTCGGGGTCGGCGATCAGAATGTGCTTGACGCCCGCCTTGACCGCACGGTTCACCATGTTGCAAACCGGATCCACAAGCTCATCCCAGAAGCAAATGTCGGCGGCAATCAGCATATCGTAGCCCTCGAGTTTGCGCGTGCTGAGACTTTCAAAACGCGATACCCGGGTCTTGATGGATACATCGTTGAGCGCTGCGGTGGCCTGCAGGTAGGGGAATACATCCGGGTCGGCATCTACCGCGGTAACCTTTGCATCGAGTTTGCGCGCGCACCATATACCGCCGATGCCCCAGCCACACCCGACATCAATCACCTTGCGGCAGTTTTCCGGAGGATTGTTATGCAGGTAATCAATCAGCAGGCAGGTGGATTTCCACAGTTTGTTGCCGTGAATGGAGGGCTCCACGCCCTTGCGCTTGACTTTGCGGATATTCGGGTGCGAAGCAGTGGGTATGGTGACCCCACGAAAGCGTCGCGTCATAACAGGTTTTTTTTTGCTCATTCGATACTTCTCTGGGGGTTCTGCGGGGCTAAGGGCATGGCCTTTGATTATCGGTCATCAGGGAAGGCTGGTATTGTCGCATCGTGCGCAGGGCTACGCTAGCTCGGTGTTGCCGTTTGGGGCATGTTGCCAGGTGGCGGCAGGGCGGTCGCTGGGCTACGATGCCTGTAATAATGTGCCTGGTAGTGGGTCGAGAGGCGAACTGGCGGGCCGACAGGCTAAAGGGATCGTAGCCGTGAAACGACAGGTTGAGCTGCTGGAGAAGAACAGACCACGTCAGGCGCGCGCCAAGCGCACCTACGAAGCTATTCTGAATGCCGCGGCTGAATTGCTCGTCGAGGTGGGTATCGAACGCATCTCCACTAATCTCGTGGCCGAGCGAGCCGGCGTAACCGTGCCCGCGCTTTACCGCTATTTTCCCAATAAGTATTCTGTCTTGAACGCGCTTGGCGCGGGTCTGATGGATCAGCAGAACAGCGTATTCCAGCAATGGTTTGACGATCATGCCAGGGATGCACCACCCCAGGCACTGCTGGACAACGTTTATGTACTGCTGCAGCGCACCTATGCGGTAACGCGAGCACAGTCGGGCGGTCTGGAGCTGGTGCAGGCCCTGCGGGCGGTGGCACCGCTGCAGGAAGTACGGCTGCAATCGCACCGCCTGGTGGCCCGCCGATTCGCCGCACTTGTCTCTGAGCTACTGCAGAAGCCGATGGACGAATTGCTCATGAGCAGGGCCCGGATATCCATCGATGTCGGCTATGCCATCGTCGAAATGGCCCTGGAGGAAGACAGGGTGGAGACCGAGCGAATTTTGCTCGAGGGGGCGCAAATGATCCAGGCCTACTGGGGGAGCATTTTGCTCAACGAGCAGCAGGCCCCTTAGGCCCGGGCGTCGTCCTCGGCAAGCACATCCTCTGCCTGCGGGCCCTTGTCGCTCTGCTTCACCACAAAGCTGACGGGTTGGCCATCGCGCAAGCCGCGGCGATTGTTGCCCTGGATGGCGCGGAAATGTACGAAAATCTCCTCGCCGTTGTCGCGGATGATGAAGCCGAAACCTTTTGACACATTAAACCATTTGACCGTGCCGGTTTCGCGGCCGTCTGCGGGGGCTGCGGCGCGCTTTCTGGCCGGCGCCGGCTGGCTTGCGCGACTTTCGGACATTGACTGAGGCGTGGAGGCCGGCAGGTTGCCGAGCAAAGCGCAGCCAACGCAGGAAACGGCAAAGGCGATCCACACAGCGATGTTAAAAAAGGCACCGGTCTGCAGTGTGGATACGATACTGGCGGCGATTGCCGCGATAACCAGGCTGATGATCAGCTTTACAGAAACACTCATTGTTTTCCTCGTGTTGCATGCGGGCAAAAGGATTGTTCCCGAGCGGGAAGCCGCGCAGTCTACCACCATTCCCGCCGCTTTGAAGGCCCTGTCGTGCAATGCGGCCGGTCGAACCGCCCCGCTGCACAGGCACACGCTGGCAAAACGCGCAGTAAGTCGCGTTGGTGAACACCACGGTTAATTTTTGTGATGCGGCGGGTGAACCCCGGGCCGGGCGCCGGACTACAATTTCAAAACGTCTTCCGCCTGCAGGCCTTTGGGGCCCTCCGTGAGGGTAAACTCCACGCTCTGTCCTTCATTCAATGTGCGATAGCCATCGCCCTGAATGGAGCGAAAATGCACGAATACATCGGCATCGTCTTCCGGCCGGGTGATAAAGCCGAAGCCCTTGGCATTGTTAAACCATTTCACCGTGCCGCTTTTGCGGTCATTCATACCACTATCCTCGGTCCAGCTTTGCTCTTATTTGTAGTGTCCGCAACTGAGGGCTCGCGCCCCGGGTGCGGGTATAACCAAGGTCGATCAGATGTTCTGGATGCGCAGCAGCTGCTCCTGCAGTGTGGCCAGTGACTGTTGCTGCTTCAGCACCTTCTCCCGTTCTTTGGCGACGACATCCGCCGGCGCCTTGTCGACAAAATTTGCGTTATTCAGTTTTCCGGTGAGACGCGCCACCTCTTTATCAAGCTTTTCTATCTCTTTATTGAGTCGCGCGATCTCTGCCTGTTTGTCGATCAGCCCTGCCATTGGAACGAGAATTTCGAGCGCGCCAGCCAGCGCCGTGGCGGCAGCGGGCGGTTCCTCTGACTCTGACAACCAGCGTACGTCAGCAAGTTTAGTCAGCTTTTTCAGGTATTGCGAATTTTGCGCCAGCCTTTTTTTATCCTCTTCCGAGCCGCCTCGCAGCAGTAGCGAAATCTCCTTCCCCGGAGAGATATTCATCTCGGCGCGAATCGTGCGCACGCCGAGAATAACGCCCTTCAGCCATTCGATATCTGCGTTGGCCTCCAGATCGATGCCTCCAGCGCCTTGCGGATAGGGGGCGAGCATGATGGTGTCCCCGGATTTGCCCGCCAGCGGCGCAATTGTCTGCCAGATTTCCTCGGTGATGAACGGCATGAACGGGTGCAGCAGGCGCAGGGTGCTTTCCAGGACGGTGACCAGCGTATGCCGGGTGCCGCGCTGCGCAGCCGGTGCTGCGCTGTCATCCCAGAGCACCGGTTTGGAAAGCTCGAGATACCAGTCGCAGTATTCGTTCCACACAAACTCGTAGAGTGCGTGCGACGCCCTGTCGAAGCGATAGTTATCCAGCGCCCGGGCAACTTCCACTGCTGTCTCGTTCGCTTTGGCGCGTATCCAGCGGTCCGCCAGGCTGAACTCGATAGGGTCGTCGCCGTCGATACCGCAATCCGCCCCCTCACAATGCATGATCACGTAGCGGGCGGCATTCCAGATCTTGTTGCAGAAGTTGCGGTAGCCCTCGATACGCCCGACATCAAAGCGGATATCCCGGCCGGTCGAGGCCAGTGAGTAGTAGCTGAAGCGCAGGGCATCCGTGCCGTAGGCTGCTATGCCGTCGGGGAAATATCGGCGCGTGGCTTTTTCGATTTTTTCGGCGAGATGCGGCTGCAGCATGCCGGCGGTGCGCTTTGCCACCAGACTCTCCAGATCGATACCATCTATCAGGTCGATCGGATCCAGCACATTGCCCTTGGATTTGGACATCTTCTGGCCTTCGCTGTCGCGCACGAGACCGTGTACATACACGGTTTTGAAGGGTACCTCATCGCGTAAATGCAGGGTCATCATGATCATGCGCGCGACCCAGAAGAAAATGATATCGAAGCCCGTCACCAGCACGGAGGTGGGGTGGAAGGTCGCGAGCTCCTCCGTTTCCTCCGGCCAGCCGAGCGTTGAGAAGGTCCACAGGGCCGAAGAGAACCAGGTGTCGAGCACGTCCTCGTCCTGCCGCAGGGGCAGGGTTGCCGGCAGCGCGTGCTCTTCGCGCACGGCCTGCTCGCTGTCCCCTACATAGATATTGCCAGCGTCGTCATACCAGGCGGGAATACGATGTCCCCACCAGAGCTGGCGGCTGATGCACCAGTCCTGAATGTCGCGCATCCAGGCAAAATAGGTGTTTTCCCACTGCTTTGGCACGAAGCTGATGTCGCCTTTTTCAACCGCCTCGATCGCCGGTCCGGCGAGTTTGCGCGCATCCACGTACCATTGATCGGTGAGATAGGGCTCGATCACCACCCCCGAGCGATCACCACGCGGCACTTTCAGCGTGTGCGCCTCGGTTTTTTCCAGCAGGCCCAGCGCCTCCATGTCGGCCACCACGCGCTTGCGTGCCTCGAACCGGTCCAGGCCGCGATAGGCTTCCGGCGCTGCCTCACTGATCGTCGCGTCATCGTCAAAGATGTTGATCATGGGCAGCCCGTGCCGCTTGCCGACTGCGTAGTCATTGAAATCGTGCGCCGGCGTGATCTTTACGCAACCGGAACCAAACTCGCGATCGACGTACTCATCGGCGATGATCGGAATCTTGCGATCGGTCAGCGGCAGTACCAGTGTGCGGCCGATCAGGTGTGCAAAGCGGTCGTCTTCAGGATGCACGGCGACCGCGGTATCACCGAGCATGGTTTCAGGGCGAGTGGTGGCCACGGTCAGGTGACCTTCGCCGCCGGCCAGCGGGTAGTTGAAATGCCACAAGGACCCCTGTTCTTCTTCGGCGATGACTTCCAGATCCGAGATCGCGGTGTGCAGCGCCGGATCCCAGTTGACCAGGCGCTGGCCGCGGTAGATCAGGCCTTCGCGATACAGTCGAACAAAAACGGTCTGCACGGCGGCGCTGAGGCCCGGGTCCATGGTGAAGCGCTCCCTGGACCAGTCCAGTGAAGAGCCCAGCCTGCGCAATTGCCGGGTGATGGTATCGCCCGATTGCGCTTTCCACTCCCATACTTTCTCGATGAAAGCTTCGCGTCCGAGCGCATGCCGGCTCTGGCCATTGGCCTCAAGTTGACGCTCAACAACCATTTGCGTGGCGATACCGGCGTGGTCGGTGCCCACCTGCCAGAGCGTATTGCAGCCGAGCATGCGATGGTAGCGAATCAACGCGTCCATGATCGCTTCCTGAAAACCGTGGCCCATATGCAGGCTGCCGGTCACGTTGGGCGGGGGGATCATGATGCAGTAGGCGGAATCGCCACCCGCCGGCGCGAAATAGCCGCTGGCTTCCCAGTGGCGGTACCAACGGGTTTCAATGTCGGCGGGGCGGAAGGTTTTTTCCATGGTCTGGGTGATCCGGCAGCAGCTGTTTGACGGGCCGACGCCGGCGAGCGGGGTCTGGCAGGGCCGGCGATTATACGTTAGTCATCGCCTGCCCGAAAAGGCGCGGCGGTTTTTCAGAGATCGTGTTTCTCCAGCTGGTAGCCGCGCTGACGGTAAAACTGCCAGGACTCACGCAGCGCGCTCAGGCTGGCGGCGTCTTGCGTTACCACTTCGGCGACGCGTTCGAAACGGCTGAAAAATGGCGGCACCGAGTACTGCAGGTTGATTAACAGACCGTTCTGTATGGAAGGCTCCTGCCCCCAGCCGATAGCAATATCCTCCTGAGTGTTGTCGGACTGCAGGGCGTGCGGGAGAAAACTTGCCGGACGCAGGTGCCAGAGCTTCTCATCCAGCTGTGTGGCCTGCGCTTCATTGGCCGCATTGATATACACGCGGTGGCCCTGCTGGAAAGCTTTCTCCGTGAGTCGCATTGCGACCTCCAGCCGCGCCTCCGGCGCGGTGGATTGGAGCACGTAAAAGCCCACCCGTGTCATCCATTATTCTCCAGACGCGACAGCAGGTATTGCATGAGCAGGGGCACCGGTCGCCCGGTAGCTCCCTTGGGCGTGCTGTTCCACGCCGAGCCGGCAACGTCCAGGTGCGCCCAGGTATAGTCTTCGGTGAAGCGCGCAAGGAAGCAGGCGGCCGTGACGCTGCCTGCCCCGGGGCCGCCAATGTTCGCCATGTCGGCGAAGGGGCTGTTGAGCTGCTTCTGGTATTCCTCCCACAGCGGCAGGCGCCAGGCGCGATCATGGCTCTCGGTGCCGGCGGCCAGCAGAGCGTCTGCCAACTCATCGTCATTGGCGAACAGGCCGCTGGCATGCGAACCCAGAGCGACAATGCAGGCGCCGGTGAGGGTCGCTATGTCTATCACCACCCCGGGTTTGAAGCGCGCGGCGTAGGTGAGGGCGTCGCAGAGAACCAGGCGACCCTCGGCATCGGTATTGAGAATTTCAATGGTCTTGCCCGCCATGCTGGTGACCACGTCGCCGGGCTTGGTAGCGAGACCATCCGGCATATTTTCCGCCGCGGGTACAATGCCAATCACGTTCAGCGGCAGTTGCAGCTCCGCCACCGCACGCAGCGTGCCGAAGACGCTGGCGGCGCCACCCATGTCGTACTTCATTTCATCCATTTTGGCGCCGGGCTTGATGGAGATGCCGCCGGAGTCGAACGTAATGCCTTTGCCCACCAGTACACAGGGCTTTTGTGTCGCCTTGGCGCCCTTGTATTGCATCACGATCAGCTTGGCCGGTTGCCGGCTGCCTGCGGAGACCGAGAGCAGCGCACCCATGCCCAGTTCGCGCATTTTCTTTTCTTCCAGTACCTGTACGCTGAGTTTATCCAGACGTCTGGCGAGTTTGCGGGCATGGCTGGCGAGGTAGGCCGGCGTACAGATATTGCCGGGCAGATCAGCCAGGAAGCGCGCCTCATTGGCGCCCACGCCGGTCAGCTTGCCGCGCTGCAGTGCTACTTTGGCGACCGCGTTGGACGGCGTGCCGCCGGTCTCGACAGTAAATTTTCCCAGGGAGCCGGGCGGTTTGGGCTCACTCAGGGTTGTGGTGTAGCGGTAGCTGGCGGTGGTCAGGTGGCGCGCCAGGTAGCTCAGAAACCACTTCGCATCGGCCGCCTTCAGTTTGCAGGCAGCCAGGTGAAGTATGGCGTCTTTTGCCTTGGTGTCCTTGAGAGCATGCGACAGCTTGGAGCACAGGTTGCGCATGGCTTTGCGGTCAAAACTCTGCGGTTCTCCGCATCCCAGCAGGAGTATGCGTCTGACTCGCGCATTGCCCGGCAGCAGTAGTGTCTCGCCGCGTTTGCCGTTGAAGTCGCCGAGTTCCAGTGCAGCCTTGATCACACCGCCACTGGCTTTATCGAGCTGGCGCGCGGCCGAGGAAAGCTTGTCGTCAACGAATACCGGCAGAATGGCGCAGTGCGTGGAGACTGCGGCTGCGTCCGTTATGCTGCGAGCAGTGAAGGCGATGCCTGACATGGTGATATTCCTCGGTCTGGTGGTAGGCGGGCAGGTTGTTGGCCCAGCGCTACAGTGTAAGCCGCGCGCGGAAGAAACTGAACCGCTATGGGATGAAAGCGCCGCGCTAATGCGTGGGACTACTGTGCATCACGGGCCGTCTTTCACGCGTTTCGGTAGTAGCATCAGCTCGGTACGCGACAGATAGTCGTGCCAGTAGCGCTTGTGCGGATCAACCAGGCACCAGAGGTAGCCCAGACCCAGGCAGGCGGCCGAAAGCGTTGCGCCAACACAGCGCAACAGCGCTTTACCGAACGAGGGAGGGGCGCCATCAAAGGCTACCAGGCGGATACGCCAGGCCTGCATCCCCAGTGTTTGGCCCTGTTTCATCCAGAACAGTATGAAGAACCCGTAAACGCTGGCCACCAGCAACACCTGTGCAAGCTCTGGCTGCAGCGCATGCATATCGCTGTCGAGCACCTTGACCTGAAAAGCAAGCGCCAACGCGTGGGTCACGGCGACAACGGCGATCACCAGGAGAGCGTCGTACAGCATTGCCGCGAGGCGGCGTGGCAGGGAGGGCGCAGGGCTTGTGTGCATGCGCCGCAGTGTAGCACTGACAGTCGTGCGCAAAGAACGAAAAGTCGATTGAGCGCGTCTTCCGCCGCATGCTACATTCTCTGGCCCTTGTCGGAATACATGCTATGAATGTTCTGCTGGTCGAAGACGACAGGCTGGTGAGTGACTTTATTGTCTCCGAGCTGTCGGCGGCCGGGCACCGCTGCATGCATGCCAGCGACGGTGTCGCCGGCCTGCAGACAGCGCGCAGCGGAGACTTCGACGCCATTGTCGTCGACCGCATGCTCCCGCAAATGGATGGCCTCACCCTGATCAAGACCCTGCGCGGTAGCGGAGACCACACGCCACTACTGATACTCAGCGCGCTGGGTGATGTCGATGACCGCGTTCAGGGCCTGCAAAGCGGCGCCGACGATTACCTGGTAAAACCCTTCTCCATAGCCGAATTACTGGCCAGGCTGGAAGTCCTGCAGCGCCGCAGCGCGCAGTCTTCTGCCGATGGCCCCACGACGCTCACAGTGGGCGACCTGTCGATGGATCTTCTGCGCCAGCGTGTCGAGCGCCAGGGTACCGTCATCTCGCTGCAGCCGCGCGAGTACAAACTGCTGGAGTACCTGCTGCGCAACGCCGGGCAGGTGGTTACGCGGGCGATGCTGCTGGAACATGTCTGGGGTTACCACTTCGACCCGCAAACCAACGTGATCGACGTGCACGTATCCCGCCTGCGCCAGAAGATTGATCGCGATTTCGAACAGTCTCTGCTGGTAACGGTTCGCGGCGCCGGCTATCGGCTCGGCCCACAGGCTGAAGACTGAGCGGCCGCCTGTGCAAGTTGGTGAAATTCTTCGCAGCCTGACCTTCCGCTACAGCGTCAAGTACGTCACCGTACTCAGCGCTTCGGTTTTCGTCGCCGTCGGCGCCTTTTACCTTTATTTCAGCTACACGTCTTTCCGCGAGCTCGGCGAAAGCGTGCTCGACGAACTGCAGTCGCTCGAGGTCATTTATCGCGGTCAGGGGTTGCAGGGTATAGATCAGTACATCGAAGACCAGAAAGCGATTCCCGCTGTGCACCGGTTTCATTACCTGGTGACAGACCGCGCGGGCAACAAAGTGGCGGGCGATCTGCCTGACAGCCCGAGTTATACCGAACTACAGGATGGCTGGCTGAGTTTTGAAGTGGCGCTGCAGGATTGGGACGGCGCGGTCGATGTCGATTTTCTCGCCCGTCCGGCGGCTCTGGACGATGACTACCGCGCCATTGTCGCCCGGGACTACGCGGATATCGTCGACAGGGCGGAGCTGGTATTCAGCAACCTGATTCGCGTGATGGTGGCAACGATCATTCTCGGCGTAATCGGCGGCTTCCTGAGTGCGGCCAACGCGCTGAACCGGGTGGAAAAGCTCAACCGTGATATCTCGCGCATCATTCGCGGTGCGCCGGGGCAGCGCCTGGATGTCAGCGACGAAAAGGGTTATGTCCGCGGCCTGGCGCTGGTGGTAAACCAGATGCTGGAGCAGATGGAGACGCTCATGCTCGGCGTGCGGCGGGTGGCAGACAACATTGCCCACGATCTGCGCACGCCGCTCACGCGGATGCGCAACGATCTCTCTCAGCTGCGGGCGGGGCACGTGGCCGACAGCCGCGAACAGCTCGATCGGGTGATCGAAGAGTGCGATGAACTTCTCGCTTCCTTTAACGCTTCGCTGCGTATTTCCACCCTCGAGGCCGGCAGCCGCCTGAGTGGAGGCCACGCCGTGGACCTCGGCGCGCTACTCGGCGATGTCGTGGAACTGTATGAACCGCTGGCTCAGGAGCGCGATATTCTGCTGACGCTGGATGCACCGCCCGGTTGCATATGTAATGGCGAGGCTGATCTTCTTTTCCAGATGTGCGCCAACATTCTCGATAATGCCGTCAAATATACGCCCTCGAAAGGGCGTATCGAAGTGCAGTTGCGGCCAGCATCGGAGGGTGGGCATGCGATCAGCATCAGTGATTCTGGGCCGGGCATTCCCGTGGTAGAGCGCAAGAACGTGTTCCGGCGTTTCTACCGCGTGGAATCGAGCCGCTCGGAACAGCCCGGCCATGGGCTCGGGCTCAGCCTTGTGCAGGCCATTGTGCAATATCACCGGGGCAGCGTGGAGTTGGCTGCCAATCACCCCGGCCTGCGGGTCACTGTGTTGCTCCCGTGAGATTTATCGGCGCGAAGCGCCAGGGCATCACTGCGTGCTTAGTCGTCCGCGTTGTGATCGGCCAGTACGATGTGGTCTGTGCTCGGCGCGTCGGCGGTTTCCCTTCTGCGGAAGCGCTCTTCAAGTACCACACTGCCCTCGGGTGCAACCTCCAACTCGGACAGATCGAGCGTGGGTGGAATCGGTTCTTCCCCGGCGCAATCACTGAAATCGGTTCCCGCTGGCGACAGATCGATCAAACTGGTGTCCGGCGGCGGTGGTGGCTCTGCTTCTGCCAGTGTTGGTATCAGCCCGGCGGTGGTATCGAGTTCGATGTGAGCAGTGTCTGGTGGCGGTGGCGGCGCGGTGGGTTCCGCGGAGAGCCGTGTGGCCGCTGCATCCACCGACAGCGCGGAGATGTCCGGGGTGAGTGCTTCGACGGGGCGGCGTTCCTCCGGGCGCAATAAATCAGAGCCTACCGGCGCGAGCTGGAATTTCCCGTCTTCTTCGGGCTCCGGAATCGGGGCGGGCGGTGGACGGCCGCTGAACCGCGTATCGTCCTCGGCCGCGGCCAGCGCGGCTATTTTCTCCGCCGCGGTCTGTCCTTTGGGAGTGGCTGGCGCAGTGGGCGCCGGCGCCTCGGGCTGTGCAGATTTCACAATGGCCTGTGCACCGGCGCGGGCCATGGCCTGCTGGTATTTAGCCGCCGTGGCTTCGTCGCAATCCCGCTTCAGTATCTGGGTGCTGCCACTGAACAACTTGTCCAGCGTCGCTTCATCCGCCTTGAACAGCTTCGCCAGATTGCTGCGAACCTCCTCGGCAGTGTGGCCAGCGAGAATCTGCCCCGCGAAATATACGGTATAGCGTGTCGCCATGGCATGGCTCCGATGACTTCCCATTGCAGTATACGTCAAGCATATTGGCAGTGCGCGCGTCGCGGCCGGCAACTGTTGGCAAAGTTTTTACCTGCCTCCCTTCCTTCGCTTCTGTTAGTATTGCCCGCTGGCCAGGCCATGAGAATTTTCTGTTTTCCCCCATGAGCGACCGCGTACCCACTCGATTCGTGCGAACCCTGCTACGCATGGTGGGTGACAAAGGATACGACTTCAGTCTTGTGCTCAACGATGCCGGTCTGGAATTCGATCCGCTGAACGAACAGCATCCCGCCTATCGCAGTGAGATCAGCGCGATGCAGTACTCGCGCGTGTATCAGAGTGTACTGCGCCTGCTTCAGGACGAAACCTTCGGTACCACCGGGAGCGAACTGGTGGCGCCGGGCGCGTTTCGCATGATGTGTTACTGCATCATTTCCTGTCGCAATCTCGGCGAGGCAATACAGCGTGCGTCGGAGTTTTACCGCACGTTTTTTGACGAGCGCAGCCAGCTCTACGCGAATTTCAGCGATCATCACGCCCGGGTGGGATATCGGACTCGAGTGCAAGACGGCGTCTCGCGCGTGGCCGCCGGGGACGCCTACGGGCTCTCCATGTGGCACCGTTTCTTTGGCTGGTTATGCGGGCGCCCACTGGAACTCACGCGCGTCGATTTTACCGGTACCGAACCGCGCAGGCTGGAGAAATACGAGCAACTGTTCGGTTGCCCACTGTATTTCAACCAGACCAATGACCTGCTGTATTTCGACAGTGCCTGCCTGGCCTGGCCCATCGTGCATACCGAGCACTCGCTGCGCGAATTTCTGCGCACAGCCCCCTACCAGTTGCTGCTGATGGAGAGCAACCCCGAGGGGAGAAGCCTCTCGGTGCAGGTGAAGGCCATGATCGGGCATGACTTCAGCGAGGGTTTTCCCGGCTTCGACACCATCAGTCGGGCGCTCAACATGTCAGCGCCAACGCTGCGGCGACGCCTCAAGAGTGAGGGCACGACTTTTCAGCGGCTCAAGGACGAGGCGCGTTGTGAAGCGGCGGTGCTCTGCCTTGATCGCCCGGAGCTATCCATTAGCGATGTGGCGATGCAGATGGGCTTTACCGATCCGAGCGCGTTTCATCGCTCGTTCAAGAAGTGGACCCAGCAGACCCCGGGTCAGTACCGCGCAAGCAGGCGGCGACCCTCGGCCCAGTGAGCAACCGCTCATTGCGCTTGCTGTCGGCGGCATGCGCGCTCTGTTAAAATAATGCTTCATACACTTCAGGCGTCCCCGTGGCGGATAGCGTAATGATGGTACAGACTGAAATCGAACGGCAGCTCGGAATGCAGTTCCAGCCCGCGCATCTCGAGGTGGTGAACGAGAGTCACCAGCACAACGTGCCGGAAAACTCCGAGACGCATTTTCGCGTGGTACTGGTGGCTGAGGATTTTGACGGTTGCTCGCGCGTGGCGCGTCACCAGCGGGTGTATGCCGCCCTGCAGGCGCAACTGGATGGGCCGGTGCATGCGCTGGCATTGCACACCTACACGCCCGACGAATGGCAGGCCAGGCAGGCACCCGCGCCCCAATCACCGGCGTGTCTGGGAGGCAGCAAAGCCGATGCATCCTGAGCCCGCTTCCCGCGAGATCGTGGTCGCTGCACTGTACAAGTTCGTGCGGCTGGAAAACTTCCGTGAAATGCGTGAACCGCTGCTTGACACCTGCATACGCTGTGGGGTGCGTGGCACATTATTGCTGGCCCATGAGGGTATCAATGGCACCATCGCCGGCTCGCGAGAGGGAATCGACACGGTGCTCGCGAGCCTGCGCAGCGACTCCCGGCTGGCGGATATGGAGCACAAGGAATCGCTCGACGATCACCTGCCGTTTCACCGCATGAAGGTAAAACTCAAGCGCGAGATCGTCACCCTGGGTGTGGAAGGTATCGACCCAAACCGGCGAGTGGGCACCTATGTGCAGCCATCTGAGTGGAACGCATTGCTGGCGGATCCAGAGGTGCTGTTGCTCGACACACGCAATGACTACGAGTGCAGCATCGGCACGTTCAAAGGCGCGATCAATCCTGGAACCACCAACTTTCGCCAGTTCCCCGCCTATGTCAGCCAGCACCTGGATCCGGCCAGGCAGCGCAAGGTGGCGATGTTCTGTACCGGCGGTATCCGCTGTGAAAAGGCCTCGGCTTTCATGCTGGAGCAAGGCTTTGAGGAGGTGTACCACCTGCGCGGCGGGATTCTGAAATATCTGGAGGAAGTACCCCCCCAGGACTCGATCTGGGAGGGTGAATGTTTCGTCTTTGACAACCGCGTGTCCGTAGACCAGCGTTTGCAGAAGGGCAGCTATGATCAGTGTTTCGGCTGCCGCCACCCTATTACCGAGCAGGACAAGCTCTCGCGCGAATACGAACAGGGCGTTTGCTGTCCGCGTTGTTTTGAGCGGCTGACGAGTGAGCAGAAAGCCCGATTTCGCGAACGCCAGAAGCAGGTGGCGCTGGCCGCGAAGCGCGGCGAAGCCCACGTTGGAGCCCCACCCCCCGCGCGGCAGCGGGCGGCAGACGCCTGAGGAGTCGCGTCTCCCCGAATGCGCGGGCTTCAGCGCAGGTATTGATTCAGTGTCTGGCGAAATGCCGAGGTGGGAACAAAGCGGCTGTAGCCGGCGCCATCGCCCTCCGAGATAACCCCGCTGAAAAGGAATGCGCCGGAGGCAGAGCGCTGGGCCACCGCGCCGCCTGATGCGCCCTTCAGGGCTACGCAATCGGTGTCCGTGGAGTGGCGCTGCTGGGCGGTGATTCTGCAATTTTCGTGAAAACGCAGACTGCGGATGTTGTCGCTGCCCGCGGGGGAAAACCCTGCCATGGTCACCGGTATGGCCTGCTCGGCGCGTCCGGGATGCACGGCGAGAGAGAGCGCGGTGCTCGCTGCGATACTCCGCTCAAGCCTGAGAATTGCCCAGTCGGCGTGCATGCCGCCGCCATCTGCGAGCCGGCGGGCTGCAAGCATCAATGGCGGCGTGTTCGGCAAAGCCAGTGAAAACATGATCGGCCGGCTCAGATCGCGGTAGTCTTCCAGGCAGTGCCAGGCGGTGACGATGATGTTGGCGGCCCCCGCGCCTTCGCGCGTCACCAGTGTGGCGCTGCAGTCCTCCCGCAAATGCACCAGACGACCCTCTATAGGCTGTTGCACCGGGACGTCCAGTGCGCCCACCGCGAGCAGCCAGTCTGGAGACGTTGCAGAGAGGCCCCTGCGCGGATCACTGTGCGCAGCCGCGGCAGCCAGCAGGGATGTCGCCAGCATGGACAGCAGAACGCGCAGACAGCGCAATCGCCAAGCCCGCCCGGTGTTTGGCACACGCACCTCCTGGTTGGGGAAATTACAGGGGCGCGGTGCAGATGCCACTTGGATGCGCGCGCCTCTGCCATTAGCATGGGAGCCCGGCGACACATTTGTCAAACGCAGGGAGATTTGCGCGCATGGGATTGCAGTCAGACAGGGTGGTAGTGGTGACGGGCGCGAGCCGCGGGGCGGGCAAGGGTATCGCGCTGGCGCTCGGCGCAACTGGCGCAACCGTGTACGTGACCGGGCGCACGCGTAAAGAAGGCGAAGCGCCACTGCCGGGCACTGTGCAGGCCACCGCGGATGCGGTGACCGCCGCCGGCGGGCAGGGCATAGCGGTGCATTGCGATCACAGCGATGAAGATATGGTGCAGGCCTTGTTCGAGCGCGTTCGGCAGGAGCAGGGCCGGCTGGATATCCTGGTGAACAACGCAACCAGCCTGCATGACGCCCTCACCGAAAGCGGACCTTTCTGGAACAAGCCTCTGGAGTTGACCGGAATATGGGATGTGGGCATGCGTTCGCATTACACGGCAACCTGGCATGCCGCGCCGCTGCTGCTGGCCAACGGCGAAGGGCTGGTGGTGAATACATCCTCTTTTGGCGGCCGGATTTACATGCACGGTCCGGCCTACGGAGCCGGCAAGGCCGCAGTGGACAAGATGTCCCACGATATGGCATTCGATTTCAAACCGCACAACGTGGCGGTTGTGTCTATCTGGATGGGCCTGCTGCTCACCGAACGCACGCAGCGTGTGTTTGACGCCGAGCCGGACAAGTACGCCGAGCTGGCGGGTACCGCCGAGACCCCTGAATACACCGGCCTGGTGATAGATGCGCTGGCGCGCGACCCGGAGCTGATGGAGAAAAGCGGTCACGTACTCATTGGCGCGGAACTCGGTGCGCACTACGGCATTATTGATGTCAACGGCAGGCAGCCGCCGTCGCATCGCATGTTTTTTGGCGACCCGACCGTTTTCGGCGATGCGGTTGTAGAGTAAGCTGATACCTCAAATGGAGGATGCGCACGGCGAACACACTGCGCTAGAGTCGGCACAATAATTGAGCGTCCCAGGCGAGGAGCCAGCATGACCAAACACGAGAAAATCGACGGCGGTGAAGCTGTCAGCAAGTACAGTCTCGACAGCCTGCGGGCGCGGGAGCTTATTGACGCGGCGAAGGCCATGGGGCCGGCGTTGCGCGAGCGCCGGGCACAGGCCCGCGAACAGGGCCGTGTACCCGATGAAACAGTCGCGGATTTCCAGCGCGCGGGTTTCTTCAAGATCCTGCAGCCCGAACAGTGGGGCGGTTATGCGATGGATCCGCAGGTGTTCTATGTGGTGGGACTGGAGATTGCCAGACACTGTCCTTCCAGCGCCTGGATTCTCGGCGTTATCGCCGTGCATAACTGGCAGCTCGCGCTGTTTGATGATCAGGCCGCGCAGGATGTCTGGGCGGAAGACCCGGCCGTGCTGATCTCCTCCTCCTATGCACCGGTAGGCAAGGTTAAAGTAGTCGATGGCGGATTTCGCCTCAGCGGGCGCTGGAGTTTTTCCAGCGGTTCAGAGCACTGCAAGTGGGCATTTCTGGGTGCCGTGGTGCCCACGCCCGAAGCACCCTTCGACATGGCAAACTACCGTACATTCCTGGTGCCGATCGAAGATTATGAGATCGTTGACAACTGGGATGTGGTTGGCCTGCAGGGTACCGGTAGCCACGATATCGTGGTGGATGATGCGTTTGTGCCGGAGCATCGCACGCACAAATCCATCGACGGCTTTCTCTGCCAGAACCCGGGCAACGCGGTAAACGACGCGCCGCTTTATTCCATGCCATTTATGCAGGTGTTTGTGCGCGCCGTGTGTACGGCGACCCTGGGTGCCTGTGAGGGCGCGCTGGACGCGTTCATCGAAGTTGCCAAAACCCGTCAGGTTGGTCCCAAAAAAATGAAGGATGACCCTTTCGCCCGGGTGCTGGCGACGGAGGTGAAGGCGGAAATTGAAGAGATGAAGCTCACCATGATCCGGAATTTCGATGCCATGATGGAGTGCTGCCGCGCCGGAGAGCCCATTCCGATCGAGGATCGCGTGCGCTACCGCTACGATTCCGCGGTGGTGGCTGATCGTTGCCTGGCGCTCTCCAGCAGAATGCTCAAGGCGGCGGGCAGCGGTGGCATTCGCAACGACAGCGAGTTGCTGGCCTTTCACCTCGATATTCTCGCCAGCCAGGCGCACGTGGCGAATCATTCCACGCCCTTCGCGGTGAACATGGGCGGTGTCCTGTTTGGTGAAGAAAACCAGGATTTCGCCCTGTAGGGCAAAGGACGCGTTTATATGTCAATGCAAGGTCTGCTGCCGGAGGGGCATTACGCCCAGTGTGAAAACGGCTACCGAATGCACTATCTCGATGAGGGCGAGGGCGAGGTCGTGGTGTTCCTGCACGGCTCCGGCCCGGGTGCAAGTGGTCACAGTAATTTCAAGGGCAATTACCCGGCGCTGGTTGCTGCGGGTTACCGCTGCATAGTGCCGGATCATATTGGCTACGGTTTCTCCGACAAGCCGGACGATGTGGATCACCCCCTGTCTTTTTTTGTGGAGTGTATCCGACAGACGCTGGCGGTAGCCGGCGTTGAACGTTGCACACTGGTCGGAAATTCTCTGGGCGGGGCCGTGGCCTTCGGCCTGGCGCTGGAGCACCCGGCGCTGGTGGAGAAGCTCATCCTGATGGCGCCGGGCGGGCTCAGTGAGCTCGCCGAGTACCAGGCCATGCCGGGCATGCAGAAGGTGTTTCAGGTATTCGGCTCGGGTGAGGCAGTGACGCCTGCCGTGATGAAGGATCTGTTCGCGACAGGGCTGATGTACGATCCGAAATTCGCCACCGATGAACTTGTGGCTGAACGCATGCAGATCATGCAGATCATGAACGGACATGTCATGAAGACCATGCAGGTGCCGGTGCTGGTGGATCGGCTGCCGGAAATCGACTGTCCTGTACTGGGGTTCTGGGGCATGGACGAACGCATGATGCCGGAATCGGGCATTCTGGCGATGGCGAAAAACCTGCAACACATGCGCCTGATTCTGGTCAGCGAGTGTGGTCACTGGGTGATGGTGGAACACGAAGACATGTTCAATCGCGCCTGTCTGGATTTTCTCGAAAACGGCTAGATTGTTCCCGGCGACGTCATCGGCCCGCATAACCTTGCGTTCGCGGGCCGTGTGCGGTGCTCAACGTCAGCGATGGAGATGGCGCAAGCCACCGCTGCAGCGCGAATAATTAAACTGAAAATCAGCGCAAAGCGTGTAAAATTCTGCCCCGTTAACAGGTGCGGGCAGCCGGGCCGGCACGACAGGCAATGGTACGAGCATGGAACAGCAGCGGATAGACACTCTGGGTGATGAACTGTACACCGCTCTGCGCGCGCAGCGCACGCTGGCGCCGTTGACCGAGCGCGAGCCCGATATCAGCATTGACGACGCCTACCACATATCGCAACGTATGCTGCAACTGCGCCTGCAGCGGGATGGCGAACGCATTGTCGGCAAGAAAATCGGCGTGACCAGCAGGCCCGTGCAGGAGATGCTCGGCGTTTTTCAGCCGGATTTCGGATTTCTGACCAACAGCATGGAATACCCGGACGCCGCCGATATCCCGATTGCCGGTAACCTTATCCAGCCGCGGGCGGAAGGGGAGATAGCCTTCCGGCTGCGGCACGATCTTTCCGGGCCCGGTGTGACAGAGCAGGATGTGCTGGACGCCACCGCAACCATCATGCCCTGTTTTGAGATCGTGGATTCGCGTATACGCGACTGGAAAATCCGCATACAGGATACCGTGGCGGACAATGCCTCCTGCGGCGTCTATGTGCTGGGCCTCGACGAGGTGGATCCGCGCGATTACGACCTGCCGGGCTTGAAAATGAGTATCTACAAGAATGGTGAACTGCATTCCGAGGGACTCGGCAGCGCCGTTCAGGGCAATCCCCTCACAGCCGTTGCATGGCTGGCCAATACACTCGGCGAGTTCGGCATTCCTTTCAGGGCGGGTGAGGTCATACTATCCGGTTCGCTGGCACCCCTGATTCCCGTGGTTGCGGGCGATCAAATGTCGCTAACGATCCAGGGAATAGGCGGATGTAGCTGCAAATTTGTGTAAAGTGTGCAGGTAGCGGGGCGGGCCCGCGCCGCCGGTGCTGGCGGCCTCCCCAGACAACAGCAACACTCAGTGAAATAACGGAAATCCAGATGAGCAAGAAAGTGAAAGCGGCCATTATCGGCCCGGGTAATATCGGCACCGACCTGCTGATGAAAGCCATGCGCAGTGAAGTCATCGAGCCGGTGTGGATGGTGGGCGTGGTGCCGGATTCGCCGGGCCTGGAGCGGGCGAGGGAGATGGGCCTGAAGACCACCGCGGAGGGTGTGGATGGCATGCTGCCGAGCATGCGTGAAGACGGTGTGCAGATCTGTTTCGACGCCACCTCAGCCTACGTACACGCCGAGAACAGTCGCAAGGTAAACGCGCAGGGCGCGGTGATGATTGACCTCACGCCCGCGGCTATCGGGCCATTTTGTGTGCCGACGGTAAATCTCGCGGAAGCCGTCGCCGCGCAAGCCATGAACGTGAATATGGTGACCTGCGGTGGCCAGGCGACCATACCGATGGTTGCTGCTGTGAGCCGGGTGCAGCCGGTGTCCTATGCCGAGATTGTCGCCACCGTCAGCAGCAAGTCGGCGGGGCCGGGCACGCGGAAAAACATTGATGAGTTTACGCGCACCACCGCTACCGGCATCGAAAAGGTGGGCGGCGCGGCGAGTGGCAAGGCGATCATTATCATCAATCCGGCGGAACCGCCATTGATCATGCGCGATACGATTCACTGCCTGACAGTGGATGAACCGGATCAGGACGCCATTGCGCGCTCAGTGCAGGAGATGATCCGCGAGGTGCAGCAATACGTGCCCGGATATATCCTCAAGAATGGCCCGGTATTCGATGGCAAGCGGGTGTCCATTTACATGGAGGTTGAGGGCCTGGGCGATTTCCTGCCGAAATACGCCGGCAATCTCGACATTATGACAGCAGCGGCGCTGCGCACGGGCGAAATGTACGCGACGGAAATTCTCGCGGGTAATTTCAGTCCCGTGGCGGCCTAGGCGCCAGGCCAACTGGTTTCAAACGCGGCGCAGTGTGAACAGCGCGGTGCACGCAACAGGGAGAATTCAAAGCTCATGAATCTGAAAGGCAAGAAAGTCACGGTACACGATATGTGCCTGCGCGACGGCATGCACCCGAAACAGCACCAGATCAGCGTGGAGCAGATGGTCACCATTGCCTCGGCGATGGACGAGGCCGGGATTCCGCTGATAGAGGTGACACACGGCGACGGGCTGGGCGGCGCTTCGGTGAACTACGGCTTTCCCGCCGCATCGGACGAAGAGTATCTGAAGGCTGTCTGCAAGGCAGTGAAACACACGAAGGTGTCGGCGTTGCTGCTGCCCGGTATCGGTACGATCGACCACCTGAAGATGGCGGTGGATTGCGGAATCGGTACGATTCGCGTCGCTACCCACTGCACCGAAGCGGATGTTTCGGAGCAGCACCTCACAATGGCCGCGAGTATCAAGGGCCTGGATACGGTGGGCTTTCTCATGATGGCCCATATGATTGGCCCCGAGGAACTGGTAGCACAGCTCAAACTGATGGAAGATTACGGCGCGAACTGTGTGTACATCACGGATTCCGCCGGCTACATGCTACCGGATGATGTGAGCGCCCGTGTTGCGTTGGCTCGCGCCGAACTCAGGCCCGAAACTGAACTGGGATTTCACGGCCACCACAACCTGGCCATGGGCATTGCCAACTCGCTGGCGGCGGTGGAGGCCGGCGCCAATCGCATCGATGGCTCGCTGGCTGGCCTGGGCGCCGGGGCTGGCAACACGCCGCTGGAGGTATTCCTCGCCGTGTGCGACCGCATGGGGGTGGAAACCGGTGTCGACCTGTTCAAGGCCATGGATATCGCCGAGGATCTGATCGTGCCCATGATGGATCACCTGGTGCGTGTCGACCGCGATTCCCTGACCCTCGGCTGGGCGGGGGTCTATTCCTCCTTCCTGCTGTTTGCCAAGCGCAGCGCGCAGAAGTACGGCCTCTCCAGCCGGGATATCCTGGTTGAACTGGGGCGCCGCCGCACGGTGGGTGGCCAGGAAGACATGATTGAGGATCTGGCGCTGGATATGGCGAAGGAGCGCGGGGCAGCCTGACAGGCTATCCCCGACGCTCGCCAGGGCGCTCTATTTTTTCTCCCAGCCCGTGCCGGTGCTGATGTACTCACCGGCAGGGGTTTTCTCAACGGCTTTCTTGCCGGCAAGCGCCTCTACTGCTGACAGGCTGATGCCATTCTTCTTGGCAATTTTCTCATACTGCGCCTTGCGCTGACTGTTGATGGATTCAACCAGCGCCTCGACTTCGGCCGAGGACACCACGGGCGCGAGGTAACCGCCGGAGGTTTCCCCCACAAGCCCTCGGCTCTTGGCTTCATCCAGATCGAGCGCCAGCACAGACGGGGCCCCGAGCAGGGCTGCAATCAGTAGTGGAGCAAACATTTTACGAATGGGCATGGTCATCTACTCCTAGAAAAGTTCGCTGTCTTCATCGAACAGTTCGTCCAGCTCTTTATCGACCTTGACGCGGATTTCATGCTCGATTTTTACGTTCAGGTTGATGGTGATGGGTTCTTCCGGGGGCTTGACCTGCACCGTGGGTGTGCAGGCGCTGATGAGCCCCAGCACGCCGATAAGTATTACTATTCGCATAAAGACCCCTCTCAATGATGGCGCAGCGCGGGCGCAGCGCGACACATCGTTCCGATGGCGCGTTTGCCCGGGCAGTTGGCAGAGTGCTTGGATTGCAAGTTGCCGGGAAGGTTCAGCGCATTCCGCTCTCGATGTCCTTCACCAGCGTATCACTCATGCGCAGGCTCTGTAACAGTGGGTCGATATTTTGCTGCACGTTGATGTTGAAGTTGATCTCGCGCCCCTGATATTGCGCCGGATTGCTTCCCGATAGCGCAAGGCCCAGCGTCAGTTCTCCGCTCTCATTGAGATCCACGCTGCTACTGAGCTGATCAAAACGAAAATCCCTGAGCAGCGCCAGGGCCATGTCCAGTTCGCTATTGCCCGCGGCCAGGGAAGCGGTCGATGCCTCGGGTTGATAGCGAATGTGGCCCCCCGGCGGCGATGCGCGCAGAAAACCGGATTGAATGAGCAACCGTTGCCCGCTGAGAATCAGCGGAAGCTCGCCGCTGAGCCGGCCCTGCGCCTGGATGTTGCGGTTGGTCTGCAGGTCTACCAGCTCCGACAGGGACCAGTCCTCCGCGCGCAGTGTGAGAGTATTGCGGGGTGCGGCAAAATCCCAGGTCGTGCTGTCGGGCAGGAAGACTCGGCCGCCAAACATTTGCGCACTGAAAGCCTCCAGTACTACACGTGGGCTGGCGACCGGGGTGGGCTCGGGAAGGCGCAGGGTCGCCTGCAGTCCGCTAATGCTGAACCCGGGCTGAATACGCGCGATGGAAAGTTGCAGCGGGCGCGTGGTTTGCCAGGATTCGATACCCTGCCAGGCGGCATCGACTGCGAGATCAGTAAAGGCAATGTCGCCCGCAATGCCGGACACCTTGTCTGCCACCAGGGTTGCGCGCTGCCGCCAGTCGCCCACGTTGAAGCTCGTAGTGGTGAGTTGGCTGTTGAGAGCCAGGGTGCCCGCGGTCAGTTCAGGCGGGCTGTCCACGAGCCTGAAGCGCTGCAATAGCGGCGCCACGGTATCGCCGGCGGTGCCCAGGTTCGGTATGTTGAGTGTCAGTGTATGCTCCCCGCTGCCCCGGCGAAGATTGGCGCTGCCTGCGAACTGCAGGGAGAGACTGGAGGCCTTGTCACGAACCTGCAGCCGGTAGCGGCTTTCCTCCAGCGTACCCGAGTGTTCCAGCGTCAGCGGAGCCGGTGGCAGTTTGCGGCCGCTCAGCAGCCCCTCGACGGTTGTTTCTGCGTTTAGCGTGAGCGGCCCGGCCGTGCCGGCATCCGCACGGGCATCGCCCGAGAGGGCGGTTGCCCGAATCTGGTTCGATGTGGTCCCCAGTGCGATCTCGGCCTCCCGGAGAAAAGCTTCCCATTGCCATGCGCCGCTGTCCGAGCGGGCGGCATTGAACTCAAGACCCTGCGCAAGCTGCAGTGAAAAAGGCAGCTCGCCCTGCCACCCCAGCCTCTGCAGAATGTCTTCCGGCAAGGGCAGGCTGGCGCCCGGCAGGCTGCCGTGCATAGTACCGCTGCCAATGATGCTCCAGCGCGATTTCTGGTGTTGCGCCTGCAACTGCAGCGTTCCCCGCGCAGCGGGCAGGGTGCCGCGAACGGAGAACTCGGGCATGTCGCTCTCCAGTTGGCTTTTCAGCGCGATGTTGTGTGGCATGCGGCCAGCCAGTAGCTCTTCAAGCGGCAGCAGGTCAGGCAGGGTGAATGCCGTCTCCAGGCTGCTCTTCCCGGCGAGCGACAATGGCTCTAGCGCTGTGGTGATCCGGGGGATTTCCAGATCACTGGCTATGCGACGCAGCCATTCAACTAACGCTGCGTGTTGCGCCGTGAGATCGACCTCTGCCAGCCAGCGCCGCTGGGAGGTCGGCTTCAGCGCGCCCGACAGTTGCAAAAACCCCTCGCTGGAGTTGTCGTTCTCAATTGCCACGTACGCATTGGTCGTGCCCCCGGCATTCGCCAGATCGAGGCGCAGCCCGCTCGCCGCGAATTCCCCCGCAAGAAAGAGAGTCGTCTCAGTGGATATCTTGAGCCGCCCCTTCAGGTTGAGCGGCGGCGCTGAGTCCGAGCGGTAGCTGAGCTGCACGTTCCCGACCTCGAGCGTCTCTGCCGGTAGCAGTGTATTGAGGGGCGCTGATAGCCAGTCGGACAGGCGCAGCGCGGGGATGCCAGAATCGGTGGTTGCCGGCGCGCGTTGGTCCAGGTCGAGCTCGAGCTGATCCACCTGCACACTGAGCAGCCTGGCTGCGCGCAGCGAGGCGATGCTGTAGTTCGCCTGCAGCCCATGCAACCTGGCACTAAAGTACAGGCCATCGCGCAGGCCGGTGAGCTCCAGCGAAGCAACCGTCAGCCGATCGCCGGACAGGCTGATTTCCCCCACGCTCACGTCTTCGACGCCCTGGCCCGAAAGACGGCCCTCCAGTTGCGTCTCGCTGAGCGCTGCCAGATTGCGCTGGACGTAGTACAGCGACAGCGCTGCGCCCAGCAGCAACAGGATAAAGATGACAATCAGGACGCGCAGTGCAGACATGTTCGCTAGTCTAGTCAACCAGCGCTGCGCTGTAACCCGTGACGCACGCGGCGTTGACTACTCATTTGGCCGCTTGCCGGATATAGTAGCGCGAGCCATTGTCCAGCGGAGCAACAGGGAGAAGATATGCAGCGTAAGCGTCTCGGCAAAAGTTCCATCGTGGTGTCAGATATCTGCATGGGCACCATGACATTTGGCAATCAGGCCGACGAGAAAACAGCGTTCCGGATTCTCGACATGGCCTTTGACGCGGGGATCGACTTCTACGATACGGCGGAGATGTACCCGGTGCCGCCAGATGCGAAATATGTGGGTGCTACCGAGGAAATTCTTGGGCGCTGGATGAAGACACGGGATCGCGACGCGCTCATTATCGCCTCCAAAGTGGCGGGCCCCAGCCACGTATGGATTCAGGCGCCGCTGCGTGGCAGTAAAACCGGCCTTGACCGGCATCATATCGTGCGCGCGGTGGAGGCGAGCCTGACGCGTCTCGACACCGACTATATCGATCTCTACCAGACCCACTGGCCGGACTGGGCGTATCCCCAGGAAGAAACGCTGGCGGCACTCGACGACCTGGTGCGCGCCGGTAAAGTGCGGATCATTGGCTGCAGTAACGAGAATACCTGGGGCCTGATGAAAAACCTGTGGGCGAGCGATGCACACGGCCTCGCGCGCTTCGAAACCATTCAGAACAACTTCAGCCTGAACAATCGGCGCTTCGAGGATGAACTGGCGGAGGCCTGTCGCCGCGAGAGAGTGAGTCTCATTCCCTACTCGCCGCTGGCCGGCGGCGTGCTGAGTGGCAAGTACAACGGCGGAGCTTTTCCGGAGGGCGCGCGGTTTACTTACTACCGTGATGCACCGAAGCGCCAGCAGGTGATGATGCATCGTTTCGTTAACGAGAATACTCTGGCGTCTACCGAGCGGTTTGGTGAAATCGCCGCCGACATCGGTATGTCGCTGGTCACCATGGCGATAGCCTGGAGCAAGCAGCACGATTTTGTCGCTTCCACGATTGTCGGCGCCACCACGCCCGAGCAGGTGCCCGACCTTCTGGCGGCGGCGGATGTAGTACTGGACACTGAAACCCTGGCGCGCATTGATGCGGTATCGCGCGAGATCGCTTACCCGATGGGTTAGTCACGGTCTATCGGGCCATCGCTGCCACACTCGCGCCCGGGCTCCGGCGGATTAATCCACCTGTACAAGGTAGCAACTTGCAGTCTGCGCAGCTAAATGTGAGGTGGACCCACGGGTGAGTGAATTCTGGCTGGTACCGCTCGCTTTCCTGAGTTCCTGTCTGGCGGCAGTCATGGGCATGGGCGGCGGCATTCTCCTGATTGCGCTGATGCCCGGTTTTGTGCCGGTCGCGGCTATCCTGCCCCTGCATGCCGCCACCCAGCTCGCCAGCAATGCCTCGCGTGCGGTGTTTGGCTGGTCGCACATAGACTGGGGTATATTGCCAGCCTTCACTCTGGGCGCCGTAGCGGGTGCGTGGGTAGGCGCAGAGGTCTACCAGAGTCTGGATCTTCGCTGGCTGCCCGCGATCATCGGCGTGTTGATACTGTTCATGACCTGGGTGCCGCTGCCACAGATTTCCCGCGGCGGCCAGCTTGCTTTGCTGTCACTCGGCTTCTACCAAACCGGGCTCGGCATGATCGCCGGCGCGACTGGTCCGGTCGGCGCCGCAGTGCTGTTGCAACGCAATACAGGCAGAGACTGGCTGGTTGTGAACACGGCGGTTTACATGAGCCTCAATCATGCATTGCGTCTGGGTGCCTACGCAGCCATGGGCTTCGGCTTTGCCGCCTGGTGGCCCCTGCTGGGAGGCATGATCATAGCCGTTGTGTGTGGTTCATGGGTGGGCACCCGCTTGCGTCAGCGCCTGGGACAGGTGAATTTTGTACGTCTGTTTCGCTGGCTGGTCACGCTGCTTGCCCTGCGGTTGGTGGCGCTGTCTTTCCTGCAGTAGCGACACGGCTCTCGTTTACGCACACACGAATGCCGCACACCAGCGGGCGACCGTCGGTCGTGTGGGAAGCGCTGGCTTTGGCGCTATACTCCGTGCATGCATATCGATACCCGGTTCAGCGAACTGCTTGGCGAGCTTTATAACGGGCCGCTGGAAGAGCCGCCCTGGCAGACCTTTCTCGCCCGCATGCGCACCGAGCTGGATGCGCACCTCGTGACGTTGTTGCTGCGTCCCCCGAGCCTTGAAGATCAGGTGGTGATGCTGGCAGACGGCGGCTCGCTGTCGGCAATGCAGAGCTATAGCGCCGGGGAATTTGTTCTCGATCCGTTCGTGAACCTGCCTTCCGGCGAGGCATACAGCCTGCACGAGTACCTCTCCAGTTCGACGCTGCTGGCCAGTGATTTTTATCGCGTGATCATGCAGCCGCAGGGCTGGTATGACTTTCTTGGCCTGGACATCCGCGACGGCACTGAACTCGATGTACGCTTCCGCGCCGGACGTTACGAGGGTGCAAAGGCCTTTGGTGATAGCGAGAAACAACTCCTGCAGGCGCTCACGCCACACCTGCAGCGCTCTATCCGCCTGCACACGCGTTTCAGCAGGATCGAGCGCGAGCGCGCGGTGTATGCCGGCGCAGTGGAACAATTGCGCGTGGCGACGATGATACTGGACGAACTGGGTCAGGTACTGTCAATCAATGATGCCGCGTCTGCGCTGGTTGCCCTCGGTGATGGCATCGCGCTGGTGGACAACCGGCCACAACTCACTGATCGCGAGGCGAATCGCGAATTTCTGCTCCTGCTGGCACGCCTGCGCCAGCCGCGAGAGGAGGGGGGGCCAAGACCGGTCGCCGCGATGCAGGTGCCCCGCAGGGATGGACGGGGCGAGCTCGGGCTGGTCGCCCGGGAGGTGCCACGCACAGATGCAGCTCAGGGTAGCGGTATTCCGCGCACAGTGCTGTTCATCAGCGATCCGCAACAGGCCGCGGAGCCGCCGCAGCGTGTTGTCAGCCGCCTGTTCGACCTGACGCCCACCGAGGCGAATCTTGCCCTGTTGCTGGCGAATGGCATGAGCCTCGATGAAGCGTCAGAGAAACTCTCCATCAGCCGCAACACCGCGCGCGCTCACCTGCGCGCCGTGTTCGCCAAAACCGGCGTGGCGCGTCAATCGGGCCTGGTGCGGCTGATTCTGCGCAGCGTTGCGCCACTCGCGGACGCGGACTCGATTTGAAGTGCCCCCATCCTCAGTGGCAGTGCCTGTGCAAGCGCGAAACCTCTTGTTTTACAGACTTTCAGTACGTTTTATTCGAGCTATTTGATCGACATCAATACGCATTCTGGATGCCTGACATAGTATGCTCCACGGATCGGCGTGGCTCAGGAAATGCCACCCTTAACTACGGAGTAGTGTTATGAAAAGAGCGTTGACGATAGCTGTGGCCACCACGCTGGCTGCCGCCTCCCTGCCGGGTTTGGCCTACGAAAAAGGCGACTGGATTGTGCGTGCCGGGGCGGCCACGGTCGATCCCAACTCGGATAGCGATGATATAAATCTTCCGACGGGTCTGGTAGCCCGGGCGAAAGTGGACAGTGACACTCAACTCGGCCTAACGGGCACTTATATGGTAGACACTCACTGGGGTGTGGAGCTGCTCGTTGCAACGCCGTTTTCACACGATGTCGAGGCGGTAGGCAAGGGCGCTATCTCAGGTACCACGCTGGACGCCGGGTCACTCAAGCATCTGCCGCCCACGCTGTTGATCCAGTGGTATCCCCGTGGCGGGCAGTCGGGCTGGCAGCCGTATGTGGGTTTTGGCGCAAACTACACACTGTTCTTCGATACAGAAGTTGACAACGAACTGGTCGGATTGCTGGGCTCTCTTACCGATGGCGCGGTGGACGATGCCAATCTCGATCTGGATGATTCCTTTGGCCTGGCTGGTCAGGTCGGCGTGGATATTCCCATTGGCGACAACTGGGCGCTGAATGCCGCCGTGTGGTACCTGGATATAGACACCAACGCCACCATCACCGCCAATTCAAACGGCGCCGCGGCGGCCAAGGTGAAGTTTGATGTGGAGGTTGACCCCTGGGTCTATAACATCGGTATCGCCTACCGGTTCTGATAGTTCGGGCACGCGCTATTGGCTGTCGTCGCTCGCGTGCCCGGTGTGCATGGAGTGATCCATCGGTTGCTCCATGCCGTGCTGCCGATGCTCGGCGTGGCTGGCGACTACATAGAGCGTCCACAGTCCGGAGGCTATCAGTAGCAGGGCGATCAGCAGTTTCAAGCCGCGCCTGCGCAGAAACTGCTGCAGACTGCCCGCGCCCAGGCTTACGGCAAGCATGGCCGGCAAGGTGCCAACACCGAACAGGAACATCATGCTGGCGGATGCCGCAGTATCCTGCGCGGTGGCCGCCAGTGCCAGGCTGCTGTAGATGAGGCCGCAGGGCATCATGCCCCAGCAGAGTCCCAGCGCCAGCCCCTGATACCAGTGGCGCGCCGGCAGCCAGGCAGATGACAGGCGTTGCACGGGAGCCCAAAGCCGGGCGCCCGCGCGTTCCAGAATCTGCATGCCGCGCCACCAGTTGGCGATATACAACCCCATGCCGATCAGCAGGAATCCGGCGAGGTAGCGCAGGAAAATGGTCCAGGCGCTCAGGTCGATGCTGCCCGCGGCAAGACCGAGCAAGCCGCCCAGAAGGGTATAGCTTGCGATGCGCCCGGCATGATACGCCAGCGTGATGCCGGGTCCCCGGGCGCCGCCAAGATTGAGTGCACCAGCGATACCGCCACACATGCCCAGACAGTGCCCGGCGCCCGATAAACCCAGTAGCAGGGCGGCGCCCGCCTGTGAGGGTTCAAGCATGCTCGTCGTCGTCCTCACTGCGCGCCTTTGCGGTTTGGTCGCGAGTGGTTGTATCGTCTTCGTCGGCGAGAATCCGCCAGGCCTCTTTGTCGAGGTCGTCGTATTGACCGCTGTCGATTGCCCAAAGGAGTAATTTGATCGCGATCACGCAGAATATCAACGCGATAGGGATCAGGAGGTAGAGGCTTTCCACAACGGGCCTCCAGCGGGAGCTGTCTGAACAGAGTGTGCCGGGGCGTTCAGGCGCAGTGAATTGAGCACCACGAGCAGCGAGCTCAGCGACATTCCGAGTGCCGCCATCCAGGGTGGAACCAGGCCCGCCGCGGCAATGGGAATCGCGCACAGATTGTAGCTCAGGGCCCAGCCGAGATTCTGCCGGATGACACTGCGACAGCGTCTGGCAACATGGAAGGTTTCCAGCACGCGCTGCAGACCACCATCGGTAACCACGAAATCTGCCTGGGTGCGGGCCAGGTCGGTCGCCCCGGCAACAGCAAAAGAGGCGTCGGCCAGGGCGAGCACAGGTGCATCGTTGAGCCCGTCGCCCACCATGCACACGCGTGCACCGGATTCCTGCAGGACACGTACACGCGTCATTTTTTCCTGTGGCGACAATCCGTGGGCATGCAGCGTCATGCCGAGCGCCGCAGCGAGTCGTGGTCCGCGTGGCGAACTGTCGCCGGTGAGCAGTTCCACCTGCAGGCCCAGCGTGTCCCGTGCGGCAGCAACCACGTCTTGCGCCTCTTCGCGCACAGGGTCATCCAGGCCGATCCAGGCCAGCGGCTGGTCGTCGTGGGCAATTGCTATCCACAGGCGGTCATCGTCCGGTGGAGCCGGCAGTTTGGGCGCGATGCCGCGGCAGAATGCGTGGCTGCCCATGCGGTAGTGCGCGCCGTTGAGTTGCCCCTGAAGTCCCGCGCCAACCTGATAGCTCACGCTGTCGAAGGGCTGATCAGCCGCCCCGTACGCCGCAAACGCGCTGGCTACGGGGTGGCTTGCGTGCAGTTGCAGAGCCGCCCCCAGGGCCAGGATCTGGGATTCGGTACTGGTGGACAGCGGTAATACCTGCGCGACGCACAACTGGCCAACCGTCAGGGTGCCGGTCTTGTCGAAAAGCAGATGTGTGCAACGCGGCAATGCCTCAAGGGCGTTCTCTCCACGCACCAGAACGCCGCTGCCGCGCAACGCGGCGGCAGCGCTCGCCAGGGCAGCGGGTGTCGCCAGCGCCAGCGCACAGGGACAACTGATCACCAGTACCGAGAGCGTCACCCACAGCGCGCGCCCGGCGTCGATTTGCAGCCACACGATTGCAGTAAGGCTGGCCGCCAGCAGGATGCCCGCAACAAACCAGGCCGCTACCTGATCTGCGAGGCGTGCCAGCCGGGGCTTTGCCCCGCTGCCGATATCGGCTGAACGGCGCAGTGCCGCGAGGCGGGTATCGCGATAGGTACCCAGCGCGGTGGCCTGCAGATTGGCCTCCACATTCACTGTGCCGGCATACACGGTGTCGCCCTCGGCAACGTTGCGTGGCAGATGCTCGCCATTGAAAGTGTCCTCGCGCACCGCGCTCTGACCGACCACGATGCGCGCGTCTACCGGCACCGTATCGCCGCCGCGTATGAGCAGCGTGTCGCCGGCCGCAAGGCGGATGCGCGGTACGCTTACCCAGTTTTCGCCGCGTTTTACTGTCACCGCGCCGGGGAGTTCGTCCTCGGCGTCCAGCCAGGCCTCGGTGTGTTTTTGCCGCGCGCGTTTTTCCAGGAAACGGCCCAGCAACAGGAAGAAGGTGAACATCACAACGGAATCGAAATACACCTGCCCACTGTTGCTGATTGTCGCCCAGGCGCTCGCCAGGAAAGCGAGCCCGATGGCCAGGGCGACCGGCAGGTCCATGACCAGTTTTCCGTGTTTGAGATGTCGCCAGGCAGTGGTGAAGAAAGGTCGTGCACAATACAACACGACCAGCGCCGCCACCGGCAGGCTGACCCAGCGCAGGAGCCATGCGTATTGGGATTCCATCCCCTGCATGTCGCCGGCGTGCAGGGCAATGGCGAACATGCCCACCTGCATCATGCCAATCCCGGCCACCGCGAGCCTGCGCAGATCTTTGCGGAATTCAGTCTGCAGATGTTCCCGCTGCGCGCCGTGAACATAGGGGCGGGGGCGGTAGCCGAGCGATTCGAGTTGGGCGAATACGTCGCTCATTCGCAATCGAGAGGCGTCATAGGCCACATCCAGGCGCGACTGCTGCAAATTCACTCTGGCATCGCTGACCCCCCGAATACTGCGGAGATGCTCTTCGATCAACCAGGTGCAGGCCGCGCAGCTGATACCGCCCACCAGAATCCGGGCGCGGGTGACGCCCTGCGCGTCGGTGTCGCTGAAGGTCGCGGCCAGTTCCGCGTCATCGTAGATCCTAAAGCTGGCGGCTGTGTCCGGGGAGGCGGGCACCGCGCCCGCGGGGGGCCGATCGCTGAAGGCCGTGCGGCGCCGGTAAAAACCGCCCAAACCACTACTACTGATCAAGGCTGCCACCGCGCGGCAGCCCGGGCAGCACATGGCACGCGTTTCGCCGTCGATATCAATACTGATATCGCAACCGTGGGGTATCGGTTCGCCACAGTGGAAGCATTCCGTCATGGCGTGCGCGGGATGCGGCTCAGCGATCGCGTTCATCCGCCATGTCCGCATCATCCACCACCCCATCCAGGCGCCAGTCTCCGGGCTCCACCGGCTCCAGGCTCCAGTGCCAGCGCGGCGCCACGGCGTTCTGCAAACGGCCGGCGTAGTAACCTGTAGCGATGCGGGAGAGGCGGACGGAAAAGTCCCGGTCTGCCTCCAGCGGATGCGACATGTCGAGTTGCAACATCCGGGGATCTCCGGGGGCCTCCAGCGCTACCTGCACGCTCACATCCTCGAACACGAGCTCCGCCGCGAGTTCCAGTTCGGCTGCCCGTTCCAGTTCTCCCAGCCGGCGGTTAATGGCCAGGCCATCTTTGTAGTACTCGTCCGCGACCAGGTCGTCGGCGCCCGTGGCCGCAATATAAAGCGTGATCAATGAGGCGATCACCACGCTGCCGGGCAGTAAGATCAGAAACCACGGCCAGAACTGGCGATGCCACGGCTCCTTGTCGGCGTCAGTGTAGGGCGGTTTGTTCACAGTGGCTTCAAAAAGCGGGTTTCAGTGGTCGCCTGCAAGTCCGGCGTGTCCGTGGCGCGAGCGGTCATCCAGAATCCGGTGCTGGCTTCCTCAAGACTGCCGGGCGCCACACGCACGCGGATGTTGATGGTGCGCAGCTCTCCCGCGTTCACTGTGTGGACTGTCTCGCCCACCAGGCTGGCGCCTGGCAGACCAAAGAGGCTGAGTTCGAACTCATGCATGGATTGGTCCATGTTCGCCAGTTGCAGTGTGTAGATGTTTTCTATCGCCCCGGTATCGGTAGTGAGATACAGCGCGTTGCGGTCGCGTATTGCCGTGAGTTCCAGTGGCACGCGCGTGTACACATTATAGGAGAAAACACCGATCATCAGTGTCAGCATCAGTGTATAGCCAATAATACGCGGTCGCAGCCAGTGGGTTTTTCCGCCCTCGAGTTCCCGCTCGCTGGTGTAGCGTATCAGGCCGCGCGGGTAGTTCATCTTGTCCATTACCGAGTCACAGGCATCCACGCACAGGGCGCAGCCGATGCATTCGTATTGCAGGCCCTTGCGAATATCGATTCCCGTAGGACAAACCTGCAGGCAGAGTTCACAGTCGATACAGTCGCCCAGGCCGAGTTTGTCGGGGTCTGCATCGCGCTTGCGTGAGCCGCGCGGCTCCCCGCGCTTTGGATCATAGGAGACGATCAACGTGTCGCGGTCGAACATCACCGACTGGAAGCGGGCGTAGGGGCACATGTATATACACACCTGTTCGCGCATCCAGCCCGCATTGATATAAGTCGCGAGGGTAAAAAACACTATCCAGGCGACGGCCATCAGCGGTAGATCGAAACTCCACAGGTCGATCAGCAGGTCCTGGATCGGGTAGAAATAGCCTACAAATGTGAAGCCGGTAAAGTAGGCAACCATGAGCCATGAGCCATGTTTCAGGATCTTGCGAGCCACCTTGTTCGCAGACCATGGTTCCTTGTCGAGACGAATCCGCTGGTTTCGATTACCCTCGGTTTTCTGTTCCAGCCACATAAATATGCTGGTCCACACTGTTTGCGGACAGGTATATCCGCACCAGATCCGCCCTGCGAAGGTGGTTACCGCAAACAGGGCGAACGCGGCGATCATCAACAGAAATGCCAGCATGGGGAAATCCTGTGGCCAGAAGGTGAGGCCCAGAATGTGGAATTTACGCGCCGGCAGGTCGAACAGCACCAACTGGCGTCCATCCCAGGATAGCCACGGCAGCAGGAAGTAGCCGACCAGCAAGGGCCAGCCTGTGAACATGCGGATGCGCTGGAAAAAACCTTCGATCTTTCGCGTATAGATTTTTTCGCGACGCTGGTAGAGGTCCAGTTCTGCGACCTCGGCCGGCGCGACCTCGGTGAGGTCGATCAACTCCGGGTCAGACATAGTTGCAATACCGTACAGCGTGGAGTGAAAGGACGGGGATTCCCGGCGTTGAATCCCCAGGTGCGTCGATTAGTTGCTCAGGCCGTAGACATAGGCGGTGAGTATGTGAATCTTGTCCTCGCTCAGCGTATCCTTGAACGCTGGCATCTGGCCATTGCGCCCTGCGCGAAGTGTGTGGGCGATCTGTGTCCGTGTGCCGCCGTAGAGCCAGATATCATTGGTTAGATCCGGTGCGCCGAGCATGGGGTTTCCGGTGCCCTCGGCGGTATGGCAGGCAACGCAATAGGTGTTGAAATGCACCTTGCCTTTCTGCGCCAGCGCCGCATCGACATCCCGATCACTCAGTTGGAGCACGTATTCGGTCGTTTCCAGAATCTCCTGGTCATCCAGGATGGCGCCCCAGGACGGCATCACGGCCTGGCGACCGTTGACCAGTGTGGCCTTGATCGTTGCCGGGTCGCCGCCGTACAGCCAGTCGTCATCCGTGAGGTTGGGGAAGCCGTAGCTGCCCCTCGCATCTGAACCGTGGCACTGGGCGCAGTTGTTACCGAACATGCGCATGCCCATTTTGCGCACCGCGGGGTCATCGGCGATCTCCTCCACCGTCATGGAGAGGTAGCGGTCACGCTCGGCGCGAAAGCGGCTCTCGGCCTCGGCCACGCGGCTTTCGTACTGCTCGATCTGTGTCCAGCCCAGCAACCCCTTGAAATTCCCCATGCCGGGGTAGGCGATGAGGTAGGCGACCCCCCACACGATGGTAATAACGAACATGTTGAACCACCACGACGGTAGCGGGTTGTCGTATTCTTCAATGCCATCGTAGCTGTGTCCGGTCGTTCGTTCGACAGATTCCTGGGTACGTTTGCGATTGCCAAAAAGCAGCCAGACCAACAGCACCAGAGTGATGATCGTCAGCACGATTATCCAAAGGCTCCAGAATTCAGTCATCCTGTTTGTTCTCCTGCTTGGTGCGTTCGTTCATCTCTTCGTCTGCAAATGGCAGGTTCGCGGCTTCGTCGAACTCCCGTTTACGTTTCTTGCTGTAGGCCCAGATGCACACACCGATGAATGCGATCAGTAGAAAAACAGTGCTCAGGCCCCGAAGGTCGTTGATATCCATCAGCGTCTCGTCGTTACCAGGGTGCCGAGCTGTTGCAGGTAGGCTACCAGTGCGTCAATTTCTTTTTTGCCTTCTACGGCAGCGCTTGCGCCCGCGATGTCCTCGTCGGTATAGGGAACACCCACGCTGCGCAGGGCAGCCATCTTTTTCCCGGTGCGCTCGCCGTTCACCTCGGCTTCAAACAGCCAGGGAAACGCCGGCATATTCGACTCGGGTACTACATCGCGTGGGTTTAACAGATGCGCCCGGTGCCAGGCGTCGCTGTAGCGATCGCCGACCCTGGCCAGGTCTGGCCCGGTGCGCTTGGAACCCCAGAGGAAAGGGTGGTCGTACACGAATTCACCGGCAACCGAGTAGTGGCCGTAGCGCTCGGTCTCGGCGCGCAGCGGTCGTATCATCTGTGAGTGACAGGTATTGCAGCCTTCGCGAACATAGATATCCCGGCCCTCGAGTTCCAAAGCCGGCAAGGGCTTGAGCCCGGCGATGGGTTCGCTGGTGACGCGGGAAAACATTAGCGGAACCAGTTCTACCAGGGTGCCGAAGCTGATTGCGACGATGATCAAAATCACCATGATGCCGACGTTTTTCTCAACCTTATCGTGGTTCATCGTCGACTCCTTAGGCCGGGCTCGCGGAGCTGGCAACCGCCTGGGGCTGCACGTCGCGCCGTGTTGTCATGTAAACGTTGTAGGCCATCACCAGCATGCCGCTGAAGAAGATCAGGCCGCCGATGACCCTGACGATGTAGCCCGGGTGGCTTGCGGCAACCGACTCCACGAAGGTATAGGTTAGCGTGCCGTCCTGGTTGTAGGCGCGCCACATCAGGCCCTGCATTACGCCGTTCACCCACATGGAGGCGATGTACAGCACAGTGCCGATCGTGGACATCCAGAAATGGGTGTTGATGAGCCCAACGCTGTACATACGCTCCTTGCCAAACAGGATCGGGATGAGGTGATATATGGCGCCGATTGAAATCATGGCAACCCAGCCCAGCGCGCCCGAATGCACGTGGCCAATGGTCCAGTCGGTGTAGTGTGAAAGGGCATTCACGGTTTTGATCGACATCATGGGCCCCTCGAACGTGGACATGCCGTAGAAGGACAGGCTGACCACGAGAAAACGGAGGATCGGATCCGTGCGCAATTTATCCCACGCGCCGGAGAGGGTCATGATGCCGTTGATCATGCCACCCCATGAAGGTGCCAGCAGGATGATCGACATGACCATGCCCAGGCTCTGGGCCCAGTCGGGCAGGGCGGTGTAGTGCAGGTGGTGGGGGCCGGCCCAGATATACACAGCCACCAGCGCCCAAAAGTGGACGATACTGAGCCGGTAGGAGTAGATCGGCCGTTCAGCCTGCTTTGGCACGAAGTAGTACATCATGCCGAGAAAGCCCGCTGTCAGGAAGAAGCCCACCGCGTTGTGGCCGTACCACCATTGCACCATGGCGTCCACGGTGCCGGCGTACACCGAGTAGGACTTTGTCAGGCCGACCGGAACGGCCATGCTGTTGATCACGTGCAGCACCGCAATGGTCAGGATATAGGCGCCGAAGAACCAGTTGGCGACATAGATATGGCTGGTTTTGCGCTGCATGATGGTGCCGAAGAATACGATCGCATACACGACCCAGACGATGGTGATGAGAATGTCGATCGGCCATTCCAGCTCTGCATACTCCTTGCTGGTGGTGAGTCCCAGTGGCAGGGTGATGGCGGCGGCAACGATCACCAGTTGCCAGCCCCAGAAGGTGAATGCCGCCAGCTTGTCGGAGATGAGCCGGACCTGGCAGGTGCGCTGCACACAGTAGTAGGAGGTGGCGAAAAGTGCGCTACCGCCGAAAGCGAAAATCACCGCATTGGTATGCAGTGGGCGCAGGCGACCAAAATGGAACCACGGCAGGTCAAAATTCAGCGCGGGCCAGGCCAGCTGCGCGGCGATCACCACGCCCACCAACATGCCGACAATGCCCCACACTACTGTCATGATGGCGAATTGCCGCACCACCTTGTAATTGTACGTGGGGTGTTCCAGTGCAGGGTTGAGCTCACTCATTGTGTGATTCCAGTTGTTTAAATACCGCAACGCGAAAAAGATTAATCAGTGAACACTGGCGCAGCGCCCAGCTCCCAAAGGAGCACAGAACCGACCATCAGGCAGATCAGGATGACCATGGCTATCGCCAGAACTGCGCTTGAGAAAAGAAAGCCCCGCTCCGCGGGAATGTCCATCACGATGGGAATGCCCGTATACATCAGATAGACCGACCAGCTGACCGCGGCAACGCCCACCAGCATATCCAGCCAGAGAATCGGGTAGAGGCCCACAATTCCGGCGATGAACAGGGGGGTGGCGGTGAGGCCGGCGATGACAACACCTTTGACGATAGTGGAGTTCGCGCCGTAGGTATCCGACATCCAGTGAATGGAATACCCGATTACAGCGATACAGGCGATCATGGTCAGATAAAAGAGAATACAAATCTGCCGTGCGCTTTCCGGCGTCAGCCGGATTACCTGACCGTCGCCCACCGCCCAGCCCACTTGCGTGGTGCCGTAGTAAAACGCGATAGCGGGCAACAGGGCCATTACACAGGGGTAAAGCACCAGAGTAGCCATACGGTTCGAAGGGAGATCCGCAATCCTGCGCCAGGCAACGCTGGGCCTGACTAACAGGCCAAAACTGTGTTGTATCATTCGGCGAGGTTCTCCCCAATGCAGGCTGTGTTGTACATCACGGCGTCATTCTAGCGACAACTCAGGCTGAGTTGTTGATGTGTATCAATGGCGGGGGACGAGGCTCCGCCGCGCGTCGGGCTCAGTCGCCAAAATTCGCCAGATTGCGCACGCCATCAATGTCGAGAATTTCGATTTCCCGGTTGTCCACTCGCAGAACATCCATCTTCTGCATGCGGCTGAAAACGCGGCTGACGGTTTCGACGGTAAGACCCAGATAGTTGCCGATATCGACCCGCGACATTGACAGACGGAACTTGGTGGCGCTGAGTTTGCGGCGCGCGTTGCGACTGGAGATGCTCAGCATCAGGGAGGCAACGCGCTGCTCGGCGGAGTTTTTGCTCAGCAGTGTGATCAGAAGCTGGTCTTCGGTGATTTCGCGGCTCATGAGCTGGAAGAAATGCCGCTGCAGGCTGGGCATGGTCGCGCTCAGCTTCTCCAGCGAGGTAAACGGTATCTCGCACACGGCGGCGGTTTCCAGCGCGCGGGCCGAGGAGGCATGGGTATTGTTGCTGATGCCGTCCATTCCCAGAATTTCGCCCGGGAAATAAAAACCCGTGACCTGCTCGCGGCCATCATCAGTCGTTCTGTAGGCTTTCAGGGTCCCGGAGCGCACCGCGAACACCGACTGGAATTCGTCCCCTTCGCGGTAAAGGTACTGGCTTTTCTGCAAGGGCTTGCTGCGCTGGATGATACTGTCCAGCTGGTCGATATCATCGTGCTCCAGGGCCAGTGGCAGGCAGATGCTGTTGAGCCTGCAATTGCTGCAAGTGACCTGGAAATCGTGTGGACACTGTTCGGCAGTAGACGGGTTTTCAGAGCTATTCAGGTGAGCGGTCATAGAGCAGGTCCCCCGGGCGCGTGCTCCCAGTATAAACGAAAGCTCTGGTTTCCCATATGCCAGTCGGTCAGAGGGTGGCGGAGAAATTGATCGGCGAGGATTGTGTTGCGGTATCGAGGTAGGCGTCAAAAACCATGCAGATATTGCGCAAAAACGGGCGGCCGCGCTCGGTGACGCTGACGGTTGACTCCTCCAGCCGCACCAGTCCATCGTTGGCCATGGCCCGCAGGGTCTCCAGTTCAGCGCTGAAATGGTGCCTGAAATCCACTGCAAAGCGTTGATTACACTCCGGTATATCCAGTCGCAGCTCACAGATCAGGCGCATGATGATGAAGCGTCGAAGCTGGTCCTCCTGGCTCAGGCGACAGCCGCGCTCCAATGCGCTTACCTGCCGGTCCAGCCGCTGGTAGTAGGCCGTCAGCTCGCGCACATTCTGCAGGTAGAAATTGCCCATCTGGCTGATTGCGGATACGCCCAGCCCGAGAATGTCGTTTGCCAGTCGCAGTGAATAGCCCTGAAAATTGCGCTGCAGGCGGCCCTGGTGCTGGGCAATGGCGAGTTCGTCCCCAGGCAGGACGAAATGGTCCATGCCGATGTGCACGTAGCCCGCATCCATCAGGGCGTGGCTGATGAGTTCGTGCAACAGCAGTTTTTCCGCTGCGGCGGGTATACTCAAGCGGTCTATGGCGCGCTGGCTCGGGAAGCGTTCCGGCAGGTGCGCATAGCTGTAGCAAGCGATCCGGTCGGGCGCCATGGCGATGACTTTCTGCAGCGTGTCCGCCATGGAGTGACGATCCTGGTGCGGCAGGCCATAGATCAGGTCGAAACTGAGTGAATCGAAACTGTGTCGACGCACCGCGCGCACCAGCTTCTCCACTAGCGGAGGCGGCTGAATGCGATTGATCGATTTTTGTACCAGCGGATCAAAATCCTGAATGCCCATGCTGATGCGGTTGAAACCCAGGCCCCGCAGCAGGGCGATGGTATCGGGCTGCACGGTGCGAGGATCGATCTCGATGGCGTATTCCCGGTCGGGACGATCCAGCAGGTGAAAGTGACTGGCCAGTTTGTGCATCAGGCGGGTCAGCTCGGCCGCGTCGAAATAAGTCGGCGTGCCGCCGCCCCAGTGCAGTTGAGTTACCGGCCGATGGCGGCCGACCAGCTCTGATTGCTGTTCTATTTCCTTTTCCAGGCGCAGCAGATACGCCGCAGACGCATCCGGATCGCGGGTGACAACCTTGTTACAGGCGCAGTAGTAGCAGATGTCGCGGCAGAACGGGAGGTGCACGTAAATGGACAGGGGCGCCGCGCTGGGTGCGGCATTCTGCATCCAGTGCCGGTAGGCGTCGACGGCCTCCGGATCGTTGAAGTGGGGTGCGGTGGGGTAGGATGTGTAGCGCGGCCCCGGACGGGCGTACCTGGCGGCGAGGGCCAGATCGGCTGACACTTCCGGATTCCGGACATCGAAACCACCGATTTCCTGCTGGGTTCCTGTCATGACTGCACCGTAGCAAACCGCAGAGCCAACACTAGCAGCCCGGATTACGGGCCATGTTGATTTAGGTCAACGGGTGCTCAGGCCAGTGCGGCAGCGCTCTTCAGCACCAGCCTGACCAGTTCTGCCTGGCGTGAGATGCCGGTCTTGGCGAAGATCGATTTGAGCTGCGCGCGAGCCGTGTGTTGCGAAATATCCTGCGCCCTCGACACTTCAGCCAGGCTCAGCCCCCGAGCCAGCAGCGTGGCCAGGCGGGCCTCTGCAGGGGTCAGTTTGAACAGTTCGCCCAGAATCTGCTGTGAGGTCTCCACTTCCAGTTCGGGATCCGAAATGAAAACCGCGGCTGCCGGCATGACCTGGCTTTCCCCACCTTGGGTGCTGGTGGCGGGCCGAATGACCAGTCCGAGGTGCGCGCGCCCGCCGGCGCGGGGTACGCGCAGGGCGCGGACCACCGAGGGCTCGCCATGCTGCTGCGCGCGAATGATGGCGGTGAGGGCTTCCTGCAGTTCGCGGTTGATGTCGCGGCCCTCGATATGCAGCCGTTCGTCACGCAGGCTCAGGCCGTCCGCCTGATCGAGCAGCGCTCGCCCGACCTCATTGGTGGTGAGCACGCGACCCTGCTCGTTGAGAATGATTGTGGCCACAGATAGCTGGCTGACCGCGCCGGCGTACACGTCGCGCTCGGAGGTGGCGCGATTCAATCGCGCGTAGATTTCCATGGCACGGCGCAGGTGTGGTGTAAGGAGTGTCAGCAGGTCGCGTTCGTTCTGCGCAAAGTGGGCATCGCTGCGCCTGCGGGCCACTCGCAGGCGCGCCAGCATCCCGCCCGGCTCCGCCGTGTCGACGCCGAGTATACGGAACAGGCCGATAGGCTTGAGGTAGTGCAGGTAGTAGTCCGATTGCCTGAGTTCCCTGTCCGGAAGAATGTCTTCCAGTGCAATGACTTTGTTCAGCGGCAGATTGACGAAAGGGTCGAGCGAGAAGAATTGTTCGCGGTAGGCACTTGCCTGCCAGTCGTTCGGGTCTGCAAGCGGCGACTGCTCGCCGGCGCGATCACGGTCTGGCCGCACGCAATTGAGTATCACGCCCTGGTCATCGGTCGTTGGCGGCCGCAAGACCAGTGATACCACATCCGCATCCAGTAACTCGCGTAGCGCGGGCAATGCACTCTGCCAGGGTTGCTCCTGCAGTGCTCCCTGATACAGCAGGCCTACCAGACTGTCGTAATCCCTGTCGATCGCATCGGCCCGCAAGGTGTCTGCTTTCAACTATTTCTCGACTGTGGAGAGATCGTCGCTGACCTCTGCCAGAAGTTTGGGCTTGCCTATGCCCCAGCCCTGCAGATAATCCACGCCAATTTCTTCGAGTTTGGCGATGATTTCAGCGTTCTCGACCGATTCAGCAATCGTCTGCTGCCCGAGGAAGTGGGCGAGATCGTTGATTGAACGCGCCATGGCGTAGTCGTTGCGGTTCTTGTGGATGCCGGTGATGAAGCTGCCATCGATCTTGACATAATCGACCGGCAGTTCGCGCAGGTAATTGTGGCTGGCAAGGCCGGTGCCAAAATCATCGATGGAAAACTTGCAACCGATGTTGCGGAATGCGCGCACGAAGTCGGCGGCTTTCACCAGGTTGGAGATGGTGCCGGTTTCGGTAATCTCGAAACACAGACGGCTCGTGCCCACGCCGAATTCCGAAATCTGCTCGAGCAGGTAGTCGAGAAAGGCATCGTCGGTCACACTCGCTCCGGACAGGTTTATCGCCAGGTTCGGGATCACTTTCTGGGCATCCATAAGCTGGCTTATCCAGCTGAATGACTCGCGCACCACCCAGCGGTCTACCAGTGTCATGAAGCCGTAACGCTCGGCAGAGCGGATGAATTCTTCAGGGGAATCCAGTGTGCCGTCTTTATTGCGCAGGCCGAGCAACAATTCAAAATGCTGGGTGGTATGCCCGCTGTCCTGCACGGCAGTCTGCACGATGGGCTGCGCGCGCAATACAAAGCGGTCTGTCGCCAGGGCCTCCTCCAGGTTCTGGCGGGTGTGGCGTTTCTTCGATTTGTACTGCTTCGCCTCATCCTGTTCCGCTTTGTACTGCACGACCCTGTTTCGGCCGCCCTGCTTGGCGAGTTGCATGGCAGCGCGCGCGGCCTCCAGCACCTCCTCGACGCTGGGGCTGTGTTCCGCGATCGCAACGACGCCAATGGAAACCGTAAAACGCACGCTCTCGCCGTCTATATCCATGCTGCTGGCGGCGATGTCCTCGCGGATCTTTTCGGCGAATTCCATCGCTGCTTCGATCGGCCTGTCCAGCAGCAGTATGCCGAATTCGTCCGCGCGAATGCGCGCCGAAGAGGATTTCTTGCCATGCAATTGCGAGAGCAACTTGGCGAATTCCAGCAGCACCTGATCGCCGCTAATGCGATCATAGACTTCATTCACCAGATTGAACTGATCAATATTCAGGTAGAGCACCGCATGCTGCGCGAGCTTGTGCCGGCTGTGCCTGAGAGATCGGGATATCTGGTCGAGGAAAGTTTCCCGGTTTATAAGCCGCGTGAGGGTGTCGTGGTTGCGCGCGAAGCTGAGGGTTTTCTGCACGTGCTCCAGAGTCTGGTACATGCTCTGGTCAACCACGGACAGCCTGTCTGCCGGCGCCGGTGGCTGCACACCGCGACTGAGCTCCCGCGCCAGTTTGACCGCGCTCAGGTCAGCGACTTTTTGTCCGCGCTCGTTGACAAAGATGAAGCGGTCACGCGCCGGGCTGATCCAGGCGAGCTGCATGCGCTTTTTCTTGCCGCTTTTATCGCGGTAGGTGAGCCAGTTATCCTTTTCCAGTTGCTCGACGCGTTTAACCCAGCGCCGCAGGCGCGGGAGGTCTTCAATCTTCTCGCGCACTCTGGCGGGATCGGCAGCCGGCGTTGCGATGTTGTCACTGACTGCTACCCGATCCACCGGGGTGTTGCCAGCGAGGACGTCGCGCAGTTCCTCAAGCACAGCTTCATGCGAAATATTGGTGGGTAGTGCGGTAGAAATTTGCGCGCCAATCAGTTCCAGCAGCGGCTCCGCTTCCAGGCTGCGTTCCACGTTGCGGTCTTCATCTGTGTCGCCGGCCTGTTGTTCATCCAGCCAGTGACACAATAGTTTGAGGTTTTTGACCTGATCGCGCCACGACGCGCTATGCGGTCCGTCCTTGACGTGGGTCAGCACCATGGTGTCGCGCCAGCCGCATTCTATAAGGTCTATGAGTACCTTCGGTGCTTTGTCTTCCGGAATGACTTTGCGAATGACCTGAGCGACCTCGCGCCGCGCCGCGGAAAGTTTTTCCTGGCCTTCCTGCGTGCGCACCACGCGCTCAATGTTGCGCGACAGTGCTCTTTCCTGTTGCGCCGCCAGCCGCTCAACTTTCTGCAATGCGTCATCGAACACATTGCTGTCGCTTTCGTAGTCCGCGATTATCGTATCGACGATATCGTTGATGCGCCCTTCCAGCGCCTTGTTCGGAAAATTGGCGGAAGTGGCGAGTTTGGAGAGCTTGTCTACCACCGTGCGCGCGGTATGGCCCTGATCGACGAAAAAGCGCGGATCCATCAGCGCCAGTTTTGCGAGCGGAATCTGCAGTGCTCCCAGTGCCGGTTTGAGTTCGCTGGTGATATCGAGCTGCGAGCGGATCGTGCCGAACAGGTTGTCGACCATGTCGAGCTGATTCAGGCTGTCGGCGGTAAGACCGCTGCTGTTTCTCAGCGCGCCGAGGCTGTCCTTGTGCTGCGCGAGATAGGCGCGCAGCGACTCTGAATCGGAGACCTCGTCACGCGCTGTGGCATTGCGCTGCAGTTCGCCGAGTACCTGTGCAATCAGCTGCGCGTCCGCCAGGCGAGACTGGTCGACATCGGTGCTGGCCACGGTATTGCCATCCCAGGTACCGCTCAGCGACGCTCCGCTGTCGAGGGTCTGGCCACTGAGCAACCCCTGCGCCTCGCGCTTGAAATTGAGTGCGTCCACCACCGATTTATACAGGCTCGCCGGCGTAAAGCGGCCCATGGCGCCGGTCAACTGTTCTCCCAGTTGCTGGTGCACCTGATCCAGGGGGCCGCGCTGCGCTGCATACTGCGCGTAGGGCCCGCCACTACCACCGCCGGGGTGGCCGTGCTCATCGCGCGGTTTATCGCGGCGAGGGCGCGCCGGTGGATGAAAGGTCTCCTTGGCTTTCAGGAGAGAGCCCTTGTTGCTGATTTCCTTCTCGACTTCCGGCAACACCCCGGCGTTTGCGAGCAGCCGGTTCAAGGGCGCGTAGTACTCGCCCAACTGGCGCAGGAAGCGTTTGGCGAAGTAATCGAAGGCGTGCGGCAACACCTCTTTGGGTATTTCAACCGCCGTCATGGCGTTCTGCAGGGCGCGACAAAGCTGACGTATGTGTACCGGATTGCGCAGGGAGTTCGGATCTTCCGCCACGAGCTCCGCCAGGCGCAGCGTGAGTGCCTCGAGCGGCACTCTATGCAGGTCTTCGCCGTAGGTGATCATGCGATCAATGAGCAGGTAGTCTTCAAAGTCCTGCAGGTCTACCAGATCGAGTTCGTCAACGCCGCCATTGGTATGGCGCCACAGTTGGTCGTCCGGTTCCTCGGGAACCAGGTCGTCGTAGTAGGCCTCAATCTGGCTGACGAAGCGCTTGACGATTTCGCCCCTGCCGTGACGGACGATAATTGCCGAGGCGTAATGCTGGTTTTCGCCGTCCTTGCGCTGGCGGAGTTTTGACGACAGCTCCAGCAGGTAGTCGGTGAGGTCGCGCAGGAAAGGTTCCAGTGCCTCGCCGATATGCTCCAGGCTCTGTTTGCGCACCTCGTCGAGCAAACCGTCGTAGACCGCGCTGGCGGCCTGTGCCTTTCCGGCTGGCCGGGCGGGGGCCGTGTGAGCCCGTGACGTCGGCGCAGTGGGGGCTGCAGGGGATTTCGGCGCTGCTTCCGGCTCGGGGCGGCTGGCCGCGGCTGCAATGGCGTCGCGAAAGCGGCTGGCGATGTCCGAGTCCTCCGCGGCGAACTGCAGGCTAAACCGATTGCTTGCAACGTCGGAAATCCGCACGCGGGTGCTGCCCAGTGCGGCGCTACATTCAAGATGTGCAGGTACTGACAGCGTGGCGTAGGCGCCGCGGGGCGGGGTGGGTTGTGTATTTTGTCCGGTCTGCGTTATATCCAGTTCGAGCTGGCCATCCAGCAGGCTCGTTAACTGTCCCGCGAATTCAACCGCGTCATCCGTAACGAGGGTTGCCGGGAGTGCTCCGGGCGGGGCTGTGTCGTTGGGCATTGGACCTCTAGCCGTGTTTTGCCCTGCTCAGGCGTTGGCCGATGCATGCGGCTTATGATTCTTTTGTAGAGTACAGGAATTATACCCATTGGGCACCAGCCGACAAGCGGGACACCCCGCTCGCTGGCAGCGCCGCTCAGTTTTTGACATTCGCCGCGTCGAGAAAGGCCGGCTTCTCGCCGCCACCATGTACCGCAAAGCTGGTGCCGCTCACGTAGCTGGCCAGCGGTGACGCCAGGAACAGGCAGGCGTTGCCAACATCTGTGGGCAGCGCCATGCGACCCATCGGGATGGTCTCTCCGACCGCGGCTATCCCGGCGTCGTCACCGTAATGCAGGTGGGCCTGTTCGGTGACGGTGAGGCCGACGACCAGGGCGTTGACGCGCACGCGGGGCGCCCATTCTACCGCCAGTGAGGAGCCGAGGTTGACCAGCCCGGCTTTGGCGGCGCCATAGGCAGCCGTGCCGGGGGAGGGGCGCAGCGTGCTGACGCTGGCAATATTGACGATGCTGCCTCCGGATGCCTGTTGTTGCATCACGCGATTGGCAACCTGGGCAAAGTTCAGCGGAGCTATGAGATTGAGCCGGATGATGGATTCCGAGAAACGCGGTGATGCGGTGGCTGCCTCCGCGAAGGGCGCACCGCCGGCGTTGTTGACCAGCACATCGAGGCGACCAAGCTGACGCACGGTCTCTTCCACGCAGGCTTCTATCTGCGCGTAATCCTTCACGTCGCAGGGCGTGAATAGCGCGCGATTTCCGTCCGCCTCGGGCAGGGTCTCCGGTGCCGAGCGTCCGCAAATCATGACCTTTGCACCCGCCGCGAGAAAACACTCGCTGATGCCGCGCCCCACGCCCTTGCCGCCGCCGGTTACGATCACGACCTTACCGCTGAAATCCAGCGCGTTTTCCATGCCTGTCGACTCCCTGTGCCTGTCTGCCGCGCTTGTGATCGGCGGGTGATTTACATACTATGCTCGAGCTGCGGCCATGCTAACCGAAATCCCCGAAGCAGCAAATTGCGGGGTCGACAGGTCGCGGCTTTCACGCAGCACAATCCGCTCGCGGTTGTAAAGAATGTACTGCCGCATCGCATCGTTTTATCGGGAATCATTTCTATGACAACAGACACTTTACCCGTGCTCGCCATACTCGGCGGCACCGGGGATTTGGGTACCGGGCTTGCCCGTCGCTGGGCGCAGGCCGGGTACCAGGTCATCATCGGCTCACGCACCCAGGAGAAGGCCGAGGCCGCGGTGGCCGATTTGTGCGAGATCATGGCCGAGCGCGGAGTGACCGCGGTGAGCGTGCGGGCGATGGAGAATCTCGCCGCCGCCGAGGCCGCCGATATCGTTACACTCACGGTGCCCTTCAGTCACCAGGCGAGCACGCTCGAATTGGTGAAGCCTGCCCTGCAGGGAAAGATCCTGATCGACGTCACGGTACCGCTGGTGCCGCCGAAAGTGGCGCGCGTGCAGTTACCGCCGGAAGGTAGCGCCGGACAGATAGCACAGGACCTTCTCGGCGAAGAGGTGGCCGTGGTTTCGGCATTTCAGAACGTGGCGGCTGCCCATCTCCAGGAGGGCAGCGGCATCGATTGCGATGTTCTGGTCTGCGGCAACAAACGGGACGCGCGGGAGCAGGTGATCAGCCTCGTCGAGGCCGCCGGCATGCGCGGCTACCATGCAGGCATGATCAACAACGCCGCCGCCGCGGAGGCCCTCACCTCGGTGCTGATTTCGATCAACAAGCAGTATGGCGGTCACGCGGGCATCAAGATCAGCGGTCTGGGCAAGGGCTGACGCCTGCCGCGATGACAGCCCGGCTTGAACTGCTGCCGCTGACCGGCATGCCGCTGCTGGAGCCGGGTGACGATCTCGCCGCAATCATCGTTGCCGCGCTCGGGAGAAATGATCTCGAACTGCGCGAGGGCGATGTGCTGGTGATCGCGCAAAAGGTCGTTTCGAAGGTCGAGAATCGCTATGTTTCCCTGTCGGCGGTGACGCCCGGTTCCGAAGCCTGCGCACTGGCCGGGGAGGTGTGCAAGGATCCGCGTCAGGTGGAGCTCATTCTGCGTGAGAGCCGGGAAGTCCTGCGCGCCCGCCCCGGTGTGATTATCGTAGAGCACCGCAACGGCTATGTGCACGCCAACGCCGGTATCGATCGCTCGAATATCAGCAGCGACCCGGAAGATCCCCGTCTGCTGTTGCTGCCGGAAGATGCAGACGCCTCGGCCGCAAACCTGCGCGGCGCCGTGCAGGCGCTCACCGGCGTGGCGCCGCAGGTGATCATCAACGACAGTTTCGGGCGCGCGTGGCGCAATGGCACCGTGGGCGTGGCGATTGGCACAGCCGGGCTCCTGCCGCTGAAGAACCAGATTGGTGAGCGGGATCTCTTCGGCAATGTGCTGGAGGTGACGGAGGCGGCGGTTGCCGACGAACTGGCCGCGGCGGCCTCCCTGGTAATGGGGCAGGCAGCCGAGGCCGTGCCGGTAGTGCTGGTGCGAGGCGCCGCACTGGCGAGCGCCGAAACCGGCTCGAAATCGCTGCTGCGCGATCGCGCGCTGGACATGTTTCGCTGATGCAGCCGGTACTGGCTCTCACGGGTGGCGTCGGCGGCGCCAAACTGGCGCTCGGTCTGGCCGATATTCCCGAGCTGGAGCTGCATCTGCTGGTCAACACGGGTGACGATTTTAACCACCTCGGGCTGCACATCAGCCCGGATATCGACACGCTGGTGTACACCCTCGCGGGTATCGCCAACGCCGCCCAGGGGTGGGGCCTGGAGGGAGAAACGTTCAACGCGTTGGAAGCGCTGGGTCGCCTGGGCGGTGAGACCTGGTTTCGCCTGGGCGACAGGGATCTGGCAACGCATCTGTGGCGCAGCCAGCGGTTGGGCGCGGGAGACACGCTGGCCCAGGTGACAGCGGAGCTGGCGCGACGCCTGGGTGTCGCAGCCCGGGTGTATCCAATGACGGATGCGCCGGTGCACACGACCGTGCACTGCGCTAACCGGAGTCTGCCCTTTCAACAGTACTTCGTGGGCGAACGCTGCGAACCGGCGGTCTCGGGTTTCAGTTTCGCAGGCATAGAGGAGGCGCAGCCGAACGCGGAGCTCATGAGCCTGCTGGCCGGCGGGTACTTTTCGCGGATAATCATCTGTCCGTCGAATCCATTTGTCAGCATCGATCCTATATTGCAGGTGCCCGGTCTTTGGCCGGCACTGCGTGACGCGCGGGCGCCGGTGACGCTGGTCTCGCCGATAGTAGCCGGCAGGGCGATTAAAGGGCCCACCGCCAAGATGATGTCGGAGCTGGGTGTGCCGGCAACGGCAGAGGGTGTGGCAGCGCACTACCAGCGCCGCTATCCCGGCCTGCTGGACCATTTCGTTCTCGACCACAGTGACGCTAAACTGATGGACGGAATCATGGCTCTGGGAGTAGAGGTAGTGACTGCGGAAACCGTAATGCACAGCCGCGAAGACAAGCGGCGTCTGGCGCGCTCGATCATGCAGATCGGGCGCAATTAGTCGCATGTTAAGCCTGTTGCTGCCGTTGAAGGATCTCCTGCAGGCGAAGAGCCGGCTCGCGGGCCTGCTGCGTCCCTCCGAACGGCGTGCCCTGACACAGGCGATGGCCGAAGATGTGCTGGGCGTGCTCGCGGTGCACCCTGCTGTCGAACGCATTGTGATTGTATCCGACGATCCGGGGGCCTCCCTTCTGGCAAATAAATACCGGGCGCAGTGCTGGTCTGAGCAGGGGCTTGGCTGCGCCGGACTCAACCCGGTGCTGCGCTGCGCGTCCGGGCTTTTGCGGAACGACGGTGCGAGGTATATCGTGGCGCTCCACGCAGATCTTCCGCTGCTCTGCGCCGAGGATGTCGACGCTGTGCTGGCCGCGCTGGAAGCGGGTGCCTGCCCGCTTATCGGCTCAGACCGCCATCACGCCGGTACCAATCTGCTGGCCTTCCGTGCGTCTCACATGCCGGATTTCCAGTTTGGCAACAACAGTTTTGCCAGACATTTTGAGGCTGGCCGCGCCGCCGGAGGCGCACCGCGGCAAATTGACCGGCCGGGTATCGCGCTGGATGTCGATGAGCCGCGCGACCTCGCCGAGTTGCTGCCGCGCCTGCGCGGACGCGATACCAGCCATACTGGCGAACTGCTGGTGGGCTCGGGCCTGGGCACGCGAGTGTCACTGGCTCTGGAGAGTATGCAGTTGCCGGTAAAGCCGGCGAATACTGGCGCTGATGACCGGGGAGGTGCGCGAGGGTGAAGTGCGACTGGAAGACCATTGAAACCCGTCTGCTGGAGGGTGAATCTCTCAGCGATGAGGAGGCGCTGGCCCTGGCCGGGCAGTCTGATACCGCGATGCTCGCGGCGCTTGCAGGCCGGCTGCGTGATCGCGCTCACGGCAACATCATTACATACTCCCGCAAGGTGTTTATTCCCCTCACGCATCTGTGTCGCGATGTCTGTCATTACTGCACCTTCGCGCGCACGCCAAAGAAAATTGAACAGGCCTACATGCCGATTGATGAGGTGCTTGCACTGTGTCGGGAAGGCGCCAGGCAGGGTTGCCAGGAGGCCCTTTTTACGCTCGGTGAGCGCCCGGAACTACGTTACGCTGCTGCGCGCAAGGCGCTCGCGGATATGGGCTTCGCCAGCACGCTGGAATACGTTGCCGAGGTCGCGGCACGGGTGCTGGCGGAGACCGGCCTCTTGCCGCATATCAATGCCGGTTGTATGGATGCCAGCGAAATCGCCTTGCTGCGCCCGGTGAGCGCCTCCATGGGCATCATGCTGGAATCGTCCGCGGAGCGACTCACGCACAAGGGCATGCCGCACTACGGCTCTCCAGACAAACAGCCAGCGCGTCGCCTGGAAACCCTCGAACTCGCGGGTCAGGCTCGCGTGCCGTTCACTTCCGGCATTCTTATCGGCATTGGCGAAACACGTCGTGAGCGCATTGAATCGTTATTGGCCCTGCGCACACTGCACATGCGTCACGGCCATTTGCAGGAAGTGATTGTGCAGAATTTTCGCGCCAAGCCCGAGACCCTGATGGCTGGCGCGCCCGAGCCGGACCTGAATGAGCTCCTGTGGACCATTGCCGTTGCGCGCCTGATATTTGGCGCCGGCATGAATATTCAGGCGCCGCCCAACCTGAGCCCGGGTGTTTTGCCGCAACTCGTGGCTGCGGGTATCAATGACTGGGGCGGCGTGTCACCCCTGACGCCCGACCACGTGAATCCCGAGGCGCCCTGGCCGCACCTGCAGAAACTCGAGCGGGAAACCGCCGCCGCGGGCAAGTTTCTCGATCAGCGCCTGACCATTTACCCGGCCTACGTTACCGCGGGTGGTCGCTGGCTGGATGAGAACGTGCGGCCGGCAGTGCTCCGGCACGCCGACGCCGACGGTTATGCCCGGCGCGACGACTGGGTGCCCGGTGAAGAGCGGCCGGTACCGGCAATCGAGACCGCCTGGCTGGATGCAGCGCCCGGGGCATGGGAGCCAGCTGCGGATTTGCGTGAGATAGTGGAGCGTTGCCGTGACTCCGGGGAACTCAGCGAGCTCGACGTGACGCGGCTGTTCAGCGTGCGCGGCCCCGAGTTTGCCTTTGTGGTGCGCGCGGCGGACGCCCTGCGCAGGGAAGTCTGCGGTGACAGGGTCAGTTACGTGGTCAACCGCAATATCAATTACACCAACGTGTGTTATTTCAAATGCCAGTTCTGCGCGTTTTCCAAGGGCAAGCACAGCGAGAACCTGCGTGGCAAACCCTACGATATCAGCGGCGAGGAAATCATGCGCCGAACCCGCGAGGCATGGCAGCGCGGCGCGACCGAAGTGTGCATGCAGGGCGGCATTCATCCCGATTACACGGGGCAGACCTATCTGGACATTCTGGCCACGGTGAGCAGGGCAACTCCCGCGATGCATGTGCATGCGTTTTCACCGCTGGAAGTCTGGCAGGGCGCGGAAACGCTGGGCGTGGATATCGCCGCGTTTCTTGCGGCACTGCGTGAAGCCGGGCTGAAAACATTGCCGGGAACAGCGGCAGAGATTCTGCACGATGAAGTACGTGCCGAATTGTGCCCTGACAAACTGAATACCGCGCAATGGTTGCAGGTGATGGAGACCGCGCATAATCAGGGTCTGCGGAGCACTGCAACCATCATGTACGGGCATATTGATCGCCCGCATCACTGGGCGGCGCATTTGCTGGCGGTGCGCGACTTGCAGCGCCGCACAGGCGGCTTCACCGAATTTGTGCCCCTGCCGTTCGTGCATATGGAAGCGCCGATGTACCTCAAGGGCCGCGCACGTCGAGGCCCCACGTTCCGTGAAGCCCTGCTGATGCACGCGGTGTCTCGTCTGGTGTTGCACGGCTTTATCGACAATATACAGGCCTCCTGGGTGAAGATGGGGCGCGATGGCGTTGCCGCCTGCCTCTCTGCCGGGGCGAATGATCTGGGTGGTTCGCTCATGAACGAGAGCATCACCCGGGCGGCCGGTTCCGGTCACGGGCAGGAGTGGACGCCCGGGGATATCGAGAGTCTTGTACGCACGCTGGGGCGGGAGCCTTGGATGCGCACAACCCTGTACGACGAGGCTCCAGCAGAGCGCCGGCAGGCTGCGTTTTCCGCGAGGCCGGTGACAGCAGTAAGCAATGCGCCCGCCGGCAAGCGGCAGCGATCCAAGCAGGTTGAAGCGGCGCATGGCGAGGTCGATTCGGTGAGACTGTTGTTCCCGCTGGTGCCACATGACCCGCACGCAGAGCTGTACGAGCGGGTTGTGTTGATGGCGGCCTGTAACTGAGTCGCGTGAGCGGGCCGAAGGCAGGCCGCGGCCAGCTTGGAGGCGATTGGCAAGTCGCGCTGGGCAGCGAGTTACAGCAGCCGTACATGCGCGAACTGCGCGAATTTCTATTGACCGAGAAGCGCGCTGGGAAGCGCATTTTTCCGCCCGGGGACGAGTTCTTCAGCGCGTTCAGCCATACACCGCTCGCACGCGTGAAGGTGGTGATACTCGGGCAGGACCCTTACCACGGCGAAGGCCAGGCGCACGGTTTGAGCTTTTCGGTGAGAGCCGGAGTCGCCATTCCGCCCTCCCTGATGAATATTTACAAGGAATTGCATAGCGAGCTGGCGCTGCCGATTCCGACCCACGGTGACCTCACGGCGTGGGCGGATCAGGGCGTGTTGTTGCTCAACAGTGTGCTATCGGTGGAATGTGCCCGGGCCGCCTCGCATCAGGGCAAAGGCTGGGAGCAATTTACTGATCGTGTGATCGAGGTTATCAATACACACCGCGAAGGCGTGGTTTTCATGCTCTGGGGCAGTTATGCGCAGCGCAAGGGAGCGATCATCGATGCCCGTCGGCACTGTGTGCTCAAGGCGCCACACCCCTCGCCCCTGAGCGCGCACCGTGGATTCTTCGGGTGTGGGCATTTTCTGGCCGCCAACCGCTATCTCGAGAGCAAGGGCGAGCGTCCGATAGACTGGCAACTGCCTCCAGGCGCTCAGTCGCCATCCACGGGATAAGGCATCGCCAGCGCCTCAAGCGCGGCGCCCTCGGCTGTCTCGAGGTACAGCTGCCCCCTGGCATCTTCAATGCTCGCCGCAGCCAGTAATCGGACTTCACCCTCACAGGCAGCGCTGTTGAGTACCTGGCCTACAGGCTTGCCATCCGCCTTGAAAACCGGCATGCCGATCGCGGGCTCGTGAATGCCAGCATTACCCGCGGGGAGGCGGTAAAGGAAAGCCCGGCGTTTTGATTTTCCCCGGTAGTGCAGCCGGGCGACAACTTCCTGGCCGGTGTAGCAGCCCTTGCTGAAATTGATCTGGCCCGTGAGATCGTAGTTTAACGCCTGGGGGACGAATTCAGTCTGCGTTGCGCGCTCAATGCGCGCGATGCCTTCGCTGAGTTCGCGAAAGCGCCAGCAGGCTTCCGAGCCAGCCTCCGATGCGTCGGCCAGAGCTTGCGGCCACGTGCTGTCGGCAGCCAGAAAACACTCGAACATCTCTCCTGCGGCATCGGTTTGTACCAGTACGAAGTCCTTGCCGCTGCATCCGGCCAGCGGGGACCGCGGCACGCGCCCGAAAATCTTTTCCAGCAGGCCCCTCGCGTCGCTGCCGACGACCCCGGCGATCAGCCAGTCGTCGGGCCCGGCACGCAGTGTGGCTTTCGAGAAGACGATGTAGCGTGCGAAAACCTCACGGGCCTGTTCGCGGATGTCGCGCCGCATGCGCAGGGCGTAGTGTTCGTATCCCAGCTGCAGAAGAAGAAAATCGCAGACCACACGTCCCTGGGGCGTGCAATATGCGCCGCGAACTGCTTGTTCTGGCCCTGCATCGCGGGTGTCGCAGGTTGCCTGGCCCTGCAGAAAGGTCAGTGCGTCCGGCCCGCTAATATGCAGCAGGGCCTCGTGCTCGAGCAGGGTGAATGTACATTGCATGGAAAACCTCAAGTTTGCGCCGCTCGCTGGCTGTTTTGCTGTCCCTGGCGGTGTACGCGGTGCCATCATAGTGCCTGCGCTATCCGCTGTCAGCTCCAGGGCACCAGTGCTGCGCGGATGAGCGCTATAATGCGCGCTTTTGACGTGGCGGTGATCCCCGGGGGGAAGGCATGATATCCACTGAAGAGTTCAATCGCATGCGCTGGGCCGCGCGACGGGGAATGCTGGAGCTGGATCTGGTTCTGGAACCTTTCGTCACGGCCCGCTATGCGCAGCTGGATGCCCGGGAGCGTCAGTGCCTGGAGGTGCTGATGCGCTGTGAGGATCAGGATCTGTATGCCTGGCTACTGCAACGGGAGGAGCCGGCGGACGCGGAGCAACGCGCACTTGTCAGAAAGATTCTCGAATTCGCCCACACTCCGCCTGCGGATCGCTAGATCCTGTATCGCGCAGGCGCTGCTGGCTGGCCTGTCCGTCGCTGTTTTCTGCGCACTCGCGCAACTGGTGGCCGCGGGCCACTTCGCCCTCGGCATTGTGCTGCCGTTGCCGGTGCTCTTGCGGTTGTGGGGCTTGTATGAGGCGACAGGCAGGCAGTTCACACTGAGCCTGCGGTCTGGCCAGTGGTTTGTGCAGCGCGCGGGCAGTGACGTGCCGGTGAGCCTGGAGCGATACTCGACACTTCCCTGGGTGATCTGTCTCGTGTTGCGGGTAGTTCCGGGAAGGCAGCGGCTGACCCTCTGGGTATTCAGCGACGCGGCAGACCGGGAGGCATTGCGCCGTCTGCGAGTACGTCTGGCGCTGTCAGCCTGAGGTCTTTGCCGCTTTTGAGGGTACAGTACCGGGCGGCTCCAGTATGGTATCGCGGGCTTCCGCAAGTGCGTTCGGGTAGTCGAGCGTGTAGTGCAACCCCCGGCTCTCGCGGCGGGCGATGGCGCAGGTGATCATCAGCTCCGCCACCATGGCGAGATTGCGCAGCTCAAGGAGGTCGTTGCTGACCTTGTAGTTGCCGTAGTACTCGGCGATCTCCGCCTGCAGCAATTGCACGCGATGCCGCGCCCGTTGCAGGCGCTTGTTGGTGCGCACGATACCAACATAGTCCCACATGAAGCGGCGCAGCTCGTCCCAGTTGTGAGAGATGACCACGTCCTCATCCGAATCGGTGACCTGGCTTTCATCCCAGGCGGGCGCCTCACGCAGCGGGGGCGCATTGGCGATGGTCGCCGCGATATGCCCGGCGGCGGCTTCCGCGTAGACAATGCATTCGAGCAGCGAGTTGCTCGCCATGCGGTTGGCGCCGTGCAACCCGGTGCATGAGGCCTCACCCACGGCATACAGCGCGGCGAGGTTCGTACGGCTTGCGTTATCCACCACGATCCCGCCGCAGGTGTAATGCGCAGCCGGCACGACTGGGATGGCCTCGGCGGCGATGTCGATACCGTACTCGGCGCAGCGGGCCATAACCGTGGGAAAGTGGCTGGCAAGGAACTCCCGCGGCTGGTGCGAAATATCGAGAAAAACGCATTTTGCCCCCAGGCGCTTCATCTCATGGTCGATTGCGCGCGCTACCACATCGCGCGGCGCCAGCTCCGCGCGTTTGTCGAAACGATGCATGAAAGCGCTACCGTCGGGCAGCAATAGCCTGCCGCCCTCGCCGCGAATTGCTTCGGTGATTAGGAAGGACCTGGCTTTGGGGTGATACAGGCAGGTGGGGTGAAACTGGTTGAACTCAAGATTGGCAACCCGGCACCCGGCTCGCCACGCCATGGCAATGCCATCGCCGCTCGCGCCGTCCGGGTTACTGGTATAAAGGTAGGCTTTGCTGGCTCCGCCAGTGGCCAGCACCACGGCCGATGCCTGGAACAGGTCTACGTGATCGTTGCGCTGGTCGAGAATGTAGGCGCCTTCACAGCGGTTGTCATTGACTATCAGGTCGACTGCGGTGCGATGCGTAAAGATATCAATGTTGTCAGCCGCGAGCGCGCGCTCCGTCAGCACCTCGGAGATCGCGCGGCCGGTGCGGTCCGCTGAGTGAATAATGCGCCGGTGACTGTGGCCGCCCTCCCTGGTAAGGTGAAATTCCCGCTCCGGGCTGCCCGAACCGTTGTCGTAAAGGTCGAAATCGACTCCCAGCGCTACCAGCCATTCGACGCAGCGCCGACTGTTGCTGACCGTGAACTCCACCGCCTCCCGGCGGCACAGCCCCGCGCCCGCCGCGAGGGTGTCCGCCACGTGGGAGTCGATGGTGTCGCGGTTGTCCAGTACAGCCGCCATGCCGCCCTGTGCCCAGTAGGTTGAGCCCTGGTTCATGTCCGCCTTGGACACCAGCGCGATGCGAAGATGTGCCGGCAGATGCAGTGCGACGCTGAGGCCCGCGGCTCCGCTGCCGATCACCAGGACATCGTGTTGGTAACGATTTGTCATCAGCTTCCAAGTTGCCGCTCAGGGGGGTGAAATATATGATGTGTCGGACGGAAGTGCCCGGAAGACACTGTACGCTCCCGAGGAGTATATACGACCTTGTACAGAAGACGAAAAGTCGCAGTCTTGGGAACTTTTCAGCGCACTCGCTCTCTCAGGTGGCAGCAGACGAATTTGAATTCGAACCACGCAATGTCTCCCCCGTGCGCCGAGAGCGGCCTGCGGCAATGCGGGACTCGGCCCCAACGGGCCACCAGGGAGGGTGATCGGGGGTGAGTGCCGCAGACACGGATCAACAGCTTGTAGCCAGGGTTCAGAAAGGTGACAGCCGCGCATTTGACATGCTGGTGCTCAAATACCAGCACAAGATTTTCGCCTTGATCAGCCGCTATGTGCGAGATGCCGATGAAGTGCAGGATGTCGCCCAGGAAGCGTTTATCAAGGCCTACAAGGCATTGCCGCGTTTTCGGGGCGAAAGCGCCTTTTATACCTGGCTCTACCGTATTGCGATCAACACCGCCAAAAATTATCTCGTGTCGCGCTCCAGGCGGCCGCCCGGATCGGACGTGGACGTCGCTGATGCGGAGTACTACGAGGGTGGCGGGGCGCTGCGTGACATCGAGAATCCGGAGAATGCATTATTTGGAAGTGAGTTGAAAGCCGTGGTCGAGAACGCAATCAGCGAATTGCCTGACGATTTGCGCACAGCGGTAACTTTGCGCGAATTCGACGGTCTGAGTTATGAAGACATTGCTGAAGTGATGGATTGTCCCGTCGGCACGGTTCGCTCGAGAATTTTTCGGGCACGTGAGGCGATCGATCAACGGGTGCGCAAGCAGTTGGGCGGCGAGGAGTAACGCAATATGCAGGGAAACGGCGGTATGGGTGAGAAGATGTACGAGTCGCTGTCGGCGATTCTCGATGGTGAGGCCAACGAACTGGAACTGCAGCGAGTACTGGGTGCCATCGGCGACGATGAAGCCCTGCGTCGCACCTGGGTGCGTTATGCCGCCGTGCGCGGGGTGCTGAAGAATCAACAACAGGCGGGCGTGGAGCGGGATATTTCGCAGCGTATTCGGGCGATGATTGCAGAGTCGCCAGCGCATGTGGATTCACGCGACGGGCGTCGACGGTGGCGACCATTGGCAAGTTTTGCCGTGGCGGCATCGGTGGCGATGGTCGTCGTCATCGGTGGTCAGCAACTCGCTCACCTGAACGGCGGTAAGGCGGCCTCGGAATCGGCCACGTTGGCGGCGCGACCTTCACCCGTGGGCATGCTCAACAGCCTGGGTTCCACACCGGTGCAAGCTTCCTATGGCACCCAGCCCTTGCCCGTTCTGCAACCCGCAACGCGCACAGCCTATGAACAGCTCGCCCGCCAGCGCATGAGCCGGTACATGCAGGAGCATGCCGAGCATGCGGCCCTGAACTCACCGCATGGGTTGATACCGTTTGCCCGAGTCCCCGAGATTCGTGAATAGCAACCCGTGCTGAGTCGCATGCGCAGAGTCGCTTTTGCCGCCATTGGCTTGCTGCTTGCCCTGTTTGCAGCGGGCGCGGCGGCCGGATGCCCGGACATGGATAAAGCCGCGCTTGCATGGCTGGAGAAAATGTCACACAGCCTCCGCCAGCACAGCTACCACGGCGTGGTCACGCTGCAGCGGGGCGAAGATATACAGGTCATACAGGTGTCGCACATTGTCGGTGATGACGCGGCGTACGAACGCCTGACGCAACTCACCGGCCAGGGTGCCCAGGTCGACCGGTCCGGGCATCCCCTGGAATGCATTCATCCCGGGCAACAATTGCTCCGAATCAGCAGTGAATTGCACGAGGGTCGCTGTGGAATTGCCGAACAGTACCGTTTCAGCGTAGGCGCGGACGCGCGGGTTGCCGGCCGGCCTGCGGTACAGATTCGCGTCGCCCCCCGCGACATGTATCGATTCGGTTATAGTATGTTGCTGGACAAGGAGACCGGGTTGTTGTTGCAGACTGATACCATCGGACGCGGCAAAAAGCCGCTGGAGACATTCAGGTTTGTCAGGGTGGAATTCGGTGCCAGCGTGCCGGCCTCGGGTGCTGGCGCCATTGAGCATCGCGCCGCTCACCCACATCCTGATGCGCTTTCCGGAAAGCCTGCATTGCGCCAACCCTGGCAGGTAACCTGGCTACCCGGCGGGTTCACCGCAACGGACAACCCTGGCGCACTCTCCGGGCGTCGAACCTATACCGATGGCCTGGCGGTGATCTCGATTTTCCTCGAGGAACTGGAGAGAGAGTTGCATCCGGGAGAAGGGCTGGTGCGCGAAGGGGGCACGACCTCCTACACGCGAGGCATGCGCGTTGACGGCCAGCCGGTTCTGGTCACGGTGATTGGCGAAGTGCCTGTGAACACCGCGCGCATGGTTGCCGATTCTGTGAAGTGGGTACAGTGAGATGTTAACGGAAAGCGGTGTTGTTGTGGCTGTGGAGTCCGATGGACTCTGGGTAGAGACCATTCGCAAGAGCACCTGCGGTAGCTGCGCGGCGCAGAAAGGTTGCGGACACGGCCTGCTGAATCGCCTGTACGACGGTCGGCGTGGGCTGGTGCGGGTGTTGCCGGGCGATCTGGCGCTGCAAGACTGTCGCGTACACGATGAGGTGCGCATCAGCATTCCCGAGGAGGTTATTCTGCGCGGATCAATGATTGCCTACGTGATGCCGCTACTGTGCATGCTCGGCGGTGCCGCGCTGGCCGTGCAGGTTTTTACCGGCAGTGAAGATGTGCTGGCGGCCTGCGGCGCCCTGGCCGGGCTTGGCCTGGGTTTCGGGCTGTTGCGCTGGCACGCGAGGCGCCATCACAATGACGCAAACTTTCAGCCGGTGCTGGTCGAGGTGCTGCGTCCACTGGGTCAGCCCCTCAGCCTGACCTGATTCAAGCGTTAATTTGCCATTCTTCAATGTGTTCTGGAAGGCCACCATGATTGCACCCAAACAACTTGTTCACTGTATCTCGGTATTCTTTGCCCTGTGTTTCCCCGTTTTTGTGATGGCGGCGGAACTCCCGGATTTTCGTCATATTGTCAGCAAGAACTCGCCAGCAGTGGTGAAGATAATTGTGCAGCAGAGCGCGGCTCGCGCCTCCCGGGGAGAGCCGCTTCCGGAGGAAATTCCGGAGTATCTGCGGCGCTTTTTCGAGTATCGCGGCGGGCCTTCGACGCCGAACCCGCGCATGGGTATGGGGTCGGGGTTTGTGATCTCGCAGGACGGCTTCATAGTGACCAACAATCATGTCGTGGAAGGTGCAGACAGCGTACTGGTGCGCATGAGTGATCGCCGGGAGTTCAGCGCCGAAGTCATCGGCACGGACCCAAGATCCGACCTCGCGTTGTTGCGGGTTGATGCCACGGGGCTGCCGGTTCTTAAGCTGGCCGCGGATGACAAACTGGAAGTGGGCGAATGGGTGCTCGCCATTGGCTCTCCCTTCGGCCTGGACTATTCGGCAACGGTGGGGATCGTCAGCGCCAAGGGTCGCAGTCTGCCGACCGAGCGAAACGAAAACTATGTGCCCTTCATACAGACGGATGTGGCGATCAACCCGGGTAATTCCGGTGGCCCCCTGTTTAACCTGGACGGCGATGTGGTGGGCGTCAACTCGCAGATCTTTACCCGCAGCGGCGGGTCGATCGGCTTGTCCTTCGCCATTCCCGTGAACGTGGTGCGCAATGTTGTCAGCCAGTTGAAGAGTGATGGCCGGGTAACCCGCGGCTGGCTGGGTGTCACTATTCAGGATGTGGATAAAAATCTGGCGGAATCCTTTGGGCTGAAGCGTCCGCGCGGCGCGCTGATATCCCAGGTGGCCGACGCCGGGCCGGCAGACAAGGCCGGTCTGAAGCCAGGAGACATTATTTTGCGTTTTGATGGGAATGATATTTCGAGCTCTTCCGATCTGCCCCACGTGGTGGGCCTGGTGGCTCCGGATACCAGCGTTAAGGTGGATATCCTGCGCAACAAGAAGCGCGCCAGCCTGGACGTAACGGTTGGTGGTCTCGGCTCCGAAGACAGTTATACGCTGAGCGCCGGCGATGCGTCGGAAGGTCGCGGTGGCCGAATCGGCCTGGTGGTTGAGGATGTGCCCGCGGACAGTCTCGAGCGCCTCGGCCTCAATGGTGGCGTGCTGGTGCGCGAAGTCCTCACGGGCTCTGTGGCTGCCGAAGCCGGGATCGTCAGTGGCGACATCATCACCCTGATTGATTCGAGCCCGATAAAGTCCGCCGAATCCTATGAGCGCGTTGTTTCCGGCCTTGCCAGCGGCAGTTCAGTGCCGGTGCGGCTGATTCGCCGCGGCTCTCCAATGTTCATCGGTCTGAAACTGAAAGACTGACCCGGGATGTAGCCGGGGTGCCTGGTCTGCCGGCATCGCCGGAAGCACCTGCCTGTGCGGCGTACGGAAAGCGTATTCCGCATGGCGGTTGCCTACCTGTTGGGGTACAATCGCGCGTTTTTTGCAGTTGGCCGGATGCTTGTCCGGGCACGTCGTCGGCGAACCGGATTCAATTGAGTGAGCGATCTCGGACACATCCGCAATTTCTCCATTATTGCCCATATTGACCACGGTAAATCCACCCTCGCGGATCGTTTCATCCAGCACTGCGGTGGCTTGAGCGCCCGGGAAATGAACGAGCAAGTGCTCGATTCCATGGATATTGAGCGCGAGCGCGGCATTACCATCAAGGCCCAGAGCGTGACTCTCGATTACCACGCGCGCAACGGCGAGACCTACCAGCTCAATTTCATCGACACACCCGGCCATGTGGACTTTTCCTATGAGGTGTCCCGGTCGCTTTCGGCCTGCGAGGGCGCCCTGCTGGTGGTGGATGCCGGGCAGGGCGTGGAAGCTCAGTCGGTGGCCAACTGTTACACCGCCATCGAGCAGGGGCTTGAAGTGCTCCCCATCCTGAACAAAATGGACCTGCCGCAGGCGGACCCGGACAAAGTGCGTCTGGAAATCGAAGAAATTATCGGCATTGATGCGACTGAGGCCTGCCTGGTGAGCGCCAAATCCGGCATGGGTATCGAGGATGCACTGGAGTATCTGGTAAGCAGGATTCCTCCCCCGACAGGCGATCGCGACGCCCCTCTGCAGGCGCTCATTATTGATTCCTGGTTTGATAATTACCTGGGGGTCGTGTCTCTGGTACGTGTGATGCAGGGGGTGCTGCGCAAGCGCGACAAGATCGTCGCCAAGTCGATCGGGAAATCCCAGCAGGTCGACAGTGTGGGTATTTTTACGCCAAAACGCCTGGCCACAGACTTGCTCCAGGCGGGTGAAGTAGGCTATGTGGTTGCCGGCATCAAGGATATTCACGGCGCCCCCGTGGGGGATACGCTCATTCACGCAGGCCACCCCGAGGTGCCCGCCCTGCCAGGTTTCAAGCGCGTTAAACCACAGGTTTACGCTGGCATCTTTACCATCTCCTCCGACGACTACGAGGATTTTCGCGATGCGCTCGGCAAGCTCACGCTCAACGATGCGTCGCTGTTTTATGAACCCGAGACCTCGGACGCGCTGGGCTTCGGTTTTCGCTGCGGTTTCCTCGGCATGCTGCACATGGAGATCATCCAGGAGCGCCTTGAGCGCGAGTATGACCTGGATCTGATCACTACCGCCCCGACGGTGGTGTATGAAGTGCTGAAGAACGATGGCACGGTCCAGCAGGTAGACAATCCATCGTCACTTCCCGAGGTGGGCGATATTCAGGAGATGCGCGAGCCGATCGCGCGCTGTAATATTCTGGTGCCCCAGGATTATCTCGGCAACGTCATTACGCTATGTGTGGAGAAGCGCGGCGTGCAGAAGGACATGCAATTTCTCGGTGCCCAGGTGTCTATCGTCTACGATATTCCCATGGCCGAAGTGGTGCTGGACTTCTTTGATCGCCTGAAATCCGTCAGCCGCGGATACGCTTCTCTGGATTACAGCTTTGAGCGTTTTGAAGCTGCCCAGCTGTCCAGGCTGGATGTGCTGATAAATGGCGAGCGGGTGGATGCCCTGGCGACAATCGTCCACCGCGATCACCTGCAGCATCGCGGTCGCATGCTGACGGAAAAAATGAAAGAACTGATTCCGCGGCAGATGTTCGACGTGGCCATACAGGCCGCGGTCGGTGGCAAGATCGTCGCCCGGCAGACCGTCAAGGCGCTGCGCAAGAATGTTACTGCCAAATGCTACGGTGGCGATGTATCGCGCAAGCGCAAACTGCTTGAGAAACAGAAAGCGGGGAAAAAACGCATGAAGCAGGTTGGAAATGTCGAGATACCGCAGTCCGCGTTTCTCGCAGTACTCAAGGTAGATGGCTGAATCGTGGGCGATTTCACGCTGGATTTTCCGCTTATCCTGGTCGCGCTGGTCTTTGGCAGCGGATTGTTGTGGTTGCTGGATGCCCTGTTTCTCGCCCCCGGGCGGCGGCGGGTGATTGCCGGGCTGAAGGAGAAATACCCGAACTGGGCCAGCGAGGGCAATGCCGATGCCAGCAGGTTCCAGGCGGCTGCGGCGGAGAACGCCCGGGAACCCGTGGTCGTGGAGTATGCGCGCTCGTTTTTCCCGGTATTGCTGGTCGTGTTTGTTCTCCGTTCATTTTTGGTGGAACCCTTCCAGATTCCTTCCTCCTCAATGGTGCCGACGTTGCAGGTGGGGGATTACATTCTGGTTAACAAATACACCTATGGTATTCGACTGCCCGTGGTGAGAACGAAGGTCGTCGATTTAAATGAACCCGAGCGGGGCGACGTGATTGTATTTTTCCCGCCGCATATGAACGACACCTATTTCATCAAGCGTGTGGTCGGGCTGCCCGGTGATACCATCACCTATCGCGACAAGCGGCTGTTTGTGAACGGCGAACTGGTAGCCCGGGAAGTGGCGCCCGCGCCGGCCGACGTGCCGGAGCGTTATCGCTTTTCCAGGGAAACGCTCGGCGAAGCGAGCCACATGATGCAGGTTGATTCACAGGTTCCCGGCCAGGATTTTTCCGTGGTGGTCAGGCCAGACCACTATTTCATGATGGGTGATAACCGGGACAACAGCAGCGACAGTCGTATTTGGGGTCAGGTGCCGGAACGGGATATAGTAGGCAAGGCCTTTGCGATCTGGATGCATTGGGATTCACTGCTGAGCCTGCCAAGTTTCAACCGGGTCGGATTAATAGAATAAGCACAAAGACATACAGGAGACAGCACGGTGAATACGTATCGTAGTCAGGCGGGAATGTCGATTCTGGGAACGCTCATCATTCTTGTCATGGCGGGCTTTTTCGTCATGTGTGCGCTGAGGATGGGCCCGTCGTATTTCGAGTATCTGAGTGTGCGCGATATCGTGAGTCGCATGGTGATAGATCCGGAGACCTCGGGTGAGAGCAATAACTCCATCCGCGGACGTCTCGAAACCATTTTCAACACCAATCGCATCAGCGGCCTGAAGGCTCGGGAGATTGAGATCTATCGCAAGGATGGCCATACCTATATAGATGCGGGCTACGAAGTGCGACTGCCGATTGTATGGCGTATCGATGCGGTTCTCACGTTTGATGACCTGCTCTACAGAGTCGGGCAGGCGGAACCCGTGAGCCCTGATCAGGCGCCAAAGAAAAAATAAATGGCAGATCTCGCTCGCCTGCAAAAGATTCTGGGTTACCAGTTCGACGACCCGAAACTGCTGGAACTGGCGTTAACTCACCGCAGCATGGGCAACAGGAATAACGAGCGACTGGAGTTTCTCGGAGACTCAATCCTGAACCATATTATCGCAGAGGATGTCTTCCGGCGTTTCCCGAAAGCGCGGGAAGGTGAACTCAGCCGCATGCGTGCCGCCATAGTGCGCAAAGAAACGCTCGCCCTGGTTGCAGGAGAGTTCGCGCTCGGCGAGTATCTCCGACTGGGCGCGGGCGAGCGTAAAAGCGGTGGACATCGACGCGCGTCCATACTCGCTGACGCGCTGGAATCTGTGCTCGGCGCGATTCTTCTGGATAGCGGCGTGGATGCCTGTCGCCACTGCGTCCTCGTCTGGTTTGATGAGCCTTTGCAGGCCCTCGCGGAAGGCTCAGCCGCCAAGGATTCGAAGACAGAACTGCAGGAATATCTGCAGGGCCGCAGCGGTTCTCTGCCGGAATATGAGCTGCTGGAGGTGCAGGGCCAGCCTCACGATCAGAGCTTTCGTGTTGCCTGCCGGCTGCGTCAGCCAGAACTGGTAGTAGAGGGTAGTGGCAAAAGCCGGCGCAAGGCGGAGCAGGTAGCAGCCAGCCATGCGCTTGAAAAGCTGGCCGCGCATGACCGCTGAACACGCTTCGCGCTGTGGCTACGTCGCCATCGTCGGGCGGCCAAATGTCGGCAAGTCCACGCTGTTGAACCATCTTCTTGGGCAGAAGATCAGTATTACCTCGCGCAAACCGCAGACCACACGGCATCAGGTACTCGGCATCAAGACTGAAAACGGTAACCAGATCGTATATGTCGACACCCCGGGTCTGCATCGCAATGCGCCGAAGGCGATAAACCGCTTCATGAACCGGGCCGCCACATCTGCTTTGCGGGATGTCGACCTGGTGGTTTTCATGGTGGATCGCACCGCCTGGACGGAAGAGGACGAGATGGTGCTGGAACATGTCCGCAACGCCGGACTGCCCTGTCTGCTGGTGGTCAACAAGGTGGATCTGCTTGCCGACAAGGCGGCGCTGTTACCGCAATTGGAGGTGCTGGCGCAAAAGGCGGATTTCTGTGAGATTGTGCCCGTCTCGGCTTTGCGGCAACACAATATCGAAACGCTGGAAGAGCAGATATTGCAACGCTTGCCCGCATCGGGACACTTTTTCCCGGAAGATCAGCTCACCGATCGCAGCCAGCGCTTCCTGGCCGCGGAAATCGTGCGCGAGAAAATCACGCGCCAGTTGGGCGATGAGCTTCCCTACGCGGTGACGGTGGAGATTGAGGATTTCGCGGAAGAAGCCGGTGTGCTGCACATTGCCGCTGTCATATTTGTGGAGCGCAACGGCCAGAAGAAAATCCTGATCGGCGAGAAGGGCGCGAGGATGCGCTCTATCGGTACGGATGCCCGACGCGATATGGAGGCGCTGTTCGACACCAAAGTGATGTTGCGTCTGTGGGTAAAAGTGAAATCCGGCTGGTCGGATGACGAACGTGCGCTGCGCAGCCTGGGATACGACGATAGACCGGCCTGAAACATGAATTCGCGCGTCAGTTTGCAGCCCGCGTACATACTGCACAGTCGCCCCTATCGCGACAGTAGCCAGTTACTGGAGGCATTCACCCCCGAGTATGGCCGAATCAGTCTGGCAACGCGGGGCTCAAGGCGACGCACTCGCGGCGGCAGTGCGGCAGCTCTGCTACAGCCCTTTGTGCCGCTCCTGTTGTCATTTTCGGGGCGCGGAGAACTCAAGAGCCTGGTGGCAACCGAAGCGGTTGGCAGCGCGCCGGCCCTGAGGGGGGAGCGGCTGTTCAGTGGTCTTTACCTGAATGAACTGCTCATGCGTCTGCTGCACCGGCACGATCCCCACCCGCAACTGTTCTCGGCTTACAGTGAAACGCTGGCCGAATTGCTGATTGCCGACCCCATGGAACTGGTGTTGCGCCATTTCGAACTTACACTGCTCACAGAGCTGGGCTACAGTTTTGACATGGCCGTCGATTACCACACCGGCGAGACGGTACAGGAAGACGCCTGGTATCGCTATGACCCAGGCCAGGGGCTCACCGCTCTGAAGCCCGGACAGCCATTCACCTCGAGCGCCTTTTCCGGCGAGGATTTACTGGGTATCGCGCGTGGGGATTTCAGCGCGGCAGCACGCCGCGCATGCAAGCGACTTTTGCGTGAAGCCCTCGCGGAGCACCTCGGAGAAGCACCCTTGCGCAGCCGGGATCTGTTTCAGTCTGCAGTGGCGAACAGGGGCCCGGACAGTGGCCCGAAACAGGAAGAAGGGCTGTGATCTCCGTCGGAACCGACATTCTGCGCGTATCGCGTATCGAGGAGGTGGTGGCGCGTCAGGGTGAACGTTTTGTGCGGCGGATTCTCACGCAGTCGGAGCAGGCTGAGTACGCCAGCAGCAAGCAGGCGATCCGGTTGCTGGCGAAGCGCTTTGCCGCGAAGGAGGCGGTGGCGAAAGCACTGGGCACCGGCATCGGACGCAGTGTCAGTTGGCAGGATATCTGCGTGGAACACGACCCCTCGGGCGCCCCCAAAGTGGTGCTTAGCGGAGGTGCTCGCGCTGTGGCCCTGGCCCGCGGCGGCTCCCGTGTGGAACTGAGTCTCGCGGATGAACTCGAATATGTCGTGGCTTTCGCCGTGCTCGCTGCATGACGGGCGGGCAGTGCCTGATTTCGATATACTTACAGGCTTAAGTGAGCGGTGTCCCTGGTATGTCCGACTATCCAACCATAGAAGCCTGTATCGGCAATACGCCCCTCGTGCGTCTCCAACGATTGCCCGGCGATACCAGCAATACCCTGCTGGCAAAGCTGGAGGGCACTAACCCCGCGGGTTCTGTCAAGGACCGTCCAGCCCTCAGCATGATTGCGCAAGCACAGGCACGCGGTGAAATTTCACCCGGCGATACCCTTATTGAAGCGACCAGTGGCAATACCGGCATCGCGCTCGCCATGGCGGCGGCGATTCGGGGCTATCGGCTGGTTCTGATCATGCCATCCCACATGAGCGATGAACGTAAACTGGCCATGGCGGCCTACGGAGCGCGGCTGATTGAGGTGTCACAGGAAGAGGGCATGGAAGGCGCCCGTGACCTTGCGCTGAAGATGCAGTCGCAGGGGGAGGGCAGGGTTCTGGACCAGTTTGGCAATGCGGATAACCCTCGCGCTCACCGGGAGGGCACCGGGCCTGAGTTGTGGCAACAGACTGGTGGCAGTATCACACACCTGGTCAGTTCCATGGGCACAACCGGCACGATCATGGGTTGCTCCGCCTATCTCAAGGAACAGAATCCGGATATCCGGATAGTCGGTTTGCAGCCGGTGGAAGGCTCAAGCATCCCGGGTATACGGCGCTGGCCCGCGGCCTACATGCCGGGGATTTTCGAGGCGCAGCGGGTTGATCGAGTGATGGATATTTCCCAGCAGGAGTCGGAGGAAACCATGCGTAGAATGGCGTCCGAGGAAGGAATATTCTGCGGCGTGTCTTCGGGTGGAGCGGTGGCCGCGGCGTTGCGGCTGTCCAGTGAGGTGGAGAACGCGGTAATCGTCGCAATTATCTGCGATCGGGGCGATCGTTACCTCTCCACCGGTGTGTTCGATTAGTCCGGGAGTGCTGCGACAATGGTTCAGGTTCGACAGCAATCGTATTTCGATGCAACAGGCGGTGTAGATATTCAACGCTGGCTTGGGGAGCTTCCCATCGTCCTTGAGGATACGCACCGGGATCTACTGGCGCAGGCCTGCGAGATGGCGCGCGAGGTGCGTGGCAATCCCGCGGTGGACACTCGCGACTGGGCGGAGGAAAGCGACTGCCTGCTCACGGGTTTGGACATGGCACAGATTCTGGTCGATCTGCACGTAGATCCGGATTGTCTGGCTGCGGCGATACTCTACCGGGCAGTGCGCGAAGAGCGTGTCACCCTCGAGCAGATTGAACGGCGCTTTGGTGACAACGTAAGCCAGTTACTGCGCGGCGTTCTGCGCATGGCCGCGATAGGCGATCTGCCATTGAATCTCGATCGTCCCGTGCTCGGACAGGCGCATGGGCAGAAGGACAACGTGCGCAAGATGCTGATTGCGCTTGTCGATGATGTCAGGGTTGCACTCATAAAACTCGCCGAGCGCACCTGTGCACTGCGCGCGGTGAAAGATGATGAGCGGCGCCGTCGACAAATTGGTCAGGAGGTGTTTGAAGTTTATGCGCCGCTGGCGCACCGGCTCGGAATCGGTCAGCTAAAGTGGGAGTTGGAAGATTTATCCTTTCGTTATATCTACGCGGATGCCTACCGCAAAATCGCGCGTCTTCTGGACGGCAAAAGGCTGGAACGCGATCAATTCATTCAGCGAGTGACCGGCGAGCTCAGTCAGGTGCTGCGGGATGCCGGCATAAGTTTCGAGATCGGTGGTCGCGCCAAGCATATTTACAGTATCTGGCGCAAAATGCAGCGCAAAGGTATTGGCTTTTCGCAGGTCTACGATATCCGCGCCCTGCGCATACTGGTGCCAGAGGTGCGCGACTGCTATGCCACGCTGGGTCTGGTGCACGGGTTGTGGCGCAACATTCCCAACGAGTTCGACGATTATATTGCGAATCCCAAGGAGAACGGTTATCGCTCGCTGCACACGGCGGTCATCGGCCCTGAGGGCAAGGTACTGGAGGTACAGATTAGAACCGTGCAAATGCATCGGGAGGCCGAGCTGGGTGTTTGCGCGCACTGGCGATACAAAGGTTCCGATTCGGGCGGTGCCCTGGCCAGCACCTATGAAGAGAAGCTCGCCTGGCTGCGACAGGTGCTCGACTGGCATGAAGAGACCGGTGACGCTCGAGGCGTTGCCGAACAATTCAGCTTCGAGGTGGCGCAAGACAGGGTATACGCGTTCACGCCAGAGGGTGATGTTGTGAATCTTGCGCAGGGCGCCACCCCGCTGGATTTTGCCTACCACGTGCACACGGAGATTGGACACCGCTGTCGGGGCGCGAAGGTCAACGGCTCCATCGTACCCTTAACCTACCAGCTGAAAATGGGCGAGCGGGTTGAAGTGCTCACCAGCAAAGAGGCCATGCCCAGGCGGGACTGGCTGCAGCCCGGGCTCGGATATATCAGAACCTCGCGTGCTCGCGCGAAAGTACAGCACTGGTTTCGCTCGCAGGCCAGAGAAGACAACATCGCCGCGGGTCGCAATCTGCTGGATAAGGAGTTCAAGCGTCTGGCACTTACCAGTGTCGATTACCAGCGTATCGCGAAGAAGGTGCAGTGCAATTCAGTGGAGGATATGTACGCTGCCCTGGGGGCCGGTGATGTCTCTTCAATGCAGGTGATGAACGCCGCCCAGAGTCTGCTCCAGAACGCGCCTCACCCACAGTTGCGCCTCGCGAGCCCGGGTGTGGCCGGCCGTCGTGACCGTGTTTCGGTGAACGGCGTGGGCAACCTGCTTACGCATATGGCCGGCTGTTGCAAACCGGTTCCGGGGGATCTTATCAGTGGCTTTGTCACCAAGAATCGGGGCGTGAGCGTACATCGCCTGGACTGCGTGCGCCTGCTGAAACTGCAGCAGACGGCTTTTGAACGGGTTATCGATGTTACCTGGGGCGAAGCGTCGAGCGAGCAATATGAGGTGGATGTATCCATTGAAGCCTATGATCGACAGGGCCTGCTGCGTGACATCACCAGCCAGTTTGCCAATGCGCGACTGAATGTGTTGTCCATCAACACCTATACCAACAGGCAGAGCAATACCGCCACTATGCAGCTGCGCGTGGAAGTACCTGATCTCGGTTCTCTCTCGAAGCTGCTGGAACGTATTGAGCGGCTGAAGAATGTGATCAGTGTCCACCGGGTGTCTGATTGATGCCCCGTAATGAACAGCAGCGCTACCAGCTCACGGACCTGCTCAGGGTAATGCAGAGGCTCCGCGACCCTCGCACGGGCTGTCCCTGGGACATACGCCAGGATTTCATCAGCATTGTTCCGTCGACGCTGGAGGAATGCTACGAACTTGCCCACGCCATAGAGCAGGGTGATTTCGCACAGGTGGCCGATGAGTTGGGCGATGTGCTGTTCCAGGTCATTTTTTACGCGCAACTGGGGTCTGAGCAGGGCCTCTTCAATTTCGCTGATGTCGTGAATACCCTGGTGGAAAAGTTACTGCGGAGGCATCCCCACGTTTTTGGCGATGGAGAGATTGAAGGGCAGGTGGCAGACACCAGCACGATCGACGACGTCAGGCTGAGCTGGGAACGCATCAAGAAGGCAGAAAGAGTGGGGCGCAACGCCCCGGGAATTCTTGCGGACGTGCCCCTTGCCTTGCCTGCGTTACCGCGCGCCCAGAAACTGCAGAAACGTGTGGCTGCGGTGAATTTCGACTGGCCGGATAGCGCTGCCGTGATCACACGGCTTGAGGAAGAGATTGACGAGCTGCGCAATGCCATTGCGTCTGGGCACCCGGCTGACATTAATGACGAGATGGGCGATGTACTGTTCACCTGTGTGAATCTCGCTAGACATCTCGGGCTGGATGCGGAATCCAGTTTGCGCGGGGCATCCGCCAAATTCGAGCGACGTTTCGGTGCAATGGAATCGCTGGCGCTCGAAAATGACGTTTCGCTGGTCGACCTGGACACCACTAAACTGGATGAATACTGGCAGCTTGCCAAAGGCCTCGAATCTTAGCGGGCCTTGTAACCTATCGGTGCGCTGTGTATGGTTAGCGCGCTTTATTCATGACGATTTTATCCACGCTGCGCAGGATACTCTGTGCGCACATTCTTCCGAGGACACCAGGCAATGCGATTGATCTTACTCGGCGCCCCTGGCGCGGGCAAAGGAACGCAGGCGCAGTTCATTTGCGAGCGCTACGGCATTCCCCAGATTTCGACCGGCGACATGTTGCGGGCCGCAGTGAAAGCCGGAACAGCCCTGGGTCTGAAGGCAAAGGAGGTGATGGAAAGCGGTGGCCTGGTATCCGATGACATTATTATTGGCCTTGTGAAGGAGCGTATAGCTGAACCTGATTGTCAGTCGGGTTTTCTGTTCGATGGCTTTCCGCGAACAATCGTGCAGGCCGAAGCGATGGTGGATGCCGGTGTCGTTATTGATCACGTGGTAGAAATTGCAGTTGAAGATGAAGAAATCATTGCGCGTTTGAGTGGCCGTCGTGTGCACCCCGCCTCGGGTCGTATCTACCATATTGAGTACAATCCGCCAAAGCGTGAAGGTGTTGACGATGAAACTGGCGAGCCGCTTGTTCAGCGTGAAGACGATGCCGAAGAAACAGTGCGCAAACGTCTTGAAATCTATCACGCGCAAACCAGCCCCCTGATCGAGTTTTATAGCGGTATGACAGGTGCAAACGCACCAGCGTATCATCGAGTCGAAGGTGTTGGCTCGGTAGAAAAAATTCGCGACAGAGTGTTTGCTGCACTTGATGCATAGTGCGTTCACGTAGCGCTGCACTTGCGGAAAATTGAATTGCCGATTGTACTAACTCCCGCGGAAAAGCTGTAACTTGCACAGTTTTTCCGCCTTTACTTCTATTGTATCTATTTGCCTTTGTTGCTAGCTTTAGTGACGTTGTATTTTAAAAAAGCTTTAGGAGAAGTGCGAAATGGCAACTGCAAATAAAAAGGCGCCCGCAAAACGCGCGAAATCAAAAGCAACGCGTAAGAAAGCTCCGGCGAAACGAAAAGCCTCAGCAAAAAAAGCGGCTGGCAGCACACCGGTAAAACGCAAAGCTTCCGCGAAACGCAAAGCACCAGCGAAACGCAAAGCTCCCGCGAAGCGAAAAGCACCAGCGAAACGCAAAGCATCTACAAAGAAAAAGGCGCCGGCAAAGCGCACAGCCACTGCGAAAAGTTCGATCCCCGCAACACCGACCATGACACCCGCCCTCGCACGCGCTCAAGAGGCGCTCGACAAGTTACAGAAGAGTGTTGATGCCGAGAAAAAATCTCTGGTGACGGCACGTAAGCGAGTAGAGCGCGCTCGTAAGGCCGCAAAGAAGAATGCGACAGCCACAAATAAACGCGCTGCGAAGGCGGCTTCAACTGCCGCAACTCGAAAGTCCATCAGGATAAAGACACTGCGTACCCGGGTGGCGGCGGCGAAGGAGCGAGCCTTGAAGCTTGCAGAAGATGCCAAAATCAGAGGAGCGAAGCTGGCGGCCGAGGAAAAACTGTTTGCTCGCCGCGCCGAACTCGCCGCGAAAGCTGAAGTAGATAAAATTGCGGAATTGGCGCGTCACGCCGAACGGTGGGCCAAAGCGCGTGCTGCAGCAGACGCCAAAAAGATTGCGAAGCTCGAGAAACGTGTTCTCAAGCAACTCGCGGTAGCGGAGAAGAAGGCGGCAAGTAAAGCGCGAGCGATGGAAAAGAAGGCTGAGGCGAAAGTGAAAGCCGCTAGCCGAAAGCTTCGCGCAAAAACCAAAAAGAAGGCGGCTGCAAAGAAAGCCAAAGTTTCGCCCAAGCGAAAGACCAAGGCCAAGGCCGCAAGCAAAGCCCGGCCGAAGAGCAAGGCAGGGGCTAAAACCAGGGCCAAGGCCAAGACCAGAACCAAGGCGAAGGCTCGTCCCGGTCCGAAACCGAAGGCTAAAGCCGCTGTGAAGTCGAAATCGGCCCCCAAGCGTCGAGCGAAAGCCAAAGCAAAATCCAGGGCCAAGACGAAGGCCAGTGCTGCGAGCTGAGCGCGTGCAATAAACCACGCACTGTGAAGACGCCAGGAACCGCTGATCATTCAGCGGTTTTTTTTGCGCCCTGCTTTTTGGGGCTGATTCGAAAGGTATCGACGTTAGGCTAGTCGCCTTCGTTGAGGTTTCTGAATGCCTCCCGACAGTCGGAAAAGTCTACCTCGGCTACCTGTTTAGCCAGGTACCAGCGATGCACCGCTCGCTCTCCCGCATCAAGAAAGGCCGGTAATGTCTGCAGGCTGGCATGACGAATGAGCGTGCAAAGGTACTGTGCCCGTTCACCATCATGTGCATAGCAGGCATCCAGCGCCGGGTTCGCGAGCATTGTACCGCGCAGCCGGCTCGCGAGGTCTTTCGGGAGTTGCGGCATGTCGCAGGTCACCACCAGCAGGTACTCCGTTTCAATTTCGGGTAGTGCCGCCTCGATACCAGCCAGGGGCCCCTGAAAATCCGTGCGGCCATCAGTAACGGTGGTTGAGGCGTATTTGAGATAGGTCGCCCGGTTGCGGTTGCAGCTGATTATGAGCGCACTGACCTGAGGCCTGATACGGCTGCATACGTGGGCGATCAGGGGTTTGCCTGCCCATGGAAGCAGACCCTTGTCGCGATGACCAACGCGTCGACCTGCGCCCCCGGCAAGGATAAGCCCGGTTATCTGACTGATTTCTTCCGCGTTGTCGGATCGCATCGTCCGGAGAGTGCCGCTAGGGGAGTGGCTGTGTGATAATTGTGTTCGTTCAGGTTAACAATTGCTGAAGGTGTTGGGTATTGTCAAAACGGCTTAGTTTGGATGGCGTGGATTGTGGGGTGCTCGCCCTGGAGACCTCTACTGACGCCTGTTCGGTTGCCCTTGCGAATGCGACGGGCACATCGCAGCGGCATGAGGTTGCCCCCCGGCAACACAGTCAGCGGTTGTTTGAATTGCTGGGTGAGTTGCTCCCGGTGGGAGGCCTGCGCGCCCAGGGTGTGCACGCCGTTGCCTATGGCTCGGGGCCGGGCTCTTTTACCGGGCTGCGGATCGCGGCCAGTGCCGCCCAGGGGCTGGCTTTTGCCAGCGGGCTGCCTGTGGTTCCCGTTCCGTCCCTCGCCGTGCTCGCCCAGAGCGCTCTCAGAATGGGGCGGCTTGAGGAATGCGATACTGCACTGTGTCTGGTGGATGCGAGGCTGAACGAAGTATATGCGGCGGTATACAGTTTTACGGGCGGATATGCGGTGCTGCAGCAGGGCCCCTGGGCCTGCGCGCCGGAAAAACTGGCGCTTGAGGGTCGTGCCCCGCTGGTTGCGGTGGGCGACGGGTGTGCCCAACTCAGCAGAAGTAGCGCTGTTTTGCGTCACCGCGTTCGCGCGGTGCATCCGGAGCTACTGCCCCACGCGCTGGATGTGATTCCGCTGGCGCGCCAGCTCTTCGCCCGGGGTGCCTCCCAGACGCCCGCGGAAGTCAATCCAGACTATGTGCGCGACGAGATCAACTGGAAGAAGCTGTCTGAGCAGGGCCGGCAACAGTGATCGAACTGTATCAGGCTGTATTGTTGGCCTTGCTGCAGGGCTTGACGGAGTTCCTGCCAATCTCAAGTTCGGCCCACCTGGTCATCCCCACGCTGGTGATGGGTTGGCCCGACCAGGGCGTGGCGTTTGATGTGGCGGTGCATGTGGGTACGCTTGCTGCGGTACTGCTCTACTATCGCGATGACTTGCAACGCATGGCGCATGCCTGGTTTCTCTCGCTGCTCGGCCGTCCTGCATCAGAAGATAGCCGGCTCGTCTGGTACCTTGGCATCGCGACGATTCCTGCCGGGCTCGTTGGCCTGCTCGCGGGTGGGTTTATCGAGACTCAACTGCGCACCCTGCCGGTCATTGCCGCCACCACGCTGATATTCGGTATCTTCCTGGGCATCGCGGATGCGCGTGCCAGACGCGCCCCGGTCGAAGGCCGCGGGCTGAGCCTCAAGCTGGCGTTACTCATTGGCGCGGCGCAGGCGATGGCGCCGATACCGGGCGTGTCTCGCTCGGGCGTTACCATCACTGCGGCATTATTGCTGGGCATGAGCCGGCAGGCGGCCGCGCGTTTTTCGTTTCTGCTCTCGATCCCAATTATTCTCAGCGCGGGCGCGCTCAAGACCTGGGATCTCGCGACATCTGCCGCAACAGTAGACTGGCTGTCGCTGGGTGTTGCTGCCGTGCTCTCGGGACTGACTGCCTATGCCAGTATTGCGCTGTTCCTGCGCCTGCTCGACCGTGTTGGACTCATGCCGTTCGTCTATTACCGTATTGTCCTGGCAGGCCTGTTGTTCTGGCTCTGGTATGTGCAGTAGAAGGAGAAGCAGATTGAATATTGGATTTATTGGTCTGGGTGTCATGGGGTATCCCATGGCGGGCCACCTGCAAATGGCGGGCCATAGCGTGCGCGTCTACAACCGTACAACGAGCAGGGCGGAGCAGTGGGTAGCGCAGTATGGCGGGGAGCAGGCGTCCAGCCCGGCGACCGCGGCCGAGGGCGCGCAGCTGGTCTGCCTGTGTGTCGGCAACGATGATGACGTTCGCAGCGTGGTGTATGGCGAATCCGGTGTGCTGCGCGGTATATCGTCCGGCGCTGTAATCGTCGATCACACAACGGCCTCTGCCGACCTCGCCAGCGAGCTCGCACGGGCAGCCGCTGAATTCGGTAGCGGATTTCTCGACGCGCCGGTCTCCGGCGGGCAGACCGGTGCCGAGAACGGCCGGTTGACGATCATGGTGGGCGGCGAGCCGGAAGTTTTCGCGAAAGTAGAACCAACCCTGCAGGCGTACGCCCATTGTGTGCGCCTCCTCGGTGGCGCAGGTAGCGGACAACTAGCCAAAATGGTGAATCAGATATGTATTGCCGGAATCGTGCAGGGCCTCGCCGAGGCTATGGCTTTCTCAGAGCAGGCCGGGCTGGATACTGCGGCGGTGCTGGAGGTTATTTCGCGCGGGGCTGCACAGTCGTGGCAGATGGACAACCGCCACCAGAGTATGCTGGCCGGGCACTATGATCACGGCTTTGCAGTCGACTGGATGCGCAAGGATCTTGGCATGGTGCTCGCTGAAGCCGAAAGGATGACTTTGCAGTTGCCGTTGACTGAAATGGTGGATCAGTTTTACGCACAGGTGCAGGCCATGGGTGGCTCGCGCTGGGACACCTCCAGCCTGTTTGCGCGAATGCAGGCAGAAGTACAAAATACGGCGGCATCTTCGCAAACGGTGGGGCAGGATTCAGCGCATGAATAAAGACGCATTCAACCAGGAGCTCTGCGATTTTCTGGCAAGGGCCACCACGCCTTTTCATGCCGTCAGGGAAATGGCGCGAAGGCTCAATGCCGCTGGATTCACGCGCCTGAACGAAGAAACCGGCTGGGCTGTAACGCCCGGCGGACGCTATTACCTGACCCGCAACGACAGCTCCATCATAGCTTTTGTGGCAGGCCTCGAGGATTCCGTTGCACAGGGTGTGCGTATCGTTGGCGCGCACACCGACAGCCCCTGCCTGATGCTCAAGCCCTCTCCGGAGGTGCAGCGCAGCGGGTATCTGCAACTGGGCGTGCAGGTATACGGTGGCGCGCTGCTGAATCCCTGGTTCGACCGCGATCTGTCTCTCGCCGGACGGGTCACTTACACAGGCGAAGACGGCGAACTGCATTCGGCTCTGGTGGACTTTCAGCGGCCCGTGGCCGTCATTCCAAGCCTGGCTATTCACCTCGATCGCGAGGCCAACCAGAACCGGAGTGTTAACGCGCAGACCGACATCATGCCACTGCTGGGAAGCACTGGAGCTCACAGCGAATTCGACCTTCGGGCCCTGCTGCGCGAGCGACTACTTCAGGAGCATCCGGAGAACTCCGTTCACACCGTGCTGGATTATGAGCTCTGTTTTTATGACACACAGGCCCCGGCCCTGGTCGGCCTGCAGCGTGAGTTCATAGCATCGGCGCGCCTTGACAATCTCCTCAGCTGTTTTACCGGTTTGCAGGCGCTGTTGAATGCCGAAGGAGCCGTCAGTGCGCTACTGGTGTGCAACGATCACGAGGAAGTGGGCAGCCAGTCGGCGTCGGGCGCTCAGGGGCCCTTTTTATATTCGGTCCTGCGACGCCTCGCGGAATCTGAACAGAGCTATGCTCGGATGGTGGAGCGCTCACTGGTTATTTCAGCCGACAATGCACACGGAGTGCATCCGAATTACGCGGACAAGCACGATGAGAAGCATGGACCCTTGCTCAATGGTGGCCCGGTCATCAAGGTCAACGCCAGTCAGCGCTACGCGACCAACAGTGAAACCAGCGCGATGTTCCGCCAGCTGTGCTCTGAGGCGAAGGTTCCAGTGCAATCTTTTGTCGTACGCAACGACATGGCCTGTGGCAGCACGATCGGGCCGATTACGGCAGGTGCTACCGGTATTCGCACGCTGGATATCGGCGTGCCGACCTTTGCGATGCACTCGATCCGGGAACTCGCCGGCGCGTCGGACGCGCATGCGTTGTCCCGGGTACTCTGCGGCTTCTACAATCGTTGCGGACCGCTGTCGGCGCGCTCCCGGGATGGCCTCTAGGCGGCAATAGCAGTATCATTTGCCCCTTTTTGCAGGCGACCATTTTCCATGCGTAAGCAGCGAATTCTGACCGGCATCACCACGACTGGCACACCGCATCTTGGCAACTATGTGGGTGCCATTCGCCCCTCGGTCGCAGCCTCCCGTGATCGCACGCTGGAATCGTATTTCTTTCTCGCGGACTACCACGCATTGATAAAATGCCAGGATCCGGAGCAGGTCAGGCAGTCCAGCAAGGAGATCGCTGCAACGTGGCTGGCTCTGGGCCTGGATACGGACAACGCGGTGTTTTACCGCCAGTCTGATATTCCCGAACTACCGGAACTCACCTGGATCCTCAGTTGCAGCACCGCCAAGGGGCTGATGAATCGCGCGCATGCCTACAAAGCGGCGGTGCAGGCCAACGAAGCGGCGGGTGAAGATGCCGATTTTGGTATCACCATGGGTCTGTTCAGTTACCCGGTGCTAATGGCCGCGGACATGCTGATGTTCAACGCTGAAAGAATCCCGGTGGGCAGGGATCAGATCCAGCACGTGGAGATGGCGCGGGACATCGCCCAGCGTTTCAACCACAATTTTGCCGAGCTTTTTACCCTGCCGGAGGCAGTGGTTGAAGATGATGTCGCCGTGTTGAATGGCCTGGATGGCCGCAAGATGAGCAAGAGCTACAACAATACCATCGCGTTATTTCAGACCGAAAAGCAGTTGCGCAAGTCGATCAACCGTATCAAAACCAATCTGCTGGAGCCCGGTGAACCGAAAGACCCCGACAGCTCTACCGTGTTTCAGATATGGGCGGCCTTCGCGTCTGTCGACGAAATCGCCCGCATGCGCAAAGCGTTCGCTGAGGGTATAGCCTGGGGTGAAGCCAAGAAGCAGCTCTTTGAGCTGATCAACGCGGAACTCGCCGAAGCGCGCGAGCAGTATGCACGCCTTATGAATGATCCGGGTTATATAGAGAATGTGCTGCAGCAGGGTGCCCAGCGTGCGCGTGAACACAGTAGCAGTCTGTTGGCGAAAGTGCGCATGGCGGTGGGTATCGACGCCATTGGATAACCGCTGTCGGCAAGGCGCCTCTCAATCGGGTGCTCCGGCCAGATCTTCCGGCAGTGACCGTGCGGCGAGCAGAAAATGACACGCAGACCATGCCATCACTGCCGGCAGAAGATATAACATCGCCTGGCGCAGCGAGTGCGTGCCAAACACGGGCTGCAGGTAGTCGCTGAGCAGGCCGACCAGCAGGGGCCCAAGACCCAGTCCGATCAGGTTCAGAATCAGGAACAGCACGGCGCTCGAGAGAGCTCGCATGCGCAGTCCTACCAGCGCATGGGTGGTGGCGATGGTGGTGCCGAGATACACATTGTGCAGCACACCCGGAATTATCGATAACAGCAGCGCGGTATACGGGCCTTCCGCCAGGTACACCGCGGCAATGAAGGGGACGGAGACCGCACCTGCGATCGCGGGCACCCACATGTACCAGCGCTTGTTGCCCACCGACAATCTGTCGGACAGCATCCCGCCGAGCACCACGCCGATGGCGCCGCCAACGCCGGTTATCATCGCCAGCCAGGTACCCAACTCCCCGGTGGTCATATCGTGGCTGCGAATCATGAATGAGGCCGTCCAACTCGCTGAGCCGTAGCCGGCAAAGGCGTTCAAGGCCGCAGCGAACGCCATATGGCGGAAGGTTCGGCGGCTCCATAACAGCCGGATAACATGCGTGAAGGGCACGGACTGGGCTTGAACGGCGGGATTCCCCGACAGCCCGCGGATTGGCTCCCTGAGCGTGAAGGCCACCAGCGCGGCGAGGGCGATACCCGGTAGCCCAACCACCACAAAGGCAGTTCGCCAGCCAAAAAATTCATTCAGCCAGCCACCCAGCAGAAAGCCGAAAAGAATGCCGATATTGACGCCCGTGCTGTAGATGCCGAGGGCGGTGGCCCGCTTTTCCGGCGGAAAGATGTCCGAGATGATGGAATGCGAGGGTGGGCTGCCTCCTGCCTCGCCGACACCGACGCCGATGCGCGCCAGAAGCAGCTGAATGTAGTTTTGCGCGAACCCGCTGACCGCGGTCATAAAGCTCCAGATAAAGACCGAGCCCGCAACAATGTTGCGCCGGTTGGATCGATCAGCCCAGCGCGCGATGGGGATACCGGCGGTCACATAAAAAACCGCAAAAGCGAAACCCGCCAGCAGGCCGAGCTGGCCGTCGCTGAGCAGCAGGTCCTCCTTGATCGACTCCTGCAGAATGGCGATTAACTGGCGGTCGATAAAGTTGAACGCGTAGACCACCGTGAGCAGTCCCAGAGCGTAATAGCGTGTCGATGGCTGGGAATAGTCGCCAGATGAGGGCGGCGGCATCAGCGCGGGCTCGTCCGGCGGGGGTAGCCGGGGCGCTCATGCGTGACCTGATTCACAGATTCCCCCTGTTTGCCCGTGCATCCGGGTAGAGACGTCGCCAAAAGCTTCATATTCTGGGTCTACTATGCCATTGTGCCGTCAACGAAAGCGCCTGGGTGGGCTGGGTTGACGAAGATTCTTATAGTGTATTAGAGCCTCGGGGCCATGGGGCAGGTGGCATTCCCGTTGTCGCCAAGACTTCGCATTTATACTACAGTAGCCATCCGAATAAATAAAAGGAGAAAGAATCAGCCATGAATCGTCCCGTGAAAGACCACGAAATCCTAGCAGCGGTGTTTGCGAAGATGGACGTTTTCGGGCTCGCGATTGCCGCTGGAGTCCTGGGCGCACTTGGCTTGTCCGTGGCTACCGCGGTGTTATTGCTGCAGTCAGTACCTGAAAGCTATCCGGTAGGCCCACACCTCAGTGCGCTTGCCGATTACCTGCCCGGCTACAGTGTGTCCTGGGGCGGTGTGCTCGTGGGGGCGGGCTACGGTTTTCTGACGGGCGCAGTAGCGGGATTTGCCGGGGCGGTGTATTGGAATCTGGCACATTATGTGGCACTTGGCGTCATGCTGATCAGCTCCGCCGAACTGGCCGATTAAGGTCCACAAAAATATGGGGAACTACCAGAACATGCAGGCTGCCAATCGCAACGCAAACGGGGTGAATCTGAAGCTGCTGGATGCGGCCATACGTTTCAACGCAATGATGCTTGGCCTCACCGGGGGAACAGTGGCGGCGGTTGTCGTCTACTTTGCAACCCAGACTTCAATGGTGCGCTGGGGAGAAGATTCGGGGAATTTCCTGGGCCTGCTCGCGGTGTTCTTCCCCGGCTACTCAGTGACATCGGGTGGCGCATGGATTGGCGCTTTCTGGGCGTTCGTCTACGCCGGCGTATTCAGCTGGTTGAGCTACAGGCTGTACGGGCGCGTGCTCGGTACACGTATCTCGGAAGTGCTGCTCAGCACCACGCCCACCGAGAATCCGGTGTTGAAGCCCAGCATTATGCGCCTGCATGGCATGAGCCTCGGAGTGGCTATCGGTACAATGGCTGGCGTGGGCTTGTTCTGCTCCACAGCATGGCTGGTGGTGCGCGGTACCGCAGACGAAAGCGTGCACGCGGCGCTTTTATCGAATTATATTCCCGGTTACAGCGTCAGTATCGTCGGTGGTCTCATCGGCGCGGTTCAGTTGTTTGTTTTTGCATTCGTCGCCTGCCTCTTGCTGGCGGCTGTGTACAACAAGATCGTCGAAATTCGTCACAAATCAGTGTAGCGGTTTGCATGGTATTGATTATATGAATAAGAAAGAACACGTAGTGATACTCGGCGCGGGCCCCGCGGGCCTTGCCACGGGCCACGAACTGACGGTCAGCGGGGTCAGGGTATCGGTTATAGAACGCAACGATTTCGTGGGTGGCCTGTGCAACACGAATGAGCGCAACGGCTACAAGTTCGACCTGGGGGGACACCGCTGGTTCACCAAGAACGAAGATCTGAACAACTGGTTCCGGCGTCTCATGGGCGACGAAATCGTATGGGTCGAGCGAATCAGTCGAATTTATTATGATGGCGGCTACTATACCTATCCGATCAGCATCGGCAATGTCATCAAGAACGCTGGCTTGCCAACCATCATGCTGGCGGGCGTGACCTATTTGTGGTCGGCCCTGCAGTTTTCCATTTTCAACAAGTCCATCAACAACATGAAGGACGCCTATGTCGCCCAGTTCGGCGGCAAGCTCTACGATATGTTTTTTCGTCGCTACAGCGAGAAAGTCTGGGGGTTGCCCTGTGAAAAGCTCTCCTCCGACTGGGTATCCCAGCGTAGTGCGGGACTGTCCATCTGGACGGTAATCCAGGAATCACTACTGAAAACCAAATCCGGGAATGAAAGCCTCATCGAAGAATTTATGTACCCGCGAGACGGTTACGTCAGGATTCCACAACGTATGGCCGAAGATATCGAGAACGGTCATCCGGAGAATGCGATACACCTCGAGTCCACCGTGACGCGTATCCAGTACAACGGGCCGAATGATTTCGATGTGGTCTACACCGATACCGAAGGTAACGAGACAACAGTGAATGCGACGGCAGTGGTTTCGACTATCCCGCTGGGTGTGCTGCCACGCATCCTCACGCCCGAACCGGATGAAAAGGTCATTGCCGCGGCCAAGGGGCTGAGCTTCCGCGCGCTGCTCACAGTGAATGTTGTATTAAGGAAAGAGCGGGTGTCGATTGATACCTGGCTGTATGTTCAGGACGAGGACATTCTGTTTGGACGTCTGCATGAGCCCAAGAACTGGAGCAAGGCGATGGTGCCCGACCAGTCGACCACATCGCTGGTGCTGGAGTGCTTCTGTACCAAGGACGACCACATCTGGCAGATGACCGACGAGCAGGTAGGTGAGCGGTGTGTAGAGGATCTGGAACAGAAACTGGGTTTCATCAAGGCATCTGAAGTCATCGATTTTCAGGTTGTCCGAACCCTGCAGGCCTATCCGGTTTACGATCTGGAATACGGCGACAAGATCAAGACCATTCACGACTATCTCGGTGGCTTTGAAGGCCTGCATATCGTCGGTCGTGGTGGTACGCACCGCTATAATAACGCGGATCATTCCATTGAAATGGGCCTGCTTCTCGGTAGAAAGCTACTCGGCTACGAGGTGGATTACATGGGCGTGAATACCGAGCCGGAGTATCACGAGATTAAAACGTCCAAGGATCCCCGGAGGGATTTCTACCGGGTGGAAGAAGAAGCCTGATTACCGGCCCCCATGTCCGGCTCGTTTCCACGCACTGATCGGGGCCACTCTACCCAGGGGCGAAGTTCAATACGGTAGGGGTAAGACCGTTGATTATTGGTGTTGACGCTACCTGCTGGTGGAACAATCGTGGGTTTGGTCGCTTTACACGTGAATTGCTTAACGCGATGTTCCGCCTGGAGCGCGAGCACACTTTCCACCTCTTTTCTGATCAGCAGATCGCCGGGCTGGGTGAGTTTGCCAACGTAAAGCAGACGCTGGTCAGGACCTCGCGCCCCACCATTGAAGCCGCCGTGTCCGACAGCCGGCGCTCTCCCTTCGATATGCTTCGTATGACCCGTGCTGTAGCGCGTGAACAGCTCGACATCATGTTCTTTCCCGCGGTGTATTCCTGGTTTCCGGTGCCGCCGCGCCTGCCTACCATGCTCACGGTGATGGATGCCATCGCAGAACACTACCCCGAGCTAATATTTCCCAGCCGGCGTAGTCGATTCTTCTGGGCACTGAAGATGCGGGGCGCTTTGTGGAACAGTGACCGTGTGCTGACAATCTCACAGGCTGCAAAGCAGGAGATTGCGACGTATATAGGCGTGGATCCGCTGAGCATTGATGTCTGCAGTTGCGCGCCAAACCCGGGGTTTATGCAATTGACAGAGGCAAACCTGTTGAGCGATGTTCGCCTGCGGGCAAACCTGCCCCCGGAGATTCCGGTTATCGTGTATGTTGGCGGAATGGCACCCCATAAAAATCTACTTGGCTTGCTGGAGGGGTTCGAGCAGGCGCTGCAGTCGGGCAGGATGCGCGAGGCCCATCTTGCGCTGGTTGGGGATTTCGCCGGCGCGGGCTTTCATTCGAACCACGCAAGCCTGGTGCAGCGCGTGAATGGCAGCCCGCTGCTGAAAGAGCGAGTGCATTTTACGGGTTATTTGTCGGATGCCGACCTGGTTGCCCTGTACAGCACCGCGAGGGCCGCGGCCATGCCGTCTTATTCCGAGGGCTTTGGATTGCCGGCGATTGAAGCGATGGCCTGCGGTACGCCGGTACTGTCGAGTACGCTGGGTTCACTGCCGGAAGTGGTCGGCGATGCAGGCCTGTATTTTGATCCGTTTGACTGCAATGCCATATCAGACGCTATCCTGCGTATCGTAAATGATGATGAACTGTGCGATTCGCTCAGCCGAAAGAGCATCGCCCGCGCCCGGGAATTTACCTGGGAGCGTGCGGCCGTTATGGCGCTGGATCACCTCGAAAAGCTGCCCCGGTCCTGACGCGTGAAATTCTGCATGGTGACCACCTTTTATCCTCCCTACCATTTTGGTGGCGATGCCACCTACGTCAAGGCGCTGTCTGAAGCCCTGGTTGCCTGTGGGCACGAGGTGACGGTAGTGCATTGCGAGGATGCATTTCGGCTGCAGTCTCATGCCAGCGTGGAACAGGAACCTGAGGCGGGTCCGGTCAGGGTACACCGTCTGCATTCCCGGGCCGGTATGCTGTCGCCTCTGGTAACCCAGCAGTTGGGGATACCCGGGTTGAAATCGGCTGAACTTCGTCGAATCCTGCAGGAAGAATTCGATGTTGTGAACTTCCACAATATATCGCTCATCGGCGGTCCTGGCGTGCTGGCTCTCAGCCGCGCAGAGGTAACGCTGTACACACTGCATGAGCATTGGTTGTTATGTGCAACCCATATATTCTGGAAGAATCGCGCAAAGGCCTGCGATTCGCGCCAGTGTATCCGCTGCAGCATCCGTTCCGGCATCCCCCCCCAGTGGTGGCGTTACAGTTCCCTGGTTGATCGTCAGTTACAACATGTCGATCGCTTCATTTCACCCAGTGAGTACACAGCGCGAAGACACCGGGAATTACTTGCGCCGGAGGCGCCGATTGAGGTAATTCCACTGTTTTCCACGCTGGATCCCGGCCCGGTGAATCCGCAGGCTGTAGAGCCTGGCGAGTTTCTGTACGTAGGCAGAATCACAGCGTCCAAGGGCCTGGATGAACTCGCCGCATCGTTTTCCCGCTGGCCAGAGTATCGCCTGACGCTCGTTGGCAACGGCGATATGCTGGAACTGCTGCGCGACAGATACGCGGCCTGTGAGAATATTTACTTTGCCGGCCCCATGACGCAGGCTGAACTGGTGGCGCACTACCGTCGCGCAAGTGCGCTGATTCTGCCTTCGCTGGCGCCGGAGACCTTTGGCCTGACAGTGGTAGAGGCATTTGCCTGCGGCGCCCCCGCAATTGTTCGCGAAGCGGGCGGCAATCGCGAGGCGGTCGATCTCTCCGGCGCCGGCTTCGTTTACCAGGATGAAAGCGGCCTGCGACTGGCTCTTGATGCGCTGGCTGGCGATAATGCTTTGCGCAAGCGTATGGGCGATCGCGCTCGCAAGGCGTTTGAAACCTACTACACGTCAAAGGTACACGTTGCGCGCTACCTGGAGCTGGTCGAAGCCATTCGCGCCGAGAAACACAGCGGGTACCCCTTGGGAGCGGTGCATAAATGAACGCAACAGAAAGCCAGGGGCAGCCGGAAGCGCGCACGCAAGCCGCACAGATCAGCGTGATCATGCCGGTATTCAATGGTGAAGAATATATCGTACACAGCCTGCCGCCCCTGATTGCAATGCGCGAACGGGGAGAAATCCTGGAGGTGTACATGGTGGATGATGGCTCTACCGATTCCAGCCGCGAACTCGCTGAGTCGCTTGGCGCCTCTGTGATTCATTCCGGCGGTAGACTCGGGCCGGGCGGTGCGCGCAACAGGGCGGCCCTGGTTGCCAGGGGCGATATTCTGTGGTTTGTCGACGCGGATGTCGTTGTGCATGCAGAGGCCGCAAACGCATTGCGCGCCGGCTTCAGCGACCACGAGGTTGTCGCTGTTTTTGGCTCCTATGACGACAAGCCGCCCGCGCGGAACTTTTTTTCGCAGTACAAGAACCTCGTGCATCATTATTACCATCAGCGCGCGAAGGAAGAAGCCCAGACATTCTGGTCCGGCTGTGGCGCCGTGCGCGTTGAAGCGTTCGCGGCAGCCGGCGGCTTTGATGTTGAGCGCTACAAATACCCGTCGATCGAGGATATTGAACTCGGTTATCGATTGATCCAGGCGGGTGGCAGAATCCGGCTGTGCCGCGATGTGCAATGTACACACCTCAAAGTCTGGCGTTTCTGGAACCTGGTGCACACTGAGGTACTGCGGCGAGCGGTGCCCTGGTCCCGGTTGATAGTCACCAGCACGGGCTTACCGAACGATCTCAATACCGGGTTTGGCGAGCAGGCGCGCGCAGCGCTGTCCGGTATCTTCTGTCTGTCGCTTCTGCTGGTGCTGCTGGGATTGGCGCCCGTGCCTTTATTGCCGGCAATGCTCGGCATTGTGGCATTGGCAAATCTTGACATTACACGGCTGTTTTATCAGCGGGGCGGCCTGTTATTTGCACTTGCTGCGCTGCTGTTCCATCAGGTGTACTACCTGTATAGCGCGACGTCCTTTGTCTATGTAATTCTGGAACAGGCCGCGATCCGGCTGTTCGGGCGGCATACCGGCAGTGCCTGAGGGCAAGCGCGAGTGGCTGTCTGACTTGCTCGGGCGAGCCTCCCGTCTTGTCTATCGAATTCTTGCAATCGGTGTGATACGCCCACCTTTGCGCCTGCTGCTTGAACTTACGCACCGCAACCAGGTTCCGGCCGTAATCGGTGTGCCGGCGGCAAAAACGGTGCTTGTGATCGCTCCGCACATGGACGACGAGACCATCGGCTGTGGTGGCGCCATTCTTGCCCATGTCAGCGCCGGCGCAAATGTGCAGGTGGTATTTGCAACGGACGGCACGCTGGGCTTCAGCGACGAGACACGGCGTAGAGACAGTCCAGCGCAGCTTGCCGCGGTCCGGCGGGCTGAGGCAGAGGAAGCCTGTGCCCTGCTCGGCGTCGCCAAACTGCATTTTCTCGAACTGCCCGATGGCCGTTCGCAGGCAGATACAGACTCGGTAGACAGGCTGCGCGGGGTGCTGCAGGACGTGAAGCCCGATCTGGTATATCTGCCCTTTATTACCGATAGTCACCCCGATCATCGTACCTGCAATTCACTGATGTTTGCCCTGCTGAAATCCGACAGCGCCCTTTCCCGGTTGTTGTGTGCCTGTTACGAGGTGTGGACACCGCTGTATCCCAATAGCATCGTCGACATTACGCAGCACATTGATGTCAAAATGGCGGCCCTGGCCTGTTATGACAGCCAACTGGCGTTGAACAACTACCTGAGCAGCGTACGTGGTCTCAATGCGTACCGCGCAATCGCGAACAACAGCCAGGGATTTGCCGAGGCGTTTTATCTCACAACCCTTGGCGAATATGCCACCCTGGCGAGCCTTGACTGACGAGCTTCTTTCGAGCGATTCGCTGCCCCATCCGGCCTGAACATGCTTATACTGGCGCGCCTGCGATGCTGGGGCCCTGAAGGCATGATCGTGAAAAATACATCGTTCTACACACTGCGTGAACTGTGGCGCCTGTCTCTGCCGATGGTCGTCTCGCAGGGCGCATTTGCGCTGATGATTTTTACCGATCGTATTTTCATGTCCTATCTCGATGCAGCGCATATTGCCGCAGCCCTCGGCGGTGGCGTGGCGGCGTTTTTCTGTATGTCGCTTTTCCTCGGCGTGATCAGCTACGGCAATGCCCTGGTTGCGCAGTACTATGGTTCGGGACAGCGGGAAAAGTGTGCCCGGGTGACGACCCAGGCAGCGATAATCGTGATTTGCAGCCTGCCCTTTCTCCTGCTGGCTGCGCTGGCCGGCGGCCAGGCTTTCGCGGCGATGGGGCACGCTCCGGAACAGGTTCCGCTGGAGCGCGCCTACTTTCATGTGCTCATGGGAGGTAGTGCGTTCACCCTGTTTAAAGCCGGTCTCGCCTCCTATTTCGCTGGAATCGGGCGCACCCGCGTCGTCATGATTGCAGATCTACTGGGGGCGGCCCTGAACGTACCGCTGTCGTGGATTCTTGTCTTTGGAAAGTTTGGCGTACCGGCCCTCGGCATCGCCGGAGCCGGTCTGGGAAGCGTGTTGGCCTCACTATTCTCAATCGGCGTATTCCTGCTGTTCTATCTCTCCAGGGATCACCGAAAGCAGTTCAGTGTGGCGGACTCTCTGCGTTTTGACGCAGGGATCATGCGGCGTTATCTGCGCCTGGGTTTTCCGTCCGGGCTGGAGAATTTCATGAACACGGCAACGTTCAATCTCTTTCTGTTGCTCTTTCAATCCTACGGGGTGGTTCAGGGCGCTGCCATGGCGATTGTATTCAACTGGGACATGCTGTCATTTATTCCCATGGTTGGACTGAGTATCGGTGTCATGAGCCTGATCGGGCGCTTTGTCGGCGCGGGAGACATGGCGCGTGCGAATCAGGTGATCGCGGCCGGCTTTGCCATGGCCCTGTCCTACTCGGGTTCGCTGGCGCTTCTCTTTTTGATCTATCGCAGTTCACTGGTAGGTTTGTTCGACAATGGTGGCGACGATTTTGCCGCCATACTCGAACTGGGCAGCAAGATGATGATCGGTCTGGTCTCCTACACGATCGCCGACGCCATCATACTGGTGAGTGGCGGTGTGCTGCGCGGTGCGGGCGACACCCGCTGGATCATGTTTACTTCTGTTTCCGTGCATTGTCTGATGTTGCTGGTGCAATATTTGGTAATCGTTGTCTACGGTCTGGGTCCCATGGTGTCCTGGTGGGTGTTTGTCGCGATGCTGATATCCCTCGCGGTGCTGTACGTTAGACGTCTGGCAGGGGGTGTCTGGCGCAGGCCGGAGCGGCTGGCCCGCGTTATGGGCGAATAGCCTGGAGCGATTATTTCCGCTAGAGTCGATGTCCGTGGAGTCAATCAGGCGAGGGCGTTATGCAGGATAAACATGTAGCGATAACAGGTCCGACGGCCGGTATAGGCCGCGCTACCAGCCTGGAACTGGCGCGTCAGGGAGCGCAGCTCACACTGTTCTGCCGCAATGCAGACAAGGCCAATGCGCTATGTGATGAGATTGCCACCGTGGCCGACCATGTGCCCAGGGTAATTCTCATGGACATGGCCGATCTCGGCAGCGTGCGCCGGGCCGCGCAGACGTTTCTTGAAACCGCGCCGCCGCTGGATGTGCTGCTCAACAATGCGGGTGTCATCAACACAACGCGCAGGGAGACCGTGGACGGGTTTGAGGAAACCCTCGCGGTCAATCACTTTGCGCCGTTTCTGCTCACGGGCTTGCTGATGCCGGCAATTCAGCACGGCGGTAACGTGAGAATTGTGAACGTGGCGTCTGCGGCGCATGAGTTCGTGCGTGGCATGGATTTTGACGATATGCACGCACAGAAAAGCTACAGCACTTTCCGCGTATACGGACGCTCCAAGCTGGCCAACATTCTTTTCACCCGCAGCCTCGCGCAGCGACTCGAAGATACCCCCATCACCGTCAACTGTCTGCACCCTGGCGCGGTCTCAACCTCGCTCGGCACGCACAACAAGGGTCTGGCCAGCAGCCTGCTACCGCTGTTGCTCAAACCGTTTTTCCGTACACCGGAACAGGGCGCAGCAACTTCCCTGTACCTCTGTACCAGCGACGAGGTTGCCGACATCAGTGGCGAGTATTTCGCCAACTGCAAGCTCAAGCGCGCCAAGCCCTGGGCGCGCGACGATGCAGCGGCGGAACGGCTCTGGCAATTTACCGAGGAGAGCCTGGACTTCAGGTTTCCCCTGAGTGCGGGGGCGTAGACCGCTCCCAGGCCCTAAAGCACAGCTACACCCGCCAGCCACGGGTGTACCGCGATCACGACGGCCACCACAATCGCGGTGATGATCAGCGTGACGAGTTCGCTGCCCCAGGCGGGCGCGGCGCTTTTGATCCACACTCCCTCACGGCGGTTAATCGCTATGATTTCTGCCACTGCCCACAGGCTCAAACCGGCAAATAGCGCCATTGACCGGCTGTCGCCGTTGAGCAGCAAGTGGGCGACGCCCCACAGGGCTACCCCTGTCAACTGCGGATGGCGTATCAACCTGCTCAGGCGCGAGGCCCTATTGCTGACCACCAGCAGTGCAAAGGCGAAAATCATCACGCCCAGGGCGATGGGGTACAGAATGGCCGGCGGCGTGTAGAGGTAAACGGGCGTTGCCGAACGCCAGCCGACGATGATCATTGCCAGGGCGGCCAGCAGCAGCAGGGAGAAGACGCCCTTGTAGCCGTTCTCGCCCATGCGCTGTACCCACGCCACTTTCAGCGATGGGGCAAGCGATGGGATGAAGTGCACAGCGGCAAATAGTGCAATACCCAGCAACAGCAGAAGCATGCTCGTTTATCCTCTGGAGAAAGACCTCAAGCATAGCAGCGGTGAGCCGCATTGCCACATTGCCCGGCTGGACTGCCCATTGCAGGGCAGCGGATTGCGTAGCGCTGAGGCTGTCCACTCCGTTACTATGGAGACATGTTGCCGGATCAAGCACGAAATCTGCCGATAGCCGAGATACTCGACGAGGTTCGGCTGCGCCTGCTGAAATCTGACGAGCTTGTGTTACAGGCGCCACCCGGCGCTGGAAAAACCACCGTAGTGCCGCTGGCGTTGCTGCAGGAAAAGTGGCTGGGACAACGCAAGATTCTTGTTCTGGAGCCGCGCCGCATGGCCACGCGTGCCGCCGCCGCCCGCATGGCCGCGTTGCTCGGAGAACCAGTAGGCCAGACTGTTGGCTACCGGATTCGCATGGATAGCTGCGTCAGTGAGAAAACCCGTATCGAGGTGGTGACCGAGGGCATTCTGACGCGCCGGCTACAGCGTGACCCCGGGCTGGAAGACGTGGGGCTGGTGGTGTTCGACGAGTTTCATGAGCGCAACCTGGATTCGGATCTGTGCCTCGCTCTCAGCCTGCTCGGTCGTCGCCAGTACCGGGAAGGGCCACCTTTAAAGCTGCTGGTGATGTCCGCCACTCTCGACGGCGACGCGGTAGCCGCTCTCCTCGGCGATGCCCCGGTGCTGAGTTCCCGCGGCCGTCAGTATCCGGTCAGCACGCACTACGGGGCTCCCTACCAGTTGCGCGACAGCATCACGGGGCCAGCCGTTGCCACGGTGTTGCGCGCATTGCAGGAGCAACGGGGCAGCATCCTGGTATTCCTTCCGGGGCAGCGCGAGATTCGGCGGGTTGCGCGGGAATTGACCACAGCCCTGGCGCTGCAGGCCGACGATCCAGTGACGGTTGAGCCCTTGTACGGAGGCCTGTCACTCGAGCGGCAGCAACAGGTTGTGATGCCGGCGCCCCCCGGGCGCCGCAAGGTTGTATTGGCGACCAACGTGGCGGAAACCAGCCTGACAATTGAGGGGATCGAGGTGGTGGTCGATTCGGGTCTGGTTCGCGAGGCCATCTTTGATCCCTCCACGGGTATGACCCGCCTGACCACGCGGCGTGCTTCCAAAGCCTCCGTGGAACAGCGGCGGGGTCGGGCCGGGCGCCAGGGTCCCGGTGTATGTTACCGGCTCTGGAGCGAACAACAGCAGGCGCGTCTGGTTGCTCACGCCACACCGGAGATCCTGCAGGAGGATCTTGCACCCCTGGCCCTGCAATTGTTGTCCTGGGGGGTTGCCGATCCCGCAGAACTCGACTGGCTGGATTCACCTCCCGAGGCCGCCTACAGCCAGGCCATTGGCATACTGGAGCTGTGTGGGGCGGCCTTCAGAACTCATGAGTCGCGCGTGCAGCTTACCCCGCACGGTGTGCGCCTGGCACAGATGCCGCTGCATCCCCGGCTTGCGCACATGCTTCTGGTGGGCTGCGATATTCATGCCACTGAAACGGCGTGTCTGCTGGCCGCGGTTCTGTCTGAGCGTAACCCGGTGGCCGATCGCGGTGTCGATGTGGGGGCCGCGCTTGATCTGCTGATGGGCGAGGTTCGTTGTCCGCTGGAACTCCAGGGCTGGTTCAAGCGCATCTGGCAGCAGGCTCGACGCTTCGCGCAACTCGCGGGCGAAATACACAAACCGCGCAAGTTTGCGCTCGCGGTGGAACAGCAGGATGTCGTCGGCATTTTGCTGGCCAGCGCCTACCCCGACCGCATCGCCCGTCTGCGACCGGGCGCCCGCAGCGGCCACTACCAGCTCAGCAACGGGCGCAGTGCCGTGGTGCCGGCTGAAGATCCCATGGCCAGCCGGGAGTGGCTGGCGGTGGCCGATCTGGGCGGTACCAAGGGGGAGTCGGAGGACAGAATTTATTCGGCCAGTGCACTCAACCCGGCAAATTTCCGGGAGATTCTTTCGTCGCTGGTGCGGCATGAAGAACGCGTAGACTGGGACTATCGCAACGAGCGTTTCGTGGCCGAGCGCCACAGTCTTGTCGGCAGTATTTTACTTGCGGCACAGCCGCTGGACGAGGTGTCCGCTAGTGCGCGCGGGGAGGCGCTGCTTGGCGTGGTGCGCAACAAGGGGCTACAGATACTGCCCTGGAGCAAGAGCATACTGCAATGGCGCGCACGCATTGCATTGATGCATTCGGCCTTCGAGTCGCAGGATAATCCATGGCCAGACTTATCCGACGAGGCGCTGTTGGCATCGCTTGAGGATTGGCTGCTGCCGTATCTCGATGATGTGCGCAAACTGGAGGATTTTCAGGCGCTGGATTTGAAGTCGATTCTGCGAGGCCATCTATCCTGGCCGTTGCCGCTCGAACTTGAGCGGCTGGCGCCGGAGCGATGGGCCGTACCCTCGGGTTCGAGCGTTGCCATAGATTATAGCCAGACACCGCCAGTGTTGGCGGTGAAACTACAGGAGATGTTTGGCTGCGAGGAAACGCCGAGTATCGCCGAGGGGCGGGTTCCGCTGGTCATTCACCTGTTGTCGCCGGCAGACCGCCCGTTGCAGGTGACACAGGATCTCGCGGGTTTCTGGCGCAATGGCTATGCCGAGGTTCGACGTGAAATGCGCGGCCGCTATCCGAAACACCCGTGGCCGGAAAATCCGCTTGAGGCGCCTGCCACGCGCGGCACCAGGCGCAGTCTTGGCGCCGGTTGAGACGTCCGTAAACTGCTGCGAATCACTGCCTCTGTAGAGGACTCCCCGAGGGCCGGATTGCCTGGCGATTATCCCGGTGTGGCAGACATAGAAGCTGCGGGGGGTGAGACTTCGTTAGCTGGCTGTGTGTGGCGGAGTCCTTCGCGTGCCGCGCAGGCGCTTCAGGTCTTCCAGCACGCGGTACAGCGCGGGCACCAGAAACAGCGTAATCACTGTGCCAAAAAGCACGCCGAAGGCGAGTGAGATCGCCATCGGCCTGAACAGGTGCGTGGAGATCGTGGTGTCCAGCATGATGGGGGCGAGGCCCACGAAGGTGGTGACGCTGGTGAGAACAATCGGCCGGAAGCGCACCGTACCGGCATGACTGACAGCCCAGTCGAGGGAGACTCCCTGCCTGCGCTGGACGTTGATAAAATCCACCAGCACAAGGCTGGAATTGACCACTACCCCCGCCAGGGCGACGATACCCAGCAGTGAGAAAAACACCAGATCCATGCCCAGCAGGTAATGCCCTATTATGGCGCCCACCGCGCCAAAGGGAATGACGCTCATGATTACCAGCGGCTGCAGGTAGGACTGCAACGGAATTGACAGCAGTGCGTATATCACCAGCAGGGCCAGGGCCGCGGTACTGACCAGTGAATCCATCGATTCAGTGCGTTCCTCCGCCTCGCCGGAAAGTGAATAACTCACCCCCGGGTGTTGTGCGAGTATTGCCGGTAGCACATCTTTGCGCAGGGTAGAGATCACGCTCTCCGGCGTGGTCAGCGCGCGATCGACGTCCGCTGTCACTGTGACCACGCGATTGCCGTCGATCCGTCGAATGGTGGTATAGCCGCGCGCGAGGGTTGCAGTGGCAACGCTGCTGAAGGGTACCTGCGTACCGTCCGCCGTGCGAATGCGCATGTCTTCCAGATCGCCCAGAGAATGTCGTTGCGCTTCGGGGTAGCGCACCATTACACGCACATCGTCTTTGCCGCGCTGTACGCGTTGCGCCTCGTAACCGTAGAAGGCATGCCGCACCTGTTGACCGAGATCTTCCAGCGTAATACCGAGGCTGCGGGCTCCCGGTAACAGCGCCAGTTGCACCTCGTGTTTGCCCGCTCGGAATGAGTCAGTCACGTCCATTACGCCGGCATAGCCCTTCAGCGCGATGCGCAGTTCGGCAGCGACCGAGCGCAGTTCCTCGAAGTTTTTGCCGTAGAGTTCAAAAGAGATTGCCTTGCCTACCCCGAAAGACTCCGAGGTGAAGGTCAGTTCAAGTGCGTCCGGAATATTGCCGGTCAATTCGCGCCAGCGATTGGCAAACGTCTGGGTTGAAACGCCGGAATAGTTGCGCGGTAGATTGAGCTCGATGCCCACCTCGGCGATGTTGCTCTGGGCCGCGCCTTCGCCGCTGATGCTGCCCTTGGGGATGAGCGAACCGATACTGCTGAAGACGTGAGAGATTTTACTGGCTTCACCCGCGGCGAGTCCCTCATCGAGTTCTGCTTGCAGAAGCGTCGCGGCATCTTCCAGGCGCTGGACGGCGCGCGCCGTCTCTTCCACGGAGGTGCCTTCGGGCATGGTCAGCGCGGCGTAGAGATGCGTGCCCTCAACGGCGGGGAAAAACTGGAACTGCATGCGGCCGCTGGCAAACAGCGAGAGTGTGAGCGCGAGCACTACAACTCCGAGCGCAATGGTCAGGTAGCGCCATTCGAGCGCTCGTTCCACGGCAGGCTGGTAATAGCGCGTTGCGGCGACCTCCAGCGAGCCCGAGATGCGCTCCTGCAACCCGAGCCAGCGATTCATCAGGCCGCTTTCGCCGGGCTCCTTCTCCGGGCGTCGGTGAGCAAGGTGCGAAGGCAGAATAAATTGCGATTCGATAATGGAAAAGGCCAGCGCGATCATCACGGTGTAACCCAGCGGTTCGTAGAAGCCGCCCATCGGGCCGGGAATATTTACCACGGGAATAAACGTTGCCATGGTGGTCAACACACCGAAGAAAACGGGCAGTGACACCTCCTGTGTGCCGGCGATTGCCGCCTCCAGGCGGGGCAGGCCGCGCTTTTCATGCGCGTACACGCGCTCCCCGACCACGATGGCATCGTCCACCAAAATGCCAAGCACGAGAATAAAAGCCATCACCGAAAGCGTACTGATGGAAATGCCCGCTAGCGGGAACATGGCCACGGTGCCGAGCAGCGCCACGGGAATACCGGCTGCGACCCAGAATGCAAGTCGAAAACGCAGAAACAGTGTGAGCACCAGCAACACCAGCGCCAGGCCGCTGACCGCATTGCGCGTGAGGGCATCGAGCCGGTCTACCAGGTCTTGCGACTCGTCCTGCCAGATATTGATCGCAATACCTTCCGGAACCTCCCGCCGGGCCTGCTCGAGATACGTCTTCACGCGCTCGGCAATCGCCATGATATCTTCCTTGCCCACGCGGGATACTTTCAGCGAGACCGTCGGATTGCCGTCGAATCTCGCGCGCAGGTCAGTGTCTTCAAAGCCATCGACTACCCTGGCAATCTCGCCCAGGGTGACATGGGTGCCATCATTGCGAGTGAGGACGACGATATCCTCAAATTCCTGACCCCTGTAGGCCTGCCCCCTGGTTCGCAGCAGAATCTCGCCGCCTTCCGTTTTCAGCGAACCACCCGGTATGTCCAGCGAACTGCGCTCGATGGCCCGGCCAACCTCCGCCAGCGACAGGTCGTGCCGCCTGAGCGTCTGTTCGGATACTTCAATGCTGATTTCATAGGGGCGTGCAAATTGCAGTTGAACCCGGGATACGCCCGGCATGGCGGCGATATCGTCGCGCATGCGCTGACCCACCAGTTTCAGGGTGCGCTCATCCGTTTTGCCGGAGACGGCGATCTGTAACACGGTCGCAACGATGCTGACCTCGGTGGTGACCGGCTGTTCCGTTTCCGCGGGGAACGAGTCGATGGCGTCCACCTTGCTTTTGATGTCGTTGGCCACCTTGGTTTTATCGATACCGGCAACCAGTTCAATGTTGACGGAACAGTAGCCTTCGGAGGCCTCCGAGGTGATACGGTCGATACCCTCGGTGCCCTCCACGGCTTCTTCGATGCGCACGCATACGCCGCTCTCCACTTCGGTTGGCGCGGCCCCGAGGTACGGTACGCGTACCTGAACGGCGTCTACCTCGAGGGTGGGAAACTCTTCCTGATGAATAGTGGGTAGCGCGAGCAGGCCGCCTGCCACCAGAATCATCATCAGCAGATTCGAGGCAACCGGGTTGTGGACGAACCAGGCGATAAGCTTGTGCATCAGGTTAGCCGGTCATTCCACAACAGGTATTACGTGCATGCCGTCAACGACCGTCTGTAGCGGTGAAATGCAGACCAGTTCACCGTCGCGAACGCCCTCGCTGAGGAGTATCTCATCGTGCTCAAGGCGCAGCAGTGAAACCTGTCTGAAACGCAGACGGTTCTCTTCGTCCACCACCAGCACCTGATTATTATCGCGCATCGCGGAGCGGGGCAGGCGCACGACGCCATCGACCCGTTGACCTCTGATCTCGGCCTGCACGAACATGCCTACAGGCAGGAAGGGCGTTTCCGCATTGTCTTCAATCTTTATCTGCACCACGCCGTAAAGCAGGCGTGAACGCTCATCGATTTCGGCCTCCAACCTCACCAGTGCGCCTTCCCAGAGGAGTCGGGTAGCGCCGAAATCCGCAGCGATGGTCACTGCGGGCCGGGTATCCGGCGGCAGCAGACCGCGGCTGTCGATCGGCAGGCCGAGGTACTGGATCTGGTCGGTAGAGATAGGCAGGCGTACTTCCATGTAATCGGTGGCGTAGACCACGGCGATGCTCTCGCCGCGGGGAATAAATTGTCCGAGATCTACATGTTCACTGCGTACCAGACCATCGAAGGGCGCTTTTAGTTCGGTCCGTTCAAGATCGCGTTGTGCCTGCTCCAGAGCCGCGCGCGCCTCCAGCAGATTCGCCTCGGCCACGCGGAATTTTCGTCTGGCATCGTCCATAAGCTGCTGACTCGCGAGCTGGCGCTCCTGCAGGCTCACCAGGCGCTCAAGATCGTCCAGCGCATGCTCCTGTTCGACTTCGGCGCGTTGCAATATTGCCTCGCTGCGGCGTAGCTGTGTTCGATAGTCCGCATCGTCAATGCGCAGCAGCACGTCACCGGTAAGAAAGGCCCCGCCGCTGACCAGCGAGGGAGAAAGCCAGGTCGCGCGGCCCGAAACCTCGGGAATCAGTTCGCTCTGGGTGCGCGGCTGCACAGTGCCCTGCGACTCGACGGTCAGGTACTGCTCCGCCATCTGCGCGCGGATAACGCGTACCGTGGGCGGTACGGGCTCGTACGACTGCGTGGACACGTCGGGCTCGAGGCTGCCGATAAGCACGGCCAGGCCAAGTCCCAGTGTCAGTACCAGTAGCGGATAGAGGATTTTTTTGCGCATACCGACTCCCCTCGGAGCCGGTATCATACGCCCGGGCGAGCTGATTTTGACTTAGTCGCCGATATTTGCGCGGATCAGTTCAATAGTAGTCGCCAGCTGTTCTTCGTTGAGCGCTTCGTTGGCGAAGTACTTGACGATACCATCACCGGTTGTGATCAGCAGGCCGCGCCCTGACTTCCCCAGACCCCAGGCGTCAATGCCACTGCCGTCCTCGTCAACGACCATAACCGCCGTCGGGTACTTGCGTTTGTTCTTCTTCAGCTCGGACATGACCATGCCGGTAGTGCCCCACATTGCCGCATCCAGGTTGATGACCGTGGTGACCTGCACCGAGCCCGGTTCAAAATTGCTTTCCACCGCATCGGTGAGGGGCTTGAACACATCCTTGTCACTCATCTTCGCACCGATGTACTGGATGACATGTACTTTCCCCGGGTGCATTTCCGAACTCCAGGGGCGAAAGCTGAAATCCTCGTCGTCCGCGATAAGCTCGCCGCGCTCGCTGATCGCGAGGGTCGGCAGTGGTGCATTCATGGCCGGAGCGGAGGCCAGTGCCACGCCTGCAAAAAAATAACAGAAAAACGCCAGCACGCTACGTTTGCAAGTCATATTTGAGATCCTCTCAGTCAGATTATTGGTCGGTTCGAGACTGCCTTTGAAGTATAGAACATCGCCTGCGGCTTCAGGGTTTTGCCGCGCGGCGTTTGCGGGCACGGCGCGGCGTTCGCGGCAGGCCGTTGTGCTGGGTGGCGAAAGGCCGCGCATCTGCGGGCACCACCGCGTGACGCTTGCCGGGTTGGCGCGGCGGCACCAGGTGCCTGTCGCCATTGCCTATCAGGTCCGCCCGGCCCATCTGCTTCAGGGTTTTGCGCAGCAGAGGCCAGTTGTCCGGATCGTGGTAGCGCAGGAAAGCCTTGTGCAGGCGGCGTTGCGACAGTTTTTTTACCGTGGGCATGCTGTCGCCTGATCGACGCACCGGTTTGAGAGGGTTCCTGGCGCTGTGATACATCGCGGTTGCGGTTGCCATGGGGGAGGGGTAGAAGGTCTGAACCTGATCGGCGCGAAAGCGGTTCTGCTTTAACCAGAGCGCGAGCTGCAGCATGTCTTTGTCCGAGGTACCCGGATGTGCCGCAATGAAATAGGGGATCAGGTACTGCTCTTTACCCGCTTCACGCGAATATTTCTCAAACAGTGTTTTAAAGCGCTCGTAGGCGCCGATGCCGGGCTTCATCATCTTCGACAGCGGCCCGCTCTCGGTATGCTCGGGCGCAATCTTCAGGTAGCCGCCCACGTGATGGGTTACCAGCTCCTTCACGTACTCGGGTGTCTCGACTGCCAGGTCGTAGCGCAGCCCGGAGGCGATCAGCACTTTTTTCACGCCCTCCACCTCGCGTGCACGACGATACAGGTTCACCAGTGGGGCCTGGTCAGTGTTCAGGTTTTTGCAGATGCCGGGGAACACGCAGCTCAGCTTGCGGCATTTTGCCTCTGTTTCCTTGCTGTTGCAGGCCAGCCGCCACATGTTCGCGGTGGGGCCGCCAAGATCGGAAATGACGCCGGTAAACGCTTTCGACGTGTCGCGAATCTGCTCGATTTCACGGATGATGGAATCCTCGGAACGGTTCTGGATGATGCGGCCTTCATGTTCGGTGATCGAACAGAAAGTGCATCCGCCGAAGCAGCCGCGCATGATGTTGACCGAGTGTCGGATCATTTCAAAAGCGGGGATGCGGGCATCGCCGTAGCGAGTGTGTGGCAGCCGTGTATAGGGCAGTTCAAACACGCGATCCAGCTCGTGAGTTTCCAGCGGGATGGGCGGACCATTCAGCCACACTTCACGGTCACCGTGGGCCTGCACCAGAGGCCTTGCGTTGTAGGGGTTTGTTTCCCGATGCAGGATGCGCGAGGCGTGAGCGTAGAGGTCCGGGTCGTCGCGTACCTGCTCGTAGGCGGGCAGCCGAATGACGGTGTTTGCCTCTCCCGGGCCATCGAGCAGAGTGACGGATTCGATATTGTCAGCACGGCTGGTAGCTACAGCGCATGCGGATTCGTCGGTGGTCGCGTACGGGTCGGGCCGGGCGCTTTTGCTGGCGGGGGTGACGACGTCGATACTGGTGGAGTCGATGACGCGCCAGCCATCGGGTACGCGCCTGCGCACATAGGCCGTACCGCGCAGATCACGTATCTCCCGAATGGATTCGCCCGCGGCAAGGCGGTGGGCCACCTCCACGATAGCGCGCTCCGCATTGCCGTACAGCAGGAGATCTGCGCGGCTGTCGAGCAGGATGGAGCGACGCACCTTTTCGCTCCAGTAATCAAAATGCGCGATGCGCCGCAGGCTCGCTTCAATGCTGCCGATGATCAGCGGCACATCGCGAAAGGCCTCCCGCAGACGCTGACTGTAAACAATCACGGCACGATCCGGACGTTTGTCGCCGCTGTTTCCGGGCGTGTAGGCATCATCGTTGCGTCGTTTGCGATCCGCCGTGTAGCGATTGATCATCGAGTCCATATTGCCCGCCGCAACACCGAAAAACAGGTTCGGGCGCCCCAGGGCCTCGAATGCGGTGGTATCAGTCCAGTCCGGCTGCGCGATGATGCCCACGCGAAAGCCCTGGGCCTCCAGCAGGCGCCCGATAACCGCCATGCCGAAACTCGGGTGATCCACATAGGCGTCGCCGGTCACGATGATGATGTCGCAACTGTCCCAGCCAAGCGCGTCCATCTCCTCGCGTGACATGGGCAGTTCAGGTGCCGGGCCGAGACATTCGGCCCAGAACGGGCGATGGGAGAACAGGTCTTGAGTCATTGCATGCTCGGGTTGACAGTCAGCCGGGCAGTATAGCATTCGCCGGGCCCCGGGGCAGTCACCGTCTGTAACCATCGAGCCGCTGGACTTGGGTTAATAGGGCGTTTATTCTTCATCCACTCGGATGATTGCGTGTCATCAGTTTTAACAATAATCAAAGGATCCGTTGCCATGCCCATGACCTCCCGCAATTCCCTCAAACTGGCCGTGGCCATCGCCGCTGTCACTGCCGTGTCGATAAGTCCGGCCGCCCTGTCCCAGAGGGTTCTTGAGGAAGTGATTGTCACCGCGCAAAAACGTGAACAGAGCCTGCAGGATGTGCCCGTGGCCGTTTCCGCGTTCAGCGCCGAGATGATCGAGAAGTCGGGGGTCAAGGACATGTTTGACCTGCAGGTCAACGCTCCCAGCCTGTTCGTGACGCAGACGCAGACGTCAACGACCACGAATTTCCAGATACGCGGCGTGTTCACCAGTGGCCAGAACTTCGGTCTCGAGTCGTCTGTGGGCCTGTACACCGACGGGGTCTACCGCGCCCGGCAGGGCTCCATGATCAACAATCTCGTCGATGTCGGTTCGGTGGAGGTATTGCGCGGGCCCCAGGGCACGCTGTTCGGGCGCAACACGCCCGCCGGCGCCGTGCAGATCAACAGTGTGGCGCCCGATTTCGAGGGCACGGGCTTCCTGGAAGCGACTGGGGGTGATTACGACCTGTTCGGCCTCAGTGGCGCCAAGTCACTGACCTTGATAGAAGACGTACTCGCCATTCGCGCCACGGGTTTCTACATGGAGCGCGACGGTTTCGTCGACTGGATCGGCCCGGGGGGCAAGAAAGAAGACGACGCCTTCAACGACCGTGACCGCTGGGGCGCACGTCTGCAGGCGCTTTACATGCCGACTGAAGACCTGACCATGCGCATGATCATCGACCACTCGGAAGTGGACGAGGTCTGCTGTGGCGCCGGCTCCTGGAAAAACAACTTCTTTCCGCAGAACGGCGGTACGCTGCCACCCAACCCCGCACTGAACCCGCCGCCCGCCAATGGTCCCACTGACCAGTTCGTGGTCGACGGCGGGGGGGTCGTGGTGGATCAGGACGATTTTTATGATTATGCAGTCACCGCAGCGCGCGAGCCGAAGTCTGAAAACGAGGACGAGGGCATCTCGCTGCAGGTGGACTGGGATACGGATCTGTTCCTGGCGACCAGCATCACGGCTTACCGCACGCATGATTCTTTCGATGATGCAGACATCCTGTTTACCAACCTCGATGGCGCCTATCGTGTCAACGACTCGGAGCAGTCGCAGTTCACCCAGGAATTCCGCATTACCAGTGAGGGAGACAAGCTGACCTATGTCGCCGGTGTGTATTATTACTATCAGGAACTGGACACTGATCGCACCACCACGACCGGTGCCGACACCAGCCAGATCGCGCTCGGCGCTGACTCCAACCTGTTTATAGAAGGCACCGGCTCGCGCGATGTGAACGAGCAGGAGCATGAGAGCTATGCAATCTTCGGCCAGGCCGACTACAACCTCACCGACACACTGGTGTTGACCGCGGGTTTGCGCTGGACCTATGAAGACAAGAAGCTGAAAAACACCTTTACCCAGGATTTCCCGCTGGAAGGCGGCAATCCCGGTGACAATAGTGGCTTCCTGGCATTCCCGCCCCTGTCACCCACACCGAATCTGGACGAGGAATTCGACGACGACCAGATAACGGGAACCCTCAAGCTGAGCTGGTTCATGAACCAGGACATCATGTTGTATGGCGCCTACAGCACCGGTTACAAATCTGGCGGCGTCAACGCCGACCGGATCGCCCCGGTCTTCGATCCCATCTTCGACGCGGAGGAGTCAGAGTCCTTCGAGGTGGGTATGAAGGCAGAGTTCCCGGAGCAGGCGATGCGCCTGAATGTAGCCCTGCACAAGACGGACACGGACGACCTGCAGACGGTGTCCTTCCAGGGTGGAGGCTTTGCCCTGACCAACGCGGGTACCGCCGAGACCTACGGCGTCGAAGTGGACCTTAACTGGGCGCCGCTGGACAACACCACTGTCACGCTGGCCTACGCGTTCAACCACGGTGAATACGCGGACTTCGAGGGCGGCCCCTGCTGGACCGGCCAGACCTGGCACACGGGTCAGCCCGATCCGGGCGACGCCGAGCCGGACAACCCCGGCAACGCCTGTGATCGCAGCGGCGGCGACCTCGCCGGCAACCCGGAGAACGTGGTGGTAGCCACCGCCAATCAGGATTTCCGCCTGACCGACCAGATCGGGGGCTTTGTCTACGCGGAGTATATCTGGGTCGACGAGCGCATGACGGACGTGAACAATGATCCCGAGAAGTACGATGGCTCCTACAATCTCGTCAACATGCGTGCCGGTTTTCTCTACGAGCCGTGGAACACATCGCTGACCCTGTGGGGTCGTAACTTGACGGACGAGAAGTACACCAACACGATCGCCGACACCCCGGCGCAAACGGGTCGCTACAACGCCTACTACAACGAACCCACTACCTGGGGTCTGACCATACGCAAAGACTTCTGAGGTCTGGGTGATGGCTCCCGCCGTTCTCAGGCGGGGGCGTGTCCGGGCTTGGGCAGGCTTGAGCCGCACTTGCGGCAATAGCGCGCCTGCGGGTCACTCTCAACCGCTGCGCAATTGGTACAGTTGCGCGAATCCCTGCGAAGCTGCTGTTCTTTGTATATCTGTGCACGAGTCAATTCGGCGGAGATGATGCCGGTGGGCAGTGCGATCACCGCATAGCCTATCAGCATACCAACGGAGGCGATGGCGCGGCCCGCGGGGGTCTGGGGCGAGAGGTCGCCGTAGCCCACGGTCGTGATTGTGACTATCGCCCAGTAGACACTTTCCGGGATGCTGTCGAAGCCGTGTTCTGCGCCCTCGACCACGTAGAGCAGTGAGCCGAATATCGTGGTGATGATCAACATCAGGGCAAAAAACACGAAGATTTTTCTCGCGGAGTTGCGCAGTGCGCCCGCGAGGTGATTTGCCTCCTGCAGAAAAGAAAGCATGCGCAACACGCGGAAAATGCGCAGGATGCGCAGCAGTCGGATGATCAGCAGGGGAGCCGTCTGGGGGATGATCAGCGACAGGTAGGTCGGTAGCAACGCCAGCAGATCCACCACACCGTAAACACTCAGCATGTAGCCGCGGCGGTTCGGTGCACACCATATGCGGACGAAATATTCGACGGTAAACAACAGCGTGAAGGCCCATTCGAGCTGCAGGAACAACAGCCCGTACCGCAAGTGCAGTTCGCCAATGGAATCCAGCATCACCACGATCACGCTGGTGCTGATAATCAGGATCAGGGCGATATCAAACCATTTTCCGGCCGGAGTCTCCGTGCCGAAAATGACATCGTAAAATCTGGTTTGCAGAGAAGACTGTTGCCGCCTCGACATACGCCGCTGTGTCCCACCGGTGACCCTGAAAGCTTGCCGCCACTATATTGGAGGGCACTGCCAAAGTACATCCGGCACCGGAGTACGGGATGTGCCCGCTGCTGCATGTGGCAGGCGGGCGTTTCCGGCGTGCCGCCTACAGCCCGTCAACGACTTCGAGCATGGCCTGTGTCAGGGTTTTGATGTCATCGTTCGACGTGATAAAGGGCGGCATTACGTATACCAGCTTGCCGAAGGGGCGCACCCACACGCCGCGTTCAACGAATTGTGGCTGCACGCTTTGCATATCCACGCTCTGGTGCAGCTCGATTACGCCAATCGCTCCCAGCGCGCGAACATCGGCGACCGCAGGCATATCCCGGGCCGGCGCGAGACCGCTGGCAAGCGCCTCCTGCAGGCGCGCCACATTGCGCTGCCAGGGTTGCGACAAGAGCAGGCGGATGCTGGCCAGCGCTGTGGCGCAGGCCAGGGGATTGGCCATGAATGTCGGGCCGTGCATGAAGGCCCCCGCTTCGCCGCTGCTGATAACCGTGCCTACCTGCGTGCTGCACAACGTGGCGGCAAGGGTCATATAGCCGCCGGTAAGAGCTTTGCCCAGGCAGAGAATGTCCGGTTCGACCCGCGCGTGCTCGAGAGCGAAAAGACGCCCGGTACGCCCGAACCCGGTTGCGATCTCGTCAAAGATCAGCAGTACGTTGAAGTGGTCGCACAGTGTGCGCAGCTTCACAAGATACTCCGCGGAGTAGAAGCGCATGCCGCCCGCGCCCTGCACGATGGGTTCGACAATGACCGCCGCGATTTCGTCCCCGTGCTGTTCGAGGGTGGCGACAATCTCTGCCAGCTCGCTGTCCGCGCACGGCTCTGCAAAACCGCAGCGCGGAGACGCCGCGAAAAACTGTTGTTTCAATGCGCTACCGAACAGGTGATGCATGCCGGTCTGCGGATCGCACACCGACATCGCGCCGAAGGTGTCGCCGTGGTAACCGTTGTTGAGTGCCAGGAAGCGTTGCTTGTTGGATTGGCCGCGCGCCTGCCAGTACTGCACCGCCATTTTCATGGCGACCTCCACCGCTACCGAGCCAGAGTCACTGAAGAACACGCGATCGAGGTTGGCCGGGGTGAGGTCACACAGCAATTGCCCGAGTTCCACTGCCGGCGCATGGGTCAGGCCGCCGAACATCACGTGCGACATTTTTGCCAGCTGGGCGGTCACGGCACGGTTGAGAACCGGGTGGTTGTAACCGTGAATGGCGCACCACCAGGACGCCATGCCATCGATCAGCTCACGCCCGTCTGCCAGCGTAAGGCGTACGCCGCTGGCGCTGACCACCGGGTACACGGTGGCGTGATCAACAGCCGATGCGTAAGGGTGCCAGAGGCACGCGCGATCTGCTTCCTGCAGTGTCCGGGCGGTCCAGTCGCTCATGGTGTGTCCAGCATCCTGAGTATATTCGGCATAACTTCCTTAACTATAAGTGGTTGCGCCTCGCTTCTGGGGTGGATGCCATCTTCCTGCATCATCGACGGGTCAGTGGCGAAGGCCGCCAGGATGAAAGGCGCGAGCGCGGCGCCTGTCTCGCGTGCAACCGCAACAAAAGTCTCCCGGAATTCACTGGTATAGCGTGCGCCGTAGTTCGGTGGTATCTCCATCGGCAGTAACAGCACGCGCGCGCCGGCGGTTTGCGCTGCCCTGACCATTTGCGTGAGATTCTCGCGCAGCCTGGAGAGCGGGAAACCGCGCAGCCCATCGTTGCCACCCAGCTGAATCAACAGCAGATCAGGCCTGTGCTTTTCCAACAGCGCGGGCAGACGGCGCACGCCACCGTCGCTGGTCTCGCCGCTGATACTGGCATTCACGATCCGGGCTGAGTGCTCTGTGCTGGCGAGTTGTTCCTGCAACAGTGAGACCCAGCCCTGTTCGAGAGACATGCCGTAGGCTGCGCTGATACTATCGCCCAGCAACAGAATCGTTCGCTCTTCTGCCTCGGTGGTGACGGCCACGGAAAATAGCAGGCATCCGATGGCGAGTGGATAACGTATGAGGCGGTAGAGGATACGCTGCATGATCAAGGCCGAGAATCTCCAGAAGCGTGTGCCCATGGCGGGCACCGAGCTGGAAATACTGAAAGGGATCACCCTGGAAATCAAGTCGGGTGAGTCGGTGGCCATTGTCGGCGCCTCCGGGTCGGGGAAATCCACGCTGCTGGGGCTGCTCGCGGGACTCGACGAGGCCAGCGGTGGCTATGTGGAAATCGACGGTGTGAATATCACCGCACTCGACGAGGATGGTCGCGCCCGGTTTCGGGCGAGTAAGGTGGGCTTTGTGTTCCAGTCGTTTCAGTTGCTGCCCGCGCTAACCGCGCTGGAAAACGTCATGCTACCGCTCGAACTCAACCGTCACGACGACGCGCGAGCACTCGCCGAACAGTATCTCGCTCGCGTGGGGCTGGGCGAGCGATTGCAGCATTATCCCCGCCAGTTGTCGGGCGGTGAACAGCAGCGCGTGGCCATAGCCCGCGCCTTCGCCTCGCGTCCGGCGATATTGTTCGCCGATGAGCCCACCGGCAATCTGGACACCCGCACCGGGGCGCAGGTGATCGACCTGCTGTTTGAACTCAATCGACAGGAACAGACAACCCTGATCCTGGTGACCCACGACCAGCCCTTGGCCGACCGTTGTGAACGCCGTTTTCAGCTCGAAGCGGGTGCGCTGGTGGAGACCGCCGCATGTCCATGACCGCCACGCGGATGCTGGCGCGAGACTGGCGTGGCGGCGAACTCGGCGTACTGGTCATGGCGCTGGTTCTGGCTGTCGGTCTCGTCTCGGGCATCAGCGCCTTTACCACCCGCTTGCAAGCCGCCCTGGAGCAGGAGAGTCATCGCTTCCTGGCGGCCGATCTCGTGGTGAGTTCTCCGCGCGCGCCGCCTGCCGAATGGCTTGCACAAGCGGCTGAGCGGGGACTCGCCAGCGCACAAACACTGATGTTCCCCTCCATGGTGTATGCCGGCGAGGACGCCATGTCGCTGGCCTCTGTCCGGGCGGTCAGCGATACGTACCCACTGCGCGGCGAGCTGACCGTCAGCCGCGCGGCTTTTGGCGAGGCCGAGACGGTGGCGCATGGCCCGGGCCGCGGCGAAGTGTGGCTGGATTCGCGGTTGTTTCCGCTGCTGGAGATCGCGATCGGCGATACGGTCATGGTGGGTGAGGCCGAACTGGCGGTTGTGGCGGCAGCGCGCACCGAACCCGACCAGGCCTCATCATTCTATGGCTATGGTCCGCGTCTGCTTATGCACTACGACGATATTCCCGCCACCGGCGTTGTGCAACCGGGCAGTCGTGTGGAGTACAGGCAGTTGTATGCCGGCGATGCCGGGACACTGGCCGGGTTTGACAGCTGGCTGCAAACGCAGCTTGCCGATGGTCAGCGCGTGTTGACGCTGGAGAACGGGCAGCCCGAGGTGGGCAGCGCGCTGGAACGCGCGGAAAGCTTCCTGTTGTTGGCGGGCAGCCTCGCCGTGGTGCTCGCCGGGGTTGCGGTGGCGCTGGCGGCGCGCCGGTTCAGTGAACGGCATATGGACTACGTGGCCATTCTCAAGAGTCTCGGAGCGACCCAGGGCCGAATCGATCGGCTCTACGGCACTAGTCTCGCGCTACTCGGCGTGCTCGCGACGCTGGCGGGATGTGCTTTGGGCTGGGGCATGCAGGCGGTGTTTTTCCAGCTGTTTGCCGAACAATTGCCGCTGCAGCCGGGCCCCAGCGGCCCGCGTCCTTACCTGATAGGCGGTGCGACCTCACTGGTGTGCCTGCTGAGTTTCGCCTGGCCGCCCCTGCGCAGGCTCGGTCAGACCAGCCCGCTGCGGGTGCTGCGCCGGGACCTGCCACTGGAGAACAGGCGCAGCGTGACGGATTACCTGATTGGTCTGGTCGCGGTAGCCGCGCTGATGTGGTGGTACAGCCAGGACTGGCGCCTCACGCTCGCGGTGCTGGCCGGGCTGGCACTGACGGTGGCTCTCGGCCTGGTGCTGGCCTTCTGTCTGCTGCGTGGCGGACGTCTGGTGGGCATGAGCGCGGGGAGCGTCTGGCGTCTGGCGCTCGCCGGCCTACAGCGGCGCGGTGCCGCCAACGCACTGCAGGTAGTGATATTTGCCATGGCAATCATGCTGGTGCTGGTGCTGCTGCTGGTGCGCACTTCGCTGCTCGACGAGTGGCAGACCCAGCTCCCGGCAGACGTGCCGAACCACTTCATGATCAACATCGCGCCGGAGGATGTGGATGCTGTCGCCACCTCTCTGCGAGCGGCGAACATCCGCAGCGAGCCGCTGTATCCGATGATTCGGGGGCGCATTATGTCGGTGAACGGCGAAGAATTGCCGCAATCAGATGATCCCACGCTAGAGCGGCGGCAGCGAGAGTCGAATTTCACCTGGTCCGAAACCCTGCCTCCGGGCAACGAACTTCTCGCCGGGCAGTGGTGGCAGCCGGGTAGCGAGGAAAAACTGGTATCGCTGGAGGAGGGCTACGCCGGCTATCTGGAGGTGCAGGTGGGCGATCGCATGGGCTTTCTGATCGGCTCCGAAGAGCTGGAAGTCACGGTAGGGAGTATCCGCCGGCTCGACTGGCAGTCCATGCAGCCAAACTTCTTTCTGGTCTTTCCCCCCGCCACGCTGGCGGGTTACCCGACCACATTCATGACCAGTTTTCATCTCGACGCCGGAGACAAAGGCTATCTCAATCGCTTTATCCGCGAATTTCCCACGGTAACCGTGATTGAGATGGATGTGGTAATCGAGCAGATACGCACCATCATCGATCAGGTGTCAGGCGCGATCGAGCTGGTGCTTGGCGTTATTCTTGCGGCGGGCGCGCTGGTGTTGATCGCCGGGGTGCAGGCCAGCGTGGATGCGCGCATGCAGGAGAGCGCCATACTGCGTGCGCTCGGTGCACGCAGGCGGCTACTGCTGGGCGGTCTGCTGATCGAGTTTGCGGCGCTCGGCCTGTTTGCAGGCATTCTTGCCGTAGCCGGGGCCGAGTTATCGGTGTTGGTGCTGCAGACGCAGGCCATGGACATGCAGTATGTGGCCTCACCGTGGATGTGGCCCCTGGGTATCGTGTTTGCAATGCTGATTATCGCGGCGCTGGGAGTGTATAGCTGTCGCACGGTGGTATCGGTGCCGCCGGTTGCGGTATTGCGGCAATTGTAGCCCGGAGGATTTCCCGCAGAGCGAGCGGGAGCGGCTCGCCCGGAGGGAGCGGAATCAGTTGCGTTCTGCCACCGGGAGGCAAATGCCGTCGAGGAATATCTGAACACCCAGGTCGACCTGGCGTTGCAGGGCGATGTGACGTTCGAACAGGGCCGGCGCGTCGACCCGCAGGGTTGCGAGCCCGTAAATACTCGACCAAGCCACGTTGGCCAGGTAGGCAACGTCGTCCACATCGCGGAATATGCCCCGGGCCAGCCCCGTTTGCAGAATATCCTGCACCAGCTTGAGTGTATCGCGACTGGCCTGGCGCAATTCGGGGTGGCGATCGCTGGGTTGAACCACCGGGCCGAACATCAGCTTGAAGAGCTGCGGATTGGCCGCGGCGTAGTCGATATACGCGTGCGCGAATGCCAGCAGTCTCTCGCGCGGGCAGTCGCCACTCGCCTCTCCGGCCTTGATCAATGTGCGCAGGAGTTCACGATAGCCGCGCGTCGCCATGGCGGCCAGCAACTCGTTCTTGTCGGCGAAATGGCGGTAAGGGGCGGTTTGCGATACCCCGATCGACCGCGCCAGTGCGCGCAGGCTGAGATCCTCCGCGCCGACCTCACGCAGTTGCTCGACCGCGGTGTCGAGGAGCTCGGCGCGCAGGTTGCCGTGATGATAGGCCTTCTGGCCTGCGGCATCAGGCATTGTCGGACCCGGCCGCAGACAGTGTGGGTGAGGGCAAGTGGCTCACGGTAGCAGGTGCTTTACCGCGTCCCGTTCCTCCTGCAGTTCCTGTTCCGTGGCGAGCATCTTGGCGCGACTGAACTCGTCGATTTCAAGCTCCTGCACAATGCGCCATTCACCGCCTTCACAGCGGGTCGGGAAGGAATAGATCAGGCCCGGCTCGATATCGTACGAGCCATCGGCGTAAACGCCCATGGAGACCCAGTCGTCACCCTGGGTGCCCAGCGCCCAGCTGCGCATGTGATCGATCGCCGCGTTGGCGGCCGAGGCGGCCGAGGAAGCGCCTCGTGCCTTGATGATCGCGGCGCCGCGCTGTTGTACAACGGGAATGAAGGTCTCCTCGTACCATTCCTGATCCACCAGTTCGATTGCGGGCTTGCCCTGTACGGTGGCATGGAACAGATCCGGGTACTGGGTGGCTGAGTGGTTGCCCCAGATTGTCATGCGCTGCACATCGTTCACCGTTGTGCCGGTTTTCAGCGCAATCTGGGTTTTTGCGCGATTGTGATCCAGGCGTGTCATGGCAGTGAAATTACGTGCCGGAATATCCGGCGCGTTGCGCTGGGTGATCAGCGCGTTGGTGTTCGCCGGGTTGCCCACCACCAGCACGCGGATATTGCGACTGGCATGTTCGTTGATCGCCTGGCCCTGTACCGAGAAGATTGCCGCGTTGGCTTCCAGCAGGTCCTTGCGCTCCATGCCCGGCCCGCGGGGGCGGGCGCCAACCAGTAACGCGAAGTCCGCATCCTTGAAGGCCACGTTCGGGTCGTCGGTACAGACGATGCCTGAAAGCAGGGGAAACGCGCAGTCCTCAAGCTCCATGCGCACGCCCTCAAGCGCCTCCATCGCTGGCGTGATATCCAGCAACTGCAGCACAACCGGCTGGTCGTCGCCCAACATGGAGCCGGAGGCGATGCGAAACAGCAGCGCATAGCCGATCTGGCCAGCGGCGCCAGTGACGGTCACTCGGACGGGTGCTTTCATCGGGTGTGTTCCTCGTTGACAGTGGGAATGGCTGAATCAGGGGCGGTCATTTTCATGGCTTCGCCAGCAAAATACAAGGGAGGTGGCGGGATGGACGCCATGCCACGGCCGCCAGTAAACTACGCGGTGAAGCAGACACCTATGGCTACACCAGTGCGCGAACTCTCCCGCAAGGAAAAAACCGAATTCAACAAGCTGCAAAAGCGGCTGCGTCGCAATGTGGGCAACGCCATTGCCGACTACAACATGATCGAGTCGGGCGACAAGGTCATGGTGTGCGTATCTGGCGGCAAGGATTCCTATGCCATGCTGGATGTGCTGCTGAACCTGCGCAGGAGCGCGCCGGTGAATTTTGAACTGGTGGCGGTAAACCTTGACCAGAAGCAGCCGGGTTTCCCCGAAGAGGTGCTGCCGGAGTATCTCGCGCAGCAGGATGTGCCATTCCATATCCTCGAAAAGGACACCTACAGCATCGTGAAAGAAGTCGTGCCCGAGGGTAAGACAACCTGCGGGCTCTGCTCGCGCTTGCGGCGCGGCAGCCTGTATGGTTTTGCCTGCGAAATCGGGGCAACCAAAATTGCACTCGGGCACCATCGCGATGACATTGTAGAGACGCTGTTCCTGAATATGTTCTTTGGCGGCAAGCTGAAGGCCATGCCACCCAAGCTGCTGAGTGACGACCGGCACAACGTGGTGATCCGGCCGATGGCCTATTGTCGTGAGCGCGATCTGGCGCGCTTTGCCGAGTATCGGGAATTTCCGATCATCCCCTGCAATCTCTGTGGTTCACAGGACAACCTGCAACGGGTGCAGGTGAAGCAGATGCTGGCGCAGTGGGAGCGAGAGTACCCGGGTCGCACGGAAACCATCTTCCGCAGCATCAGCAATGTTGCGCCATCGCAACTCGCGGACCGGCGCCTGTTTGATTTCGAGGGCCTGCGTATCGAGCGCGATGAGTCATTGCACGTGCCGGCCATCCAGGTAGTCAATCTCTAGTGTCCGCCAGCGTCCCGCTGCTGGCGGCAAAACTGCTGTCGCTGGAACGCGGTGCGCGGCAGCTTTTCACCGACCTGTCCTTCGAAGTCTGTCCCGGTGAACTGTGGCAGATAGTCGGTGCGAACGGCTCGGGTAAAACAAGCCTGTTGCGAATTCTCGCGGGACTTTCGCGCTATGGGTTCGAGGGTGGCGTAACGCGTGCCTGCCCGCCGCTTTATCTCGGGCATCAGAGTGCCGTGAAAGGCCTGCTCACGCCGCGTGAAAATCTTGCCTGGCACGTTGCTGGCGAGTGCGAGTACGGGGCGCCCCAGATCGAATCCGCGCTCGCCAGTGTCGGTCTGCATGGTTACGAGGATGTGCCGAGTCACACGCTGTCGGCAGGCCAGCACAGGCGGGTAAACCTGGCGCGCCTGTATCTTTCCAGCGCGCCACTGTGGTTGCTCGATGAGCCGTTCACGGCAATTGACAGGCAGGGCATCGCGGCACTTGAGACACTGCTCGAAGCGCATGTCGCCAACGGCGGCGCCGTGTTGCTCACTTCCCACCAGCCGCTCGCTGTCGCCTGTCCCGTGTGCCAGCTCACCCTGCCTTCAGGTGCGATCCAGTGAGCAGTCTCTCTGCCAGCAGATTCTGCCTCAGGCTGGTGCGCCGCCAGCTGGTACTGGCCTTCAGGCGTCCCGTAGAGATCAGCAATCCACTGCTGTTTTTCGCCGTCGTGGTCGCGCTGTTTCCGCTGGGCATCGGTCCGGCGCCGGAGCGTCTCGCCGAGTTCGCGCCGGGGGCGCTGTGGATCGTGGCGCTGCTGGCGAGCCTCCTCACCTGCGACGGTGTTTTCCGCAGCGATTTCGACGATGGTAGTCTGGAGCAACTGCTGTTGTCGCCGCAGCCTCTGTATCTTTCCGTGCTGGCCTATGTCGGCGCTCACTGGCTTGTCACCGGCTGCCTGTTGGGGCTGGCTTCGCCGGTTTTCGCCCTGATGCTGAACCTGCCGGTAGCGGCTATCGGCACGCTGGTGGCCGGTCTCTTGCTGGGTACGGCGGTGCTGAGCCTGCTGGGCTGCATTGGCGCCGCCCTTACCGTCGGGCTGAAGCGCGGTGGCATGCTGATATCCCTGCTGATTCTGCCGCTGTATACTCCGGTGCTCATTTTCGGCAGCGCGGCCGTGCAGGCCGCGGCCAATGGTTTTCCGGCGGCATCCTATCTCGCAATTCTAGGGGCCATGCTCTCGCTCGGCATCGCACTCGCGCCGCTGGCGATTGCCGCGGCTCTGCGCATCAGTACCGATGCCTAGTAGTCGACGCCGGGGCGTGCGGTTTCAGTTGTCCGGCGCTCCGCGCACTGTATAATCGGCGCTGCTATGTGGTCCTTCTTTCACAAGCTGGGGTCACCGCCCTGGCTCTACGCGATCTCCGGTTCAATTCTGCGCTGGCTGTTGCCAATGACCCTGGTCGCGCTGGCCGCAGGCGCGATCTGGGGCCTGCTGTTTACCTCGCCTGATTTTCGCCAGGGCAACAGCTACCGCATTATCTATATTCACGTGCCGGCAGCGGTGGTCGCGCTGGCAGGCTATTACGTGATGGCCATTGCGGGCGCGATCAACCTGATCTGGCGCATGAAGATGGCCGATGTGGCGATGCGGTCGGCGGCGCCGATCGGCGCGGCGCTTACCTTTATAGCGCTGTTTAGCGGCGCAGTGTGGGGCAAGCCGACCTGGGGTACCTGGTGGGTGTGGGATGCACGAATCACCTCCATGTTGATTCTGCTGTTCCTGTATCTTGGTGTCGTGGCGCTGTACGAGGCCTACGACAACAAGGAAGCCGCGGGGCGGGCCTGCGCGGTGCTGGCTCTGGTGGGCACGGTAAATATTCCGATTATCTACAAATCGGTCGACTGGTGGTACAGCCTGCACCAGCCGGCCTCTATCAAGTTTACCGGGGAGTCGACCATCGACAGTACAATGCTTTACCCCCTCATGCTGATGATTGGCGCATTCTACGCGTTGTTCACCTGCTGCCTGCTGTTGAACATGCGCGCAGAACTGCTCAGCCGTGGCGCGCGTACCCAGTGGGTGAAGCAGCTGGTCAGCGGCGAGGCTACAACCTGATGTATTTCGATAGCTTACAGGCTCTAGTGCTGATGGATGGTCACGGCGGGTTCGTGTGGAGTGCCTACGCCGTGACGTCTCTGGTAATTGTATGGTTGCTGGTGGCGCCAGCCTTGCGCCGCAAACGCATAATGCGCGAACTGCGTGGCGCGCACAGGCGCGGCGCGGGCGCCGAGGCAGCAGTCACCGCCCCGGGAGAGGTCTGATGCATCCAGTGCGCCGGCAGAGGCTACTCCTGGTTGTGTTTGTCGTGCTGTTCTCAAGCGCGGCAGTGGGTCTGGTCACCTACGCGCTGCGGGGCAACATCAACCTGTTCTTTCCGCCGGCGCAGGTGGCCGCGGGCGAGGCGCCCACAGGCAAGCCGATCCGGGTCGGCGGCATGGTGGTGGAAGGTAGCGTGCAACGCAGTAGTGACAGCCTGGAGATCGCTTTCCAGCTCACCGATTACTCGGCAGCCGTCGACGTGGTGTACGAGGGCATACTGCCGGACTTGTTCGGCGAGGGGCAGGGCGCGGTGGCCTCTGGCGTGCTGGGCGACGATGGCGTGCTAAGGGCCTCCGAAGTACTGGCCAAGCACGATGAGAACTACATGCCTCCCGAAGTGGCCGAGGCGCTCAAGCAATCGGGTTTTGACCATAAAGGCAAACGCAATGATTCCTGAACTGGGCCATTTTGCGCTGATAATTGCCCTCGGGCTCGCCACTCTGCTGGCGACAGTCCCGCTGTGGGGGGCCTGGCGGCGAAATGTCACGGCGATGGCGCTCGCGCCCGGGCTGGCGATGGGTGTGCTCTGCTTCGTCAGCATTGCCTTTGCCTGTCTCGCGTGGGCGTTTGTTAACGACGATTTTTCCGTCAAGGTGGTGGCGGCAAACAGCAACAGCCTGCTGCCGATGATGTACAAGTTTTCCGCTCTCTGGGGCAATCACGAGGGTTCGCTCCTGCTGTGGGCCCTCATTCTCGCATTGTGGACGGCAGCCGTCGCGCTGTTCAGCCGCGAACTGCCGCTGCTGATGCTGTCGCGGGTGCTCGCGGTAATGGGTGCCGTGGCTGTGGGCTTTCTGTCATTCTCATTGCTCACCTCGAATCCTTTCGCCCGGCTGCTGCCGGGCACGCCGGCGGACGGCTCCGATCTCAACCCGCTGCTGCAGGACCCGGGACTGATCATTCATCCACCGTTGCTGTATATGGGCTATGTGGGATTTTCGGTGGCTTTTGCTTTCGCGATTGCAGCGCTGATGGGAGGTCGTCTCGACGCCAGCTGGGCGCGTTGGTCGCGGCCCTGGACCAATGTCGCCTGGGCGTTTCTGACCCTCGGTATCATGCTTGGCAGCTGGTGGGCCTACTACGAACTGGGCTGGGGCGGCTGGTGGTTCTGGGATCCGGTGGAAAATGCGTCGTTCATGCCGTGGCTGGCGGGTACCGCTTTGATCCACTCCCTGGCCGCCACCGAGAAGCGCGGCCTGTTCAAGAGCTGGACGGTATTACTGGCTATTTTTGCTTTCTCGCTCAGCCTGCTGGGAACTTTCCTGGTGCGCTCCGGCGTGCTCACCTCGGTACATGCATTTGCAACCGATCCGGCCCGCGGTCTGTTTATTCTGGTATTCCTGGCGCTCGTGGTTGGCGGTTCATTGACTCTCTACGCGCTGCGCGCGCCGGCCGTGAGCAGCCGTGTGCACTTTGAGTGGGTGTCGCGCGAGAGCCTGCTGCTGTTCAATAACGTGGTCTTTCTGGTGGCGACGCTCACCGTACTGTTTGGCACGCTTTTCCCGCTCATCATGGATGCGCTGGGGCAGGGCAAGGTCTCGGTGGGGCCGCCTTACTTCAATGCGGTGTTTGTGCCGCTGATGGCGTTGCTGGCACCCATGATGGGCTTTGGCCCGAACTCGCGCTGGAAGCGCGACAAGGTCAGTCGCTGGCTTGCGGAGCTTGCGCTGCCCGCGGCTGCGGCGCTGTTCTGTGGTATCACGCTGCCGCTGCTGAACGCGCCCTACAATGTCTGGGTGGCGCTGGCGGTCATGCTGGCCGCCTGGCTGGTGTTTGGCCTGGCGCGCGATGCCTGGTACCGCGTGCGCAGCGGCAGCCATCTGGCGGCGGGTCTGCGGCGTCTCACCCCGAGCTATCTGGGGATGCTGCTGGCGCACCTCGGGTTTGCCGCCTGCATTGTCGGCGTAGTGGCTACCAGCCAGTATGCGCTGGAGCACGATCTGAAAATGCAACCTGGCGATGCAAAAGTGGTGGCGGGCTATGAGTTCCGTTTCATCGAACTGGTCCCGGTGCGCGGGCCCAACTTTGTCGCCGATGAAGCGCGCTTCGAAGTCTATCGCGAGGGCGAGCTGGTGACCCGGCTGGCGCCCCAAAAACGCCGATACCTGGCCTCCGGGCAGGTAATGACAGAAGCGGCGATTGATGCCGGCCTGTTTCGCGACCTGTTCGTGGCAATGGGAGAGCCGGTTGGCGATCAGGGCGCGTGGGCGATGCGGCTGCACTACAAGCCGATGGTGCGCTGGATGTGGCTCGGCGCGATACTAATGGCCCTGGGCGCATTCAGTACGGTAATGGACCGCCGTTATCGCCGTCAGCGCCAGACAGCGACGGCGGATCAGCGGGGGCTGGCCCATGGGGCCTAGGCTCAAACTCTTTCTGCCGCTCTTTCTGTTTGCGGCCTTGGCCCTGTTGCTCTTCCGGGGGCTTTCGCTCGATCCCAGGGAACTGCCCTCGGCACTGATTGATCGTCCGCTGCCGGCATTCAGCCTGCCCGAGCTGGCGTCAGGAGAATTGCTGGGCGTGGATGCGGTCGCCGGCGAGGTGAGCCTGCTGAATGTGTGGGCCACGTGGTGCGTGTCCTGTCGCGTGGAGCACCCCTATTTGCAGACGCTCGCAGACAGCGGGGTGCGGATAGTCGGGCTGAATTACAAGGACGAGGATGCGGCCGCACTGCGCTGGCTGCAGGAACTGGGGAATCCGTACCAGTTCAACATCGCAGATCGCAAGGGCAGCCTGGCGATTGATCTCGGCGTGTATGGCGCGCCGGAAACCTATCTGCTGGACGCCGATGGTGTCATCCGGTACCGGCACGTGGGCGTGGTCGACGAGCGCGTATGGCAGACGGTTCTGCAGCCGCTGTACAGCGAGTTGCGCGCGGCCGGGGCGGCGCCATGAGAGTATTCGGCGGCGCGCTGCTGTTTTGTCTCACGCTCTGGTCGCTGCAGGCGCTGGCGGTGATAGAGACCTACGAATTCAGTGATCCCGCGCTGGAGGAGCGCTACCACGAACTGAGCGCCGAATTGCGTTGCCCCAAATGCCAGAATCAGAATATTGCCGATTCCAACGCGCCCATCTCCAAAGACCTGCGCCGGATGCTATACGAACAACTGGAGTCGGGTGCGTCCGACGAAGAAATTCTCGAGCATATGGTGGCGCGTTACGGTGAGTTTGTGCGCTATCGTCCGCGCTTCGCGGGTGCCACGGCAATTCTCTGGCTGACGCCGTTTATTCTCCTGCTCGCAGGTGCCGCCATCCTCGCGCTGACCCTGCGCTCACGCGGCTCGCGCAGCGATAATGCAGCGCTCAGCGACGCGGAGCGCACGCAAATAGATCAGCTGTTGAGCAAGAAGGAGGGGTCGGATTGACGATCTTCTACCTGGTCTGCACTGGCCTTGTCCTGCTCAGTAGTGTGTTCATTCTCTTCCCCCGCGTGCCTCCGCGGGCGGACGAAGACGAACTCGCGAATGAAAACCTGCAGTGGTTTCGTCTGCGCCAGCGCGAACTGGCGGAGGAGGGCGCCGACGCTCTGGAGGATGACGCGCGCCTGCGGTTACTCGAAGATGCGGCCGTGAGTGAGCGCGGCGTAGCGCAACCCGCTGCGCGGGGTTTCCCCGCGTGGGTGCTGTTACCCTTGCTGGGTCTGTTCGCCGCGGGGCTTTACTTCGCACTGGGGGGGGCTCGCGACGTGGTGATAGCGCGGCAGCTGGATGCGTTAAACGAGCAAACCGGCGATGCGCAAATGGCGCAGTTGATCAGCGCGCTGAAATCGCGTGCCGCCCAGCGCCCGGACAACTTGCACTATACCGCGCTGTTGGGCCGCTATTATATGGGCCAGGGTGATTATTCGCGTGCGCTGGATGCCTACAATCAGCTGGTAGCCGCGGCGCCCGAGGATGCGCAGGCGCTGGCCTATGCAGCACAGGCCGAATACCTCGCGTCCGGCCGCCAGCTCACCGACAGTGCCCGTCTTCGCGCCGAACAGGCGCTGGCGGCAGATCCACAGCAGCGCAGTGCGCTGGGTTTGCTCGGCATGGCGTCTTTTGAGCAGGGTCAGTACCGCGCGGCAATCAGTTATTGGGAACGCCTGCTGGCAATGGAGCCGCCCGGCTCGGAGTCGGCCATGATGATCGCCGGTGTGCTGGAGCGCGCCCGTGAAGCCATCGGAGCCGCCAGTGCCTCGCCTGTTTCGCCGCCGGGAACGCAGGATGAGGTGGCTGGCGCGGGCGTGACAGTGCGTGTGAGCTTGCCCGAGGGGGCAGAGGTCTCCGGTGGGGATACCGTATTTGTGCTGGCGCGTAATGCGCGGTCCGACAGCCGCATGCCGATCGCCGTGCAGAGGTTGCGGGTGGCACAACTGCCCCTGACCCTGCGCCTCGATGACAGCAATTCGATGGCCGGACAGACGCTGTCGTCTGTGGCGGAAGTGGAGGTGGTGGCACAGGTTTCGCCCGATGGCCGGCCCGGGGAAGCCAACGCGACCTGGGTGGCGCGGGCGGGCCCCGTGGCGCCCGGTGCCGACGCCGCAACCGTGGACCTCCTGCTGGCTCGCAGAGCGCCCTGAGTGTGCCCGGGAGCGGCTGTTGAACCCGCCGCAAACGAATTCCTTGCATATTTAGCGTGCAGGCATAGTGTTACTGCGGGAAAGCCGATACACTATATGTAGTGTTCCGGCGGGCGGTCTCAAAGCGAAAAAAACGGAATAACGATAATGATATCAACATATTGCGAATAAAACCTAAGGTAATATGCGACTAAAGACGATCAGGCTGGCCGGTTTCAAGTCCTTTGTAGACCCCACGAGCGTCAACTTCCCGAGCAATATGTGCGCCATCGTAGGCCCCAATGGGTGCGGTAAATCCAATGTGATCGATGCCGTGCGCTGGGTGATGGGCGAGAGTTCCGCCAAGAATCTGCGCGGCGAATCGATGGCCGACGTGATATTCAACGGCTCGGTAAACCGGCAGCCGGTTGGGCAGGCCTCGATCGAACTGGTGTTCGACAACAGCGAGGGCAAGCTGGGCGGCGAGTATGCCAGCTACGCCGAGATTTCGACCCGGCGTCAGGTTTCCCGCGAAGGGCAATCCGAGTACTTCCTCAACGGCACCCGTTGCCGTCGACGGGATATTACCGATATCTTCCTCGGTACCGGTCTCGGGCCCCGCAGCTACGCGATTATCGAACAGGGCATGATCAGCCGTCTTATCGAGTCGAAGCCGGAAGAACTGCGCGTGTTCATCGAGGAGGCGGCGGGCATCTCCAAGTACAGGGAGCGGCGCAAGGAAACCGAGAGCCGCATGCGGCGCACGCTGGAGAACCTGGAACGGCTCACTGATCTGCGCGATGAGTTGGACCGGCAGCTGCAGCACTTGCAGCGTCAGGCGCAGTCCGCGGAAAAATACGCACAGTACAAGGCCGAAGAGCGGCAGCTCAAGGCGCAACTTCTGGCAATTCAGTGGCAGGCTTTCGATACCCAGATCAGCCGTGCCAGCCGCGACATCGCCGAGCTGGAAGTCAAGCTCGAGGCTGTGCACAGCGAGCATCAGCAGGTCGACACCGCAATCGAGCAGTACCGCGTGGAACACGCCGATCGCAGCGATGCCTTTAATCAGGTGCAGGCGAATTACTACTCGCTGGGCGCCGAGGTCAGTCGTATTGAACAGAGCATCTCGCACCAGCAGGAACGGGCGCGTCAGTTCGAACTGGATTTAACACAAACACGGGAAAACCTCAGCGAGGCGGAAAGCCATCTCGCCGAAGATCGCGAAAAGCTGTCTGCGTGGGAGCAGGAAGTGGCCTTGCTCGCCCCCGAGCGCGAGCGGCTGCAGGAAGTTGAGACGGCATCCTCGCAGGCGCTGCTGGCTGCGGAGGCTGCGATGCACGACTGGCAGCAGGCCTGGGACAGTTTCAACCAGGCGGCAGCCGAGCCGCGGCAGCAGGCCGAAGTTCAGCAGTCACGCATCCAGCACCTGGAGCAGGTGCTGCAGCGCCTGAGCGAGCGAACCACTCAACTGGAAGACGAACGGCGCAGCCTGGTGACGACAGATGTGGATGCGCAGGTGCAAACCCTGTCTGCTGAGCTGGCCGCGGTTGAGCAGGTGATGGCCGAACAGGAAGAGCGCGGTGAAGCGCTGGTAGAGGCGATCAGCGACACTCGTGAACAGAACAGCCGCGCGTCCTCCGAACTCAGCGAGGCGCGTTCCGCCATGCAGCAGATGCGCGGTCGTATTGCTTCGCTTGAAGCACTCGAGCAGGCCGCGGCTGAAGATGCGGGACAGGGCGTCGGTGCATGGCTGGAGAATAGTCAGTTGCGCGGCAACAGCCGCCTGCTTGATCAGCTACGGGTGGACGATGGCTGGCAGTGCGCGGTGGAGACGGTGCTCGGTGATTATTTGCAGGCCGTGTGCGTCGATGATATCGGGGCGCTCGCTGATGCGTTGCACTCCTTCGACAGCGGGCAACTGGTGTTGCTTGAGACTGCACAGGATTCCGTCCAGTCTGCGGGCCTGCTGGCCGCGAAGGTGCGTGGCAGCGGCGCCGCACAGTCGCTGCTGGCGGGCGTCCGGGCCGTGGATGATCTGCCACAGGCGCTCGCGCTGCGCGCGACACTTGCCGCGCATGAATCGGTAGTTACCCGCGACGGCATCTGGCTGGGTGCGCACTGGCTGCGGGTTGCGCGTGTATCCGGGGAAGAGGGCGGCCTCATCAACCGGCGCGAAGAACTGGAAACACTCAGCTCCTCCCTTGAGCGGGCGCAGCAGCGGGAAGCCGAATTGGGTGCACAGCTCGGCGCCTCCGAGCAGCGCCTGCGCGAACTCGAGACGCAGCGGCAGGACTGTCAGCGTGAACTTCAGGCGCGCACCCGTGAGCATGCAGAAATCAGCGCCCGTCTGTCGGGCAATCGCGCGAAGCTGGAACAGATCGCCGAGCGCGGCCAGCGCATCATCGACGAGGTGCGTCAGGCGCGAGAACAGTTTAGCCAGGAGCGGGCGGCAATTGCCGAAGCCCGGCGTATTCTGGCCGAGTCGATCGAGTTGATGGAGAGCGACTCCCAGCAGCGGGAAGAACTGTTGACGGCGCGGGATGAAATCCGCGGTGCACTGGATGCCGCGCGACAGCAGGCGAGACACGACAAGGATGCAGCCCACCAGGTGGCAATGCGCTATCAGGGCCTGTCCTCGCAGCTCGACTCCATGCGCGAGTCTATAGAGCGCACCGACCGGCAAGTGCTGCAGTTGCGCGAACGCAGTGAGGGCCTCACTCAGGCGCGGGAAGAAAACGACAGCCCGCTTGAAGGCTTGCGGGCACAGCTGGAGCAACAACTTGAGGAACGCCTGCAGGCCGAAACGGCGCTGAGCGCGGCGCGCCAGCACGTGGCCGAGGTGGAACATGCCCTGCGCGAGGCCGAGCGCGAGCGGGCGCAGATTGAACAGCGGGCCCAGAGCGTACGCGGTGATCTGGAGCAGCAGCGCATTGCCAATCAGACTCTGCAGGTGCAGCGCAATACGGCGCAGCGGCAATTGACCGACGATCAGCAGGATGTAGAGGCGGTGCTGGCCTCCCTGCCCGAAAATGCCAACGAACCAGAGTGGCAGCGCGCACTCGAGAAGAGCGCTTCGCGCATAGACAGGCTGGGCCCGATCAATCTCGCGGCCATCGACGAGTACACACTGCAGTCTGAACGCAAGACCTACCTGGATGCGCAGAACGAGGATCTCACCACGGCGCTGGATACCCTGGAGTCGGCCATCCGCAAGATCGACAAAGAAACCCGCAACCGATTCCGCGACACCTTTGAACGCGTGAACGCGGGTCTGGGTGAACTGTTTCCGCGGGTGTTCGGCGGTGGCAGTGCCTATCTGGAAATGACCGGCGACGATCTCCTCGATACCGGTATTTCCATCATGGCCCGTCCACCGGGCAAGAAGAACAGCACGATTCACCTGCTCTCGGGTGGCGAAAAAGCGCTCACCGCGATCGCCCTGGTCTTCTCCATCTTTCAGCTCAATCCGGCCCCCTTCTGTATCCTTGACGAGGTGGACGCGCCGCTCGACGATGCGAATACCGGGCGTTATGCCCGTCTGGTCAAGGAGATGTCGGAGAAAGTGCAGTTCATCTTTATCACGCACAACAAGATATCCATGGAAATGGCCGACCAACTCATGGGTGTCACCATGCATGAGCCGGGTGTATCCAGGCTTGTGTCCGTTGACGTTGATGCGGCCGCCGAACTGGCGGCGAGTTAATATGACATCCTCGCCGGAAACACCCGGGGCAATACGCTAGATAACGGCCTTGAAATGACGGATCTGACAATACGAGACTGGATGGTCATTATCGGGGTGCTTCTGATAGTGGCTGTGGCGCTGGACGCATGGCGCAGAATTCGCAGGGACCGGCAGGCCGCTGTAAAAGTGAAGCTGGCGACGCCCGAGGAAGCGGGTCCGTCCAGGGATGCGGATCTCGCCTGGCTCAAGGAGTTGCCCAACGGTGGTGCTCGGGTGGTGGATCGGGGCACTATCCTGCGGGCCACCGCGGAGTCTTCAGAAGCCGCCGCAAGCCGCGCAGCCGCGCGGGACGAAGACTTCGAACTGGTAGAGGGCATGAGTTCCGCTGACGCTGACGACGAGCCGGACTGGCCCGGCAGCGCCGGCGATCAGCCTGACGCCGTGCCTGCATCGCCGTCACCTGCCGGCAAGTTGCCGCGAGAACCGGACCCGGCAGTGTTCATGCTGAATGTCGTGGCGCGCAACCCGGAGGGCTTTCGCGGCGAGGATATTCTGCACATTCTGCTCGCCTGCGACCTGCGTTTTGGTGATATGAATTTTTTCCATCGCCACGAGTTTGCAGCCGGGCGAGGCGCCATCCAGTTCAGCGTGGCCAACATGATGCAGCCAGGCGTGTTCGACATCGACAATATGTCGGACATGAATACCCCTGGCCTGGTGTTTTTTCTCACCTTGCCAGGCCCCGAGGATATGATGAAAGCCTTCGATTATATGCTCGAGACCGCCCAGGCCGTGTCCCGGAACCTGGGCGGTGATGTGCTGGATGAATCGCGCAGTGTGCTCACGCGTCAGGCAACCGAGCACAGCCGCCAGCAGATTCGCGAGCTGGAGCAACGCATGCTCGCCAAGGCGCGCTGAGCCAGCGTCTGGCGGCATGACAACCGCGACGATTGCGCAGGAAATCCGCTCGCTCCGCGAGCAGCTGGATACCTGGAATTATCAATACTACGTGCTTGACGACCCGCAGGTACCGGACGCCGAGTACGATCGTTGTCTGCGCCGCCTGGTGGAACTCGAGACGGCACATCCGGAGCTGCTGACAGCCGATTCTCCCACCCAGCGCGTGGGCGCCGAGCCGCTGGCAGCTTTTCTGACGGTGCAGCACGCGACACCGATGCTGTCGCTGGAGAACGCCTTTGACGCCTCGGAATTGGAGGCCTTCGACGCGCGCGTGCGCGAGCGACTCGGCGTCGGTGATGAAGAAGTCGAGTACGCCTGTGAACCGAAACTGGATGGCGTTGCTGTCAGTGTGCTCTACAGGGACGGTCATTTCGAGCGCGCGGCAACCCGGGGCGACGGTACAACGGGAGAGGACATCAGCCGCAATGTGCGCACCATCCGCAGTGTCCCGCTCAAGCTGCGGGGCAGCGGGTATCCGCCTCTACTGGAGGTGCGGGGCGAGATTTACATGCTGCGCGAAGGCTTTGAGTCGCTCAACGCACGCGCCCGGGAGCAGGGTGAGAAGCCGTTTGTGAATCCACGCAACGCTGCGGCGGGTAGCCTGCGCCAGCTGGACGCGCGCGTGACCGCGGTGCGGCCTCTGCAGATGTGCTGCTACAGCGTGGGGCTGGCAGAGGGCGGGGAATTGCCGGCGGAGCATTCCGGAGTGCTCGAACTACTGCACGCCTGGGGGCTGAGAATAAATGCGGAATCCGCGGTAGTCACCGGCCTGGCTGGCTGTCACGCCTACTTCGACCGAATGGCCGCACGGCGCGACAGCCTGCCCTACGACATCGATGGTATCGTTTTCAAGGTAAACGATCTCGCCCTGCAGCGACGCCTCGGTTTTGTTTCGCGCGCGCCGCGCTGGGCGATTGCGCGCAAGTTCCCGGCACAGGAAGAGTTGACCCGCCTGCTCGATGTCGAGTTTCAGGTAGGTCGAACTGGCGCGATTACGCCGGTGGCGCGACTGGAGCCGGTCTTTGTCGGTGGCGTTACGGTGAGCAATGCGACGCTGCACAATGCCGATGAGGTCGCGCGACTCGATGTGCGGATTGGCGACATGGTTGTCGTGCGTCGGGCCGGAGACGTGATTCCACAGGTTGTCTCGGTGTTGGTCGAACGCCGCCCCGCGAGTGCGCGCCCGGTGGTGTTCCCGCAGAGTTGCCCGGTATGCGGCTCGGCGGTGGAGCGCGCCGAGGGCGAGGCCGTGTTGCGCTGCATGGGAGGCATTATCTGTGCCGCGCAGCGCAAAGCCGCTATACGCCATTTCGCCTCGCGGCGGGCAATGGATATAGAAGGCCTGGGTGACAAGCTGGTGGAGCAGCTGGTGGACGAGGGCCTGGTGGCGGGCGTGGCTGATCTTTACAGCCTCACGCAGGAACAACTGGTGGCGCTGGAGCGCATGGGCGAAAAGTCTGCCGACAATCTGTTGGCGGCGCTTGAGGCCAGCAAGTCCACCACGCTCCCACGGTTTATCTATGCCCTCGGCATTCGCGACGTGGGTGAGTCCACGGCGCGCAACCTGGCGCAGCATTTTGGTAGTTGGGAGGCGCTGCGCGGAGCGGCCGAGACGCAGCTGCTGGCGGTGGCTGATGTGGGGCCAGTGGTAGCCGATCACCTGCTGCAGTTTTTTGCTTCGCCGTCGAGTCTGGCGGTTGTCGACGCATTGCGTGCCGCGGGCGTGCACTGGGACGACATTCAGGTGCAGGAGGCTTCCGCGCAACCACTCGCAGGGCAGACCTGGGTTGTCACCGGCAAGCTGGAGTCGCTCACGCGCGATGCGGCAAAGGCACACTTGCAGTCGCTTGGCGCCAGAGTAGCGGGCAGCGTATCTGCGAACACCAGCTGTCTGGTAGCCGGACCGGGGGCCGGTACAAAATTGACCCGCGCCCGTGAGCTGGAGATTCAGACTATCGATGAGCAGGCGCTGCTGGACCTGCTGGCAGAACATGGAGTGTCTACATGATGCGATTGTCGCTGGTATTGCTGTCCCTGCTTCTGGTAACAGGTTGCGCGACCAGCCCGCCAGTAAATACAGATAATCTTTGCGCCATCTTTCGCGAGAAAGATGATTGGTACGACGAAGCCGCGGATGCGAGAGACAACTGGAACAGCCCCATTCCGATCATGATGGCGATCCTGCATCAGGAATCCCGCTTTGACGCCAAAGCGAAACCGCCGCGCAGCAGGATACTCGGATTCATACCCGGCCCGCGCCCCTCGAGTGCCTACGGCTACAGCCAGGCCAAAAAGACAACCTGGGCAGAATACAAACGCAGCGCGGGTCGTTTTGGCGCCGATCGCGATGATTTTGGCGATGCGATCGATTTCGTCGGCTGGTACAACGCGCAGTCGCGCAAGCGTAGCGGCATTGCGACGGACGATGCTTACGCACTCTATCTCGCCTATCACGAGGGTCACGGTGGCTACAATCGTGCGACCTACCGGCAGAAGCCCTGGCTTACCAGAGTGGCGACCAGGGTTAAGCTGCGAGCAGGGCAGTACCAGTCACAGCTCGCAAGCTGCGAAGAAGATCTCAAGGACGACGGCTGGTTTTTCGGCTGGTTCTGATCGATCGCTCGCGGCAGGGTCGTTCGCCCCTACCCCGGCTTTGCCCTGCACAGTTCAAAATTGGACACCACTCCGACGATAGTTTCTAAGCATTGGAAAAATAACGAGATTTATAGTGTGGGTCTGATGAAAAGGCAGTTGACATATGACACACTTTAAATTGGCGCCATAAGGGCATAATAAACACTACATTTTGTAGGCTATTGTGAGCGAGAAGCTTGAAAGCAACGAATATTAAAGACCCGGAATATTTTCACAAGGTGGTGGACTGTCAGTACGCCTGTCCTGCCCACACGCCCGTACCCGAATATATTCGCCTGATCGCGGCGCAGCGGTACACCGACGCCTATATGGTGAACTGGCACTCGAACGTGTTCCCGGGAATTCTCGGGCGCACCTGTGATCGTCCCTGTGAGCCAGCCTGCCGTCGCGTGCGAGTGGAGGAAGAACCGGTGGCCATCTGCCGGCTGAAACGTGTGGCCGCGGATAACAAGGACGACATCGTCGATCGGCTACCGAAGATTCCAAAGAAGAAAAACGGCAAGCGGATTGCGCTGATCGGTGCCGGTCCCGCCTCGCTGACGGTGGCGCGCGATCTTGCGCCGCTGGGTTACAGCATCGATATTTTTGATAACCAGATTGCCGGCGGCGGCATGATGCGCAGCCAGATTCCCGCGTTCCGCCTGCCGATCGAAGTGCTCGATGAAGAGGTGGGCTACATTCTCGAGCGTGGCGTGAACGCGCTGTTCAATATTGAAGTGGAGAGCCTCAAGGGTATTCTCGACAAGGACTACGACGCGGTGTTCGTAGGCACCGGTGCGCCGCGCGGCAAGGGCCTCAACCTGCCCGGCCTTGAAGACGCCATGGGTAATGTGCATCTGGGTATCGACTGGTTGTCCAGCGTTGCATTCGAACACACCGAAAAAATCGGCAAGCGTGTGCTGGTGCTCGGTGGCGGTAACACGGCCATGGATTGCTGTCGCACCTCCAGGCGACTTGGCGGCGAAGATGTGCGCGTTGTAGTGCGCAGTCCCTTCGAGGACATGAAGGCCTCGCCCTGGGAAAAAGAAGACGCCATGCATGAGGGTATACCGATTCACAACAACCATGTGCCGAAGGAGTTCGTGGTTGAGAACGGCCGTTTACTGGGCATGAAATTTGAAAAAGTGGAAGCGCAGTATGACGAGGAGGGCAACCGCAGTCTGGTGCCGACGGGCGAAGACCTGGTGTTCATGGAAGCCGATGATGTGCTGATGGCGATCGGGCAGGAAAATGCGTTCCCGTGGATCGAGCGCGACCTGGGTATCGAGTTTGATAAGTGGGATATGCCGGTTGTCGACAAGCTGACGTTCCAGTCTACCAACGAGCGGGTGTTCTTTGGTGGCGATGCCGCCTTCGGCCCCGAGAATATCATCACCGCCGTGGCGCATGGTCACCAGGCGGCGGTGAGCATTGACCAGTATTGTCGCGGAGAAGAGGTACAGGAGCGTCCTGCGCCGCATGTGAACCTTTCCAGCCAGAAAATGGGTGTGCATGAATGGAGCTACGACAACGCCGTTGAGACCGATCGACGCTACATCGTGCCGCAGGCCCCCCTGGAGAGGTCGCTCAAGGATCGCAAGATGGAAGTGGAACTGGGCTTCGATCGCGATACCGGTTTCAAGGAAGCCGAGCGCTGTCTCAACTGCGATGTGCAGACGGTATTCTACGAGGGGCGCTGTATCGAGTGCGACGCCTGTGTTGATATCTGCCCCACGGATTGCATCACCTTTACCGACAACGGCAAGGAGCGGGACCTGCGCCAGCGCCTGTCAGCCCCGGCCGAAAATCTTTCACAGGATCTGTACGTGTCTGAGTTGCTGCCGACCAAGCGGGTGATGGTGAAGGATGAGGACGTGTGCCTGCACTGCGGCCTTTGCGCCGAACGCTGTCCCACCACGGCCTGGGATATGCAGAAGTTTCTGTACAACGTAACTCAGGCGGGGGAAGTCGCGTGAAGACCCTGGAAGCGGTTAATGACTTCGTTATCAAGTTTGCCAACGTCAACGGCACCGGCTCTGCCAGTGCCAACAACCTGTTCGCAAAAGCCCTGTTTCGTATGGGCATACCGGTATCGCCAAAGAATATCTTTCCCTCCAATATCCAGGGCCTTCCCACCTGGTATGAGGTGCGCGTCAATGACCAGGGTTATCTGGGACGTCGCGGAGGCGTCGACATTGCCGTCTCGGTCAATCCGCAGAGCATGGCGCAGGATATACAGGAACTTGAGCCGGGCGGTTATTTCATCTACGACAATACCAAGCCACTCGATCTGCGTTTGCTGCGCGACGATGTGCGCATTTTGGGAATACCGCTAACCAGTATTTGCAATGAACAGTATGACGATCCGCGCCAGCGGCAGTTGTTCAAGAACGTCATTTATGTGGGCGCACTGGCGGCGTTGCTCGATATGGATTTCAAGGTTCTTACGGGGCTGGTGGAGGATCAATTCAAGGGCAAGGAAAAGCTGGTACTGCCAAATATTCATGCGCTTGAGCTGGGCCACCAGTGGGCCAAGACCAATCTCGATTGTCCTATCGGCATCCGGGTTGAGAAAAGTGACCGGGTGGGTGACAAGATCCTGCTGGATGGCAACACCGCGTTGGGTCTGGGCGCTATTTATGGCGGCGCGACGGTCGCCGCCTGGTATCCCATCACTCCCTCTACCTCGGTGGTGGATGCCTTTGAAACCTATGCCAAACGGATGCGTATCGATGCCGGTACCGGCCGCCGGAATTACGCCATCGTACAGGCTGAAGATGAACTCGCCGCGATTGGTGTGGCTATCGGTGCCGCCTGGAATGGTGCGCGCTCGTTTACCGCCACCTCAGGCCCCGGCGTGTCGCTGATGAGCGAGTTTCTCGGGCTGGCCTACTTCGCGGAGATCCCCACCGTATTGTTTAATGTCCAGCGTGCCGGTCCTTCAACCGGTATGCCCACGCGCACCCAGCAGGCTGATGTGCTGGCCTGCGCCTATGCCTCGCACGGCGATACCAAGCAGGTGTTGCTGTTTCCGTCGACGCCGGGTGAGTGCTTCGATTTTGCAGCGCTGGCCTTCGACCTGGCAGAGCGCCTGCAGACCCCGATTATCGTGATGTCGGATCTGGATCTGGGAATGAATGACAATATGTCGCCCCCGCTCAAGTGGGACGACGAGCGCAAGTATGATCGCGGGAAGGTCATGACAGCAGAGGAACTGGAGGAGGGCGCCGAGTTTGGTCGCTACCTCGATGTGGATGGCGACGCCATATGCTATCGGACATACCCCGGAACCCACGCCGCGCGCGGCGCGTTTTTCACCCGCGGCACATCGCGCGATGAATATGCTGTGTACACAGAGCGCGGCGAGATCTACGAGCGGAACATGCTGCGCTTGCTGCGCAAGTGGGACACGATCAACGAGCATGTGCCGGCGCCGCAGATCTACGACTGTGGGCGTGACACGGATGATGGCGTGATCTATTTCGGCACCAGTGAGGAATCCTCCAAGGAGGCGCTGGACCATCTCGCGGAGGAAGGCATAGACATGAACGCGATGCGCATTCGCGCATTCCCGTTCAATGACGAAGTGAAAGCGTTTATCGAGCGACACGATCGGGTTTTTGTCATCGAGCAGAATCGCGACGCACAACTGCGTACCCTGCTGATGGCGGAGTTCGAGTTTGGCCCCGATAAACTGAAATCGGTACTGTGTTTTGACGGTACGCCCATCAGCGCCCGCAACATTCGCAAGCAGATAAAGAAACACCTCAACGGCAACAATGTCACGCCCCTGCATCGGCACACAGCGCTGGGCGGCGTGGGAGAATCGGCATGAGTTATCAGGTTCCCAAATTTCGCCACCCGCAGCTCAAGGTCAACGACCTGGGCTACACCAAGGCGGACTACGAAGGCTCGATTTCAACCTTGTGCGCCGGTTGTGGCCACGACTCCATCAGCGGTGCGATTGTGCGCGCCTGCCACGAGTTGTCCATCGAGCCGCACAAGATCGCCAAACTGTCGGGCATTGGTTGTTCCTCGAAGACCCCAACCTATTTTCTCGGGCAGTCGCACGGCTTTAACTCCGTACACGGGCGCATGCCGTCCGTGGCCACCGGCGCCGCACTCGCCAACCGGGAACTGCTGTACCTGGGGGTGTCCGGCGACGGTGACACGGCTTCTATCGGCATGGGGCAGTTCGTGCACGCCGCCCGGCGCAACCTGAACATGGTCTACATCGTGATGAACAACGGTTGCTACGGGCTGACCAAGGGGCAGGATTCCGCCACTGCAGATGAGGGTTCCGCCAGCAAGAAGGGCGACCCGAATCCCTGGGATGCGATCGATCTCTGCGGCACCGCGTTGCACATGGGCGCGAGCTTCGTGGCTCGCAGCTTCTCGGGCGACAAGGAACAGCTGGTACCTTTGATCAAGGCCGCCATTGCGCATCGCGGGTTTGCCTTCATCGACGTCATTTCGCCCTGCGTGACCTTTAACAACAACGCGCAGTCAACCAAGAGCTACGAGTTCGTGCGCGATCACGCCGAGGCCACGGGCACGGTCGATTTCGTGCCATTGCACCGGGAGATTACAACAGATTACGGCCCGGGCCACCGCCACGAGGTGACGCTGCACGACGGTTCGTCAATCCACCTGTATAAAATGGATGAGTCACTCAACCCGTTCGACCGGCGTTCGGCCAGCAATGTGCTGGAGGATCATCGGGAAAAGGGCAATATCGTAACCGGGCTGATATACCTGGACGAGGATTCGCGCGACCTGCACGATGTCATGGAAACGTCACAAAGGCCCCTGAACACCCTGGATGAGTCCGATCTGTGCCCGGGTAACAAGGTGCTGATGAGCATAAACGCCAGCTTGCGCTAGATGCCCGGGCGGCTCGGCGGGTGCCGCATTGGCCCGCCGGGTGTCCGCAGAAATGTTTGATTTCTCGGTCGGTGTCATGTAATTGTCACAATTCCCTCATCTAATGTCCCTCGAATCCAAAAGGAGGGAGTTCTGCGATATGACCGCGCGGACTGTATTGATCGTTGACGATGAATTTGCCATTCGCGACATGTTGCGCATGGCGCTCGAGATGTCCGAATTTCGTTGTCTTGAAGCAGACGACATTCAGAAGGCCTATACGCTGATCGTGGATGAGAGGCCGGACATCGTGTTGCTGGACTGGATGCTGCCAGGGGGTAGCGGCCTGGAATTGCTGCGCCGTCTCAAGCGCGATGAGCGCACCAGTGATCTGCCGGTGATTATGCTGACCGCCAAGACCGCTGAAGACAATGTTATCCAGGGCCTTGATGTGGGTGCCGACGACTACCTGACAAAGCCCTTTGCCCCGCGCGAATTGATCGCGCGCATCAAGGCGCTGCTGCGCAGAAGTGCCGGAACCACCGAAGGTGAGAAAATACAGGTGGCGGACCTGATGCTGGACGGTGAGAGCCGCCGTATCTACATCGCCGATCAACCATTGGACATGGGCCCGACCGAGTTCAATCTGCTGAAGTTTTTTATGTCGCACCCGGAGCGTGCCTACACGCGAAGCCAGTTGCTGGATCGGGTGTGGGGCGCGAACGTGTACGTAGAGGAGCGCACTGTGGATGTGCATATCCGTCGCTTGCGCAAGGCGCTGCAGTCTGCAGCCGGCGACTACAGCGAACTGATCCAGACGGTGCGCGGCACCGGCTATCGCTTTTCCTCTCGCGGTCTCGTTTAGCGGTGCGAGTTGGGGGATGAGTTGGCTCGCCGCGGCTGGCAGAATTTTCCTGATAGCAGCGTCGGCCTCTTTCCTGGGCTGGTTGTACGGGTATCCGCTGACCACGCTGACGCTGGTTCTGGCGGGATTCATCCTGTTCTGGCTGTACCAGTTACACCGCGTGCATGCCTGGTTGCAGGATCCCCGGCAGGCTCCGCCGGATGCCTACGGTATCTGGGGAGAATTGCTGGCGCGTATTTATCTTCACCAGCGCGTCAATAAAGAGATACAGGACAAGTTGCAAGCCAACGTAAAATACCTGCAGGATTCCTTCGCTTCCATGCGCGATGGCGTCGTTATGGTCAGCGACAGCGGCGCGATCAAATGGATGAATGACGCAGTAGGGCCACTTCTCGGATTGCGGCACCCCCAGGACACGGGCAGGACGCTGACCAATCTGGTGCGCGAGCCTGAGTTCAATCGCTATTTCCTCGCCGCGGACTACAGCGCGCCCCTCCAGTACAGTGTGGGCGGCTCGAAGCCAAAACACCTGCGCGTGGAAATTACCCGTTTTGGCGAGGGGGAGCGCCTGCTGTTTGTGCGCGATGTGAGCGATGCCGTGCGCATGGAGCAGATACGCCGTGATTTCATTGCCAATGTATCGCATGAACTGCGAACCCCGCTGACGGTTATCAGCGGGTATCTCGGCACCTTCATGAGCAGCGCGAGTGATCTGCCCGAACGCTACACCAAGCCACTGCAGCAGATGAGCCAGCAGGCCGAGCGGATGGAAAACCTGCTCAAGGACCTGCTCTGGCTGTCGCGTATTGAAAGCGAGAAACGCGGCGAGCGCCAGGAACGCGTGGATGTAGCGGGCCTGTTGCAGGAATTGCGGGAAGAGTTGTCACACAGTTATCCGCAGGGAAATGTCAGTATCGAGGTGGCCACCGACAAAAAGATCGTGGGAGATTATCGCGAGTTGTACAGCGCCATCTCCAACCTGGCGAACAACGCGCTAAAATACAGCCCCGAGGGAGCGGCGGTCACGATTCGCTGGTATTCACGCAACGATAAATGCATAGTTGAAGTGGAGGACGAGGGGATTGGAATTGACGAGATTCACCTTCCCAGGCTTACCGAGCGCTTCTATCGGGTCGACGATAGCCGTTCGTCCAATACCGGGGGTACCGGGCTGGGCCTGGCGATTGTCAAACATGCGGTTGCCAAGCACGGTGGAGAGTTGAAAATTACCAGCGAAGTGGGGGTCGGCAGCACCTTCACACTGATTTTCCCAACTGGGAGGTAACCTGGTGTTGAAACAGGACGACTACAAGCAGCATACTTCTGGCCAGTTCAACGTAGAGCTCGAGCGCTTGCGCAACCATATGCTGGAAATGGGCGGCACCGTGGAGCAGCAGCTCAACACCGCGCTGGACGCCCTGGTCAAAATGGACAGTGGCGAAGCACAACAGATCATCAACCGCGACCGCGAGGTCAACAGGATGGAGATGGCAATTGATGACGAGTGCGCCACGATCATTGCACGACGTCAGCCTACGGCCAGCGATCTGCGCCTGGTGATAGCAATTATCAAGGTCAACACCGATCTGGAACGCATCGGCGACGAGGCGGCGAAAGTGGCTAAGCAGGCTGTGCGCATGGCGGATGCGGGCCTCTCACCCAGCAATTTCATTGAAATCAGGCATATAGGAAACCATGTATCACGAATGCTGCACGATGCACTGGATGCTTTTGCCCGCCTTGATGTGGAGCAGGCGGTAGAGGTATTGCACCACGATGAGGAGGTCGACAAGGAGTATGACAGCGCCATGCGCAGCCTGGTGACCTTCATGATGGAAGATCCTCGCGAAATCGGCTCCATACTGAATGAAATGTGGGCCCTGCGCAGCCTGGAACGCATTGGCGATCACGCCTGCAACGTCGCCGAGCACGTGGTATATCTGGCGCGGGGCCGCGACGTGCGCCACGGCCACCTCGGCGATCTCGACGATCTCGGTGAAGACTAGTTTCGCAGGAGCGCAGAGCCGCGGCTGTTTCCGGGGGCGTGTGTGATCAGAGTGGCGCCATGTCATATAATCGTAACAATACAGACATACAATGCGGGCTCGTCCGCCAACGCCCCTTTCCACCGGGATCACTATGTCACGGAGTAGTTGCCACGTGAAAAATCTGTCGACCAACATCCTCGCCATCATGCTATTTCTGGGTGGCACCGCTCAGGTTCAGGCGGCGGTTCGGGATAATCTCAGTATTGTCGGCTCCTCGACTGTTTACCCCTTCGCCACCGTAGTGGCCGAGCGTTTTGCCCGCTCGACGACTTTCAATGCTCCCAAAATTGAAGCGACCGGCTCGGGCGGCGGGCTCAAGCTGTTTTGCCAGGGCGTGGGCGCGAGTACGCCCGACGTTACCAACTCCTCGCGTCGCATCAAACAGAGCGAATTTGACAATTGTCAGGCGAATGGCGTCGAAGACATCATCGAGGTATTGGTAGGCTTTGACGGCATCGCCATCGCCAACGCCAAAACCGCGCCGCTGTTCAATCTCAGCCTGCGCGACATTTACCTGGCACTGGCCAAGGACGTGCCCGGCCCCGACGGCAAGCTTATTCCCAATCCAAACCGCACCTGGAAGGATGTGAACCCGGCCCTGCCAGCCATGCGTATCGAAGTGCTGGGGCCTCCACCGACCTCGGGCACCCGTGATGCCTTTGCCGAACTGGCGATGGGTGGCGGAGCCGCCAGCTTTGCGGATCTCGAGGCCCTGGAGAAGCTGGAAGCCGACAAAGCCGATGAGATCCGTGCGCTTATGCAGAAGCTTGGTATGCCCTCGGGTGTTTACGCTGCGCTGGCTGAACAAAGGGGCAAGGCGCCCAGCGGAGAGGCTGTGTTCAAAACGGTTGCCTACGCCATGCGTGAAGACGGCGCCTATATCGAAGCCGGTGAGAACGACAACCTGATTGTGCAGAAGCTTGAAGCAAACCCCGACGCGATGGGCATCTTCGGCTACAGTTTTCTGGAAGAAAACAGCGACAAGGTGCAGGGCTCGCCGATCAATGGCATCGCGCCTGACTTCGACAGCATCGCCTCTGGTGAGTACCCGATTTCCCGCCCGCTGTATTTCTATATCAAGGGCGCGCATATCGGCAAGATCCCGGGTGTCCAGGAGTATGCGCTGGAGTTCACCTCCGAAAATGCAATTGGCGAGTACGGCTACCTGACGGAGAATGGTCTGATCCCGCTCGATGAGGAAAAACTGGATCAGGTTCGGGAAGACGTGAAAAAACTCAACTACCTGAAGAAGCTGTAGGCGGCAACGCTCCGCCGTCCAATTTTCACCATGGAGATGGTGTTGCACAACGCCGCAATGCTTTGCGCAGCATCTTACATTCAGGGCAGATGAAGCGAGCTTAGCGTTAATGCAGACAACCACAGTCTTTCTTGCGCTCATCGCACTCTGCGTGATCAGTTTTTATGCAGGCAGGCAGCGCTCGCTGCAACTCGCGCAGGGTATCGGCGGTTTCACCTTCCTGCATTCACTTCCCAAACATTACGGCTATATGGCGGCGGCCTGGGCGGCGATTCCGGCACTGGCACTGCTTGCCCTCTGGGTGAGCTTCGAGGGGCGGATTCTGCACGATATGGTCATCGCGCAGTTGCCCCAGGCGGTGCAGGAGCTTCCTGAAAGCCGTCTCGGCCTGTACTACAACCAGGTGCAGAGTTACGCCCGCGGTGCCATTGGTGGCGCTGAGCTCGACGATGTACAACGGGCCGCCGCTGCGCACTATCAGGAGTTGGTGGCGTTATTTGCCATGCTGAAGGGCGCCCTGGTATTTTTGGTCGCAATCATTGGTGCGGCATTCGCTATTTCCAGAATCGCTCCCCAGTTTCGCGCACGCAATCACGTAGAAGCCATCATCACCTGGATTCTCTTCAGCTGTTCGCTGCTGGCGGTGGGTACTACACTGGGTATCGTCCTGTCGGTGCTGTTTGAGGCGCAACGCTTCTTTAAAATAATACCCTTGCAGGATTTTCTCTTCGGGCTGGAGTGGAGCCCGCAGATGGCCATCCGTGCCGATCAGGTTGGCGCCTCCGGTTCATTCGGATTTATTCCACTGCTGGTGGGCACATTGCTCATTTCTGCGGTCGCAATGGTGATTGCGGTTCCTGTGGGCTTAATGTCGGCGATCTACCTGTCGGAGTACGCCTCCCGCGGCTTTCGCGCCGTGACCAAACCGGCGCTGGAGATTCTCGCCGGTGTTCCCACGGTGGTTTATGGGTTTTTCGCGGCCCTTACGGTAGCCCCGTTTATCCGTACTCTGGGTGAGTCCATGGGCCTGTCGGTCGCCTCCGAGAGCGCCCTCGCCGCAGGCATTGTGATGGGCATTATGATTATCCCCTTTGTGATGTCGCTGTCGGACGACATTATCAGTGCCGTTCCTGTCAGCCTGCGCGAGGCCTCGTTGGGCATGGGCGCCACCATGAACGAGACGATTCGCAAGGTGCTGTTGCCGGCCGCCTTGCCGGGCATTGTGGGCGGCATACTGCTGGCGGTGTCGCGGGCCATCGGCGAAACCATGATTGTGGTGATGGCTGCGGGGTTGTCAGCGAATCTTACTGCCAACCCGCTGGAGGCGGTAACCACGATAACGGTACAGATCGTAACGCTGCTGGTTGGCGACCAGGAGTTCGACAGCCCGAAAACACTCGCCGCCTTCGCGCTGGGTCTGGTCCTGTTTTTTGTCACGCTTTTGCTCAATGTCATCGCGCTGTACGTGGTGCGCAAATACCGGGAACAGTATGAGTGAGGAAAGCCGGAATAATACGGCCGCAATCAGAGCTTCGCTGAAAAAGCGTTATGCGCGGGAAACCCGTTTTCGCTGGTATGGCCGCTGCGCCGTGCTCACGGGTTTTGTATTCCTGTTTATTCTGCTGTTCGACATTGTCAGCAAGGGCATGCCGGCTTTTACCCAGCACTTTCTGCAGGTGGAGGTAATGCTGGACGCCGACACGCTGGGTCTCGATCCGCAACCTGATCAGGAGGCATTGTTCACTGCGAATTATGGCACTGCCATCAAGAAGAGCCTGCTGGAAATGTTTCCAGACGTCAGCGGGCGCGGCGAAAGACGCGATTTGTTCCGCCTGATCAGTATCGGTAACGAGTATGAACTGCGGGACCGGGTGATCGAAAACCCCGAACTGATAGGCAGCACGCAGTCTCTCTGGCTACGGGCGCACGCGGAGGCGAACAGTTACCTGAAAGGGCAGGTGGATCCGGCGCTTCCCGAGTCCGACAGGCGGGTCAGCGATCAGCAGATAGCCTGGCTGGATCGTCTGCGTGAACAGGGCCGGGTGGATTCGCGGTTCAACATACAGTTTTTCACCGCCGGTGACTCCAGGGAGCCGGAACTGGCCGGCATCAAGGCGGCGCTGTACGGTTCCTTTTACACGCTGCTCGTGACGTTCTCGCTGGCATTTCCCATCGGTGTGCTAGCAGCGGTATATCTGGAGGAGTTCGCGCCCAGAAACCGCATCACGGACCTCATCGAGATCAATATCAATAACCTTGCGGCAGTGCCGTCGATCGTATTCGGATTGCTCGGTCTGGCGGTGTTCATCAATTTTTTTGAATTGCCGAGATCGGCGCCTCTGGTGGGCGGTATCGTGCTGTCTTTGATGACTTTGCCGACCATTATTATCACCTCAAGGGCATCCATACAGTCGGTGTCGCCTTCGATTCGCGAGGCGGCCATGGGCGTGGGCGCCTCGCGGCTGCAAACCGTGTTCCACCATGTGCTACCGGTGGCGATGCCCGGTATCCTCACAGGTTCAATCATCGGTATGGCGCAGGCCCTGGGCGAGTCCGCGCCCCTGTTGATGATCGGGATGGTGGCCTTCATCATGGATGCCCCCAGCGGTGTTACCGACCCCTCAACGGTGTTGCCTGTGCAGATATTTCTGTGGGCAGACAGTCCGGAGCGCGGTTTTACGGAGAAAACCTCCGCCGCAATCATGGTGCTCATGGGGTTTCTCATCTTGATGAATGCACTGGCGATTTATCTCCGCCGGCGATTCGAAACAAAATAGATTCGCAGGCATACTGCATGCAAGGTTCAAAAGATATGAGCGCAATGACAGCGACAGCCACAGGTGCAGATGACTCAGGCGAAGTCGAGCCTGCCGACAAGGCGGAGCTGGATATTCGCGACCATTCCGAAGTCTCCGGTTACGAAACGATCGGGTCGCCCTATGTGGATGACCCGAAAATGTCGGCGCGCAATGTGAATGTCTACTACGGTGACAAGCAGGCCATTCACGACGTTTCTCTGGATATCGGCGAGCACGAAGTCATCGCCATGATCGGACCTTCCGGCTGCGGTAAGTCAACGTTCTTGCGTACCCTCAACCGCATGAACGATATCATTCCGATTTGCCGGGTAGAGGGGAACATCACCCTGGACAATGAAGATGTGTATCGCGGCAATCAGGATACCGTTTTGCTGCGTGCGCGTGTCGGTATGGTGTTCCAGAAGCCCAATCCGTTCCCCAAATCCATTTATGAGAATGTCGCCTATGGCCCACGCATCCATGGCCTGGCTCGCAGCAAGGCGGAGATGGATCAGATAGTTGAGACCAGCCTGCGTCGCGCGAGTCTCTTTGACGAGGTCAAGGACCAGCTCGAGAAGCCGGGAACCGGGCTGTCCGGCGGGCAACAGCAACGCCTTTGTATTGCGCGGGCGATTGCGGTCAGTCCCGAGGTTATTCTGATGGATGAACCCTGTTCCGCGCTGGATCCGATCGCCACGGCGCGCATTGAGGAACTGATCGACGAGTTGAAAGAGAAGTACACGATCGCCATCGTAACCCACTCCATGCAGCAGGCCGCGCGGGTATCACAGCGCACCGCCTATTTTCATCTCGGAAAATTGATCGAGGTGGGGCAGACCAAAGACATTTTCACCATGCCCCAGCACCAACTCACGGAAAACTACATCACCGGCCGCTTCGGCTGAAGCGGGTCCGGGGAGAGTCTGTCACTCATCCTGCTCGCTTTTCTCGCCACGCTCGGGCTTCGCCTCTTTCTCCAGCTCCTTGACCCTGCTTGAAATCAGCTTGGTAACCCAGTTGGAGAGGGATCGACCATCGGCTTCAGCCAGCTTCTTGGCCTTCTTCTTCAGCTCGGGATCGATGCGAATGTTAAGTAGCTTGGTCTTGGACATTGTGCGTTAGTTCACAAATGAATTGAGTAGTTTATCACATGTGTACACCTTGTCTTCCTTACGCGAAAGCGCTAAGATATGTATATACAAAAGCTACCTCCTGAGCAGGTGAATGTGATGAATTTACGAGCGGCCGAAAAAGAGTTACGTGGCAGGTCGCCTAAGGTAACACCCCAGTTCCTGGCCCTTGAGGCTCTGTTGATGGTGTCCGCCAGCTTTGTGCTGGTATATTTCTTTTCCTGAGGCAATGACCCTAAACCCCGATAGTGCTGCTCCGTGCAGTTCTGTTCCACGCGGCTGACCCTGCGTGGCTGCGCCTGTGTAGGGGCGCAGCCGGTATTTCTCCCCACGCTTTTCTCCTCTTGAAGTCTACTGCATTTCAAGCGTAGTTCAATTTTGTAAAATTTCTGTCTTATTTTGTCACGGCCGCGCTCTGTGTGAAAAATTCTGCCCGCAGTTTGCTATCTTTGGCATCGGCGCCTCGGGCGGCGCGAGCATTCCGGTTCGCGCCCGGGGGGCGGCAGAGGAGAGAAGCTGATGAAAAAACTCGTCACCGCCCTGGGTGCCGCGGTACTGCTGCATGCTGTTGCGGCATTATCCCAGCAGGCCACTGCCTCCGCTGAGATACCGGCGGAGGAATGGGAACGCTTCAAGGCCGAATTCGCGGCAATGGCCGACAGGTTAAGTGCACTTGAGGCAGAAAATGCCAGGCTCCGCGCGACGGCGGCTTCCGCAATCCCGGTGGAGGATCTGAACGCCGAGGTGGCGCTCGTGAAAGAGCAGAATCGCAAGTCTTCCTGGACAGAAACCGTGCGCTGGAAAGGCGATTTCCGCTACCGCGTCGAGGAGATCGACCGGCAGGGAGAAAACAGCCGCGAACGCAATCGTATTCGCGCGCGGGCGGCCCTTATTGCAACCCCCAGCCCCACGATCGAGGTCGGGCTGGGAATGGCCAGCGGTGGCGATAACCCCGTGTCTACCAACCAGACACTGGGTGGTGGTGGATCAAGCAAGGAACTGCGTCTGGACCTGGCTTACGTCACATGGAGTGGGCTCGAGAATACGGCGGTATCCGCCGGCAAATTCTCCAATCCCTTCTATCGCGCCGGCGGTAGCCAGTTGATCTGGGACTCTGACTTCCGCCCGGAGGGATTCGCTGCCGGGTGGAGGCATGAGAGGCTGTTTGCAACGGCAGCCTACAGCTTCCTTGAGAGTGACAGCAATGCTGGCGACGATGTGTTCTGGGGCGTTCAGGTTGGTGCCACGCTGCCAGTGCTGGACAATCTGAGCCTTACCGCGGCGGCCAAATATCTCGAGATTCCGAGCAAGGGACGCTTCGCATTCGATGCAGACGACCCGGACTTCTTTGGTAATTCATTCGTACTGGTTAATGGCGATCCGCTCTACGCTGTTGACTACGATCTGTTCAACGCGTCGCTGGAGTTGAGTTACAGTATCTTCGACTGGCCCGTCAGCACCTTCGCGGATTTCGTGCGCAACACCGCCGCGGATGAACTCGACACCGGTTATATCCTGGGTTTTAGCATTGGTGAGGGTTCGGTACCGGGTCATTGGGATTTCAGCTATCAATACCAGGATCTTGAAGCGGATGGCGCTTTCGGGCTCATCAACGACTCCAACTTCGCCGATGGCTCAACGGATGGCAAAGGCCACCGTCTCGCCGCCCGCTACCACATCAGGAAGAGCTGGTATGTCGCGGCGACCTGGTTCGATAATCAGGTGGGAGTGGATCTTGGCGACGACGTCGGTTACAAGCGCCTCGTGCTCGACACCAGCTTCAAGTACTAGCGCGGGCCATTCGATCTCGCTGCCGTTGGAGGACGCTTGCATCGCATCCTTGCTCCGGTACAATGTCGCCGCTTTCTGCCCAAGGCTGAGCACCGTTGCGTCCCCTTCGTCTAGTGGTCCAGGACCCTGCCCTTTCACGGCAGTAACAGGGGTTCGAACCCCCTAGGGGACGCCATTTTAGAAAGCCCGGTATCCAGTCCGGGCTTTTGTTTTTCAGCGGCCATCGGCAGATGTCCGTTTCGAGAGCTGTGAACAATGAGTCGTTTCTGGACTGATCTGGCGCGGGGACTGACGCCCTATGTGCCGGGCGAACAGCCCGCCGGGCGCCGGCTCTGCAAGCTCAATACCAACGAGAGTCCCTATCCGCCTTCGCCCGCCGTGATGAGGGCGATCGCCGCGGTCACCGCGCAACGATTGCGCCTGTATCCCGACCCTGAATCGAACCGCCTGCGAGAGGCATTTGCGGCCCGCTACCAGCTCACACCCGCGCAGGTTTTCATCGGCAATGGATCAGACGAAGTATTGGCCTTTGCCTTTATGGGCCTGCTCAAACATGCCGAACCGCTTTGTTTTCCCGATGTGAGCTACAGCTTTTATCCTGTCTGGAGTGCGCTGTGCGAAATCGGCTTCCGGGAAATACCGGTCGCCGGCGATTTCAGTATTGATATAGAGGCGTTTCCCCGCGAAAACGGCGGCATCGTAGTACCTAACCCGAATGCGCCAACGGGCATGCTGATGAAGCTTGCGGCCGTGCGGCAGTTACTGGAGCGCAGCCCCGACTCCGTAGTGGTGATTGACGAGGCCTATATAGATTTCGGTGGAGAATCGGCAGCACAACTGGTGCCTGAGTATCCAAATCTCCTGGTGATTCAGACACTTTCCAAGTCCCGGGCGCTCGCGGGTTTGCGTGTCGGCGTGGCGCTGGGGAACGAAGCGCTGATTGAAGGGCTCGCGCGCATCAAGAACTCGTTCAACTCCTACCCCGTGGACGTGATCGCGCAGGAGGGCGCTCTGGCCTCACTGGCGGATGAGGCCTATTTCAATGAGACTCGCCAGCGAGTCATTGCCTCGCGCGAGCGCCTGAGTGAGCAACTGGTCTCGCTGGGTTTTAGTGTACTGCCATCGCACGCGAATTTTCTGTTTGTGACGCACGCATCCGAGCCGGCAGAGGCGCTGTTTCAGGGTTTGCGGGGGAGGGACATACTGGTGCGGCACTTCAGTCGACCGCGCATCGACAACTATCTGCGTATCAGCATTGGCACGGATGAAGACTGCGACACCCTGGTCGCGGCACTCAGGGCGCTACTGGCGAAAGCAGGCTAGCGTTTGCGCAGGATGACGCTGCCGATGCTGTAGCCTGCACCGAAAGAGCACAGTACGCCCATGTCACCACTTACCAGGTCGTCGCGGTATTTGTGAAACGCGATCACCGAACCCGCGGAACTCGTGTTGGCATACTCGTCCAGCACGATTGGCGCTTCTTCCCGCGTGGGTTCCCGGCCCAGTACCCGTCGTGAAATAAGCTGGTTCATGTTCAGGTTGGCCTGGTGCAGCCAGAGGCGTTTGAGTGCCTGCGGCTGGATACCCAGGCCCTGTAATTGTGCCGAGATCTGGTTGGCAACTTCCGGGCAAACTTCCTTGAATACCTTGCGCCCTTCCTGAACGAAGAGCTTGTCGGGCGCATCGATACCCGCGGCGTCTGCCCGATTCAGAAAGCCAAAATTATTGCGGATATTGTTTGAGTAAATCGTTCTCAGTTTGCTGTCGAGAATGTCGTACTGCTCATTACCGGATGCGGTGTCTGCGCTTTCCACGATCACGGCGGTGCATACATCGCCAAAAATGAAGTGCGAATCCCTGTCGCGAAAATTAAGATGCCCGCTGCAGATTTCCGGGTTGACGATCAACACGCAGCGGGCGCTGCCGGTAAGAACGCTGTCGCGAGCCTGCTGGATGCCAAAAGTGGCCGATGAACAGGCAACGTTCATATCAAAACCGAAGCCTTCGATGCCCAACGCGTCCTGCACCTCTACCGCGATGGCCGGGTAGGGGCGCTGCATGTTGGAGGCAGCGACAATCACGGCGTCGATATCGGCGGCGGTTTTGCCCGCCTGCTGCATGGCTTCCCGGGCCGCCGCCACAGCCATCTCGCACTGAATGGACGGTTCCTCATTCGGACGCTCCGGCAGGTTGGGCAGCATGCGCTGCGGGTCGAGAATGCCGGCCTTGTCCATCACGAATCGCGAGCGTATGCCTGAGGCCTTCTCAATGAATTCGACCGATGAGGGTTGTCGGGGAGTGAGCTCTCCGCGGGCAATCTGCCCTGCATGCTCGGTATTGAAGGCTTCGACCCAGGCGTTGAATGACGCTACCAGCTCTTCATTGCTGATGGATTCTGCTGGCGTGTACAGGCCGGTTCCGCTGATGACGATTTCTGGCATGGTAGGCAATATCCCCTGACAGCGGCTACGCTGATCTGGTCGGAGCAAAAAAGGCCGCAAGTGCGGCCTCGAAAGAAGTGAAATCGGGCTTTGTCTGTGTGCTAGCGATCATTCAGTGGAACGAAGTCGCGCTGCTTGTAGCCAGTGTAAAGCTGTCGCGGACGCCCGATACGGTAACTGCCGCTGATCATCTCGTTCCAGTGTGCAATCCAGCCTACCGTGCGGCCAACGGCAAAGATCACGGTGAACATGCTGGTGGGAATGCCGATGGCCTTGAGAATAATGCCGGAGTAGAAATCGACGTTTGGATAGAGTTTCCTGTCGACGAAATAGTCGTCGGACAGCGCTATCTGCTCCAGGCGCTTGGCGATTTCCAGTAAGGGATCGCTGTCTAATCCCAGTTCATCCAGTACTTCATCTGCCGCCTCTTTCATCACCTTGGCCCGGGGGTCAAAGTTTTTGTAGACACGGTGGCCAAAACCCATCAGTCGGAACGGGTCGTCCTTGTCCTTTGCGCGCGCGACGAACTCGTCGATACGCGAGACATCCCCGATTTCCTGCAGCATTTCCAGTACTGCTTCATTGGCGCCGCCGTGCGATGGTCCCCAAAGTGCCGCGATACCTGCGGCAATGCAGGCGAAGGGGTTGGCGCCGGATGAGCCGGCCAGACGCACTGTGGAGGTGGACGCATTCTGCTCGTGGTCGGCATGCAGCAGGAAGATACGATCCATGGCGCGCGCCAGCACAGGGTTGACGTTGCTGGGCTCGCAGGGGTTGCCGAACATCATGTGCAGGAAGTTTTCCGCGTAGTCCAGACTGTTGTCCGGATACATGAAGGGCTGGCCAGTGGAAAACTTGTAACTCATGGCAGCCAGTGTGGGCATCTTCGCAATCAGGCGGAATGCCGCTACCTGCCTGTGTTTCTCGTCTGAAATATCCAGTGAATCGTGATAAAAGGCCGAGAGGGCGCCGACTACGCCGCACATGATGGCCATGGGGTGGGCATCGCGACGAAATCCGTTGAAAAACGTGCGGATCTGCTCGTGCACCATCGTGTGGCGATGCACGGTGCCGACAAAGGCCTCCTTCTGGGCGGCGGTAGGCAGCTCCCCATACAGCAACAGATAACAGCTTTCCAGATAGTCGGAATGTTCGGCCAGTTGGTCGATCGGGTAGCCGCGATGCAGCAGCACGCCTTCTGCGCCATCAATGTAGGTGATCTGTGATTCGCAGGCAGCCGTTGAGACGAAACCGGGATCGTAGGTGAAAAGTCCTTCGCCGGTGAGAGCGCCTACGTCGACGACGTCCGGGCCCAGCGTGCCGGCGTAGATAGGCAGTTCAATGCTCTCCCTCCCGTCGATTTTCAGACTGGCTTTTTTGTCACTCATAAAGGGTCCTGGTAAGTACAACTCGAGGGGCTTCAACTATAAAGTCTCGCAGAGGATTGTCAATTGAAGGGCTGCGGCTGCCCGCCCGGTGCACCGAACTAATGCTGCCACCGAGCCAGGGCCCCGATGGACTCTCCGCATGGGCAACTGTTTGTAATTGTCAGCGTAAGTGCCTATAATTTCGCGCGTTTTGGCAGCTCGTCCGAACCTTGCTGCGAAAGCGGAATTTGCCATATTCACAATCCGATTAATCGCCCTCTGGGCGTCACACAATGGTACCCGACCGTGAAAGACAAGCGTCCTGTGAACCTGGACATCGGTACCATGCGGCTGCCCGTGACCGCATGGACGTCCATTACCCACCGCGCCTCTGGCGTAGTCCTTTTTATCGGCACCCTGATCCTGTTGTGGATGCTCGACGTAAGTCTGGAGAGTCCTGAGGGATTTGCCCGGATCGGAGAGTGGCTGTCTGCCCCCCTTGCCAAGCTGGTGATCTGGGGGATTCTCGCCGCGCTGATTTACCACTCGGCCGCGGGCGTCCGCCACCTGATCATGGATTTTGGTGTGGGTGAGTCGATGGAAGGGGGAGTTCTTGGGGCGCGCATAGTGATCGTGTTTTCTGTAGTGCTGACGCTGTTGGCGGGGGTGTGGATATGGTAACTGCCGTAACGAGTTTTGGGCGTTCCGGGCTGTCCGACTGGCTGCTGCAGCGGGTAACCAGCATCATTGTGCTGCTCTGGTTTTGCTATGTTGGGGTGCTGCTTGTCGGAGGCGTTGAGTACGCGGCCTGGAATGCACTGTTTGAGCGTACCTGGATGAAGATATTTACGCTGCTGGCCGTTCTCTCGCTGGCCGTGCACGCGTGGATCGGCATGTGGTCGGTGGGTACCGACTACCTGACGCAACGTCTGATGGGCAAAACGGGCAACCTGCTGCGCCTGGCATTTCAGATTGGATGCGGCCTGATGGTTTTTATTTATGTGATCTGGGGTGTCCAGATTCTCTGGGGTTCATAATCGATGACGGCTTTAAGAACGATATCTTTTGATGGCGTGATTGTTGGTGGCGGTGGAGCCGGGATGCGCGCGGCCCTGCAGCTCGCGCAGTCGGGTTACAAGACGGCCGTGATCTCCAAGGTCTTCCCCACACGGTCGCACACGGTGTCTGCCCAGGGCGGTATTACCTGTGCCATAGCATCTGCCGATCCCGAGGACGACTGGCGCTGGCACATGTATGACACGGTGAAGGGGTCTGATTATATCGGTGACCAGGACGCCATCGAGTATATGTGCAGCGTGGGGCCGGAGGCGGTGTTCGAGCTCGAACACATGGGTTTGCCATTTTCGCGCACTGAAGAGGGGCGGATCTATCAGCGTCCCTTCGGCGGCCAGTCAAAGAATTATGGCGAGGGTGGCCAGGCGGCCCGCACCTGCGCCGCAGCCGACCGCACCGGCCACGCGCTGCTGCACACCCTCTTCCAGGGCAACATGAAAAACAACACGGTATTCTTCAACGAGTGGTTTGCCACCGATCTGGTGAAGAATCAGGACGGAGCCGTGGTCGGCGTGATCGCCATCTGCATGGAAACTGGCGAGACGGTGTATGTAAAATCCAAGGCAACCGTTTTTGCGACCGGGGGGGCGGGGCGTATCTATGCTTCCACCACGAACGCGCATATCAATACCGGCGATGGCGTCGGCATGGCGCTGCGTGCAGGTGTGCCGGTACAGGACATGGAAATGTGGCAGTTTCATCCCACCGGCATCTACGGCGCCGGAACGCTGGTGACCGAGGGTTGCCGGGGTGAGGGCGGCTATCTTATCAACAAGGACGGCGAACGCTTCATGGAGCGCTACGCGCCCAATGCGAAAGACCTGGCGGGCCGCGATGTGGTGGCGCGCTCGATGGTGCTCGAAATTCTCGAAGGCAGGGGCTGCGGGCCGGAGGGCGACCACGTCTTCCTGAAGCTGGACCACCTCGGGGAAGAAGTCCTGGAGAGTCGGCTGCCAGGCATTTGCGAACTGTCACGCACTTTCGCGCATGCGGATCCGGTGAAAGAGCCGATACCGGTTGTACCCACCTGCCACTACATGATGGGCGGTATACCCACTAATATCCATGGTCAGGCCCTGACGGTAGACGCCAATGGCAATGACACCGTGATTCCGGGGCTGTATGCCTGCGGCGAGGTGGCCTGCGTGTCGGTGCACGGCGCGAACCGGCTCGGGGGGAACTCACTGCTGGATCTGGTGGTATTCGGTCGCGCTTCGGGCCTGCATATTGAGCAGGCTCTGAGAGACGGCATTGAAATGCGCGACGCCAGCGAGAGTGACCTGGAAGCAGCCAACGCCCGCCTGGAAAAACTGAACACGGGTAACGGTTCGGAAAACGTCGCCGAGTTACGCAAGCAATTGCAGAACATCATGCAGAACCATTTCGGCGTTTTTCGCAAGGGTGATTTCATGCGCGAGGGGATTCAGCACCTGGGCGCAATGCGCGAACGAATCGAGAATCTGGCGCTGAAGGACACCAGTAATGCCTTCAATACGGCCCGTATCGAGGCACTGGAACTGCAGAACCTGTTTGAGGTGGCCGAAGCGACTGCAATCTCTGCGGAGCAGCGGCCGGAATCGCGCGGTGCCCATGCCCGGGAGGATTTTCAGGAGCGGGACGATGAAAACTGGCTCTGCCATTCCATCTACTTCCCGAACGAAAAACGTCTCGGCAAGCGGTCAGTCAACTTTACTCCACTTACGGTGGAGACCTTCCAGCCGAAAATTCGGACTTATTGAGAGGCAAAGACGATGTTGGAAGTAAGCATCTATCGCTATAACCCGGAAACCGACAGCGAGCCTTACATGCAGGATATCCAGGTCGATACCGGCGGCAAGGATATCATGGTGCTCGATGTACTGGAGCTGATCAAAACGCAGGATACCAGCGTCACTTTCCGGCGCTCCTGCCGTGAGGGCGTGTGCGGTTCGGACGGGCTTAACATTAACGGCGTGAATGGCCTGGCCTGTATCACGCCGCTCTCGGAGACGGTGAAAAACAACAAACTGGTGTTGCGGCCGCTGCCGGGCCTGCCGGTCATCCGTGATCTGGTGGTGGATATGGGCCAGTTTTACGCCCAGTACGAGAAAGTGCAGCCTTATCTGCAGAACGACACGCCGCCGCCGGCAATCGAACGCCTGCAATCGCCTGAAGACAGGGAAAAACTGGACGGTCTGTACGAATGTATTCTGTGCGCCTGCTGCTCGACGGCATGCCCCTCATTCTGGTGGAACCCTGACAAGTTCATCGGCCCTGCCGGGCTGCTGCAGGCCTACCGATTTCTGGCCGACTCGCGCGATACGGCGACTGAAGAAAGACTGTCGCGACTCGAGGATCCGTTCAGTGTCTTTCGCTGTCATGGTATCCAGAACTGTGTCAATGTATGCCCCAAAGGCCTGAATCCGACTCGCGCTATCGGGCACATCAGACACATGCTGCTCGCAAGTGCCACCTGACTTGAGGTTTCGTCCGTAACTTATTGACCCCGGGAAGGGTTGTCATGCTTGAAAACTCCATGGATGCGTTGTGGCAGTCCTCACATATAGCGGGGGGCAACGCCACCTATGTGGAAGATCTGTACGAAAGTTACCTGAAAGACCCCAACGGCGTTCCAGCCGGGTGGCGGGACTACTTCGACAAACTGCCGCTGGTCGAATCCGGGACCATGCAGATTCAGGATGTGCCGCACTCTGTCATCCGGGAGCGCTTTGCCCAGATCAGCAAGATGCGCGTGCGCACGGAGGCTACCGTTGCGCATGATTCTCAGGCAACGGAGTACGAGCGCAAGCAGGTCCGGGTGGTGCAACTCATCTCGGCTTATCGGCAGCGTGGTCATCAGAAGGCCAGCCTTGACCCCCTGGGGCTTGTGGCACGCGAGGACGTGCCCGATCTTGAGCTTGCCTTCCATGAGCTGTCGGCGGCCGATTTCGATACGGTTTTCCAGACCGGCAGCCTGCATATTGGCAAGGCGGATGCCACTCTCGGGGAGATACACGAGGCACTCGAGCGCACGTACTGTAATACGATCGGCGCCGAGTTCATGCACATTGTCGATACGGCCGAGCGGCACTGGATTATGCAGCGCATGGAGTCAGTGCGATCCGCGCCGGACTTCGGTCCCGAGGTTCGCGAGCAGCTGCTGCGCCGGCTGATTGAAGCCGAGGGCCTGGAGAAATCCCTGGCCTCGAAATATCCGGGTACAAAACGTTTCGGGCTGGAGGGTGGCGAGAGCCTGATTCCGCTGCTGACTGAAATCGTACAGCGCTGTGGCGCCTATCGCGCGCAGGAAATCGTCATCGGCATGGCGCACCGCGGCAGGCTGAATGTGCTGATCAATGTGCTGGGCAAGAACCCCGCCGAGTTGTTTGCCGAGTTTGAGGGCACCGCGCAGTACACCACATCGGGCGACGTGAAATACCACCAGGGGTTTTCATCCAATGTGATGACCGCGGGAGGTGAATTGCACCTCGCCCTGTCATTCAACCCCTCGCACCTGGAGATTGTTGCCCCGGTGGTGGAGGGCTCGGTGCGTGCGCGGCAGGATCGCCGCGGCGACGAAACCGGCGAGCTGGTGGTGCCCATTGTCCTGCACGGGGATGCTGCCTTTGCCGGACAGGGCGTGGTAATGGAAACCTTCCAGATGTCGCAGACCCGTGCCTATAAAACCGGCGGCACTATCCACATCGTGGTGAACAACCAGGTGGGCTTCACTACCAGCCGCCGCGAGGACGCACGCTCTACCGAGTACTGCACCGACGTGGCCAAAATGGTCCAGGCGCCCATCTTTCACGTCAACGCAGACGATCCCGAAGCGGTATTGTTCGTGACGCAAATGGCCGTGGATTACCGCACGGAGTTCAGGAAGGACGTGGTGATCGACCTCGTCTGTTACCGGCGCCTCGGGCACAACGAGGCGGATGAACCGGCGGTGACGCAGCCGCAGATGTATCAGCGGATTCGCGAACACAAGACTACGCGTACCCTGTACAGCGAGAAGCTGATAGCGGCCGGGATTGTCACTGAGGCTTCGGTGCAGGAGTGGATGGATCAATACCGCGATGCGCTGGATCGCGGCGGATCGCTGGTGAGCGGGCTGGTATCCGAGCCCAACAAGTCGCTGTTCGTCGACTGGACGCCCTATCTCGGGCACGAGTGGACGCTGGAAGGCGATACACGCATTGAATTGCAGTCGCTGCAGGCGCTGGGACATGATATCAACCTGCCGCCCGACAATTTTCCCCTGCAGCGCCAGGTGTCGAAGATCCTGGAAGATCGACGCAAGATGGCTGCTGGAGCGATGGCTGTAAACTGGGGTTTCGCCGAGAATCTCGCCTATGCCTCCTTGTTGCGGGAGGGCTTTCCACTGCGCATCACCGGGCAGGATGTGGGGCGCGGCACTTTCTCCCACCGGCACGCAGTGCTGCACAACCAGAAAGTTGACGAGCGCTGGGTGCCCTTGCAGCATGTCAGTGAAGACCAGGCGACGTTTGAAATCTACGATTCGCTGCTATCGGAAGAGGCGGTTCTGGCCTTTGAGTACGGCTATGCGACAACACGTCCGCAGGGGTTGGTGATCTGGGAGGCCCAGTTCGGTGATTTTGCCAACGGGGCGCAGGTGGTGATAGACCAGTTCATCACCAGCGGAGAGCATAAATGGCTGCGGCTCTGCGGCCTGACCATGCTCTTGCCGCACGGCTATGAAGGGCAGGGCCCGGAGCACTCATCGGCGCGCCTGGAGCGATTCATGCAGTTATGTGCCGAGCACAATATTCAGGTGTGTGTGCCGACAACGCCCGCGCAGGTCTATCACATGCTCCGGCGACAGGCCATCCGGCCGCTGCGCAAGCCGCTCGTGGTGATGTCGCCAAAAAGCCTGCTGCGTCACAAGGAAGCCATTTCCACTCTGGAGGAACTCGCCCAGGGGCGCTTCTACAATGTGCTCGACGAGATCGACGATCTCGATCCGGAGAAAGTAAAACGCATCATCCTGTGCAGCGGCAAGGTATTCTACGATCTGCTGGCCGCGCGGCGGGAGCGCGAGATCAGTGATATCGCGATCATTCGGCTGGAGCAGCTATACCCCTTTCCGGAGTCCGAATTGCTGAATATTCTGGCGAGTTACCCGAATATTAACGATGCAATCTGGTGCCAGGAAGAGCCGATGAACCAGGGCGCCTGGTACGCCAGCCAGCACCATATCCGCAGAGTGCTGTTCCAGCACCGCCCGGAGGTGTATCTGCGGTTTGTGGGGCGCGACCCCTCCGCAGCGCCGGCCGCGGGTTACATGGCTCTGCATCTCGCGCAGCTGGAAAAATTCATAGACGAAGCCCTGGGCGAAAAGCCCTGGAACTAGGTGCAAGGATCAAAGAATGGCAATTGAAATAAAGGCTCCCACTTTTCCCGAGTCCGTTGCCGATGGCGAGATCGCCGCATGGCACAAGGCTGAGGGGGAGAGCGTCTCGCGCGATGAGTTGATCGTGGAGATTGAAACCGACAAGGTCGTGCTGGAGGTGGTAGCGCCTGAAGATGGTGTGATCAGCGCAATTCACGTGCAGGCCGGCGAGACAATTCAGAGTGCGCAGCTGCTCGCCACGATGGAAGCGGGTGAGGTGACGCGTTCTGCAGAGGCCAAGCCCGAGGCGGCGTCAGCCGCCGGGGAAAAGCCGCCCGCCAAGGACGCTGGAGAATCGGATGCGGCCGCAGGATTGGCAGGTCCCGCGGCGCGGCAGCTGATCGAGGAGCACGGGCTTGATGTGGCCCGGATTGCCGGCAGCGGCAAAGGGGGCCGGGTTACCAAAGAGGACGTGTTGAAGCACCTCAAGGAGCGTGAGGCGCCCTCTGCAAAAGACACGTCATCGGCGGCGCCAGCGCCGGCTGATCCCCCGCTTGCCGACGCGCCGCCTGAGCCCACCAGCGAGCGTGTGGAGCGGCGCGTACCGATGACGCGCATGCGCGCCAAAATTGCGGAGCGCCTGCTGCACGCCACGCAGGAAACCGCCATGCTGTCCACGTTCAACGAGGTGAACATGGCGCCGGTAATGGAACTGCGACGCAAGTACCGCGAGCAGTTTGAGAAAACACACAACGGCACCCGGCTCGGTTTTATGGGGTTCTTTGTCAAGGCGGCCTGCGAAGCACTCAAGCGCTTTCCGGCCGTCAACGCCTCAATCGACGGCAACGACGTGGTCTATCACGGCTATCAGGACATCGGTGTTGCCGTGTCTACCGAAAATGGCCTGGTGGTGCCGGTCATGCGTGACGCCGATTTCATGAGCATCGCTGATGTGGAGGCGGCAATCGCCGACATGGGCAAGCGCGCGCGTGACAACAAGCTGACCATCGAGGATATGACGGGTGGCACTTTCACCGTCACCAACGGCGGTGTATTTGGCTCGCTGTTGTCAACGCCCATCCTGAACCCACCGCAAACGGGCATTCTCGGTATGCACAAGATCCAGGAGCGCCCGATGGCGGTGAACGGCGAGGTGGTTGTACTGCCGATGATGTACCTGGCGCTGTCCTACGATCACCGCCTGGTGGACGGCAAGACTGCGGTTCAGTTTCTGGTGGCGGTGAAAGACCTTATCGAGGATCCAGCGCGCATTCTGCTGCAACTCTAGTATGAGAGCGGCGGGCGTCACCGCGCCGCTCTGGCAAGCGAACGACAAACGGAATACACGATGGCTGATAAATTTGATGTGGTAATCATTGGTGCCGGACCCGCCGGTTACGTTGCGGCTATAAAGGCGGCGCAGCTGGGTATGTCGACCGCCTGCGTGGAGCAGTGGCACAACGATGATGGCAAGATGTTGCTGGGTGGTACCTGCTGCAATACCGGCTGCATACCCTCCAAGGCACTGCTGGACAGCAGCCACAAGTTTGCCGAGGCACGCGACAGCTTCGCTGTGCACGGAATCGTCGTGAACGACCCGGTGGCCGATATTCCCGCTATGCAGAAGCGCAAACAGAAAGTGGTAGACCAGCTCACGGACGGCATCGCCGGCCTGTTCAAGCACAATGGCGTCACTGCCATAGCGGGCACCGGCCGCGTGATCGCGGGTGCCAAGGTGGAAGTCACGGATGCAGAGGGCAAGGTGCGCGTGCTCGAGGCGGGCCATGTGATTGTCGCCGCGGGGTCGCTGCCGGTGAATATCCCGGTCGCGCCCGTGGACGGTGAGTTCATTGTCGACTCCACAGGCGCCCTGGAGCTGGCTGAAGTGCCGCGGCGACTGGGCGTGATCGGCGCGGGCGTGATAGGTCTCGAGCTTGGCAGCGTCTGGCGCAGGCTGGGTTCAGAGGTTGTCATGCTCGAAGCGCTGGATGAATTTTTGCCAATGATGGATGTACAGATCGCGCGGGAGGCGCAGAAGATCTTTGGCAAGCAGGGTCTGGATATTCGTCTCGGAACCCGCGTCACGGGAGCGGAGGTAAAAGATAATGCTGTGGAAGTTACCTTCACCGACGCCGACGGCGAACATGTTGAAACCTTTGACCGGCTTATCGTTGCCGTGGGCAGAAAGCCGCGGTCCGGCGAACTGTTTTCTTCCGATAGCGGGATCAGTCTCGACGAGCGCGGTTATATCTATGTCAACGATTACTGCGAAACAGAGGCACCGCATGTCTATGCCGTCGGTGATATCGTTCGCGGCCCGATGCTCGCACACAAGGGCTCCGAAGAGGGCGTGATGGTCGTCGAACGCATTGCGGGGAAGGCCGCCCAGATGAATTATGACTGCATCCCGTCGGTCATTTACACGCATCCGGAGGTTGCAGCGGTGGGCAGGACGGAACAGGAACTCAAGGCGGAAGGAGTCGAGTACAAAGCCGGTGTATTTCCCTTCGCAGCGTCCGGCAGGGCGCTGGCTGCAAACGATTCCGAGGGCATGGTGAAAATGCTCGCGGATGCCGCGACAGACCGTATTCTGGGATGTCACGTAGTGGGTCCGTCCGCAGCAGACCTGGTGCAGCAGGTGGTCATCGCAATGGAGTTCGGATCAAGCGCTGAGGATCTTGCGCTGACCGTGTTTGGACATCCGACGTTGTCCGAGGCGGTTCACGAAGCTGCACTGGCAGTGGATGGACACGCCATACATATCGCCAATCGCAAGAAGCGCAGTTAGAATTCGCGCCGCTGGCGCGTTATAGCAGAGCCCTGCCGTCGAAGGTGCCGACCAGTCCCATGCCGGCCAGAGCCCAAATTCACCAGAGCAGCAAACAACACAGGACAAAACATGAACCTTCATGAGTATCAAGGCAAACAGCTGTTTGCCGAGTATGGGCTCCCGGTATCCAAGGGATACGCGGTGGACTCAGCCGATGAGGCGGCCGCCGCTGCAGAAAAGATTGGCGGCGAAATGTGGGTCGTAAAAGCGCAGGTTCATGCGGGCGGCAGGGGCAAGGCCGGCGGCGTTAAGCTGGTCAAGAGCGTTGATGAAATCCGGGCATTTGCCGAGCAGTGGCTGGGCAAGAATCTCGTGACCTACCAAACCGATGAGCATGGCCAGCCGGTGAGCAAGATTCTGGTAGAGTCCTGCACCGACATTGCGGAGGAGTTGTATCTCGGCGCAGTGGTTGACCGTTCCTCAAGGCGCATTGTGTTCATGGCCTCTACCGAGGGCGGGGTGGAAATCGAGAAAGTCGCGGAGGAAACACCCGAGAAAATACTGCGCGCCGTTATCGATCCGCTGGTTGGACCGCAACCTTACCAGGGCCGTGATCTCGCTTTTCAGCTCGGTTTGCGGGGCGACCAGATCAAGCAGTTCGTCAAGATTTTCATGGGTCTGGCGCAGCTGTTTGAGGAAAAGGACCTGGCCCTGATCGAGGTGAACCCTCTGGTGATCACCGAGCAGGGCAACCTGCATTGCCTGGACGCCAAGATCGGCGTGGACGGCAATGCCCTGTACCGTCAGCCGGCACTGCGCGAGATGCACGATCCGTCACAGGACGATGAGCGCGAGGCGCATGCAGCCAAATGGGAACTGAATTATGTCGCCCTCGATGGCAACATCGGCTGCATGGTAAACGGCGCCGGGCTGGCCATGGGAACCATGGACATCGTGGCCCTGCATGGCGGTTTTCCCGCCAATTTCCTCGATGTGGGTGGCGGCGCCACCAAGGAGCGCGTGTCCGAAGCCTTCAAGATCATTCTTTCGGATGACAATGTCAAAGCAGTTCTGATCAACATTTTTGGCGGTATCGTCCGCTGTGACCTGATCGCCGAAGGCGTGATCGGCGCGGTGGAGGAAATCGGCGTGGAAGTGCCGGTTGTCGTGCGCCTCGAGGGAAATAATGCCGAGCTGGGACAACAGGTTCTGGCAGATAGCGGTTTGAATATTATTGCTGCAACCAGCCTCACGGACGCTGCGGAGCAGGCAGTCAAAGCAGCGGGAGGTGCGGCCAAATGAGTATCCTGATTGATAAAAACACGCGGGTAATCTGCCAGGGTTTCACCGGCTCACAGGGCACCTTCCACTCGGAACAGGCCATTGCCTATGGCACGCAGATGGTGGGCGGTGTTACGCCCGGGAAGGGCGGCCAGGAGCACCTGGGGCTGCCCGTGTTCAACACCGTACGCGAGGCGGTAGCCACAACCGGTGCAGATGCATCGGTGATCTACGTGCCGGCCGCTTTCTGCAAGGATTCCATCCTCGAGGCAGCAAATGGCGGTGTCAGGCTGATCGTGTGCATCACCGAGGGCATTCCCACGCTGGACATGTTGCAGGCCAAGCTCAAGTGCGACGAACTGGGAGTGCGCCTGATCGGCCCGAATTGCCCGGGTGTTATCACCCCCGGTGAGTGTAAGATCGGCATTATGCCGGGCCATATTCACCTGCCGGGCAAAGTGGGTATCGTTTCCCGTTCGGGCACGCTGACCTATGAGGCGGTGAAGCAGACCACGGATGCCGGGTTTGGCCAGTCCACCTGCGTGGGTATTGGTGGAGACCCCATTCCCGGGTCCAACTTCATCGATATTCTTGAGTTGTTCGAGAAGGATTCAGCTACCGAGGCGATTGTCATGATCGGCGAGATCGGGGGCACGGCGGAGGAAGAAGCCGCGGCGTATATCAAAGAGCACGTCTCCAAGCCGGTAGTCTCCTACATCGCCGGTGTTACCGCCCCCAAAGGCAAACGCATGGGGCACGCGGGCGCCATTATCTCAGGTGGCAAGGGTACCGCCGACGAGAAATTTGCCGCTCTGGAAGATGCTGGCGTGAAAACGGTGCGCAGCCTGGCCGAGATTGGCTCAGGCCTGGCTAGCGTAACCGGCTGGTAACGCCGCTCTCATCGCATTGCGCTATCGCGGGGCCTGCCTTTGAGCAGGCCCTTTTTTTGTGTGGCTGAAGGCCCGGGCAGGCAATCGCGCCGGGGCCCCTTGAAAATCCATGGCTGTGACCCCACATGCTCTGTGTTACGGGCGTTCCCCGATTGCCACAGATGAGGTAGCAATGACCGCACAGGTAGAGAAAGAAACGCTGGGTTTCCAGACCGAGGCGAAGCAGTTGCTTCACCTGATGATTCACTCGCTGTATAGCAACAAGGAGATTTTTCTTCGCGAACTGATTTCCAATGCGTCGGATGCGATCGACAAGCTGCGCTTTGCGGCGCTGTCTGATGACTCTCTGCTGGAAGGGCAGAGCGATTTCGAAATTCGGGTAGAGGTAGACAAGGAAGCTGGCACGGTTCGGGTCAGCGACAATGGCATAGGGATGAACCGCGATGAAGTGGTGGAGAACCTCGGTACCATTGCCAAGTCCGGTACCGCTGCCTTCCTCGATAATCTCACCGGTGACGCGAAAAAGGATTCACAGCTTATCGGGCAGTTCGGCGTAGGTTTCTACTCCGCGTTCATCGTGGCCGAGCGGGTAGAAGTGCATACGCGCAAGGCCGGCGAAGCCCCGTCGGAGGGCGTACTGTGGGAAAGCCACGGGGAATCTGAGTTCTCTGTACAACAGCTTGACCGCGAAGAACATGGTACGAGTATCACCCTCCATCTTAAAAAGGATTGCCAGGAGTTCGCCGACGACTGGCGAGTTCGCAGCGTCATCAAGAAATACTCCGATCACATTTCCGTACCCGTAATGATGGCAAAGCCACCCGCGCCGCCAGCCGCCGAAGGTGAAGACGACGAGAAAGAGGCGGACACCGGGGTCGAATTCGAAACGGTGAACGAGGCCACAGCACTCTGGACGCGCAGTCGTTCGGAGATAAGCGCAGAAGAATACAAGGCATTTTATCAGCATGTTTCGCACGATTTCGAAGCGCCGCTGACCTGGAGCCACAACAAGGTAGAAGGCAAGCTGGAGTACACCAGCCTGCTCTACATTCCCGCCAAGGCGCCCTTCGACCTGTGGAATCGCGATATGACGCGAGGCCTGAAGCTGTATGTGCAGCGCACGTTCATCATGGACGATGCGGAGCAGTTCCTGCCTCTCTATCTGCGCTTCGTCAAGGGCGTAGTGGATTCCAACGATCTGTCGCTGAATGTGTCGCGCGAGTTGTTGCAGCAGGATCCGGCAGTGGATGCAATGCGCAGCGCACTCACCAAGCGAGTGCTGGACATGCTCGCGAGAATGGCGAAGAAGAAGGACCAGAGTGACTACAGCACCTTCTGGAAAGCCTTCGGTCCTGTGTTGAAGGAAGGGCCCGCCGAAGACTTCGCCAACAAGGAAAAGATTGCAAAACTCCTGCGGTTCTCCACCACGCATACAGATGCGCAGGAGCAGGATCAATCGCTGGAAGACTATGTCGGGCGCATGCAGGAAGGCCAGGACAAGATTTACTACGTGGTCGCTGAAAACTTCAAGACCGCGAAGCACAGCCCGCACCTGGAAGTGTTTCGCAAGAAGGGAATAGAAGTGTTGCTGCTTTCCGACCGGGTAGACGACTGGTTGATGAATCATCTGCAGGAGTTCGATGGCAAGGCGCTACAGGATGTCGCTCGGGGTGAGCTCGATCTTGCAGCCGATTCCGAGAAAGACAAGGCCGAACAGGAAAAAATCGCCAAGGAATCGGAAGCACTGATCGAACGTCTTGGCAGTGTGCTGCAGGACCGGGTCAGCGAGGTACGGGCAACACACCGGCTCACGGATAGCGTGGCCTGTCTCGTAGTGGGTGAGTTTGATATGGGCGCCCAGATGCGCCGCATCATGGAGGCGGCAGGGCAGCCGGTGCCAGAAAGCAAACCCATTCTGGAAATCAATCCGGCCCACCCGCTGTCGCAGATGCTCGATGCAGAGCAGGACGAGGAGCGTTTTGCAGACCTCGCCAGCGTTATCTTTGATCAGGCGAGCCTGGCGGAGGGGGGGCAACTGGAGGACCCTGCTGCCTACGTTGCACGGCTGAACAAGCTGCTGATACAGCTGGGCAAAAGCTGACGTTGCCGGCTCCGTCGCAGGGTCCGCCCCTCGCTATCGTGAAGCGGCCAGGGTATATGCAGCCGGTGTCGATGTTATGCTGTGCACCTGGCAGGAAATGCGAGGGATATTTTGATTCTGACGGTGTTCAGGCACGGTGAAGCGGCCGATGCGGCGAGTGATTATGCGCGCCGGCTGACGGCGCGTGGCGAACGGGATGTAGAGTGCGCGGGACAGGCGCTCGCAACCGCCTGTCGCCAGAGGGAACTGCCGCCGCCCGATACGCTGTACAGCAGCCCCTGGATCCGCACCATGGCAACCGCCGATATCCTTTCGAGTACGCTGCAGACGCCCCTCGCCGAAGCCGTCGACGCACTGCAGCCTGGCGTCACCGCAAATAGCGTCGAGACGTGGTTGCAGCCGCGGTTCCCTGCGGTAGTATCCGCCCCCGGCCACATCCTGATAGTTTCGCATCAGCCCCTTGTATCGCGTCTCATCAGCCGCTGGCTGGACGATGCCGGGCGCGTACCGGCGCTAAGCCCCGGCGCTTTTGCCACTCTGGAAATGGACATACCCGCACAGGGAGCCGCGCGCTTGCTGTTCCGGGCGTCGCCCCCCGATTGTGAGCCTTCCCTGTGAGTGCGGCTGAGCCACTGCCTCTGAGTTGGGAGGTTAATGGTCTGCGGTTGGGGGGCTTGTCCTGGGGTAAACAGGGCGAGCGGCCAGTCCTGGCACTGCACGGCTGGCTGGACAACGCCGCCAGTTTTGCCTCGCTGGGACCGCGACTCACGGGCTGTCATGTGGTCGCGCTGGATCTCAGCGGTCACGGTCGCAGTGATCATCGCTCGGCCGATGCGAGTTATCAGATATGGGACGATCTGCCGGAAATTCTGGGTGTGATGGATGCGTTGGGTTGGCAGCAGTGTCAGCTTGTGGGTCATTCCCGCGGGGCGATCATTGCCGGGCTGCTGGCCTCCGCTTTTCCCGAGCGCGTGACGCGCCTCGTGATGCTGGACGCGGTCGCGCCAGATCCCGTGCCGGAGAAAGAGTTTGTGGGACAGATGCGTCGCGCGCTGATCGACAAGCGAGCCCTGTCAGAGCGTGAGGCAAGGATTTTTGCCACGGCCAAAGAGGCAACGCGCAGCCGCGTGGCCCGAGGGCTGTCTCCTGAGATTGCCCTGACACTGGTTGAGCGGAATCTGCGCCGATGTAAAGGGGGCGTAACATGGACAACCGATCCGCGTTTGCAGAGCGCCTCGGCAGTAAAATTGACTGAGGCTCAGATTCGGGCAGTATTGTCTGCATTGACTATGCCGGTGCTGCTGCTTCTGGCGGAGAATACGCCGGAAGAATTTCGGGCCTTGATGGCTGGGCAGGCGCGGCAGCATATTCCTGACATCCGCACTGCGACTATTGAGGGAGGGCACCACTTCCACATGGAACAGGGAGTGGACGACGCCGCGCAGGCGATAATGCAATTTTTCACAGACGGCACACAACGCGAGATCACATGACACGAACCTGGGTACGGATTTTCTCTGCGACAGCGCTAATTTTCGCGCAGGCGGCGCTGGCAGCGCCAGCGCCGGCAACAGCAACGCCACAAGCTCTGGTAATGGCGCTCGATAAATACCCGCATGCGGTGCAGAAGGACACGAATAAACTCGAGGTTGCCGATCACGAGATCGGGCTCGGTCCGATCCAGAAATTCGGCGGCGCCTGGCAGTTTGAGGCCAGCGAGCGTGTTTCCGGCTATCTCTCGCGTTATACCTGGCAGATCATCGACGGTTTTTCGGCGATAGAGGTAATGCAGGAGTTCGTTGCCGAACTGCAAAAAATACCGGGCAGCAAAGAGCTGTTTAGCTGTGAGGGCCGATCCTGCGGCCATCCTGCACAGTGGGCCAACCGTGTGTTCAACCAGCGGGTGCTGTACGGCAGGCAGGAAATGCAGCGCTATCGTGTGTATGCCATCGAGGGTGAGCCAGCGTATCGGTTGGCAATCTACGCAGGGTCACGCACGAGCGATCGCCACTACCTGCACATCGATCTGCTGGAAATGACGGTTGATTCAGCGGTAGAACTGGAAGCGGAAACCATCGAGCCGGGTTAAGGGCAGGTTCGCGCTAGCGTTTCAGTTGCAGTAGCGACAGAAACTCATCGCGGGTTTTCTGTTCAGTGCGGAACGACCCCAGCATGGCTGAAGTTTTCATCAGCGAGTTCTGCTTTTCCACTCCGCGCATCATCATGCACATGTGCTGGGCTTCAATGATAACGCCGACACCTTGCGCCTCTGTCACCTGCATAATGGTTTCGGCAATCTGCGTGGTGAGTGATTCCTGAATCTGCAGTCTGCGAGCGAACACATCCACAATGCGCGCGACCTTGGAAAGCCCAAGCACCTGGCCTGTCGGAATATAGGCCACGTGGCATTTGCCGATAAATGGCAGCAGGTGATGTTCGCACAATGAGTACAACTCAACGTCCTGTACCAGAATCATCTCGCTGGAATCTGAGGGGAACAGCGCACGGTTGACCACATCTTCCACGGATTGCCCGTAACCACGCGTCAAAAACTCAAACGCAGCCGCCGCCCGCTTGGGTGTATCAACCAGGCCGGGTCGAGTCGTATCCTCGCCGATGGCTTTAATGATCTCCGCCCAGTGCTGTTCCATTGAAGTGACTCCGTACGTGACTGCATTGCGCTAGCGCGCAGCGATAGTAGCAACCTGCCCATGGCAAGGCAATCGACAACAGGGCCGGCCGGAGCTTAGCCGCCGCGCCGCTTATACGCTAAACTTCCCCAGTGAAAGCCGCATGCAAAATATCCCTGAACACCGCCACCGTGGGCGCAGCATTGACAGCAGTCTGCGAGGCGCTTGATACGGCCGGTGTGTGTTTTGGACACGGTACGGATAACCCTTGGGACGAGGCCGTGCAGATGGTACTTGGCGCGCTCGGTTTGCCGGCGGATAGCGATGATTCGGTATTGAGCCGGCCGCTTGAGCCGGCCGAGATAGAGCGCCTGCAAAGTCTGTTGGTGCGTCGCGTCGAAGCGCGTGTTCCCCTGCCTTACCTGTTGGGCAAGGCGTGGTTTGCGGGCCTTGAATTTCGTTGTGATGCGCGCGCGCTGGTGCCGCGCTCTCCGCTTGCGGAGCTGATACTCGAGCACTTTGAACCCTGGTATGCCGGTCCCGCGCCACGCAGGGTTCTCGATCTGTGCTGCGGTGGTGGCTGCATCGGGCTGGCGACGGCGCATTACCTGCCTGGTGTGCGCGTAGATCTGGCCGACATCGACGCTGCCGCACTGACCCTCGCGCGTGAGAATACCGCACTGCACGGGTTGGGAAAGCGGGTCCGAATCCTGCACTCGGATCTGTTCGACAGTCTCGCGCGTGAGCGCTACGACATCATTCTCTGTAATCCACCCTATGTGGACGCCCGGGATCTCGCGGCCATGCCCGCGGAGTATCGCGCAGAACCGGCCCTGGGGCTCGGTTCGGGAGATGACGGCCTGGACATCACGCGACGTATTCTGGCGCAGGCAGGGGCTCATCTGGAGCCACACGGACTGCTGTTGCTGGAAGTGGGTAATAGCGGGGAAGCGCTGGAAGCAGCATTTCCGGAGGTGGCGTTCACCTGGGTGGAGTTTGCCAACGGTGGGGATGGCGTATTCGCGATGACAGCCCGGGAGTGGCAAGATTACAGCGCAAGCTGGGGTCGATACGCCGTATAATACGGCATTTCACGCGACGCACGACGAGAGCACTATGGCGGGCAACAGCATTGGTAAACTGTTTACAGTGACGAGTTTCGGCGAAAGTCACGGCCCGGCGCTGGGTTGCATCGTGGATGGCTGTCCGCCCGGCCTGCCGCTAGGCAGCGCAGACCTGCAGCGCGACCTCGACCGCCGCAAGCCCGGTACCTCGCGCTTTACCACGCAGCGCCGCGAGGCGGATGAAGTGCAGATACTCTCCGGCGTTTTCGACGGTGTAACCACCGGCACTTCCATCGGTCTGCTGATCGAAAACACCGACCAGCGCTCGAAGGATTACTCCAACATCAAGGATCGTTTCCGCCCGGCACACGCGGATTACACCTATACCCAGAAATACGGTATGCGTGACTATCGCGGTGGCGGCCGATCCTCTGCGCGCGAAACGGCAATGCGGGTGGCAGCGGGTGCTATCGCCAAAAAATACCTCGCCACGCGCTATGGCATTCAGGTGCGCGGCTATCTGGCGCAACTCGGCCCCATCATGGTTTCCACGCTGGATTGGGATGTGGTGGAAACCAACCCGTTTTTCTGTCCGGATGCCGGGAAGGTTGCGGAGATGGAGGCGTTCATGAGCGAGCTCAACAAGCGCGGAGACTCCATCGGTGCGTGTATCAGAGTGGTCGCGTCGGGCGTGCCGCCGGGTCTGGGCGAGCCGGTATTTGATCGCCTGGATGCGGATATCGCCGGCGCGATGATGGGCATCAACGCGGTGAAGGGCGTGGAAATAGGAGCGGGGTTCGCGGCTGTTGTCCAGCATGGCAGCGAACATCGCGACCTGCTGACGCCGGAAGGTTTCATCGGCAACAATGCGGGCGGTATTCTGGGCGGGATTTCCAGCGGTCAGGATATAACTGTGAGCCTGGCGCTGAAACCCACCTCCAGTATTCGCCAGCCCGGTGCCACGATCGATCTCGACGGCAACCCCACAGAGATTGCAACCCACGGCCGACACGACCCCTGTGTGGGCATCCGGGCGACGCCAATTGCAGAAGCGATGCTGGCGATAGTCCTGATGGATCATATGCTGCGACATCGGGCGCAGAATATGGATGTACAGTGCGCTACTCCGACCATTCCAGCCGCCGCGCCCGCGGATAAATAGGCTGTTGTTGTGAGTCGGGGCAGTCGTCGCTATTACCGCACGATCGCGCTCGGCGTGGCCGCGATGGCCGCACTCATATGGGCGGCGATGGATCAGTTCGGCATTTCAAGCGACGAAATCAAGGAGTTGCTGCTTGCAACCGTGCTGGTGGTGCTGGCGATCATCTTATTGGCGGCGGTGTTCGCCGCCATCTGGATAGGTATTCGCAGGTTCCTGCGAGACGACAGCGAGCCCTGGTAAACCGCTATACCTTAAGAGAGCTCTATATCCAGCGCCATATGGTTTGCGATTTCCTCCAGCGACTCCTGCAGGTTGAGCATATCGGCGTCTTCGGGAATGGTTGCCACAATCTCGGCCTGAAACAGGAGTTCGGCGCTCATCGGGGCGCTGCTGACGCCGCTTTCCATTTCCACCACGTTGATAAGCCGGGCGCTCAGCGCGTGCGCAATCTCGCGCACAATGCCCGGTCTGTCGGGGCCGATAACGCTGAGGCTGATGTTGCGCCCAGTGTGCTCGGCGGGAAGGGGGTCGGCGACCTCGGTCACACGCACGCTCAGGCCGGATTCCGCCAGTTGCTTCAGAGCCAGTTCCAGAGAAGCGCCCTGTTCTCTGGGAAGCGATATGCGCACCAGCCCGGTAAACTTGCCAGCGAGTTGCGCGAGGCGGCTCTCCAGCCAGTTGCCGCCGTTCTCTTCAACTGCAGCAGAGAGCGCTTCCACGAGTCCGGGGCGATCGTCCCCGATAAAAGTGACAATGTATGAGGTCTGCATGGGCTGCACGGCACTGCTCTCCACAATGGGGATACGAGGCCGTATAGTAACGCGCATGCACCTGCATCAGAAGGAGGGCCCCCCGCTTATGCCCCAGTACATTGAGGTACCCTGCCAGCGATTGCCGCAGCCCGTGTATCGCTCCCTGCTGGAGGAGTATGTCACCCGTGATGGGACGGATTACGGCGAGCGGGAACTTTCGCTGGATGAAAAAGTGCAGCACCTCGAGCGTCGGGTGGCGCAGGGCGAGGTGCGCCTGCTGTTTGAAAGCGAGAGCGAGCAGTGGGACCTCGTTGCGGCCGATGCCGCTGCGCTGTTGCTCGACAGTTGACGGGGGTTAGGCATGACTGAACAGCCGGATCATACGCTGGACACCTGTGGTCTGCTCTGCCCAGAGCCGGTGATGTTGCTGCATAACAAACTGCGCGATATGGCAACAGGTGAAACGCTTGAAGTGCTGGCCACCGACCCCTCTACTCAGCGCGATATCCCGAAGTTCTGCCTGTTTCTCGGCCACGATTTGCTGTTACAGACACAGAATGAGAAGGATTTTCGCTATCTGTTGCGCAAGGGCGAAGACAAGTGAGCCCTTCACCGGTAGGCCAGCGGCAGGCTCTGCCAGCGCACGCCGAAGAGGGCCCGAACGTACCGAACGAGGGAGGGTTTACCAGTGCGCGGGTGGAGCGCGTGTTTCTCAAGTGCTTTGGTAACAGCCATCGCACACGTCTGCTGGGGGGCGCGGCAGAACCCTGCTACCAGCCGGCCCAGGGGGAACAGCGGCAGCATTTGTTGTTCTATCGCGAGGACTTTTTCGCCAGTGCACTGCATGAGACGGCGCACTGGTGTATAGCCGGTGAGGCGCGGCGCGAACTGCCCGACTTCGGCTACTGGTATGCCGCCCAGGGGCGGAGCGCCGCGGCGCAGCGCGAGTTCGAGGCGGTAGAAGACAAGCCACAGGCCCTGGAATGGTTCTTCTCCCAGGCCTGCGGTGCCAGTTTTCAACTTAGCGCTGATAATTTTGACCCGCACAGCGGGGAGGTGCCAGACACGTCCAGCTTCGCGCAGCGCGTGGTCGCGCAGGCGCTGTACTGGCAGCGCGCAGGCCTGCCTAAGCGGGCAGAGCAGTTCTACTGTGCCCTGTGCAGGGAGTTTGGCACGCTGCTGGCGCCATCGCAGCTCAGCTTCCTGGCGGCGGATATCCGTTGATGCAAGCCGAACGCGCGTGGCTGATCGATGCCAGCATCTACATTTTTCGGGCCTGGTTTTCCCTGCCTGATCGCTGGCATACCGCCGATGGCATGCCGCTGCAGGCGGTGTATGGCTACGCTGGCTTTCTCGCGGATTTCCTGGCGCAGGCGGGAACTCCCGAGTGCTGTGCCGCGGCCTTCGACGAAAGCCTTCACAGCAACTACCGCAACGATATTTATCCGGATTACAAAAGCAGCCGAATACTCCCCGACGAGGCTCTGGCGTTTCAGCTTGCCGCCTGTCGCAAGCTCACCGAACTGTTGGGCATCCCCTGCTACGGTGGCTCGCGTTACGAAGCGGACGATTATCTGGCGAGTCTGGCACGCCTGTGCCGCGAACAGGGCCGTCCGGTCACGGTGGTCACGCGAGACAAGGATCTCGGGCAATTGATAGTCGGTGAGAAAGACAACTGGTGGGATTTTGCCCAGGGAGAGTTGCTGGATGCGGCTGCGTTCACCGCGCGGTTCGGGGTGCGTCCAGAGCAGTTTGCGGATTATCAGGCACTGGTGGGTGACAAGATCGATGACATTCCCGGCGTGCCCGGCGTAGGCGCGAAGACCGCGGCGAAACTATTGCAGTCCTTCGAGGATCTGGATGCCCTGGCCAACGGGCTGGGGCGTATTGCCGAACTCGAGTTGCGTGGGGCCGCCGGTATCGCGATGCGCCTGCAGACCCACTGGGCGCAGGTATTGCTGGCGCGCCAGCTTACCGGCCTGGAAGAGCGGGTTCCGGAGGTTAGCGCGGTACCGCGTTTTGTTCGTAGCGCCAAAAATCTTGAAGCCGCGGCCGCCTACCTTGAGGAGTTGGGGATCGGCGCCGGGCCGGCGCGCCGCTACCGACAGTTGAGCACAGGTAGCGAAGGGCCGTGAGCATGCTCGTTCTGGCGGATGAGAATATTCCGCAGGTGGAAGCGACCCTCGGCCCGACGTTTCGTGTGCAACGCTTTCGCGGCAGAGAGCTCAGCGCAGAGAGGGTCGCAGAGGCGGATGCCCTGCTGGTGAGATCGGTCACGCCGGTGCATGCCGGCCTGCTTGAGCGCAGCAGTGTGCGGTTTGTCGGCACGGCGACCAGTGGCTTGGAACATATCGACCGGGACTACCTGAGTAGCCGGGGTGTAGGTTTTGCGCACGCGCCGGGAGCCAATGCGAACTCTGTTGTCGAATACGTTCTTGCCGCCATTGCCCACTGTGACGGTATGCTTGAACGTCTGCTGGACGATGGCCGGGTGGGAGTTGTCGGCTACGGACACATAGGCCGCGCGCTGGTTTCCCGGTTGCATGCACTGGGTATTGCCAGTTGCGTTTACGACCCATGGCTGCCGCGGGAATCCGTGCCGAACGCGGCAGATTTCGCCACTGTCCTGGGGTGTGATGTTATTTCCCTGCACTGCGAACTCACGCACCGCAAGCCCTGGCCGAGCAGGCATCTCATTCACCTGGCCGAGCTCGAAGCAATAGCACCGCAGAGCCTGCTGATCAATGCCAGTCGCGGGAGCGTGGTCGACAATGCCGCGCTGCTGAGACACTTGCGGCGGCGCCAGGGGCCGGCCGTAGTGCTGGATGTGTGGGAGGGTGAGCCGGATATCAACGCAGCGCTGCTCGACTACGTCAGTCTGGGAACGGCTCACATTGCAGGCTACAGCTACGACGGCAAGTTGCGTGCAACGCAGATGCTCTGTGCTGCGCTTGCGGCCCACATGCGGTGCATGCTGCCCGGGAATATCGCCGTTGCCCCCGCAACGAATGTGCTATGGGTACGGCCGGGGCTCGCGGGGGCACAACTGCTCAGGTTTTTGCTCACTGCGCGCTATGACATCGCTGCCGATGACGCCCTGTTGCGACAGGCGGTGGCGCCAAACGCAATGGCGCCAGCGCCGCAGGGTTTCGACAGGCTGCGACGTGAATACCCCGAGCGGCGAGAGCTGGCGGGCAGCACCGTGAGCGGCGTTGATCTTGATGCTGAAGCCGTGGCGCTCGTTGAGGCAATGGGTTGTCGCTATGTGGTTCATGCGCCGTGAATGACAAATACCCGCACGCGGGGTTGATTGATCCCTGAGTCCCTGACCGGCCTCGCCGACAAGGGGCCCAAGAGCCTTCAGCGTGCGCCGATTGGCGGGCGCGACAACAAATACGTGACGCACTGGGTAATCTGGATGCTAGACGCGCTTTTCAGTGCCTGCCGCAGTTGCGCGACGTTGCTGCTTGCCTGCGCTGAAACGCTGGGGGGGTGGGGTGGAGGTCCGGGCGGCTCGGCAAGCTGCAGATCCGAAGGCGCGGTGAGCAACAGGAATGATTTCTGCGTGAGTACCGCCTGATCCAGCGCCTCCTGTCCTATGGTGCTGTCAAACAGCAGGTAATCATGATCGCCCAGCCACAGCATTGCACTGAAGCAGGCCTGGAAACGTGGATGATGCAGGCCGAATTCGTCCGGCTCATCCGGGCCGCAGATGTCTTCGACATACAGCACGCTTTTGCGCGGGAAAAGCGCATACAGATGCTGAAAGATGTGCCCGACATCCCGATAGAAATCGTCGATATGCAGATCCGCCATGGCGCCCGGGGCCTGTAGAGAGCGATAGTCGGGTAGTGTACGCTATGCCAAATTGGCGAGCTAGCGAGGGCGGCCGAATGCATGACGACGAATACTGGCGAGACAAACTCAGTGATGAAGAATTCCATGTCTGTCGCCAGAAAGGCACTGAGCGACCGTTCACGGGGAAGTACTGGGATTGCACGGAAGAGGGCGTGTATCACTGCCGCTGTTGCGGCGAAGCCCTGTTTCTGTCAGAGACCAAGTTCGATGCCGGCTGTGGCTGGCCCAGCTTTTTCCAGCCCGCGAGCGAGGGTGTGATCGAGGAGGCGCGCGATAGCAGTCATGGCATGCTGCGCACGGAGGTCATGTGCAGGCAGTGCGGTGCTCACCTGGGCCATGTCTTCGAGGACGGCCCCGCGCCTACTGGCCTGCGCTATTGCATCAACAGCGTGTCGATCGAGCTGGACAAAGATCAGGCGAAGTGAATTGGAGCGTGAAGGGCTGGAGCGGGAAACCGGGTTCGAACCGGCGACCTCAACCTTGGCAAGGTTGCGCTCTACCAACTGAGCTATTCCCGCATGCCATTGCGTTTAGCCACCGCCGTGGTGTCGCCGGAACCGGCGAGGCTGGGCGCCCCCCCTCAACCTTGGCAAGGTTGCGCTCTACCAACTGAGCTATTCCCGCATGCCATTGCGTTTAGCCACCGCCGTGGTAAAGGGCTCGGTGAGTGGCGTCCCCTAGGGGGTTCGAACCCCTGTTACTGCCGTGAAAGGGCAGGGTCCTGGGCCACTAGACGAAGGGGACACATCGGACTCAAACGAGTGGCGCGCATTGTAGGGAGCCACCGTGACGTCGTCAAGCGTCGGGGCGCCTTGCGACAGGGGCATATTATGGCGACCCTACGGCATCGTTATCGACAGGGGCGACACGCTTGCTGAGGCTGATTGCGCCGCGCACATCACCCAGCTTGTACCCGGTTGCCTTATCCTCCGGATAGCGCTGCTGCAACGCGTGCTCAATCGCCGGGTCGAGGGAGTCCCCGTGGCATAGCAGGCAGAGGCCATCGGTGATTTGCGCCTGCATGTAGCGGAAGGTATCGGCACCGAGCAGGTAGGTATTCAGCTCCGAGGGTGCTGCGCCCGCCCTGCGCTCGGCCGCAAACTGCCTGAGCTGTTCCGTCTCCCATACGTCCGGACGCGCACCCGGATTGCGCGGCTGCAGGCTTACCCTGCGAATGTGCCAGCCAGTTTCCTCCCGCAGCGTTTGCGCCAGTTCAGGTGCCTTTTCGGCGCATACGTGAATGGCGTTCACCGGGCCAACGGCCTGGATTTCGCTCTGCAAAAGTGGCTTGAGCATCCCCGCGAACTGCGTCACCACCCCCCGTGCCTCAGCAACATTGCGTTCGGCAGCGCTCGAGTCATCTGCAATCGCAGGCGCGGCTGCTGCCGTGGTGAATACCAGTGCCTGCAACAGCGTCACTAGAACTCCGAGCATGGTAATTCCCTCGATGGCCTGGATAGCGCGCGTCCGCGCGCGGTTTGCCTCAGTGGGCACGCTTCAAGCCGGCGCGAGCCTCGTTGAGGTCGATTACCTCACCTGCAGCCGCTGCTTCAATGCGCAGTTCCTCCAGCCGCTGATGCTGGTCTATTTCGTCGTCGGGCATAAAGTGCAGGCAGTCGCCCCCGAAGAACCACAGCAGTTCTCTGGGGAACAACGGCGCCAGCTCGGGGTAGGTGGTAAACAACCTGCTGACCAGTAATGGTCCAATCCGGTAGATATCCTCCTGGCCGTCAGCCAGCGCCTTGAAGGCTGCTGCCAGATCGCGCAGCGGGTCCTCTTCCGGCAGATGGGCCGCCTGTTCCGACAAGCGGCTGGCAAAGTCCGCCAACTGGGTAATGCTATGGCTGAGATACTGCTGGTCATTCATGGGTCAGGGTCGTTTTCCGCTTGATTCCGGGTACAATGGCGCGCTTCCAGGGCCATGCGACACGTTTATTTACGATGATACCAGCACTGCAGATAGATGACCTCCGCAAAGTATATGCCGGCGGCTTTGAGGCCCTCAAGGGCATTAGTCTCAAGGTGGAGCAGGGAGACTTTTTTGCGCTGCTGGGTCCCAATGGCGCGGGCAAATCCACCACCATTGGCATTGTCTGTTCGCTGGTAGAGAAATCGTCCGGCAAGGTGCGGGTGTTTGGCGTGGACGTGGACGAGGATTTCCCCGCCGCGAAAAAATACATTGGAATCGTGCCCCAGGAGTTCAACTTCAACGTGTTTGAAAAAGGCCTGGACGTGGTGGTGAATCAGGCCGGTTACTACGGTCTTCCGCCCGCGTTGGCGCACGAGCGGGCGGAGAAGTATCTCAAGGCACTGGGCATCTGGGATAAACGCAATGTGCAGTCGCGGATGCTGTCGGGAGGGATGAAACGGCGTTTGATGATTGCCCGGGCGCTGGTGCATGAACCAAGGCTCCTGATACTGGATGAGCCCACCGCAGGTGTGGATATCGAGATGCGTCGCTCCATGTGGGATTTCCTGAAGAAGATCAACCGCGAGGGCACGACGATTATTCTCACAACCCACTATCTCGAAGAAGCGGAAGCCCTGTGTCGCAACATCGCCATCATCAACCAGGGTTCCATCGTTGAGAATACCTCCGTACGAACGCTGCTGAAGCAGCTTCATCGGGAAGTGTTCATTCTCGATAGTGTGGATGAGCTGCAAGAAGATATCGAGATCGAGGGCTTCTCGATCACCCGGGTGGATGACAACACGCTGGAAGTGGCCGTGGAGAAGGGACAGCGCATCAACGACGTATTCACCGCGCTGGATGGGCGCGGCATCCAGATAAGCAGCATGCGAAACCGGGCGAACCGCCTCGAGGAGATGTTCGTCAAACTGGTGGAGGGCGCCGCATGAGCATGGCGGAGCAGTGGATCGCCTTCATGACCATAGTGCGCAAGGAGATCAAGCGTTACCTGCGCATCTGGACGCAGACTTTGTTGCCATCTGCGATCACCATGTCGCTCTACTTCGTGATTTTCGGCAGGTTGATAGGCTCGCGAATTGGCGAGATGGGCGGCTTCACCTACATGCAGTTTGTGGTCCCCGGCCTGATCATGATGGCCATCGTCACCAACTCCTATTCCAATGTGGTGTCGTCGTTTTTTGGCTCGAAATTCAATCACAGCGTTGAAGAGTTGCTGGTCTCACCCGTATCCAACTATGTCATTCTCATGGGCTATGTGGTGGGCGGCGTGACTCGCGGCCTGCTGGTGGCCATTGTGGTAACGATCGTGTCGCTCTTTTTTACCGAACTGCACATACACAGTTACTTCGTGGTGATAGTGGTTGTGCTCATGACATCGACCCTGTTCGCCCTGGCGGGTTTTATCAACGCCGTATTTGCCAACAGCTTTGACGATATTTCGATTGTGCCCACCTTCGTGCTGACGCCGCTGATCTATCTCGGCGGCGTGTTCTACTCGATGGATCTGTTGCCGGATTTCTGGGCGGGCGTGTCGAAGCTGAACCCGTTGGTGTATGTGGTGAATGCCTTTCGCTACGGCGTGCTGGGCGTATCCGATGTGAGCCTGCCGGTGGCCTTCGGCATGATAGTGCTGTTTACCGCGCTGGCGTTTGCCTTCAGCATGCGATTGCTCAACAACGGCACGCGTCTGAGGCAGTAGCATGTCGGACGGCAGCACGGAAGGGTCGCCAGCGGGGAATGACGCAGGCCTGTTGCTGGGTAAAACCACGCCGCCTGTTGATACCTACGCGCCGCAAATTCTCTATCCCATCGCACGCGCGGGTAATCGGGCCTCGCTCGGCCTCTCCGCTGCGCGAGCGCTACCGTTCACCGGCTTTGACCTCTGGCACGCCTACGAACTCGCCTGGCTGGATGCCGGCGGCAAGCCGGTGGCGGCAGTGGGCCGTCTGCTGGTTCCCGCCAGCAGCCCGCACATGGTGGAATCGAAATCCCTGAAGCTGTATTTCAATTCCCTGAACAACAGCGTATTTGCCACGCACCAGGCCCTCGTCGAGACCGTTCAGCGCGATGTTGAAAAGGCCTGCGGCGCCCCGGTGACGCTTGAATTGCTGGCGCCCGACAGCGCGGAACTGGCCGGCGCCGCGCTGCCGGGCGAATGCCTCGATGCGCTGGAGGTGGCGGTGCCCGCCGGTGGGCCCGCCGAGAATCAGCCTTTAGCGGTGGAGAGCACTCCCGGCGCTGAACTTGTGGAACAGCGGTTGTATTCCCACCTGCTGCGCTCGCTCTGCCCGGTGACGGCACAGCCCGACTGGGCGAGCGTCTGGGTGCACTACCGGGGCCGCAAATTGCAGCCGGACTCGCTGCTGCGCTACCTGCTTGCCTTCCGCAACCACCGGGAGTTTCACGAACAGTGTGTGGAGCGCATATTTTGCGACCTGATGGCCTGTTCGGCGCCGGAGTTGCTCACCGTGCAGGCCTTCTACACCCGGCGCGGCGGGCTGGACATCAACCCCATGCGCAGTACCGAGGGCGATGCGCGCCCGCTGCCCAGGCTTAATCGGCAGTAGCGGCGAGTGCAACCCAGCGCTGCCCCGCAAACGGTGGCATGTGGCAGCGCCTGTGGTATCATCCGCGCCCGAAACGGTGAGGTGGCCGAGTGGTCGAAGGCGCACGCCTGGAAAGTGTGTATACGGCAACGTATCGAGGGTTCGAATCCCTCCCTCACCGCCAAAATATCAATTCAAAATCAAAGACGATTACGAGCCCGATCAACCCGGTAACGGTCGCAGCCCTGTGTGGCTTTGAACCGCTCCATTCCCCGGCTCTACCCGTCGATACCTGATTCCTTAGCAATCCCGTCGCTGGTTGCGAGAGTTTGCCCGCAGGCAAGCCCAATCGGGTCGATGCCCTGTGCAGCATCAACTATAGTATCAGTCGATGGGCGCGTACCCGGCAGCGCCGGGCCCGACAATCTGTGATGAGGATCGACTGAATCATGTTCAACGCCATTGTCATTGAAAAAACCGACGCACAACAGAAAGCGGATGTCGTGTCACTCGAGCAGTCTGCGCTGCCTGAGGGCGACGTGCTGGTGCGGGTGGACTACTCGAGCATCAACTATAAAGACGCGCTTGCCATTACTGGCGCATCGCCCGTGGTGCGCAGTTTTCCCATGGTGCCGGGTATCGACCTCGCGGGCGTCGTCGCACACAGTACGTCGGCGCGCTGGAAGGCGGGTGACAAGGTGGTACTCAACGGCTGGGGTGTCGGTGAAAGCCACTGGGGCGGGCTGGCCCAGTATGCGCGCCTCAAAGGCGACTGGCTGATCGCGCAGCCGGACGAGTTCGATAGCCGCCAGGCGATGATCATCGGTACCGCGGGTTATACCGCCAGCCTGTGTGTTGACGCCCTGGTAGCACATGGCATCACCCCTGACGCCGGCGAGATTCTGGTGACCGGCGCCAGCGGTGGCGTGGGCAGTATCGCCATTGCCCTGCTGGCCGCGGCGGGCTACTCCGTGGTGGCGTCTACCGGCAAACTGGATGACAGCGGCTATCTGCAGGATCTGGGTGCTTCCGAGGTCATGGACCGCGCGCAATTGTCGGAGCCGGGCAAGCCCATGCAGCGCGAGCGCTGGGTGGGTGTGATTGATGCGGTCGGCAGTCATACACTGGCGAACGCCTGCGCGCAGACGCGTTATCGGGGCGCGGTCGCAGCCTGCGGCCTGGCCCAGGGCATGGATTTCCCTGCCAGCGTGGCGCCCTTCATCCTGCGTGGTGTAACGCTCTATGGTATCGACAGCGTGATGGCGCCGCTGCCGGTGCGGGAGAAGGCGTGGCAAAGGCTGGCGCGCGATCTTAATCCCGACATTCTCGAGGCGGTAGCCAGTGAAATCGGTCTTGCGGATGCCGTAGCGGCCGCCGGCGATGTCCTGGCCGGCAAGGTGAAGGGCCGGCTCGTGGTGAACGTGAACTGAGCTGTCTGTCAATAACGCCGGCTGAGCGCTTGTTCCCCACACCAAAAGCGCTGGCCAACTGTGAGGAGCGAACCCCGCCATGACCACGCAAATGCCTGCCACCGCTGTCTACGAAACGCTGCAGCTGTCCCGCAGCGGACGCGTGCTGACCATTGCCATGAACAGGCCGGACGCGCTCAATGCGGTAAACCTCCGCTTGCATCAGGAACTGGCCGAGGTCTTCGTGTTTGCCTGCACAGACGAGCATTCAGACGTGGTTGTCCTAACCGGCAACGGCAGGGCGTTTTCCGCGGGCGGTGATATGGGGCATATGCGCGACAATGCGGAAAACCCGGAATTGTTTGACGAAGAGGTGCGGCTGGCCAAGCGCATTATCTTTGCCATGCTCGATCTGGACAAGCCCCTGGTGTGTCGAATGAATGGCCATGCGGTGGGTCTCGGGGCCACGCTCGCACTGTATTGCGATGTGATTTTCGCTGCGGAAAGCGCGAAGATTGGCGATCCACATGTAGCTGTCGGCCTGGTAGCCGGCGACGGCGGCGCTGTCATCTGGCCACAGCGGGTAGGCTTGTGCCGCGCCAAGGAGTATCTGCTGACGGGAGAGTTGCTCACGGCACAGGCCGCAGTCGATATCGGCCTGATCAATCACTGTGTTCCGCGCGCGGAGCTCGATGCGCGCGTCGATGCATTCTGCCAGCGTCTGTCGGGCGGCGCGCAGCAGGCGATCCGCTACACCAAGGTGTTGCTCAACCAGGAATTGAAACGCGCGACGCATGCATTGCTCGATACCGGGCTCGCCTACGAGGCGTTAACCATCCGTTCGGCAGATCACCGGGAAGCGGTATCCGCGCTTATCGAGAAGAGAGAACCGCAATTCGGGGCCGCCGGCAGCGGGGGAGGCGAGGGTCAGGCCTGAAACAATGCGCGAATCTCGCGCCGCAGCAGTTTGCCCATTTCGTTATAGGGCAGAACCGGCAGCAGCCTGATGTGCTCCGGTACACGTGAGGAGCGTAGCCGCTCCCGGATGAGACCGCATAATTCAGCCTCGCTGGGAACGTGGTGCCCCGGCCGGATAACCACGGCGATAGCCACCACTTCACCCCATTCCACAGAGGGCACCCCCACGGCCGCCGCGTCTGCAATGGCGGGGTGCGACAGGAGCAGATCCTCGATTTCTCCGGGCGAGATATTTTCACCGCCGCGCACGATGACATCATCGGTGCGTCCGGCCAGAAAGAGGTACCCATCCTTATCCAGCCAGCCCGCATCCCGTGTGGGGAACCAGCCATCGGCATCCAGCGCACTGCCTTCCCGATACTCTCCGGATACCTGTTCGCCGCGTACATAAATATCCCCGCGTTGGCCGGCGGGTAATGGGTGACCCTGTTCATCGCGTATCGCTATCTCCAGTGTAGGGAGGGGCTGGCCCACCGAGGCCAGCCGCGCGCGGATGCCCGGGTCGTCCGACTGCCGTGCGAGGCGGTGATCTTCGGGGCCGAGGAGCGCAATCGTTGAACTGGTCTCGGTCAAACCGTAGGCGTTGGTAAAGCGGGTGTCCGGCAGCAGATCGAGGGCTCTTTCAATGAGCTCGACAGGCATGCGCCCGCCGCCGTAGGCGATGGACGTCAGCGCGGAAAAGTCCGGTGCGACGCCAGCGTCGCTGAGTTCGCCGATGCGTTCGATAATGCGCGATAGCATGGTCGGAACCACGAAGGCGTTGCTCACGCGCTCGGAGATGGCCGCGTCCAGCCAGGTATCTGGATGGAAGCCCGGCAGCAGCACGATCTTTCGCATTGCGTAGACCGAGCTCAGAATCGCCGAGATACCTGCGATATGATAAGGCGGTACGCACACCAGCTGCGCTTCGTTTTCCCCGGCCGAACAGAATTCAACACTGCCAAGTATGTAGCCCAGCAGGTTCGCGTGTCGCAACAGGGCGGCCTTGGGGGCGCCGGTCGTGCCACTGGTGAAAATCTGCACTGCGATGTCCTGCCCGTCGCTGTTTTCCTCGAGAGCGAAGTCCCCGGCGCGCTCTGCCGCAGCGATGAACCCGGTGCGTGAAAGACAGTGATGATCGGATGCGCCGTGGAGTTGCCCGATGCGGTCTATGTCACCAATGATGCAGGCGGGCCTGATGCGGGCAAGCAGCGCCGCGAGGTCCGCGTCGGGTAGGCGATAATTGAGGGGCACATAGGGCTTGCCCGCAAGGGCCGCGCCAAACAGGGCAATTGGCGCCGCCTCGCTGTGTTCGTCCAGCAATGCAACATGCTCGCAGCCGGTGTCTGCGATAATGGCTGCGGCCCCAAGTGCTGCCTGGAGCAGTTCGCCATAGCTCCAGTTGCGCCTTGTGCAAACCAGCCCGACGCGCTGCGGGTCTGCGTCTGTAGCCATTTGCAGAATCAGCGCGACGTTCATCGAAGTGTCAGTCGGAGGCGGGCAGCGGCTTGGCTTCCTTGAATGCCATCGGAACGCCAGCAATCGCCAGCGTGCCCTGGCCGGCTTTCACACACAGCACTTCCAGTTCGCCGCTAGCATCAACGTAGCGTTTGCCGATCTGACTGCCGGCGGCAAACTCCTCGTTGATCACTGCTCCCTCGTCGGGCTTGTCTTCAGCCATCGGCGCGCCGCCGCACTCTATGGTCACATGGGCTCCACGAATCACCATGACTTCAGTATCACACACCGCGCTTTTAAGTTTCGTTCCGGGTTTCATTATTATCTCGCAGCTAGTTGCAGGCGTGGGGGCAGCAACTCGTTATTCCGCCTTGGCCCACGTCTGGCTTTCATCAGGCAGGATAGGCTATCCCTCCCGCTTCGCCAACCCGACAGGTAGCCCCGATGCGCCAGGTGCCTCCGTTCCTTTTAGTGCGAGCGGCAAGCGTACTACTTTTGAGCTGTTCGATACCGCCCCGGACAGTGCCTGTCGCCCGGTTTCACCGCGCGCACAATAGAACTATTCTGTGGGTAGGGCAGTAGATGCCGACACGATGATAAGAGCGGGAGATGACATGCACAATCACATGCACTACGAAACCATTCTGTACGAGGCATCTGAACACATCGCGACAATAACGTTGAACCGGCCAGAGCGCCTGAATGCATTCAATAAAAAAATGACCGATGAATTGAAGCATGCCTGGGAGCAGGTCAAAACGGACCGGGAAATCAGATGCGCCATCGTGACCGGAGCGGGCGAAAAGGCGTTCTGCACCGGCGTGGATGTAACCGGATATATAGAAGAGGGTGATTTTGAGCTTTCCAGGCAACCGCAATCCACACCGGATTTCCTGACATTGACGGCTATTCAGAATCAGTGCTGGAAACCAGTGATCACCGCCATTAATGGCATGGTGGTGGGCGGCGGACTGCATTTCATAGCGGGTGGCGATATCACGGTCTGTGCCGATACTGCCACGTTCTTTGACACGCATGTGGCGGTGGGTAAGGTCTCCGGTCTGGAATCCGTGGAGTTGCTGCGCAGAATTCCATTCGAGGCAGTGGCCCGGCTGGTGTTGCTCGGCGGGGCGGAAAGAATGTCGGCGGCGCAGGCGAAGGACGTTGGGCTGGTGAGTGAAGTGGTGCCCGCGAACGAGCTGATGCAGCGCGCCCGGCAACTGGCGGGTTACATCGCGGCCGGCTCGCCCGCAGCGGTGGCGAATACCAAGCGAGCCATGTGGCAAAGCCTGGAAGGCGGTCTGGGAGAAGGGCTGGACAATGCCTGGGAAATTATCTGCGAGCACAACTCGCACCCGGACAACGAGGAAGGGCCGCTGGCAAAGTACGAGAAACGCGTCGCCAACTGGAAGCCTTTTGAGCATCCCTGAAGCGCGCCGTGGCAGCAGTCTCGTGCCCCCCTTGGGTCAGCCCGGAGCATGGTGTCGCAAGCCCGCGCGCGTATTCTTTCCCTGGGGACTGGACCCAGGGAGATAATAATGACCTTAGCCAAACGAGCAAACGATGTGCAGCCCGTCCACTGCTTCCGGACGGAGCGACTCTACCAGACCGGCCAGAAGTGGTATTTCATGACCCGCGAGGGCACCGAAGAGGGTCCTTTCGATGCGCGTGGCGAAGCGCTACTGCGTCTGGAACGCTACCTGAGTGTTATGAATTCAGGTTTGCTCAGCCCCCAGTGTGAGTTGAGCGTGCTCCCGTACTGAGAAGATAGCGGGGCCAGGCAATCAGGGCTGGCCCTGCTTGACGCCCTGGAGAAAAGCCAGGGTGCTGCTTTCCAGCATCTGGGACGCATCCACGCCGGGCAGAAAACGCTCGAGATATTGATTGATCACCAGGTGGCTCAAACCCATTGCCATGGCCCAGAGCTTTACCGCCAGGTCAAGCGGGTCCGCGTGGGTGAGGTTCTGCTGCGCGCACCACAACTCAACTTGCTCTACCAGCACGTTGAAGCCAGTGACACGAAACTGGGCATCCGAATCATCCAGCTGTGCCATTAATTGCACACCCCGTTCCCCCCACATCAGGTCGAAGAATGCGGCGCGTTCCGTCACAAAGCGAATGTAGCTTTTACCCATGGCGACGATACAGTCTGCACTGCCCTGGACGCTGTTCCCCTTGATTGCCAGCATGTGATTGCTGAGATCAAAAAAACCGAGTTCACTGACGGAACGCAACAGGTCGTCTTTGTCGCGAAAGTGCCGATAGGGCGCCGCACTGCTGACGTTCGCGCGCCGCGCCGCGTCGATCATGGCGAAGTCCTCCGAACCGGATTCCGCTATCAGTTCAGCCGCGGCCACCACCAGAGCATCTTTCAGGTTGCCGTGGTGATAGCCTTTGCGCTGCAATTGCCTGCCTTTAGCAGCCATGCTGCCTCCCTTCAGTTAGCGGTTGCCGGGGTCGAGTCGGCGTTCGATGGCGTACGGATTGCCTCAGTCTCCCCCGGCAACGTTCGGGCTCTAACCGTGGCGAGAAAGAGCGGCGGTACCAGAAAGAATGAAATGATGGTGGAAAGCAGTACGCCCCCGGCGATCGCCATTGCGAAGGGCGGCCAGAACTGGCTACCCTCGAGAATCAGCGGTAAAAAGCCGCCGAAGGTCGTGAGTGTGGTCGAGATGATATGGCGGCTGGAATCCATCACCACCCGACGGATATCACGGCGACAGCCGCGCCTGGCACCGGCGTGTCCCTGCAGGGCGGTAATGATGATGATCGCCGCATTGATGGAGACGCCGATGGAGCCGATGACCCCGATCATGGCCTGAATACCGAAGGGGTAGCGGAAAACCGCCAATGACAGCAGCGACAGCCCGAGCGAGCAGACACACACCAGTAACGCAATCGCCGACAGTCGCCATGAATTGAAAGTCAGTACGATAGTGGCCAGCAGGGCGGCTGCAATCAGCCCCATGGGCGCCATGATCTTCGCCACCACATCGGCGCGTTCATCCGCATCTCCCGCAAAGCGATAGGAGTAGCCTTCGGGCAAGGTAACCGGGTTGGCGCGCAAGTTCTCCTGCAGTAACTTGAGCGCTTCCTGTGGCAGAACTCCGCGTACCAGGTAGGCCTGGACCGTGTTGATACGTTTGCCATCCAGACGACTGATGGGGCTCTGTGAGGGCAGGAGACGGGGGGTGGCAATGACACTCAACGGCACCGAGGCGATACCGTCTGCATTGCCCAGAATGCCGCGGGGTAACGGAATACGGATATCGCGGATGTGCTCAGTGCTGCCCCATTTCCCTTCGTTCAGCCTTACGCGCACCGGCAGCCGTTCAGTGCCCTCTAGAACTTCGCCTGCCAGACGCCCGTTGAGACTGTCGTTGAGGGCTGTTGCGGCATCGGCGGGCTGCAGCCCGGCCTGACGCAGCATGTTCTCATCGAGCTGGAATAAGAGCTTTGGCGCGCCACCGATGAGGTCGGCGTTGGTGTGGGTGACGTAGGGCAGGGCGTCCATGCGCAGCCGAAAGCTTTCTCCAAGTTCCTGCAGTACCGCCAGATCGGGCCCGGTGATTTCGATTTCCACCGGCGCGGTCACCGGTGGTCCCTGATCGATACCGCGCACGATGATCCGTGCCTGTGGAAATTCCCGGTCCAGTTCCGTCTGCAACTCGCGTATCAGATCGTCGGTGCGATTCTCGTCACGCGTTAACACGAGCGCTTCCGCCCAGGAAGCAATCCCTTCCTTCATTCGGAACATATTGTAGTAGAAGGCCGGGGCGCTCTCGCCAATACTCCAGTCGACGCGACGGATCATTGGGTCCCCACGCAGGCGTTGGTCGATACGCCGCGCGAGTTCAGCGCTGTCGTATATCGAACGACCATCCGCCAGCTTCACCTGTATATACAGCTGGTCGCGGTCGGTGCCGGGGAAAAACTGCGCGGTGAGCGTGGGGAAGGACAGAAAGCCACTGACGGGTAATGCCAGTGCGAGTGCGATACTCGCGACGGGGTTTTGCAGGCTCCAGTCCATCGCGTTGCGCAGCAGGCGACCGCCGCGACCACTATTCATCCCGCCAACATACCAGCGTGTTTGCGCATCGGCCTGGCGCGGCAACAGCCAGGCAGCCAGTACCGGTGTGATGACCAGGGCCAATACCGTGGAAGCGGTCAACATGATTATCACCGCGGTTGCGATGGCACCTACGAAATCACCGGCGGGTCCAGCGAGGATGGCCATCGGCATGAATGCCAGTATGGTAGTGACTGCCGAGGCAATCAGCGGTACGCGCAGGCGGTTTACCGAACCGGTGATCGCCTCCAGTGGTTGGCGGCCCGCGAGCAGACGCTTGCGCACCTCGTCCGTCATGACAATAGAACCGTCCACCAGCAGCCCGAGCGCAACAATCAGGCCGGTGACCGACATCTGGTGCAGAGCCATGCCCATGCGATCCATCACGCTAATCGAGATAAGTCCGCAGAGCGGCAGTACCACGGCGACAACTAACGCCGCACGCCAGCCGAGAGTGAACAACAGCACGATAATCACGAGCATGATGCCGATGCCGAGGTTCTTCCCCACGTCGTAAAGTCGCGATTCCGCGTAGCTGCTCTGGTCGTAACTCAACTCCACCGAGAGGCCGCTGGGCGCCTGTTGCCGGTATTCTTCCAGCAGGTCGCGAAAGGTCGCGCTCCAGACATCCACCTGCCGGTTGGGCCGCATGATACTGCCGACCAGAATTGCGGGCCTGCCCTGGGCAATGGCCATGCTGCGAGGGGGGCTGGCGATCGACTTGCGAACTGTCGCGATATCGCGCACGCGTGTCACGCTACCGTCGGCTGCGGTCGCAACGATCACCTCGCTTACCCGTCCCACTGAATCGAACTCGCCAGAGACTTCAATCAGCAGGTCGTTGCCCGCGCCTGTTGCACGACCGGCCGCCACTTTGGCGTCCGCGGCCTGCAGTGCAGCGCCGACCTGCGCGAGGCTCAACCCTCTGTTGACCAGCGCGCTCTCGTCAACGCCAACCCGGATCTCCTCATCGGGTTCGCCGAACACCTCCACGAGTTTGGTATCCGGGAGGTTGCGCGCCCGGTCGGCGAAATCGCCCGCGAGCCGTCCGAGCACCGACAGGGGAATATCCTCGGCATGCGTTGATGAAAAGGCGACAATCGCCGTGAAAGAAGTGAGCCGGTTATTATCGAACACCGGGTCACCGGTACCGGCGGGAAACTCGGTGGCGGCGTCGGCAATGGCGTCTCGAACTTCAGACCATACCCGCTCGAGCGTTTCCGCCGAGAGTGTGTCGAGCAGGCGGATAGTCAGCAGGGAGACGCCGCTGCTGGAAATAGAGCTGAGCTCGTCGATCTCTGAAATTTCGCGCAGTTCGTCTTCCAGTGGGCGCGTTACCAGCGCCTCAACCCGATCCGGCGTTGCCCCGGGGACAAATGTCGTCACGGTGCCGACAAAATTGGTCAGCGCCGGATCCTCCTGTCTCGGTATTGAATGCAGGCTGGTGATTCCCACTGCAATCACGCTGACGATGATCAGCGCAAAATAACGCGAGTGCCGGAAAATTATGCTGGCGAACATGTCAGTTTGCCGGTCGGGGTTGAACGCGTGCACCGGCGCTGAGGCGATGCACCCCACCGGCGATTACCAGCGAATTGTCCGGCAGGCTGCCACGCACGAATACCTGGTTGCCACGAATTTCGATCACCTCCACGGCTTCCCGCACGGCGCGCGTTTCGCCGCTGGTGTCGTCGATTCGAAGTACCATCCACAGCCCTCGTTTGCCTTCCTGTAGTGCCTCCATAGGGAGCCAGCCGCCCGAGGCCCTAACCGGTTCTTCAAGTGATAGCAGTGCGCTTTCGCCATCCAGTGCGGCGATTTCCCCGGGTACCGCGAACACTGCGGTTGTCGTGCGTGTAATCGGGTTGACATCTGGCCGTACGGACAACAGTTCCGCCTGATACTCGATGTTGCGCACCGACAGGCGGTAGTGCTGCCCGACCTCCAGCGTTGCCGCCCGCGATGCGGGGATGCCGATGTGGGCCTCCTGGCCAGTTGTTTCCACCAGACGTACAACCGGCGCGCCGGGGTTTACCACCGCGCCCTGATGTACATAGCGATCCGCGACGACACCGGTGTAGGGTGCGAGCAAACGCGATTTCTCGAGATCGATGTCAATCATTCGCAGCTGCGCGGTCATTGCGCCCAGTCGTGATTCCAGCGCAGAGGAGCGCAAGCGGGTTTGGTCGTAAGCCTCGCGCGACACTGCGCCCCCAGCGATAAGCTCCTTCTGACGCCCGGCAGTGATGCGCGCCAGTTCGAGTTCGATTCTTGCCTGTTCCAGCTCCGCAGCCGTGGCCTCGCGTCTCGCCCGCAGGCTCGATGCGTCCAGCGCCGCTATCACTTCGCCCCGCTCGACCAGCGTGCCTGGTCGGGGCGGGGCGGTTTGCAGCGTACCCGCCAGTTCGAATCCGAGATCCGCCTTTCTCCCGGCCACAACCAGCCCGAGATAGGCAGCTTCCCGGGTGTAGCCGGGCTGCAGCTGGTAAGGAACGGTCATAACAGGCAACGGTTCGCGCTGTGCCGGCAGTTCGGAGAGTGCGGCACGCATATGCAGGGAGCCGGTGATGGCCGCAGTGATAAGTGCCGCCGCCAGCAGGCCCTTGATAAGCCTGCCCGCCGCGCCTGAGCCCCGACGCGAGCGCGTAGAACTATCGGACATTCCTGACACCATGTTAGAGAAGTTAACATTATGTTACACGGTCTTACATTGCAGTCAAGTCCGCGTTTCCGCTTGCGGAGCAGGATCGATTCACGCACAATGCCGCCACTGTCGCGGGGCTCCTGGCTCAGCGACAGCCGCTGCGGTGATCCAGGCGGTCCCCTCGCAATGATAGGTAGCGAACCCCGCCAGGCCCGGAAGGGAGCAACGGTAGTTACCAACTCGTGTGCCGGGGTGTGGCTGTCTGGGTCGCCTCCCAATCAGCCTGTGCTCATTGCCGGTTTCTGTCCCCAGAGCGCTGGTGTATCCTTCTCCCTCAGGTGAATTAAAGGCGCGAGACTGCATGTCCTACCAGGTACTGGCCCGCAAATGGCGACCCGGTAATTTCCGCGAAATGGTCGGACAGGAGCATGTTTTGCGGGCCTTGATCAATGCGCTGGATCACGACCGTCTGCACCACGCATATCTGTTCACGGGCACGCGCGGCGTTGGTAAAACGACGATCGCGCGCATTTTTGCCAAGTGCCTGAATTGCGACAGTGGCGTGAGTTCGGTGCCCTGTGGTGCTTGCTCGTCCTGCCTGGAAATCGCGGAGGGGCGCAGCATCGATCTGCTGGAAGTGGATGCCGCGTCACGTACGAAAGTGGAAGATACGCGCGATCTGCTCGAGAATGTGCAGTACGCACCCACCCATTCCCGTTACAAGGTGTACCTCATTGACGAGGTGCATATGCTGTCCAACCACAGTTTCAATGCACTGCTGAAAACCCTCGAAGAGCCGCCCCCGCATGTGAAATTTTTGCTGGCTACCACCGATCCGCAGAAACTTCCGGCCACGGTGCTGTCGCGCTGCCTGCAGTTCAATCTGAAGAACATGCCGCCGGAACAGATCGTGGGCCACCTGTCGACAGTGTTGCGCGAAGAGGCCGTGGCATATGACGAAGCCGCGCTGTGGCTCCTCGGCCGCGCGGCCGCGGGCAGCATGCGCGACGCCCTCAGTCTTGCCGATCAAGCCATCGCTTTCGGCTCCGGAAGCGTGCATGAAGACGATGTGCGCAGCATGCTGGGCAGCGTGGACATCAGTTTTATATACCAGTTGCTGGAAGCACTCGGCGCTGGCGAGCCCGCGGATGTGTTGGCTGTAGTCGCCGCGATGAGTGAGCACACGGCGGACTACGTGGCCAGCCTGGACGATTTTCTGTCGCTTTTGCACCGCGTAGTGACAGCCCAACTCGTGCCGGAAGCCGTCGATCAGAGTTGGGGCGATGCAGAGCGCATTCGAAGCCTGGCGGCCGATTTGACGGCTGAGGACGCGCAGCTTTTCTATCAATTGGGATTGCAGGGGAAGCGCGATCTCGAGCTCGTGGCAGACCCGCGCGAGGGTTTCGAGATGGTCATGCTGCGCATGGTGGCTTTCAGGCCTGCGGCCGTTATCGACAGCAGCTTCGGCGCAGAACCGCCGCAGTTGCAGGAAAGCAATGTCGACGTCGCCCCGGAGGGCGGCGTTGCTGGAAAAAAGTTCGCTGACTCGCCGTCGGAATCAACAGCACCGACCGCGAGCCTGACAAACACAGCCGGCTGGCCAGCACCGGAGGCGGGGAATCCGGCGGCGACTTCAACCGCATCGGCGCCGCCGCAGGAAAGCCCGCAAACGACGCTGGCTACGCTGACGGTAGAAACCTGGCCCGCTGTTCTCGAGGCGCTGGATTTGAGCGGCATCGTGCACAATATAGCGTCGCATTGCCAGTTGCTGAGTAATACGGCGGGCGAAGTTCGGCTGGTGCTGGATAAAGACAACGCCGGTTTGTTCAGCGCCGGGCATGTGGACAAGATTCGACAGGCAATGGAAGCATTCCATGGCTGTGCCCTGAACCTCGTGATTGAACCCGGCGAGCCACATGGGGAAACACCGGCGATGCGCAGGGAGCGGCTGTGTGCGGAACGCCAGCACGCCGCCGTGGAGGCTATCCAGGGCGATCCGCATGTGCAGTCGCTGCTGACGCGCTTCGACGGTGAACTGGATATGGCATCCATTTCGCCAACCGACAACTGAATCGAGGAAGAACCATGCAGGGAAAACTGTCCGACCTGATGCAACAGGCGCAAAAAATGCAGGCTGAAATGCAAAAGGCGCAGGAAGCACTGGCAAGCGCGGAAGTGCAGGGGGAGGCGGGTGCCGGTCTCGTTAGCGTGGTAATGACCGGCCGGCACGATGTGAAGCGTGTGCAGATCGACGATTCGGTGTTCCAGGAAGACAAGGAAGTGCTGGAAGATCTGCTCGCTGCGGCGGTCAACGATGCGGTCAGGAAAATCGAAGCACACAACCGGGAGGCCATGGCGGGGCTCACGGCGGGCATTGATCTGCCGCCCGGCTTCAAAATGCCGTTCTGAGGCCGATACGCGAAGCGATGAAATTCAGTCCGTCACTGCAAAACCTGGTTGAGGCCCTGCGCTGTCTGCCCGGCGTGGGCCCCAAGTCTGCGCAGCGCATGTCCATGCATCTGCTCGAACGTGACCGCGAAGGTGCGAGCCAACTCGCCACTGCGTTACAGGATGCCGTGGAGCGCATTGGACACTGCACCCAGTGCCGGAACTTCACTGAACTGGAGATTTGCGAAATCTGTGCGGATACGCGTCGCGAGGCGCGCCTCGTATGCGTTGTGGAAACGCCTGCCGACGTGCTCGCCGTGGAACAGAGCGCGGGCTTTCGCGGCCTGTATTTTGTGCTGATGGGGCATTTGTCGCCGATTGATGGCATTGGCCCTGCGGAGATTGGTCTGGACCGTTTTTACCAGCGAGTGATCGACGAGGGTATTGAGGAAGTCATACTCGCGACTAACCCGACCGTCGAAGGAGAAGCGACGGCCTACTATCTCACTCAGTTGCTGCAGCCGGTTGGCGTGACGGTGTCGCGCATCGCGCACGGTATTCCGCTGGGTGGTGAGCTCGAGTATGTGGATGGGTCCACGCTTGCGCATGCGCTGGCGGGCCGCAGGCCAGTGGAGTAGCAGGTGGTGAACTGGCATCTGGTAACCGACGACGATGAGCTGGCCGGCTTGCTTGCGCGCGCCGACGATTGCGCAACCGTGATGGTCGATACAGAGTTTATGCGGCGCAATACGTTTTTCCCTCAGGCCGCGCTGGTGCAACTGTGTTTTGCCGGGAGTCGTGTAGACAGTGATACGGCCTGGCTTATTGACCCCCTTGCCATTGAGGACACCCGGCCTCTGGCCGAACTACTGGCGCGACCAGACCTGGTCAAGGTGGTGCATTCCGCAAGTGAAGACCTGGAGGTTTTCCAGCGCTGGCCGGGGGTGCTGCCGGAACCGTTGTTTGACACGCAACGCGCGGCCGGCCTGCTGGGCATAGGTTTCGGCATGGGCTATCGCAATCTCGTGCAGGAGATCAGCGGTGTGGACGTTCCCAAGGGCGAAACGTGCTCAGACTGGCTGCAACGCCCGCTAACGGACTCCCAGTGTGAGTACGCGGCACTGGATGTCATCTGTCTGTTGCCCGTCTGGGCAGAATTGCAGCGGCGCTGCCTGGAGCAGAACAAACTCGACTGGGTGCTTGCCGATAGCGCCGACGCAGTTGCAGCCATGCGCGCGAACGCGAGCGAATATCACCTGCGAATCAAAGGGGCGTGGAAACTGCAGCCGCGGCAACTGGCCGCGCTGGCTGCCATCTGTCGCTGGCGTGAAGACACCGCGCGCAGGCGCGACAAGCCGCGCGGCTGGATAATTGACGACCGAAGCTGTCTGCAACTGGCGCAATTGAATCCTCAGGATTTCAAACAACTGGAAGCGGTTCCGGAGCTGCCGTCACCGGTAGTTCGACGGTATGGCGAGGAACTGTTGGCGCTGCTGGCTGTCGAGCGCGAGACGCCTGAAAACGCGCTGCCGGCGAGCCTGCCCGAGCCTCTGTCGCCCTCAGAACGCAGCGCGCTGAAAAGCCTGAAACGCTGCGCGGCACGCATTGCCGACGAGCTGGGCGTTGTGCCCGAGGCGCTGCTGCAGTCCCGGGACTACGAGCTTCTGTTGCGTGAACAGACCGCTGAGCGGGCATCCACGCCCGCGCACTGGCACGGCTGGCGTCGCGATCTGGTCATCGCGCCTCTGCGACAGCATTTGCTCGGTGCGCTCTGATGAGCATGATCTGCCAGGTTTACCGGAGTTCGCGGCGCGAGGGCATGTACCTGTATGTGGATCATCAGAGCAGCATTGATGAATTGCCCGAAGCCCTCTTGGCAACCTTTGGTGAACCACAGCCCGTGATGTTGTTACACCTGACGCCAGAGCGCCGGCTCGCCCGCGCGACGGCGGTGGATGTCCTCAATAGTATTGATGCGCAAGGCTTTTATTTGCAGATGCCACCGGCGGTCACTCGGCATCGAGCGGCGGGCTCAGATGATGCCGGCGTCTGACGCGGCCACGCTCCCGCTGGCTGAACTGGATGAGACGCAGTGGGAAGCGTTGTGTGACGGGTGCGCAAAATGTTGCCTGCACAAGCTGGAGGACGAGGATAGCGGCGAGCTTTTCTTTACCAAGATACGCTGTCGTTATCTCGATGAAGAACACTGTCGCTGTAGCGATTATTCCAATCGCTCGCGGCTCGTACCCAATTGCATCAACTTGCAAGGTCTCGACCCGGGTAGCCTGAACTGGTTGCCCTCCACCTGTGCCTACCGCTTGCGCGCCAATGACCAGCCGTTGCCCGAGTGGCACTATCTTGTCAGCGGCAGCCGGCAGACGGTGCACGAGGCGGGGGTTTCGATTCGTGGGCGGGCCGTTTCCGATGAGTTCGTGCACCCGGACGGGTACGATGAACACATTATCCACTGGGTTGAGTAGGAGAGAACGGGCGGTGCTGGATCAAACATCCTATATGGTGGCGCTAGGCGTCTACCTGAGCGCAGCAGCGCTTATTGTAATCTGCCTCACATGGTGGCTCTGGCGGCGCGCGGGTGCGCTGTTGACGCTGGTTGTTGTCGCACTTGCGGCGGCTCTACTGTTTACACCGGCCTTTCCGCGACCGGGTGTCGATACCATGGCGCCAGCGACGATTGTGGCTGCTTTCCAGTACTTCACCGGGGGGTATGAGGCCGCCGTACACGCGCTGCGTCCATTGTTGGTGATCTGCGGCGCAGCGCTCGCACTGGCGATTCTGGTGGGCATTCTGGCACTGAGGCGCCGCCGCCTCTAAGCGGGCCGCCCCTACGCGGGCCGCCCCCGAGTTGATTAGGCGTCCACCAGTCTGTAATCTGTGGCGCTTTCGTAAAAACACTGAGCGAATATCAAATGGCAAAATTTCAAGGAACCGAGCGCTACGTTGCAACGGACGATTTGCGCATGGCTGTAAACGCCGCCGTTGCGTTGGAGCGGCCCCTGCTGATCAAGGGAGAACCCGGGACCGGCAAGACCATGCTGGCAGAAGAGGTCGCCCTGGGGCTCGGAAAACGACTTATTCAATGGCATATCAAATCGACCACCAAGGCGCAGCAGGGCCTGTACGAATACGATGCGGTATCCCGGCTACGTGATTCCCAACTGGGTGACGAAAAGGTTCACGATATTGCCAACTACATCAAGCGCGGCAAGCTCTGGGATGCATTCGCGGCGGAAGAGCAGGTGGTGCTGCTGATCGACGAGGTCGACAAGGCAGACATCGAGTTTCCGAATGACCTTTTGGTCGAACTGGACCGCATGGAATTTTTCGTTTACGAAACCGGTGAGACGATCAAGGCCCGGCATCGCCCCATTATCATCATTACCAGCAACAACGAGAAGGAACTGCCGGATGCATTCCTGCGTCGCTGCTTCTTCCACTTCATCAATTTCCCGGATCGCGACACCATGCGCGAAATTATCGGGGTGCACTATCCGAATATCGCCAAAGACCTCGTACAGGAGGCCATGGAGGTCTTCTTTGACGTGCGCGCCATTCCGGGGTTGAAAAAGAAGCCCTCCACCTCCGAGCTCATCGACTGGCTGAAGTTACTCATGGCGGACGATATTCCCGACGAAATCCTCAAGGACCGCGATCATAGCAAGGCGATTCCGCCGTTATACGGCGCGCTGTTGAAGAACGAACAGGATGTGCACCTGCTCGAACGGCTTGCCTTCATGCATCGTCGCGAGACACGCTAGCGGCAGGCGCAATGGTTGTCTTCCAGGTGACAGGAGGCACTAGCAGTGCTGATTAATTTCTTCCATGGCCTCAGGGATGCGGGTGTGCCCGTCACCACCCGCGAGTTGCTCGATTTGCTGGAAGGGCTCAAGCAGCATGTGGTGTTCGGCAGTATCGACGATTTCTATTTCTTCAGCCGCGCCTGCATGGTCAAGGATGAGAAATATTTTGACCGTTTCGATCGCGCCTTCGGCTTGCATTTCAAGGATCTGGAAGCACTCGACGATGTGATAGAGGCCCTGATTCCCGACGACTGGCTGCGCTCGGAATTCATGAAGAACCTGAGTGAGGAAGACAAGGCGAAGATCGAATCGCTCGGTGGACTGGAAAAGCTCATAGAGGAGTTCAAGAAGCGCCTGGAAGAGCAAAAGGAACGCCACGAGGGCGGTAACAAGTGGATCGGCACGGGCGGTACCTCGCCTTTCGGGCAGGAAGGCTATCACCCGGAAGGGGTTCGCGTCGGTCCGAACGGGCGCAACAAGAAGGCGGTCAAGGTCTGGGACAAGCGCGAGTTCAGGAATCTGGACGATTCCGTCGAACTGGGCACGCGCAACATCAAGGTCGCCATGCGACGGCTGCGCAAGTTCGCGCGCACCGGGGCTGCGGATGAACTCGATCTCGACGATACGATTACGTCGACCGCCCGCAATGCCGGCCTGCTGGACATAAAGATGGTGCCCGAGCGTCACAACGCGGTGAAGGTTCTGCTGTTTCTCGATGTGGGTGGTTCCATGGACCCCCACGTGCGCGTGTGCCAGGAGCTTTTCTCAGCGGCGCGCACCGAGTTCAAACACCTCGAGTATTTCTACTTTCACAATTTTCTGTACGAGAGCGTGTGGCGCAACAACATCCGCCGGCACAACGAGCGCACCGCACTACTGGATATCCTGCACAAGTACAGCCACGACTACAAAGTCGTATTCGTCGGCGATGCCTCCATGTCACCCTATGAAATCATGCAGCCGGGAGGGTCGGTAGAACACTGGAACGAGGAGGCGGGTGAAGTCTGGATGCGTCGTCTGCGCGAGGTTTACGACAAGGTCATCTGGCTCAATCCCGTACCCGAGGATGAGTGGCAATTCACGCAGTCGGTGGCCATTACGCACCAGCTCATGGAAGGGCATATGTACCCGCTCACCCTGAAGGGCCTGGAAGATGGCATGGCCTACCTCTCGAGGTGAGTGGCGTAGGCGATAAGGCTTGCCGTAACCGCCACGTTGAGTGATTCAACCCCGTTGCGCATCGGTATCGATAGCGCCCGATCAGCCAGCGCGCGCACCGCGCTGGAGACCCCTTCGGTTTCATTGCCCAGCACGTACACCGTGAAGGCCGCCGCGCTGCGCTCGAACAGGGATTGCCTGGCGTCGGCGCTGAGGATGCACACCTCGGCGCCTTGCGAGCGGCAGTTCTCAAGCCCCGCGATGAGTGTGTCACACATCAGCATTGGCGCGTGAAATACGGTGCCGGCACTGGCCTTGATCACCAGTGGGCCGAGTGAGGCGTTGCCGCTGCGGGCCAGCACGATGCCGTCCATGTCGCCCGCAGCGGCAGAGCGGATAAGCATACCCAGATTCTGTGGATTGGTAATGCCATCCAGCGCCAGCAGGCGACGCTTCGCGGTGCCGGCGGATGTGTCCAGATAGGCATCCAGCTTGCCGAAGGCGGGACAGAGAACGTCCAGCGCTACCCCTTGATCCTGGCGACCATTGCGTGAAATTCGCGCCAGCGATTCGCGGCTGTGCAGCTTTACCGGCAGTCCGCGCCGTTGTGCCAGCGCCCGTATCTCGGCGATGATCGCCGCGTCCCGATTGCTCTGCGCGAGATGCAATGCATGACAGCTGATGTCTGGATCGAGCAGCGTTTCGCGCACGGGCTTGCGCCCGTATACGGTCAATAGTTTGTCCAGTAATGCCCGGTCGGGCCGGGTGCCGCCGGCAGTGTCCCGGTTGTCGTTCATTGGCGCCCTGTAGCTGCTGTCAGGAGACGGTTTCCTTGCCGACAGCCAGCGCTGTCACCCTGTCTGCGGATTCCTTCATGCGCATCGCGATTTCTTCAACGCGGGCGCCTGACATCGGCTTTCCGGACGAGCCGGCGACAAAACACATGATGGGAACCTGTTTGTACACAAAAACCGGTACCGAGATTGTGCTGACCTCGTAGCGCGCTTTCGGGTCGATGCGATCGAGGTGCAGGTGTTCGTCGCAAAGGTCGTGCTGGTAGCGGTTTGCCGCCTCTTCCAGATGCGTGAGGCTCCATGAATTGTGAATGCGCTCCAGTTCTTCGCGCAGAGCGGCCTCTGCGCGGGTTTTGAGTGTGACTTCGTAGCCGCGCGCGCGAATCGCTATCAGCGAGACGCGCAGCTTCTGATCGAGTTTTTCGTTGTAGCCGCCGCGTGTTTCGTGGCAACGGGTCAGCCAGGCTTCCAGGTATTTTGCGTCTGAAAATGCCGTGAAGCAGGCAGCGACAGGTGCGGTGTTGGGCAGTCTTAGCCCCAATTGGAAGGAATCGATCATTTCCGAGGCGCGCCCGTATAGCGCCAGCAGCACCAGGTGTGTTTTCGAACGACCCGTCACAGCAAAACCGACGCCGAGATCGTGTTGCAGCGCTTCCAGTTCAGGCCTGGCGTACTCGAGTACCGGGAACTGGGCAAAGGCCGCATTGCCGGCGGCGATGATTGACGGCCCGAGTCGGTAGGCTTTAGTCTTGGGGTGCTGCACGAGAAAGCCGTAGTTGGCCATGGTGGTCAGGATTGCATGACAGGTAGCCTTGTTCAGGTTCAGGCGCCGCGTCATTTCCGTCAAACCGAAGGCCTGCTGCGGATTCGCCATCAATAGATCAAGGATTGCCAGCGCTCGCGCGGTGGGTTGTGAAAACAATGCCACTGTCGTAATTCTCCGGGATTTCTAGGGCTGTGGGCGGGCAAGCGGGTTCAGTATATTATACTTGAGATGCGATGTTAACGCCTGTTACCCACGATCTTCAAGGCTGAAGATGCAGCGGAGATGAGGGCGCAATCGCTCCCAGCGGAGGTAGTGTGACACGCTTCAGGCTGTATGGCACGAGTGCCTGCCACCTGTGCGAGATCGCCGAGCAACTCATTCAGGAACAGTTGTTGTTGGATCGCGGCGTGCAGGTGGAATTGCTGGATATCAGCGAGAGCGACGAGCTGTGTGATCGGCTGGGTTCACGTATTCCCGTACTGGAACACCCCGACGGGCGCATGCTGTGCTGGCCATTCACGGCCGATGAGGTAAACGCGCTGCTCTACGGTTGAGGGTTGCCAGCACTGGAGCCGGTTGAATTATTTGCCAACGCGTACGGCGAGCACATCACAGGATGCTCCATGCAACACGCCGTTGGCGGTTGAGCCCATGAGCAGGGCCAGACCATAGCGGCCGTGGCTGCCCAGTACGATAAGATCCGCGCCAAGCTCTTCCGCGGTGGCATGAATCTCTACTTCCGGCTTGCCAAGCACGATATGCTGGTGCTCGCTGTCTATCCCATTGGTTTCAGCGAAACGCTTGAGCTGGGCGGTGGCCTGCTGGTGAATTTCGTCCTGGATGCCGGAAAAGTCCATTGGAATATCGCCACCGTAGGCGAAACTCAGTGGTTCGATCACGTGTATGAGATGCAATTCAGAGCCGGAGGAATCGCTGAGCGCCCTGGCGCTTTGCATGACTTGGGCGGAGTCTTCGCTGAGATCAATGGCTATCAGGATTTTATGGTACTGGGACATGCTTGGTCTCCGCATCTGGCTGGGTGGTTGCGGTAGTTATAGCATAGAAAAATGCTTTTGCAGCGCCTTGTCTGCGCGGACGAGCGCGACATTCAATGCGGGTTTGACCTAAATCAGGAAGAAATATGCTGGCCTATTTTGTGATCGCCTTTGTTTTGCTGCTGGCGCTGGCACCACTATTGCACTTCAGGCCAAACAAGCGCCAGCGGGCGCTCGCAGCAATGCGTGAATACGCTGCTGTAAACGGCCTGCTGGTACAGTATCGCAAGTTTCCGGCGAGCGAGAGAAGCATACGGCCACCAGAGGGAGACATCATCTTTTACGGTCTGCGCCTGTCACCGGAGGATCGGCGTGCTACGCTCAAGGCAGTGTGGGTTATGGAATCCGGAGCCTGGCGCAGCCTCGGAAGCCGCATTCCGGCGCCGTCAGCGTTGCAAACATTGCCCGAGGGTAGTGTGGCCGCAGTGGTGGACGAGGCGGGCTGTGGCGTGTTTTGGATAGAGAATGGGGGAATGGAGCAGGTCGAGAGGATTTGCGAATCGCTGCGTGCCTGGGCAAAGGATCTGTAGTGTTGCGCAGCCAGGGTTGAGCCTCGCCGGCTCTGTCTTCCGGCATTTTTCCTTGACCGAAAGAAGCTGGGGACTTATATATGCCCCTTTTTTCGCTCCGGCCCGCCGGGGCCGCTGCGGCCAGATCAGGTTTTTATAAGGAATCTATGGGTAAATCACTCGTCATCGTGGAATCGCCAGCCAAGGCCAAAACCATCAACAAGTACCTTGGGAAGGATTTCGTCGTCAAATCCAGCGTGGGCCATATTCGCGACCTGCCCACTTCTGGCGGAGCCGGCAAGGTCGATGCGAAAGAGCGCGCTGCGCAGGCGGCCAAGACCCGCAAAATGCCCCCCGCGAAAAAGGCATCCCATAAAAAAGCCAAGGCGCGTGAGCAGTTGGTGCGTCGCATGGGTATTGATCCAGCCAGAAACTGGGCGGCAAATTATGAAATCCTGCCGGGCAAGGAGAAGGTGGTTAACGAGCTGAAAAAGCTGGCCGCCAACTGCGACGCTGTGTACCTGGCAACTGACCTTGATCGCGAAGGAGAGGCGATTGCCTGGCACCTCCGGGAGGCCATTGGCGGCGATACCTCGCGTTATCAGCGCGTGGTTTTCAACGAGATCACCAAGAAGGCGATCACGGAAGCTTTCGAACATCCATCCGAGCTCGATATGAACCGGGTGAATGCCCAGCAGGCACGCCGCTTTCTCGACCGCGTGGTGGGTTACATGGTGTCTCCACTGCTTTGGGCAAAAGTGGCGCGGGGCCTGTCTGCCGGTCGCGTGCAGTCTGTTGCGGTAAGGTTGATAGTGGAGCGGGAGCGCGAGATTCGGGCGTTTGTGCCCGAGGAATACTGGGAAGTGCATGCGGATCTTGCCACGACCGAGGAGGCAAGCATCCGCTTTCAGGTGGCCAGGCATGCGGGTAAGGAGTTCCGCCCTGATAACGAGACCACGGCGCTTGCCGCTGCAGCCGAACTGGAAAAGCTGGATTATGTCGTCAGCGATCGCGAGGACAAACCGACGCGCTCGCGGGCACCGACGCCTTTCATAACCTCGACACTGCAACAGGCTGCAAGTACGCGGCTTGGCTTCAGCGTAAAGAAAACCATGATGCTGGCGCAACGCCTCTACGAAGCCGGATACATCACCTACATGCGTACGGATTCCACCAATCTCAGTGCGGAGGCTGTGGCGGCCTGCAGGGACTACATCGGTGAAAATTTTCCGCCCCGCTATCTGCCCGATAGCCCGCGCACATTCTCTTCCCGGGAAGGCGCACAGGAAGCCCACGAGGCCATACGTCCGTCGGACGTGAATACCTTGCAGGGAGCGCTCGCGGGTATGGAGCGCGATGCAGAGCGCCTGTATGAACTCATCTGGCGACAGTTTGTTGCCGGGCAAATGCCGGATGCCGAGTATATCTCCACCAAACTCACTGTCACCGCGGGCGACTACAGCCTGAATGCGCGCGGCCGCATTGTGAAATTCGATGGCTATACGCGGGTGCAGCCGCCAGCCGGTCGCAAGAATGAGGATGCGGTACTTCCCGATGTGAATCGCGGCGACGGCCTGCAGTTGCAGAAAATTGAGCCAATACAGCACTTTACCAAGCCCGCACCGCGCTATGGTGAGGCGAGCCTCGTCAGAGAGCTGGAAAAACGCGGTATCGGACGTCCATCAACCTACGCCTCGATCATTTCCACCATTCAGGATCGCGGCTACGTGCGGCTCGAAAACAAGCGCTTCTACGCGGAAAAAATGGGTGACATCGTCACTCAGCGTCTGCAGTCCAGCTTTACCGAGCTGCTGGATTACGGATTCACCGCCGGCATGGAGGAGCGTCTCGACGAAGTCGCACAGGGGAACCTGCGCTGGCAGGAGTTGCTGGATCGTTTCTACGCCGAATTCAGCGGCTTGCTGGAACAGGCGGAAGATACCGGCGCCTCCGGCATGCAGCCGAACGAACCCACAATGACGGATATTCCCTGCAGCAGTTGTGGCAGGCCGATGCAGATACGCACCGCAAGCACGGGGGTTTTCCTGGGCTGCTCGGGTTACGCGCTGCCCCCGAAGGAGCGCTGTAAGCACACGATCAATCTGACGCCCGGCGATGAGGCGATTCGCGAAGACGCGGATGACGAGGCCGAATCGCGGCTATTGCGCAGCAAGCACCGCTGCAAGCTCTGCAACACGGCGATGGACAGCTACCTGATCGATGAACAGCGCAAGTTGCATGTCTGTGGCAACAATCCCGATTGTCCGGGGTTTGAGATCGAGTTCGGCAAGTTCAAGATTCGTGGTTACGAAGGCCCCACGCTGGAGTGTGACAAGTGCGGTGCCGAAATGCAGCTCAAGACGGGGCGCTTCGGCAAATACTTCGGTTGCACCGCCGAGGGCTGCAAGAATACGCGCAAGCTGTTACGCAATGGCCAGGCGGCGCCACCGAAAATGGATCCCGTGCCCATGCCGGAGCTGGAGTGTCAGAAAGTCGATGACACCTACATTCTGCGCGATGGTGCCGCGGGCCTGTTTCTGGCTGCCAGCCAGTTTCCCCGCAACCGTGAAACCCGCGCGCCCCTGGTCTCCGAACTGTTGCCACACAAGGATGAAATCGATCCCAAATACGCGTTTCTGTTTACCGCTCCCGTCGCGGATCCGGAAGGCAACCCCGCGCAGGTGCGTTTCAGCCGCAAGACCACGGAGCAGTACGTCATGACCGAGAAAGACGGCAAGCCAACCGGCTGGAAGGCCTGGTACCGCGATGGCAAGTGGCAGCAGGAAGGGAGCGCCGGGGCCAGCGCCGGGAAGCGCTCCAGGGCATGAGCACCGCGCGTGCCAATGCCAACCAGTCGCTGTATCTGGCAAAAATTTTACTGGATGGCTGGCGCGCGGCCCTGGAGGGCGAGGCAGTGCCTGTGTTGAGCCTGCAGCGAGCGTTTCTGCCGGGCGTGCAGGCGCATTTGCGGCAGTCCTATGGCTGGTTCTTGCTCGAGATCGTCGACCTCGACACACCTCCAGGTGTTAGTCCGCCGGCCAACGCCGCTGCACTACCGCCGGTTGCGGAGGGTACGGCTGAGTCGGGGGAACTGCGCGAGTGCATGCAACTGGAGCAATCCGGTTGGCTGTCGAGCCTGCTCACCAACCATTCAAGCCAGTCAGTTCACCAACCCAGAAGTAGCGGCAATCTGGCCAACGCAGCAGCGCCCGCGGGCGATTTCGCGGAGGCGGTGGAGTGGTCCGTGCAACTTGAGAAGATGATGTCCCGGATGCGTGATTCACTGGACGAGTACTAGCGCGATGTCCGCCGTTTGACCAATACCGCGATGAATCGGGCGGCAACGCGCTGGCCGCTGCCCCTGCCGGCTGTTAGACTGAGGGCGAATTCACGCATAGCGAGGTTTGTTCAGGTGCCAGCATCCCTGATGGAGATCATCGACCTGGGAGAAGGAGAAATCGCTCTGCGTCGAGCAGACGATGATTCCGACCCCCTTGTCACCATTCAATTCTCTGAAGAGGCCCTGGTCTATATGCTGGACAATGGTCTGGAAGTGGCGAAAGTCATGATTCAGGCCGGGATTCAGGCGGCGGCGGTTATAGCCGAAGAGGGCGAGGCAGTGTTTGAAAGTGAAGAGACACCCGAACCGGTAATCCACTAGACACCGCGTCTGAGTACTCCCACGCTCAGCCCTTCAATGGTGAACGCCTGTTCACGCAAATCCACCTCGATCGGCTCGTAATCCTGGTTTTCAGGCAGCAGCTGTAGCCGATATTTTTCTCTGCCCCTGCGCAGGCGCTTGACCGTTACCTCATCTTCAATGCGGGCCACCACGATATCCCCGTTCTTTGCGACCGGGGTACTGTGTACGGCGAGCAAATCGCCATCGAAAATGCCGATATCGATCATGCTGTCTCCCTGCACGGTCAGGAAGTAGTCGGCGCGCGGCTTAAAAAAGCCGGGGGGCAACTCACAGTAGTCTTCTATGTGCTGTTCAGCGAGCACCGGGCTACCGGCGGCGACGCGCCCGATGATGGGAATGCCACTGCTATGCGGAAGCCGGATGCCGCGCGATGCGCCGGCGATCATTTCGATCGCTCCCTTGCGCGCCAGCGCCTTCAGGTGCTCTTCCGCAGCATTGGCAGACTTGAAGCCGAGCTCGCGCGCGATATCCGCGCGGGTAGGCGGGTAGCCTGTGTCGTCAATATGCAGGCGGACGATGTCCAGCACCTGTTGTTGCCGGTGGGTCAGCTTTTCCATCACAGTCACTCTCTGTGCTTTTATACAGGTGCTGTGATTATATACAGTAAAAGCCCGTGCGTGCAATCGGCCGGCGGGAGCTTCACATGGCCTTTACAGATCCTCCACACCGTACATGGCGTCCGGCTCGATGGAATTGACGGGATTGCCCCAATCCTCGGGATGCATGGGCATATCCGGGTCGAGCAGATCGTCGTCGTCGAGTTCGAACGCCGCGCGCCAGTCCTCCGGCGCCTCCACATGCTCCAGGTGCATTTCCCGCCAGGCGTCGAGATCGTACTCGCTTACTTCGCCGTCGAAAAACTGCGTTTCGATGGTCAGGGTCTCGGGATCCCAGTCGATCACCTCGAACAGTGCCAGCGTTTGCATATCCTTGTACCAACACCCTACAGCGGGACTCAACATTTTCATTTGCCTCTACCTGCCGTCATTCACTACCCTGTAAGCAGACCTTATCACGCGGCGCACTGCTGTCCATTATGTGGAACGGTCATAAGCAGTCAGCTGCAAATTACCTGGCGTGAGCCCGTCAGAAAATACGCCAGAAGATCAGTTGCTTACGATTGTGCCGCAGCATTGACTCCGGTTTATACTCGTCCTTATATAGCTTATGTGGTCACGAACAAGCTCGTGAAATAAGCAAATTGTCTAATTGGAGCGGAATTTTTGTTGACGGCCAAGTGGGTGGTATCAGCGTGAACAGTCTGGAAGAGTGGATCAACGGCCTGGTGGCAACGCTCGGCCTGGAACACCAGCTGGTGATGGTCGCGCTGCTGGTGATCCTTGCCGGTATTGGGTACGTCCTGCTGGGCGTGTTTTTGCGGCGCCTGCACAAGATCGCCCGCGGGAGTGCCCATGCCTGGGATGACGTAGTGGTCACGGCAGCGGAAACACCCTTGCGCTATGGCCTGTGGATCCTGGTACTGTATCTCGCGCTGGATATGTATCCGCTGGGCGTCAGCGTGTCTGCCTACCTGTCGCAGGCCGCGGATACCTGCGTGGTATTCCTGCTTGCACTGTTTCTGCATCGCCTGATTGCGGGTGTCGAGAGTGAAATGCTTGCGCCTGCGCGGGGGGAGGTCTCTTCGGTTGATCGCGCCACTGTGCGGGCCACGGCGAAGCTCGCACGGATAACGCTATGGGTTATTGCGGCGCTGATGGTACTGCAGAGCGTTGGCGTGAGCGTTTCCGGGCTGCTGGCGTTTGGCGGCATTGGCGGTATTGCCGTTGGTTTCGCTGCGAAAGACCTGCTGGCAAATTTTTTCGGTGGACTGAGCATTTATCTCGATCGTCCATTCACGCTGGGCGACTGGATCCGTTCGCCCGACAAGGAGATTGAGGGCACGGTAGAGAGCATCGGCTGGCGGCTCACTGTTATCCGTACTTTCGATCAACGGCCGCTGTATGTGCCGAACGCCATTTTCAGCCAGATTTCGGTGGAAAATCCGTCGCGCATGTTCAATCGACGCATTTATGAAAAGATTGGCCTGCGCTATTCTGACTCCGACCGTATGGCCACCATCGTTCGCCAGGTGCGGGAAATGCTGCAGTCGCACGAGGCAATCGACCAGTCGCGCACCCTGATTGTCAACTTTGTTGCATTCGGCCCATCCTCACTCGATTTCTTCATTTATACCTTCACCAGAACCGTAGTCTGGGTTGAATATCATCAGATCAAGGAGGAGATACTTTTGCGCGTTCTCGAGATCATCCACGCCAATGAAGCGGATGTGGCATATCCCACGCAAACCCTGCATGTGGAGCAGCTTTCACCGGAGCCGGATGCATGAGCGCGCTGGCAATTATAGGCGGTACCGGGCTGGATGAGCTCGACGGTCTCGAGGTGTTGCGCGAACACGCGCTGGAAACACCCTACGGAGCGCCATCGCGGCCTGTCCAGGAAGGCCGGTTGAATGACACGACCCTGTTTTTCCTGCATCGCCATGGCAGCCCTGCGGCTATCCCGCCGCATCTAATCAATTATCGCGCGAATTTGTGGGCACTGCGTGAGCTCGGCGTAGAGCGCGTGATCGCGATCAATACTGTTGGCGGCATTAGCGGGGCGATGCGCCCGGGGCTGCTGATGATTCCCGATCAGGTGATCGACTATACCTGGGGCCGCGAACACACATTTGATGACGGCAGCGCCGGGCATCTCCAGCACATTGATTTTACCGAGCCCTATGACCGACAGTTGCGGCAGGGGCTGATCAATGCGGCGAATGCGGCGAAAATTCCGCACGAGCCCTGCGGCGTGCACGGTGTTGTTCAGGGGCCCCGTCTCGAAACCGCCGCAGAGGTACAGCGTATGGCGCGCGACGGCTGCGACGTGGTGGGCATGACTGGCATGCCGGAAGCGTCTCTGGCGCGCGAACTCGGGCTGCCGCTCGCCTCGATTTGCATGGTCGTGAACCCTGCGGCAGGTTTGGGTGATCTGCCACTTACGCTGGATATGATGCGCCAGATACTGACGCAGGAAGCGGCGGTTGTGCGTAACCTGCTGGGGAATTTCCTGGCTCTGTCCTAAGCCGTCAGGGTGCCGGGGTAGCAGCTGCTTCGCGTTGCGCCATTTCTGCCAGGGCTTCTTCTGTGAGTGGCGTAAGCTGGATTATCACGCCCAGTAGCGGATGGTCCAGATAATGCAGTTCGTTGCTGCGCATGCGTCGCCTCTGTTGCAGTAAAACGGCGTGTCGATAGGGGTACTCCCGCGCTGCGCTATCCTGCGCTGCTTTTTCGTCAGGTTGTTCCGTGGGGCGTTGCAGAGCCGGCAGCACCGAATCGGCGGTGGTTTGCTCCGGTACGGGCGCTGGCGGGGCAACCTCAGGCTGCAGTGCTGGCCCTTTAGGAGGCGGCGGCATGCGCCACTGGCCGGGCAGATAGCTGCCCTGGGTATTGAGCCAGAGATTCGTCTCAAGGGTCAGAAAACGGGCGCGGTAGAGCCGGATGCTGCCCTGCAATTCGGGCCAGACCTGCGCATCGCCCGAACGGTCGAGAACCAGCGGCCGGGCGCGTGATTCCTCAGGCACGGGTTGCGCCCAGGTTTCGTGAAACAATATCCGGTAGCCACCCGCCCGTTGCATGTAGCCAACCTTGTCACGCAGCGTCTGCTGGAAGCGGGGCAGCTTCAGAAACGCTGTGGGCAGTGGCGGTTCGCTATTGTTTTCAGCGGGCGCAGCTTCGGTTGATACAGTGGGCGCGACACCTTGTTGCGCATCGGTTTGGCTGCCAGGTGCCTCTTCTTGACGCAGGGCGCGCAGCTCGCTCGGGTCCAGCAGGAAATTTGAGGAATCTGGATAGCGCAGTTGTGGCTGGGCTTCCCACTGCTCCGCCAGGGTCCCATTGGGCTGTTCAAAGACCAGTAACTCAACGCGAAACCAGCGTTCGGCAGTCGATGTCTGCGCCACTGCTGCTGGCAGCGATAGCGCGAGCAGCATGGCCGGCAATAATCTACGCATTCGCCCGCCCGCCATCCTGTCTGGTTGCGAGGGTATCCAGCAACTGGTCGATGAATTGCACACGCTGGCCGATGTCATCAATCTCCGTCTCAAAGCGCAAGCGGGTAGCTCCGGCCAGTTTGAAAATCTGTGCCTGGGATTGCACAAGCTGCACCAGTGTCAGCGGATCGACCCTCGTACTCTCCGCAAACTCGATACTACCACCCGACGGGCCGGCTTCAACAGTGCGGATTCCCAGCTCCTGCGCGCGCAGTCGCAGACGGGCGACCTCGAACAGCTGTGTGATTTGCGGGGTCAGCAGTCCGAAACGGTCAATCATTTCCACGCGCAATTGACGCAGTTCTTCTTCATCGCTCGCCGCTGCAATGCGCTTGTACAGAATGAGTCGGCCGTTGACGTCCGGGAGATAATCCTCGGGGATCAATGCCGCGCAATGCAGATTGACTTCCGTTCCCTGGTCCAGGGGCGCATCGATGTCAGGAATCTCCCCGCGCCGCAGCGCCGCAACCGCGCGCTCCAGCATGGCCATGTACATGCCGAAACCAACGCTCTGAATCTGTCCGCTCTGCTCGTCGCCCAACAGCTCTCCCGCGCCGCGGATCTCGAGGTCGTGGGTGGCGATAAGGTAGCCCGCCCCGAGGTCGCCGGCAGATTCTATAGCCTCGAGCCGCTTCGCGGCGTCGGTGGAAATGGCCGAGCGTGGCGGGGTCAGCAGGTACGCGTATGCCTGGTGATGCGAGCGGCCTACGCGTCCCCGCAACTGGTGCAGCTGGGCGAGACCAAATTTGTCGGCACGTTCAATGATGATGGTATTGGCGTTGGGAAGATCGATGCCGGTTTCGATAATAGTCGTGCACAACAGCACATTGTGGCGCTGGTGGTAGAAGGCGGACATGACCTGCTCGAGTTGGGTCTCGCGCATCTGGCCGTGCGCCACCGCGATACTCATGTCCGGAAAAAGTTCGCGCAGCTTGCGCGCCGCCTCCTCAATGGTTCTGACTTCGTTGTGCAGGTAATACACCTGTCCGCCACGCAGGGTTTCCCGCAATATCGCCTCCTTTATCAGGGCGACATTGTGCTCGCGAACAAAGGTCTTGATCGACAGGCGGCGGGCGGGGGGCGTGGCGATGATCGACAGATCGCGCATGCCGCCGAGTGCCATGTTCAGCGTGCGGGGAATGGGTGTTGCTGTCAGCGTGAGAATGTCTACCTCGGCGCGCAGCGCTTTGATGACTTCCTTCTGCTTAACGCCGAAGCGATGCTCTTCATCAATGATCAACAGCCCAAGATCGTGGAACCTGAAGTCGCTCTGCAGCAGCTTGTGTGTGCCTATGAGAATGTCGATCTCACCGGCTGCAACGCGCCGCATGATCTGCGAGGATTCGCCGCCACTGCGGAATCGCGAGATCATCTCCACCGTGAACGGCCAGTCTGCAAAGCGATCGCTGAACGTGTTGAAGTGTTGCTGCGCGAGCAGGGTAGTGGGCACCAGCACGGCTACCTGCTTCCTGTTGCCGAGCGCAACAAATGCCGCGCGCAGCGCCACTTCGGTTTTGCCGAAGCCCACATCGCCGCACACCAGTCGATCCATCACGCGCGGGCTTGCCATATCGGCCAGCACCGCGGCAATGGCATCTTCCTGATCCGGAGTTTCTTCAAAGGGGAAAGCCGCGCTGAAGCTGGCGTAGTTCTCAGGCTGTATTGAAAAGGCGAAGCCGCTCCGGGCCTCCCGTCTGGCGTAAACGTCCAATAGCTGAGCGGCCACATCGCGGGCCTTTTCGCTCGCCTTGCGACGTGCCTTTTCCCATTGTTCGGAACCCAGCCGATGCAGTGGCGCGTGCTCCGGGTCGTTGCCGGAGTAGCGGCTGATCAGATGCAGGGATGCCACCGGGACGTACAGCCGCGCGGCGTCGACATACTCCAGGGTGAGAAACTCTGTCGGCTGCTCGTCAACAACCAGTGTCTGCAGGCCCACGTATCGCCCAACGCCGTGTTCGAGGTGCACCACCGGCACGCCTGGCCGCAGTTCGTTCAGATCCCGGAAGGCATTCTCCGCCTGCGTTTGTTCGCTGCGATTGCGCCTGCGTCGCTGTGCAACCCGATTGCCGAACAGCTGTGCCTCACACAGCAGCGTGGGCTCTCCGGCGCCGAAATAAAGTCCTCTGTCGAGTGGCGCGGTGGTAATCGCAAACTCAAGCCCGGAATCGAGAAATTCCTGCCAGTTCCCCGCGCTGCCCGGTTGCAGCTTCTGTGCCCTGAGCGACTCCAGCAGGATTTCCCGCCGTCCGGCGGATTCGGCACAGAGCAACACCGGCCCGGCGTGGGAATCCAGAAAGTGCTGCAGGCGCTCGACGGCAGACGTCATCTTGCTCTCGCCACCGAGATCCGGAGGAGGCAGCACTGCCGTCTCACGGTGCACTTTGGCCAACGGGGAATGGCGCAGTTCCAGCACCGCGAAATGCGAGAGCTGCTGGTACAGCACTTCCACCGGCACGAAGCAGGTTGCGGGGGGTAGCAGCGGTCGCCTGGGATCGATGCCGTACTCTGTGAAGCGCGAAGTGGCCTCCCGCCAGAAGTGCTCCGCCGCAGCGTGGTGATCGCCTGTCGTGACAATAGCCGCATCGGCCGGCAGATAGTCGAAGAGCGTGGCGCAGTGATCGAAAAACAGCGGCAGATAGTATTCGCAGCCACCCGGGCTGCGACCCGCACTCACTTCGGTGAACACGGAACACTGATCCGGATCGCTGTCGAAGGCTGCATACCAGGCCATCTGAAAGTGCTGGATGGCGCCTTTATTCAGCGGATACTCCCTGGCCGGCAATAGATTGATCGCCTCGACTTTATCCACCGTGAGCTGTGTCTGCGGGTCGAAGGTGCGCAGGGTATCGACCTCGTCATCGAGGAGGTCAATGCGGAACGGCAGCGGGCTCCCCATCGGGTATACGTCTATGAGCGATCCGCGCTGCGCAAATTCACCGTGTTCAAATACCGTCGCAACATTGGCGTATCCATTGCGGTCGAGATTGGTTCGAAACTGCGCTGGATCCAGCTTCTGGCCCGCTTCAAGCACCAGGCTGGAACCGCTGACGTATTCCTTTGGCGCCAGACGATGCATCAGCGTAGAGACGGGTACGATCAAAATGCCGCTGCTCAGTGCTCCCAGCCGATACAGGGTGTGCAGCCGTTCTGAAACGATATCCTGGTGGGGGGAGAAATTATCGTAGGGCAGGGTTTCCCAGTCTGGAAAATGCAGTATCTCGGTGGGCCGCTGGAGAAAGAACGGCAGCTCACGCTCCAGTGCAAGCGCCGATGTTGTGTCGGCGGTGACAACCACAAGCAGCCGATCCCTGGCAAGTTCCGCGATGCACAGGGCATCGGCACAGCCGCTCATGGGCCCGAGTGCCGTGCGCGAGCCGGGCTTTTGCGGCCAGGGAGTGTTCTGCACCAGCGAATCAAACATGAGTGTCGACAATTTGCGTTGCATGGGGGGCGGGCATTATAGCGAAGGCGTCCCGGAGAGCCACCCGCAAGTTCTGCGGCTTGCGCCCCGTTGGGCATTGAGATGATAATACGCGCCCGACTGACCCGGACAGCGAAAACAAGGGATACAATGGTGAGTGATCGCAAGCGAGAGCGCCCTGCAGACTATTTCAAAGACTGGAAGGAGCGCGAAGCCCTGGCAGAGGGCATGATCCCGATGGTGGGGCGTCTGTCGCGTGAAAAGAGCGTGAAATGCTACATCTATGGCCGGCCGCTGGTAAATCGCTCCGTACTGAAGATCATGAAGGATCACCGCTACGTGCGGCAGGTTGAGGCAAATGAACTCTCGGAATTCGAAACCTTCCCGATCATCAGCCGCCTGAGTCAGATGGATCTCGGTCCCGCGCACATCGACGTGGGGCGTCTTGCGGTCCAGTACTACGATCACGGTCACGGCAAGGGCCTCAGCATTGAGGAATATGTCGATCGTGAGCTGGCTCCCCTCGTGGGCACCCGGGGGAAGCCCCTGGAACGCCCGCAGGACGTCGTACTCTACGGCTTTGGCCGCATCGGTCGGTTGATGGCGCGAATTATTATAGGAAAAACCGATGGCGGCGATTGCCTGCGCCTGCGAGCCGTTGTGGTACGCAAGGGCAAGGCGCCGAACGACCTTGTCAAACGCACCAGCCTGTTGCGTCGCGATTCCGTGCACGGTGCCTTTGACGGTACGATTCGGGTAGACGAGGAGCGCCAGTCCTTTGTCGCCAACGGCAATGAGGTCAAGGTGATTTATGCCGATTCGCCCGCGGAGATCGATTACACCGAGTACGGCATCGACAACGCCATTGTCATTGACAACACGGGCGTCTGGCGCGACGAAGAGAGCCTTTCCCAGCACCTCCAGTGCAAGGGGGTCAGCCGGGTTATATTGACGGCGCCCGGCAAAGGTAACCTGAAGAATATCGTCGCCGGTATCAACGACGACATTATCGAGCCTTCCGACAGAATTGTCTCAGCGGCTTCGTGCACCACCAACGCCATCGCACCCCCGCTGAAGGCAATGGACGATGAGTTCAGCATTCTCGCGGGTCATGTTGAAACCGTTCACGCCTACACCAACGACCAGAACCTTACCGACAACTACCACAAGGCATCGCGTCGCGGCCGCAGTGCGCCATTGAACATGGTTCTCACGGAGACCGGCGCGGCCAAGGCGGTCGGCAAGGTGCTGCCGCAGCTCGACGGCAAACTTACCGGGAATGCCATACGGGTACCCACGCCCAATGTCTCCATGGCGATTCTCAACCTCACGCTGGCCCGCGAGACCAGCGTGGAAGAGGTGAATGAGTTCATGCGCTATCAGGCACTGCATTCACCGCTGCGCAAGCAGATTGACTACTCGGCGTCGCCAGAGATCGTCTCCAGTGATTTCGTGGGTTCAAGGCACGCCTGCATCTTTGATGCAAAGGCGACCATCGTCAACCGCAACCAGGTTGTGCTGTATCTCTGGTACGACAACGAATTTGGCTATTCCTGTCAGGTTTACCGAATTCTCGAGCAGATGGCGGGAATAGAGTACGTCAGCTATCCACTGCAGGATTAGGCCCGCTCGGCATGCCTGTGCTGCCGCACTGAAACCTGTTCAAAATCAAACAACTGCTAGGTTCGAGGTGGTTTTTTACAGAGCGGTTCCTGTATAATGCGCGCGTTCTGGAAGGCTGTTGGCGGAAAATTCTGCGCAAACTACAGGCGGGGCGGGGCGATCCTCGGCGGTTGGCCTCCCCGCCACTATCCCTGGGGCGAAGTGGCAGCGTGTGTCCAGTACACCCACAACTAAATCGATGCTGTAGGCAGATCGTATGATCAATATCAAACGGGGCCTGGATATTCCCATTGAAGGGAATCCCCGTCAGATTATCGAAAACGCACCCGCTGCGCGTGCTGTTGGCCTGGTAGGCTTTGACTACGTGGGCATGAAGCCCACCATGGAGGTCGCCGAGGGCGATCGCGTCAAGCTGGGGCAACTGCTGTTCACCGACAAGAAGACCGAGGGCGTACGCTATACCTCCCCCGCCAGTGGCGTCGTGTCAGCGATCAATCGTGGCGCCCGGCGGGTGCTGCAGTCGGTAGTGATAGAGGTGGACGGTGACGACGCCGAAGCTTTTCCCACCTGCACCCCGGAGCAGTTGCCTGAATCCGATGCAATTCGGGCGACACTGATCGAAAGTGGCCTGTGGACCGCCCTGCGTACACGGCCTTACAGCAAGGTGCCGGCGCTGGATGCCGAAGCCGCAGCGCTATTTGTTACCGCGATCGACACGCATCCCCTGGCGCCAGACCCACAGATAATCATTGCCGAACAGCGCGATGCATTTGCGCTCGGCCTGGATCTGCTCGCCAGGCTCACCGGCGGCACTCTGCACCTCTGCATCGCCCCGGGCGCCAGCGTGCCCCGCGGCAGCGCCAGCAATATCAACGTGGCGGAATTTGCCGGGCCTCATCCCGCCGGCCTGGCGGGTACCCATGTGCACTTTCTGGAAGGTGCGAGCATCGACAAGGTCGTCTGGACCATAGGCTATCAGGATGTAATTGCGGTGGGTCGGCTGTTCCTCGATGGGCGTTTGTATACGGAGCGGGTGGTGGCGCTCGCCGGCCCGCAGGTCGACCATCCCCGCCTGCTGCGCACGCGGATTGGTGCTGATTTGCAGGCGCTCTGTGCCGGGCAGCTGAAGAATGGCGAAAATCGCGTTATCTCGGGTTCCGTGCTTGGCGGTCGAGCCGTGTCGGGCGCCACAGCGTATCTGGGTCGCTATCACAACCAGATATCGGTGCTGCTTGAGGGCAGACAGCGTGAATTCATGGGCTGGCTATCGCCCGGCTTTCGCAAGCACTCGGTACTCGGTATTTATGTGAGCAGTTTTTTTGGCCTGCGGCCGCTGCCCATGACCACCAACACCAACGGCAGCGAACGCGCGATAGTGCCTGTTGGCAGCTACGAGAAAATCATGCCGCTCGACGTTCTACCGACGCAACTGTTGCGGGCGCTGGTAGTGGGCGATACCGAGATGGCTCAGGCTCTGGGCTGCATGGAACTGGAAGAGGAGGATCTGGCGTTGTGTTCCTATGTCTGCCCCGGCAAGTACGAATACGGTCCTATCCTGCGTGACAACCTCACTCGTATTGAAAAGGAGGGTTGACCCGTGGGCCTGAGACAAATGCTGGATAACGTCGAGCACCATTTTCAGGAGGGTGGCCGACTGCAGAAGTATTACGCCCTCTATGAGGTGTTCGATACATTCCTCTACTCCCCGCCCAGCGTAACGCGCTCGACGGCGCACGTCAGAGACGGCGTCGACCTGAAACGCATCATGATCACGGTCTGGCTGGCGACCTTCCCGGCCATGTTCTACGGCATGTACAACCTCGGCTTTCAGGCCACGGATGTGATGGCCGCGGGGCAGGGCGTTGAGGGTTGGCGTGGATCAATGATTGCCCTGCTGGGTGGTTATGATTCCAGCAACCTCTGGCACTGTCTGTGGTTCGGTGCCCTGTACTTCATGCCCATCTATATCGTCACCTTTCTCGTGGGGATTTCCTGGGAAATTCTGTTTGCGGTGCGTCGCGGGCACGAGGTCAACGAGGGCTTTTTCGTTACTTCCGTGCTGTTCGCGCTCACCTTGCCGCCGGATATTCCGTTGTGGCAGGTAGCTCTCGGTATCAGCTTCGGTGTAGTGATCGGCAAGGAAGTATTCGGCGGCACCGGCAAGAACTTTCTCAACCCTGCGCTCACCGGCCGGGCTTTCCTGTATTTTGCCTACCCGGCGCAGTTGTCGGGCGATGCCGTCTGGGTTGCGGTGGACGGCTATTCCGGCGCAACCGCGCTGTCGGTTGTCGCCGCCGATGGCATGGAGGCGCTGCGTAGCCAGTGGACATGGATGGAAGCCTTCATAGGCTCTGTACCCGGCTCCATTGGCGAGACATCCACGCTGGCTATCGGGCTGGGCATGGTTTTGCTGCTGCTCACGCGGGTGGCTTCCTGGCGCATCATTACCGGCGTGTTCATCGGCATGGTCGCGCTGTCCAGTTTGTTCAACGCTATTGGGTCACCCACCAACCCGGCCTTCGCGATGCCCTGGTACTGGCACCTTGTGACCGGTGGTTTTGCGTTCGGCATGGTCTATATGGCGACGGATCCCGTGTCGGCCGCCATGACGAACACCGGCAAGTGGGCCTTTGGCATTCTGATAGGGGTTATGACGGTGCTCATTCGAGTGGTGAACCCGGCTTTCCCCGAGGGCATCATGCTGGCCATTCTTTTTGCCAATCTGTTCGCGCCGCTCATGGATCACTTCGTCATTCAGGCCAACATCAAACGGAGGCTCGCCCGTGTCAGGTAACGACAGTATTGGCAAGACCCTAACCGTTGCATTGTTGCTCTGTATTGTCTGTTCCATCATCGTCTCCACTGCGGCAGTGGTGTTAAAACCCGCACAGGAAACCAACCAGGAACTGGACAAAAGACGCAACATACTGGCGGCGGCAGGCATGCTGGACGAGAGCAAAAGCGTTGAAGAACAGTTCAAGCGTATCACCACGCGAATGGTGGACCTGCGCACGGGTAGATTCACGGACGATGTAGACCCCGAGGGTTACAACCAGTTCAAGGCGGCTAAAAATCCGCAAATGTCGCAACCGTTGAGTCCGGATGAAGACATCGCGAATATTTCGCGCAGGGAGCATTACTCACCGGTTTATCTGGTACAGGGCGAACAGGGAGATATTGAAAAGATCATCCTGCCGGTGCGTGGCTACGGCCTGTGGTCCACCCTGTATGGTTTCATCGCCCTGGAGGAGGACGCCAATACCGTCGCGGGGCTCGGATTCTATGATCACGGGGAGACACCGGGGCTGGGCGGTGAAGTCGACAATCCGCGCTGGAAAGCGGAATGGCCCGGCAAAAAAGTCTATCGCGACGGCGAGGTGGAACTCGGCCTTGTCAAAGGTGCCGTAGACCCCTCCAGTCCAAAGGCCGAGTGGCAGGTGGATGGCCTTTCAGGCGCCACCCTCACTGCGCGCGGTGTCACCAACCTGGTGCAATTCTGGCTGGGCGAAAATGGCTTCGAGCCGTTCCTGGACAAACTGAAAATGGGAGAGGCCTGACATGGATACCATGAAAGATACGCTGACAAAGCCGATCTTCAAGAACAATCCCATCGCCCTGCAGATTCTGGGTATCTGTTCGGCGCTCGCAGTCACCTCCTCGCTGAAAGTCACGCTGGTTATGTGTGTGGCCCTTACCTTTGTTGCCGCTTTCGCCAACCTGGGCGTGTCGCTTATTCGCCACCATATCCCGGGCAGCATTCGCATCATTGTGCAGATGGTCATTATTGCGTCGCTGGTGATAGTGGTTGATGAGTTCCTGAAGGCCTACGCCTACGAGATCAGCAAGCAACTTTCCGTGTTCGTGGGCCTGATCATAACCAACTGTATCGTCATGGGGCGCGCCGAAGCGTACGCAATGAAGAATCCTCCGTTGCCCAGTTTTATCGATGGTATAGGCAATGGTCTTGGCTACAGCGTTGTGCTGATTTGCGTAGCCATCGTGCGCGAGCTGCTCGGCTCGGGCAGTTTGATGGGGTACGAGATACTGCCGCTGGTGACGGAGGGCGGCTGGTACGTGCCCAATGGGCTGTTGCTGTTGCCACCCAGCGCATTCTTCCTGATCGGGCTGTTCATCTGGGTGTTGCGCAGTCTGGACAAGGAGCAGGTGGAAGAGCCTGACTACAAAATGGCAAGCCATACACCGGCGCGGGAGGGCGTGTAGATGGAAGCGCTCATCAGCCTGTTTGTTCGCGCCATTTTTATCGAGAACATGGCCCTCGCGTTTTTCCTTGGCATGTGCACCTTTCTCGCCATCTCGAAAAAAATCCAGGCCGCGCTGGGATTGGGCATTGCAGTTATTGTCGTGCTGACGATAACTGTTCCCGTCAACAACCTCATTTACAACTATCTGCTGGCTGACGGGGCGCTCGCCTGGGCGGGACTCCCGGACATGGATCTCAGCTTTCTCGGCTTGCTGTCCTACATTGGCGTTATCGCGGCCCTCGTCCAGATACTGGAGATGTTTCTCGACAAGTTTGTCCCGGCTCTGTACAACGCGCTCGGTGTGTTTCTGCCTCTCATCACTGTCAATTGTGCAATACTTGGGGCGTCCCTGTTCATGGTCGAGCGCGACTACAATTTCGCCGAGAGCGTGGTGTTTGGCGCGGGTTCTGGCGTCGGTTGGGCACTGGCAATCGTCGGACTGGCGGGTATTCGTGAAAAGATGAAGTATTCCGATGTCCCGGAAGGCCTTCAGGGGTTGGGTATCACCTTTATTATCGTCGGGCTGATGTCCCTGGGCTTCATGTCTTTCGGCGGCATTGATCTCTAGCAGCGGGGCTGAACCAGTATGGATATGACAATCATTTTTGGTGTCGGCATGTTCACCGCGATCGTACTGGCGCTGGTGCTGGTGATTCTGGGGGCCAGATCGCGACTCGTGAGTTCCGGCGAAGTGACCATAGAGGTCAACGGCGAAAAGACCATCACTGTTCCTGCCGGCGGCAAGTTGTTGCAAACCCTGTCTGAAGCGGATTTGTTCCTGGCCTCTGCCTGCGGCGGTGGAGGCACCTGTGCCCAGTGTAAGTGCATCATCACTGAGGGCGGCGGCGCCATGCTGCCGACAGAAGAGAACCATTTCACGCGTCGTGAGGCGGACGAGGGCTGGCGCCTGAGTTGCCAGACGGCTGTCAAGCAGGACATGAAGATTGTTGTTCCCGAGGAAGTCTTCGGCGTCAAGCAGTGGGAATGCACGGTTGAGTCCAACCCCAATGTGGCAACTTTCATCAAGGAACTCACGTTGCGCTTGCCCGAGGGCGAGAACGTGGATTTCCGCGCCGGTGGCTATGTACAGCTCGAGTGTCCGCCCCACGTGGTCAAGTACTCGGATTTCGACATAGACGAAGAGTACCGCGCCGACTGGGAGCGGTTCGGCTTCTTTAATCTGGTATCCGAAGTTGACGAAACCGTAATCAGGGCCTACTCCATGGCCAACTACCCCGAAGAGCGGGGCGTCGTCAAATTCAATATCCGGATCGCGACGCCTCCCCCCGGCAGTGAAGGGATTCCGCCGGGGCAGATGTCTTCCTGGACGTTCAATCTGAAACCCGGAGACAAGGTCAGGGTCTATGGGCCATTTGGTGAGTTTTTTGCCAAGGATACCGATGCCGAGATGATATTCATCGGTGGCGGTGCCGGTATGGCGCCTATGCGGTCGCATCTGTTCGATCAGCTTAAACGCCTGCACAGCAAGCGCAAGATATCGTTCTGGTATGGCGCACGTTCCATGCGGGAAATGTTCTACCAGGATGAATACGATCAACTGGCGGCGGAGAACGACAATTTTGAATGGCACGTTGCGTTGTCAGACCCCCAGGCTGAAGACAACTGGACAGGCCTCACGGGCTTTATTCACAACGTGCTGTACGAGGAGTACCTCAAGGATCACCCCGCGCCAGAGGATTGCGAGTACTACATGTGCGGCCCGCCGATGATGAACTCGGCCGTGATCCAGATGCTGACAGATCTCGGTGTCGAACCAGAAAATATCATGCTGGACGATTTTGGTGGCTAGACACATGCGCCCGCCCATTAAAAGCCACTCACACGAGTGGCTTTTTTGTATGCTTCTATGCCTGCTGGCGGCCGGTTGTAGCCGCGACGCCCCTCAGGTTGAACTGTCGGGAGCCAGCATGGGCACAACCTGGCATTTGAGCTATGTGCCGACATCTGACACGCCAACGGCGGATGCGGTGGAAGAGAGCGTGCAGCGGGCCCTCGATGCGGTTAACGCCAGTATGTCCACCTACCAGCAGGATTCAGAGATCAGCCGCTTCAACCGTGCGCCGGGCGAGAGCTGGGTCTCCCTCTCTGCAGAATTCATGCAGGTACTAGACACGGCGCTGGAGGTTGGGGCGCAGAGCGCCGGAGCCTACGATGTCACCGTGGCGCCACTTGTTGATCTGTGGGGCTTTGGCCCTGTCGGCGCGCTGGTGGAACCCCCCGCGCCGGAAGCCATCGAGCACGCGCTGTCACGGGTTGGACAGACACGGATTCAAACCGACCCCGAAGGTATGCAGGCAAGCAAGCCTGCAGGCGTTTCCCTGGATTTCTCGTCGATTGCCAAGGGCTTCGCGGTTGATCAGGCGGCGCTGGCGCTGCGCTCAGAGGGCGTCTCGCGGTTTCTGCTGGAGGTGGGTGGTGAAATGGCGTTGTCGGGACTCAGCGGGCGTGGCGACCCCTGGCGGGTGGCTATCGAGGATCCGGCCAGCACAGGACGGGAAGTGGCGGCGGTTCTCAGCATCACTGACATCGCGCTTGCCACATCAGGCGAATATCGCAACTATTTCGAGTACGATGGTCAAAGATACTCACACAGCATCGATCCGCGCAGTGGCTGGCCGGTAGCCCACGATCTTGTGTCCGTTACCGTAGTGCACGAGAGCGCCATGCTGGCGGATGCCTGGGCCACCGCGCTGATAGTGCTCGGCGCGGCGGAGGCACCGGCAGTGGCGGAGTCGAAGGGGTTGGCGGTATATTTTATTCGCAGAGGTGCAGAAGGGTTGATACATAGCCACACATCTGCTCTTGAGCAGCACCTGCCGGATTCAGAACGGGCCAGAGGCCCGGGAGACGCGTTATGACACTGTTTTTTCTCAGTCTGCTGATTGTGCTGGTGGTTGTCGCCGGCATGGCGGTGGGGGTACTTGCCGGGCGCGCTCCGATCAAGGGTTCCTGTGGTGGAATTGGCGCTCTTGGCATTGATAACGCGTGTGAGATCTGCGGTGGCGACCCCAAGCGCTGCGATGAAGACACCCGCGACGGTGAAGAGGGCAGAAAAAATCCCGGCCTGTATTACCCCGCTGATCGCTGAACCGGTGCGCTAGCACTTGCCTGCGGTCGTTTTTGCAATCACCGGTTACGTAGGCTTCGTCGGGCTGCGCTACAGCTTTACGCGCAAGCGCAATCGCTTCACCGGCGTCATTTCAACTGTTTCCATGCTGGGTATGGCCCTGGGTGTTGCCAGCCTCATTGTTGTCTTGTCAATCATGAACGGCTTCGCCGGCGAATTGCGCGACCGCATTTTGTCGCTGGTGCCGCACGGCTTTGTCGAGCATCGCCAGGGTATCAAAGACTGGCGCCCGCTGGCGGAACAGGTCGAGGGCATGCCGGGAGTCGTTGCCGTTTCGCCGTATATTTCTGACAAGGTGATTCTGACCGCCGGGGGAACCCGGCGTGGTGCGGTGCTCACGGCCATTGAGCCTGAGGCGGAGTCGCGCGTTTCGCGCGTAGCCTCAGCCATGCGTCAGGGTGAATTGCAGAGTCTCGACGACCCGGCGTTCAACGTTGTGCTCGGATCTTCTCTTGCGCGGCTACTGGGTGTGGCTCCCGGCGACCAGGTGGAAGTGACGGTGCCGCGATTGACGGTGACTCCACTGGGCGTTTTTCCGCGCAGCAAACGCCTAACGGTAAGCGGTGTGTTTGAGGTGGGCGCTCAACCCGATACCTATCAGGCCTATATCTCTCTGGCCAGTGGCCAGCGTCTGCTTGGCGTTGGCGACGCGGTGGATGGCTTGCAGGTTCGCACCCGGGATCTGCACGAGGCAACACAAATACTCGCAGGCGTTCGCGCACGCCTGCCGGCTGATTTTGCGATCAGAGACTGGAGTCAGACGCAGGGGTCCCTGTTCAGCGCCGTCAAGATGGAGAAAGTTCTGGTGAGTCTTTTGCTGTTGAGCGTGGTCGCCGTTGCCGCGTTCAATATCGTCTCCACGCTGGTGATGTCGGTAACCGAGAAACGGCGGGATATTGCGGTGCTGCGCACTCTGGGCGCGCGGCCGCGGGGGATCATGGCGATTTTTGTGGCCCACGGTCTTAGTCTCGCCGCCGTGGGAATTTCCGTCGGTGCCTGCCTGGGCGTGCTTCTCGCAGGCAATATAGCCGCTTTAACTACCAGCGTTGAGAACGTGCTTGGTATCCGTATTTTTGACCCGGCAGTGTATTTTATCAGCGAATTGCCCGCCCGCATGCTCTGGAGCGATGTCTGGGCTGTGGTGATCGCGTCCTTCCTGTTGAGTCTCGCAGCCACGCTGTATCCGGCGTGGCGGGCAGCGCGAATAGCGCCGGCTGAGGTCCTGCGTTATGAGTGATGTCGTGTTGCGCTGCAACGGTATCAGCAAAGTGTACGAGGATGGTGATCGTTCGGTGCGCGTGCTCGACGGCATCGATCTCGCGCTGGCCGCGGGCGAGAAAATAGCCATCGTCGGGGCCTCGGGGTCGGGCAAGTCTACGTTGTTGAATATTCTCGGCGGCCTGGATCATCCCAGTGGAGGTCAGGTAGTGCTCGGGGGGCAGGATCTCGCCAAGCTTTCGGAGCGCGCGCTGTGCGGGTTGCGCAACAGGCGCCTGGGCTTCGTCTATCAGTTCCACCATCTGCTTCCGGAGTTCGATGCGCTGGAAAACGTGGCCATGCCGCTCCTGATTCGCGGAATCGGCCGGAAGGACGCCTGGAACAGCGCACGTGAAATACTCGCCAGAGTCGGCCTGCAAGAGCGCACCACGCATCGCCCGGGGCAACTATCTGGCGGTGAACGCCAGCGCGTAGCCATCGCCCGGGCCCTGGTGGGCAGACCGGATTGTGTTCTTCTCGACGAGCCCACGGGTAATCTCGATCCACACTCCGCACAGCAGGTACTGGGGTTGATCGATGAACTGGGCGCCGAAAGCGCCTCTTTTATCGTGGTAACACATGATCCGGCGATTGCCGCACGCATGCATCGAACCCTGGAGCTGAAAGCCGGGAAGCTGGCATGACCCACCGCGAGCGATTGCGCATAGCGCTGCGCTACACCTTTCCGTCGGGGCGCTCCAATCTCTCTACTTTCCTGTCATCGCTGTCAATACTCGGTCTGGTGCTCGCGGTAGGCCTGCTGATTATCGTGCTGTCAGTGATGAACGGCTTTGACAAGGAAATGCGTGAGCGGATTCTATCGCTCGTGCCGCACATAACCGTGTATTCCACTATTCCCGCAAGCGACTGGCAAGCTCACCTGAAAAAACTGCGCGTACACCCCCAGGTGCGCGAGGCGACGCCCTTTGTGGAATTTGACACACTCCTGATGCGCGGCGCCGACATCGAAACCGCGCGCGGCATCGGCATTGCAACAGACGGTGATGATGAGCCTTCCGCTGTCCTTGCCTATCTGGGCAAAGACGCGGTAAGCGTCTTTCGCGGTCGTCGCGATGGGTTGATTCTCGGGCGCGGTATCGCCGAGCGACTGGATGTGAGGCCGGGCCAGCGTCTGACCCTCGTTGTACCGCAGGGGCAGGGGACGCTGCGGCCGCAGGCGGCAAGATTCGAATCGCTGGAATTGCTGGCGATTCTCGATACTGGCACTGAACTGGATCAGAACCTCGCTTTGCTGCACCTGCCGATGGCCGCGGAGATCGCCGGTCTCGACGGCGAGGTGAGTGGGTTTCGCATCGCCACCAACGATCTGTTCGACGCGCAACGCATCGCCTGGCAACTCACACAGAGCCTGCCTCCCGGATACTATGCAACGCACTGGATGATGACGCACGGCAATCTCTACTCTGCCATTCAGTTGTCACGCAGCCTGGTGACCATACTGCTGCTCTCGATTATCGCAGTAGCCGCGTTCAACGTGGTGTCCTCTCTTGTGCTGGTGGTATTGGACAAACGGGGCAATATCGCGATTCTGCGCACACTGGGCGCCTCGGGCGCTGATATCGCCTGGATCTTCCTGTTGCAGGGGACGATGATCGGTCTGGTTGGTGCGCTCTTTGGCAGCCTGCTTGGGGCGGCAGGAAGTCTTGCCGTGCCGACCTTTGTCGCCTGGCTTGAAGGTGTACTGAATATCCGATTTCTCAGTACCGATGTTTACCCGGTGTCGTTTGTACCCGTCAGTTTATTGCCCGCAGATGTGCTTCTTGTCGCCGGTACGGCCCTGCTGATGTGCCTGCTAGCGGCTATCTACCCCGCGCGACGCGCTGCTCGCCTTCTGCCTGCCCGCGTGCTCACTGACGATCTCTGAGGATCTGCTCGCGCCGCAATCTGCGCTGGCGCCAAAGGTAGGAGACGCGCCAGCGCCATATCTGGCTGATGAGGAAATAGCCGAACGAACCAAAGAACAGACCGCAGATTACGCAGCCCAGCAGGAATGGCCTCCAGACTGCCGCGAGGCTGGTAGTCAACCAGTGGAAGCTGAGTTCAAAGTTCAGGCGTTCCACCGGTGTTTCCAGTATCAGTGCACCCACCTTGTACGCCATGAAGTAGACAGCGGGCATGGTGACCGGGTTCGTCAGCCAAACCAGGCCGACCGACAACGGCAGATTACACTTCAGAATTACCGCAAGCGCTGCGGCTATGAGCATCTGCCCGGGTACGGGCATGAAGGCGATAAACAGCCCGACGAAAAAGGCCATTGAGCTCGAGTAGCGGTTGATATGCCAGAGATTGCCGGCGTAGATCCAGTCTCCCAGGATATGCAGCGCACCGATGCCGCGAATGCGCGCGGCGCTGGGAACTATGGATTTTAGCGTTTTCTTGGGCATATTCAGGAAGGTCGCAGAGGATGTGCCATTGGCGCTGTGTGTATGCTTCACTGCGACAGTCGGCATCCTCGTTGCTAATGCTGCCAACGCCGCTGGTCAGGCTGGTGGTTCATTATGCGGGTTGCCGGATGACAATCAAGCACGCTTCGCAGGACGCTGCAAATGCGATCATGGATGATCGGTCTGGTCATCGGAATAGCCAGTGTTGCGGGCTGGCCCTGGCTTCCGCCACTGTATGTCCTCGCTCTGGCAGCTTTGCCTGCAGTGCTGCCCTTGCGAGCTCCATCGCCTTTGGTGAACCTGGCTTCAGGGCTTGCATGTGGCTGCTGTGTGGGATTGTTACACGGCCATGCGCTGCTCGCTTCCCGCCTGGATGAACCCTGCTCGGGAAAACTCGCAACCGTCACCGGCACAATCGCCTCGTTGCCCGAGCGCGATGAGATGCAAGATGGCGCAGTGCGCCAGCGTTTTGATCTTGTCACTCGCCATATAGAGCCGCTTGCCTGCCGCGGGCCGCGAAAGATCAGCATCTCTTACTATGGCCCGGAAACCATGGTAGCGGGCGATCATTGGCGGTTTGAGGCAGTTCTGAAAAGACCCTGGGGCCTGGCGAACCCGGGAACGTTCAACGCGCAGGGCTGGTTTGCGCGCCGGGGAATCGATGCGGTTGGCAGCGTGCCGACGCGCGGGCTGGCTACGCAACTCCCCGATGCCGCCGGTTTGCGCTATCACCACCATAGTTTGCGCCAGGCAGTGGGAGAGGCAATCGACGCCTTGCCTGTGGGCGTGGACGCCCGCGGCATTCTGCGCGCCCTGACCATCGGCGACAAGAGTTCGCTGGATTACCGTCTGTGGAGCCTGTTTCAACAGTTCGGCATTAATCATTTACTGGTCGTCTCTGGTTTGCATGTGGGGCTGATGGCCGGGCTGGGTTTCCTGTTGGGTAAGCTGCTGATGCGCGTTTTCCCTGCCAGGATGGTGTGGGGCGTCGCGCTTCCGGCAATATGCGGGCTGGGTCTGGCGCTTGCTTACGCACTGCTTGCCGGCTTCTCATTACCGACTCAGCGCGTTCTGTGCATGTTGCTGCCCTTTGCCGTGGCGCCAGTTCTCGGCAGACAAAGCAAGCCGGCGGGCAACCTGTTACTGGCGGCGGCAATGGTATTGGTGCTAAACCCGCTCGCTACCACGGGTAGCGGGTTCTGGCTGTCGTTTGGGGCGGTGGGCGCGCTGCTATGGCTGGCAGTATGGCAAAAGCGACATGGCCGGGTCCGCAATCTATTGGGCACGCATCTTTACATGTCGCTGGTGATGCTGCCACTGGGCGGCTGGTTTTTTGCCGGCGGAAGCCTTGTGGCGATGCTGGCCAACCTCGTCATGATCCCGCTGATAGGCCTGTATGTCGTGCCGCTGGCATTGCTGGCTGCGTTTGCGCACCTGCTGGCCCTCCCGCTGGCGGAGCAGCTCTGGCTGCTGGCGATATGGCCCGTAGCGCGACTTTTATCACCGGCGGAGGCTCTCGCGCTGGCGGCAAACGGTGTTGTGTATGCGCCTTTGCAAAGCAGCGCGCTGCCGCTGGTGCTCGCTGGCCTGGGTGCCTTGTTATGGGCGATGCCCCTGTCAATCAGGGATCGTACACTGAGCGCAGCGCTGTTCCTGCCGCTGGTGCTGGTGCCATCAGATGCGCTGCCCACTTTGCGCAAGGCCCCGTTGCGAGTGACGGTACTCGATGTCGGTCAGGGCACCGCCGTGGTGGTGAGGGCTGGAGCGCGTGCCCTTGTTTACGATACCGGTGGTGGAGGGGCCGGGCGTCGCAGTTTAGCCGCTGGCATCGTCATTCCGTATCTCAGGGCAGCGGGGGTGCAAAAACTCGACGCTCTGGTTATCAGCCACGCCGATATGGATCACAGTGCCGGAATGCGAGACATGCTCAACAGCTTCCCCGTGGAGCGCGTGAGATACGGCGGGGAGTCTGTCGTGTCTCCGCGGGTTGGCCTTCCCTGCGTGGCGGGCGAGAGCTGGCGCTGGCCGGGCGGAGCAGTACTGCGGTTCCTCTCGCCAGCGCGGGAGAATGGTCTGAGCAGCAACAACAGTTCCTGTGTGCTGCAGATAATCCATGGCGAACTTCGCATGTTGCTGCCCGGCGATATCGATACGCAGCGAGAGCGCGAGCTGGTGCGCTTCTGGCCAGGCGAGCTTGCGGCTGACCTGCTTCTGGTCGGCCACCACGGGAGTAACACGTCCACATCCTATGCCCTGCTGAAACAGGTGCGGCCCCACAGCGCGCTGGTAAGTAGTGGTTACAAGAACCGTTTTGGTCATCCCCACCCGGCTGTGGTGTATCGGCTTGAGGCGATGGGCCTGGCTGCGTATGCCGGCAAGACTCAGGAGATCGTTGCGACCGCGGTACTCAATACCGCTCTGACAGGTGCGCAGGAATTCGTCCTGGACCCCGGGGGCAGCCTCGAACGCAGACTCTGGCGCGAATCACGCCGCCGTTACTGGATGTAGCTGCCCGGCCCGAGCTTCACGCACCAGAGTGCTGGGCGTATACTGGATGCCTGGACGCGAAAAAGGGGTATCAAGGTGCTTGATTTGTTGGTGGCCGGCGGCTGGCTCATGGTGCTGATCGTACTCAGTTCCGTGCTGGTGCTGGCAATTTGCATAGAGCGACTCTATACGCTCAACCCCAGGAAGATCGCGCCTCCGCACCTGCTCGCCACGGTGTGGCAGCAATTGAAGCGCGGTGAGCTGGACGCCTCCCGCCTGCGTACCCTGCGCGATTCTTCGCCACTTGGACGGATACTGGCCGCTGGGCTGAGCAATGCCTACCACGGTCGCGATGTGATGAAAGAGAGCATTCAGGAGGCGGCTGCGCACGTCGTGCATGAACTGGAACGATATCTAAACACGCTCGGTACCATCGCGGCGGTAGCGCCACTGCTGGGATTGCTCGGCACCGTGGTGGGCATGATAAAGGTCTTTGCGGAGATCATGGCCCAGGGCACGGGTAACGCGAGTGCGTTGGCGGGCGGTATCTCCGAGGCATTGATCACTACTGCTGCCGGCCTGACCGTCGCAATTCCCGCTCTGGTAATGCACCGTTACTTCATTGGCCGGATCGACGGCATAGTCGTGGAGCTCGAGCAGGAAACCATCAAACTGGTAGACGCCCTGCACAGCGAAGAGAACACGGAAGACGACGCTTGAAATTCCGACGTCAACGCCGGGAAGAGGTAGGCATTAATCTGACCCCGTTGATTGATGTGGTATTCCTGCTGCTGATTTTTTTCATGGTATCAACGACCTTTACTCGCGAAACACAACTTAGCATTGACCTGCCGGAAGCAAAAGGCGAGCCGCGCGACAGTGTGGAGTCACAGATAGAAATACTCGTCGACGAGAGCGGCGCCTACCGTGTGAACGGTCGCGCCCTGGTAGATACGCGTATGCGAACGCTGCAGGCAGCGATTTACAAAGAGGCACGAGGCGATACAACGCTGCCAATGATCATTACTGCCGATGCGCAGGCAGCACATGAGGACGTGGTGAGGGCAATGGACGCGGCAGGGCAGATGGGCTTCGTGCACCTGAGTATTACCACCCGCCAGCCAGCGACTTCGCCAAAGTCGCCGGACGATGGCTAGGCCACTACCACGTTCACGCCCCGGGCATGTCACTGACTGGGCGCTTTACCGGCGTTTGCTTGCCTTTGTCGCCCCTTACTGGCATTTTTTCGCCATAAGCCTGCTGGGCTTCGGACTGTACTCTTCTGGCGTGGTATTGCTGGCTGATCTCATGCAGTTCCTGCTGGACGCCATGGGGGAGCCCGCCGATGCGTCTACGGGAATTATATCCGGCATTATGTATACGGCGTTTGCCGTGCCCGTGGGCGAGCGACTCGATTTCGTGCGAATTGCGGTGCCTGTGCTGCTGGTGGGCTTGACCCTGTTTCGCGGCGTCGGCTTTTTCGCCGGCAGTTACTTCGTCAGCCTGGTGGCGCGCAATCTGGTGCACGACCTGCGGCGAGGCCTGTTTGACAAAATGCTGTCGATGCCGCTTGCCTATTATGAAGGGAACAATCTGGGCACTCTGGTTTCACGCATCACCTATAACGCAGACCAGGTGACAGGTGCCGTTACCAAGGCACTGAAAACCATTCTGCGCGAGAGCCTTGTGGTCATCGGCCTCGTCTCCTACATGCTCTACCTGAACTGGAAACTGTGTCTTGTGTTTCTCGCTGTCGCGCCTGTGATTGCCTTTGTGGTGACAACGGCAGGGCGACACTTCCGCCGCTACAGCCGGCGTATACAGGCCTCCATGGGCGATGTTACGCAAATATCCACAGAAGTACTCGGCGCAGTACACGAAATCAGAATGTATGGCGGCCAGCAGGCTCAGCAGCAGCGATTTCTGTCCGCCAGTGAAGCGAACCGCGAGCAAACTTTGAAGCTGGCATTTGTAGAGGCGCTGAACACACCCACGCTGCAGGTTCTGCTTTCTCTGTCACTCGCGGTACTCATGTGGTTTGCACTCAGCCCGTCAGTCATTGCCGGCTTCTCCGCGGGCTCACTGGTGGCGTTTCTGGTTGCCGCCGTGCAACTGGGGAAGCCGTTGCGCCAGCTGAGTGGCGTACAGAGTGTTCTGCAGCGCGGCCTCGCGGCCGTCGAGGACATTTTTGCGCAACTCGATGCGGTTTCCGAGCGCGACACCGGCACCCATAGCGTCCCGCGAATTGCGGGGAATATCAGTATCAGGCACCTCAGTTTCACCTACCCGGGTGGCGAGCGTCCGGCGCTCGAAGATGTCACGCTCGAGATTGCCGCGGGAGAAACTATCGCCTTTGTCGGGCCGTCCGGTAGTGGCAAAACCACGCTCACTCGCCTGCTGACGCGGGCCTATGATCCACCCGAAGGCAGCATTTTGCTGGACGGCGTCCCGATTGAAAACTACCGGCTGGCATGCCTGCGTGAACAAATTGCGCAGGTCTCGCAACGTCCACCACTGTTTCGCGATAGTGTGTATCACAATATTACCTTCGGTGCGCTTCGGGACAGCCCCGAGAGCAAAGCGCTGGAGGCAATAAGCGCGGCGGGGTGCGATGAGTTTGTGCATCTTTTGCCCCAGGGGCTGGATACGCTGCTCGGGGAAGATGGAGAAGGGCTCAGTGGTGGACAGCTACAGCGGGTTGCGCTGGCCAGAGCCATGCTGAAAAACGCGCCCGTGTTGATTCTGGATGAGGCTACCTCAGCCCTGGATACGCAAACTGAGTATCGAGTACGCAAAGCGGTGACAGAGGCAACGCGAGGTCGTACTACGCTGATCATCGCTCACCGGCTGGCTACGGTGGAATCTGCCGATCGCATCATTGTGCTCGCGGCTGGCAGGGTCGTCGCCAGTGGTCGCCATGCTGAGCTGCTGGCACAATCGAGTTTGTATCGACAGCTGCATGCGCGGGAATTCGCGGATTGATCAGCGGCTGGCGACACACGCTTGAACGCGCCTGGCTGCGCGGCGACAGATGGCTTGTTCTGCTGCAACCGTTCGCCGCGATATTTCGTGTGTTGGTGGGAGTTCGTCGCGCCTGTTATCGTTTCGGCCTTCTCCGCGTATACCGGGCGCCCGTGCCGGTGATCGTGATCGGCAATATCACTGCGGGTGGCACAGGCAAAACGCCGGTTGTAATAGCACTGGTGCAGGCATTGTCCCAACATGGCCTGCGGGCTGGTGTGGTGAGCCGCGGATACCGTGCCCGGCGCAGTCACTCCCCGCACGTGGTAGGCCCCGGTAGTACGGTAGCCGACTGCGGGGATGAGGCGTTGGTGATACAGCGTCGAACAGGCTGCCCCTGTGTCACCGCTCCCGTCAGAGCGGAGGCTGCGCGTCAGCTTATGGCTGTTGCGCAGGTGGATGTCATTATCAGTGACGATGGCTTGCAACACTACGCCCTGGCACGCGATATGGAGGTGGTGCTGTTCGACGTCTATCGCGCGTTTGGCAATGGGCGCTTGCTGCCAGCCGGCCCGTTGCGAGAACCTCTCACACGGCTGGCCGAGGCGGAGTATGTGCTCTCGCGCGGCATTGATGACAGTGCCGATGTGATACTGCAGCCTGAATGCCTGGTTAATCTTAAGACGGGACAGCAGACAGCCTTCACGCCGACTTCAATGGGCTCGGATGTCTATGCCGTCGTGGGTGTGGGCAGTCCTGAAGGCTTCCTCGCGAGCCTGCGCGCTGTCGGCTTTCAGCTGGAGCCAAGAATTTTTCCAGACCATCATCACTACAGTCGCGCCGATTTCGCCCATCTGGCAGACAGACCCATTATCATGACCGAAAAAGACGCGGTAAAATGTGTGGGCCTGGCTGGAGGCAACGCTTGGTATCTCAGGGTGAGCGCGCGATTGCCGCAACGCCTGGTAGATGACGTGATCCACCTCGCCAGCAATTGACCCCCGGAGCTCTCGCATGCCGTTTACAGTGATTATTCCAGCGCGCTTTGGTTCCACCCGCCTGCCGGGCAAGCCCCTGCTGGATATTCAGGGCAAGCCGATGCTGCAGCGTGTATGGGAGCAGGCCACTTGCAGCGCTGCCAGCCGCGTCGTTATCGCCACCGATGACCAGCGTGTGCTCGACGTCGCCAGTGCCTTTGGTGGCGAGGCGATCCTCACCGCTGAACATCACCCCTCGGGCACGGACCGGCTGCAGGAGGTGGTACAGGCACTGCGGATGGACCCGCGGGCGGTGGTGGTGAATGTACAGGGGGATGAGCCGCTCATTCCACCTGCCGTGATCGACCAGGTGGCCCGGAACCTCGCCCAGAGTGACGGGGCAGGCGTGGCCACACTGTGCGAGCGTATTGAACGCATCGAGGATCTCACCAGCCCGCACGTGGTTAAAGTGGTGCGCGATGCAGCGGGCATGGCGCTGTATTTCAGTCGTGCACCCGTGCCCTGGCCGCGGGACGCATTTCACTCGACGACTGCGCAGATGCCTGCAGAGGGGGCGTGGTTTCGACATATCGGCATCTACGCCTACCGGGTAGGCTTTCTGCATAAATATGTGAAGTGGCCCGCGGCGCCCACGGAGCAGCTCGAAAAACTGGAGCAACTTCGGGCGTTGCATCAGGGCACGCAGATACGCGTTGACGAGGCAATGGCAGCGGTGCCGAGTGGGGTGGATACCCAGGCGGATCTTGAACAGGTGCGAGCCGTATTCGCCCAGCGGGAGAGCGTTTGATGGAAACGGCTACCCCCGGCGTGCTGTTTGTATGCCTCGGCAATATCTGCCGCTCACCCACGGCCCAGGGTGTGTTTGAGAACCTGCTGGTCCGCCACGGCGTACGCGATCAGGTGCGGGTGGATTCCTGCGGTACCTCCGGGTGGCACGTGGCTGAAGCACCGGACATACGTGCCACCCATGCGGCCGCATTGCGCGGCATTGATATCAGCGGTCTGCGGGGCAGGCAGCTATGCGCGCAGGATTTTGTTCGTTACGACTATATCCTTGCGATGGATAGCGCCAACCTGGCCGTGCTGAAAAGCCAGTGCCCGCAGGACTTCCAGGGCCATTTGCGCTTGTTTATGGATTTTGCGTGTGACCGCGACGTAGCCGAGGTGCCCGATCCATATCATGCAGGCAAGGAGTCGTTCAGCCAGGTACTGGATCTGGTAGCAGCCGCGAGTGAAGGCCTGCTGCAGGAGTTGTTGCGCAACAAGCATATCGCCCATGCGAGTGCTTGAGAACGCGCCACTGCAGCAGCTCAACACGCTTGCGCTGCCGGCCCGGGCGGCGTTGCTGGCGACGGTGGATAGCGAGGATGAGCTGTCTGCGGCGCTCAGCATGGCGCGCAGCCAGGGCAGGGCAGTGATTCCCCTCGGTGCAGGCAGCAATATTGTATTTGCGGGTGACGTGGACGCGTGCATGTTGCGACTGGTCAATCGTGGAATCACGCTACTGGAACAAACAGCACAGCATGTGCTTTTGCGGGTCTGTGCCGGAGAAAACTGGCATGAACTGGTTGTCTGGACGCTGCAGCAGGGCTACTACGGCTTACAGAATCTTGCGCTGATTCCCGGCACTGTGGGTGCCGCTCCGGTGCAGAACATCGGCGCTTACGGCGTTGAGCTCGAACATAGCGTGCATCAGGTGCATGGCGTGAACCTGAACGATGCCAGTCCTTTCACGATGCCGCGCGATGCCTGCGGCTTCGCCTACCGGGACAGTGTCTTCAAATCGCAACTGTGTGATCAGGTTATCATCACTGCCGTTGATTTCACGCTCAGCCTGAGGCCGGAGGTGGATACCCGATACGCCGCGCTGGCGGCATGGCTGGATGCCGCCGGAATACCTTCACCCTCGCCACAAGACGTTTTTAACGCCGTAGTGGCTATTCGTTCAACTAAACTTCCGGATCCGGCGGTTGAACCCAATGCGGGAAGCTTCTTCAAGAATCCGGTGGTTACCGCGGAGGATGCACACGCCCTGCAGGCAAGTTATCCAGCGATTCCGGTTTTCCCCCAGTCGGACGGTGGCGTGAAGCTGGCAGCCGGCTGGATGATAGAGTATTGCGGTTGGAAGGGGTGCACTCGCGGGACTGTCGGGGTCCATCCCGAGCATGCGCTGGTACTGGTGAACCGCGGAGAGGCCACCGGCCTGACGCTGCTCGCTCTGGCCAGGGATATCGCACTGAGTGTGTTCAAGACCTTTGGTGTATCGCTGGTGATAGAGCCACGGGTTTACGGAGGCGCCCGTGAGCAGTTTTGACCACAAGGCGTTTTTACAGTCACTGACCAGCCGGCCGGGTGTCTACCAGATGTACGACGAACACGGCGAGCTTCTCTACATCGGCAAGGCGAGAAACCTCAAAAACCGGGTCGGCAGCTATTTCCGCGCGCGAGGCCTCACTACAAAGACAATGGCGCTGGTGGCGCGCATAAGCGATATTCAGGTTACGGTGACCTCTACCGAGGTGGATGCGCTGCTGCTTGAACACAACCTGATCAAAAGCCACCGGCCGCCCTACAACATTCTGCTGCGTGACGATAAATCCTATCCCTATATTTTTCTCTCGAGCGAAGACACCTACCCGCGAATCGCCCTGCACCGGGGTGCAAAGCGCCAGAAAGGGACCTATTTCGGTCCTTATCCGAGTGCCGGGGCCGTGCGTGAATCGCTACATTTTCTGCAAAAGGTATTCAAGGTTCGCCAGTGTGAAGACAGTTACTTCCGCAACCGTTCCCGGCCATGCCTGCAACACCAGATCGGTCGCTGCACCGCTCCATGCGTGCAACTGGTAAGCGAGGAGGACTACGCGCGCCAGGTCGAAAACACCGAGTTATTTCTACGCGGGAAATCCCAGGAGTTGCTGGTACGGCTCGCCGACGACATGGAGTCGGCCGCGGCTGAGCTTGCCTATGAGCAGGCGGCAGTCTACCGCGACCAGATAAGCCAGCTACAGCATGTGCAGGCGAGTCAGGGTATTGAAGGCGCGGTGGGAGATATGGACATACTCGCGGCCGCAACCTCACATGGACGGGCCTGCGTGCAGGTACTGTTTGTTCGCGGAGCTCGCGTGCTGGGCAGCAAAACCTATTACCCCCCCCTGAAGCTGGACGAGCATCCATCGCAGGTGCTGGGTGCTTTTATTCCACAGTTCTATCTCGGGCAGTCCCGCGCGCTGCCGGCGGAGTTGGTTGTCAATGCGGCGCCGGAAGATGCGAATATGATTGCCGAAGCGCTTTCGTTGCAATCGGGCCGGCAGGTGAAACTGCGCGCGCGTGTGCGCGACGCGCGAGCACGCTGGCTCAAACTGGCTGAGCAGACGGCTGAAACCAATTTGCAGTCACATCTTGCAGCCAGGCAGAATATTCTCGGCCGTGTGCATGCCCTGCAGGATTTGCTGGAACTACCCGAGTTGCCAGAACGCATGGAGTGCTTTGACATCAGCCACAGCTCGGGTGAAGCGACGGTCGCGTCCTGCGTAGTGTTTGATCAAAATGGCCCGCGCAAGTCCGAGTACCGCATTTTCAATATTGAAGACGTGGCCGCCGGCGACGATTACGCCGCCATGCGCCAGGCTCTGTCGCGACGCTATCAGCGTTTGAAGGCGGGCGAAGCGGCGCTACCTGACATCCTCTTTATCGATGGCGGCAAAGGGCAGGTAGCGCAGGCGCTTGCCGTGCTGGAAGAGCTACAAATAAGCGGTGTGGAGGTTATCGGTGTAGCAAAGGGTCTCACGCGCAAAGCCGGGTTTGAAACGCTGGTACACGGAGCAAGTGGTCGTGAACAGGTGGTGCGAGGTGACAGTCCGGCACTGCACCTTATCCAGCAGATACGGGATGAGGCGCACCGTTTTGCCATAACCGGCCACCGAGGGCGCAGGGACAAGTCTCGGCGACGCTCTGCGCTGGAGGATATACCGGGCGTTGGTGCCAAACGCAGACGTGAATTGCTGCGTCATTTTGGCAGCGCCCAGGGAGTACAGAATGCCAATGTAGACGAGTTAAAAAAGATTGCAGGAATCAGTGCCACCATAGCCCAGAAAATTTACGACCATCTGCATGATCCAAATTGAGCTGTCCCGGAGGAAGCCGCACGCTGTTTATCAGATTACGAAACAATCCGGCCGTGGCCTGTTGCGCCGCAACGTAGGGCTGGCCTTTTTCGCCGTGGTTTTGTTCATCAGGTAGCGCTTGAACTCATAGTCCGGACACTGGGTCCAGTGCAGGCTTACCGGGCCGGGGTGTTCTTTTACTGAGCCGAAGCCCGCCAGGTTCAGGGGGCTGGTCTCAATGGTTTTTGGCCGCTCGCTGAGCTCGCTTTTCGGCGAGTACATGAGGTTCAACTGGTTGCTTACCAGGACGCTTTTGGCCGGCAGTGGCGCGCTGTAGACGAGTAGGTTCACCAGGAAGGAAGTCTGCAGACTCTCCAGCGTGGGTGCGACTTCAGTGGGATCGAAAGGATTGGACGGATGGAAGTCACCGAGTATGTCCATATTCTGCACCGCGCCTGAAAACACGGTCATGGTGTGTTCTGAGCCCGTTCCCAGTGGGTCCGAGAAGCCCGGCGGCAGGCGGGTGCGCCCTTTGTTCGTTAGAGGCGAGAAATCAAATAGCTGCGAAAGCCTCAGCTTTTGCTCGACAAGTTGCAGCCCATTGATGCTGTGAACGATCGCAACGCGTTCTGCGTCGATCTTGCCAGCCTGAACCGCAAAGCTTTGCACTCCGAGCAGAAAACAGGAAAGTACTGCTATGACACTGTGGCGGCTTGGCATTATTATCGCTCGCGCTGAATCTGTGTTGAGGCCTTCAAGCCTTGTATTTGTTCTGTCACAAAGGTTAAGCAAGTTTCGTACCATGCCAGCAAAAACAGCGTTTTCGGGCGCGTTTTATCCTCTTGATCGGCTAGTGTCGGGCTAACTGTAAAGCATCCTGACGCGGCTTGGCAAGGCTTCTCCTCGCAGGCCGCGCGTTGTTTAAAAGTTGATCCATAACAATTGGATACAATGGATATTGCATATAGCATCAAGGTTGTGCGGGACGGCGCAACTCACCGCCTGTCGGTCCGCTAAAACGTAGCGAATCCAGCCCGAAGGGCAGGACAACCGCACGACCTTGGGGATGCATAGTTTCTTGCGCTGAAGTCGCTATGCGGTAGTATGCCGATACAGACCGTGGCGGGTTGGGCCGCTTGGCTCACACTCAGAATCAGACTCGACTCATGCCCCTCAATATTCCCAATGCCCTGACTATGCTGCGGATTCTCCTGATACCCGTGCTGGTGGTCGTATTTTATCTGCCGTTCCACAATCATATGTTGGTGGCTGCCGCTGTCTTCGGCCTGGCCGCAATCACGGACTGGTTTGATGGTTACCTGGCGAGGCGTCTTGGCCAGATGACTGCGTTCGGGGCCTTCCTGGATCCCGTCGCAGATAAACTCATGGTAGCGGTCGCACTCGTATTGTTGGTAGAACAGCATGACACTATGCTTTTCACACTGGCGGCTTGCGTTATTATTGGCCGGGAAATTGTCGTTTCGGCACTGCGGGAATGGATGGCGGAATTGGGGGAACGCACATCGGTCGCTGTCTCCTACATCGGAAAGATAAAAACCACGTTCCAGATGATCGCCATTGCCGGCCTCCTGGCGATTGGCCCGGGGCAGGGCGAGCACTGGCTCCTCGCGCTGTGCTACATGGTTCTGTATACCGCTGCCATATTGACCTTGTGGTCCATGTTCATTTACCTGAAAGCTGCATGGCAGGTTATCAGGAGCAGGGATAACTCTTTTTAATTCAGGAGTTTGCAGCTAAAAGCCTGCGGTTGTTCTTGACTCGCAGGGTTGGGTGCATACAATAGGCAGCCTCGCCGGTTCCGGCGACACCACGGCGGTGGCTAAACGCGATGGTATGCGGGAATAGCTCAGTTGGTAGAGCGCAACCTTGCCAAGGTTGAGGTCGCCGGTTCGAACCCGGTTTCCCGCTCCAGTTTCAGGTTTCAGGCGTTTGAATAGGTCCGCCATCGGGCCATCAACCGCTCCGACTCCCTGTTAGGCTCGGTGGCAGAGTGGTTATGCAGCGGACTGCAACTCCGTATACGCCGGTTCGATTCCGACCCGAGCCTCCAATTTTTCCCGGCACAGTGAAACACCTGTTTTGCGGAATCCCGAGATCCAATCCCGGGAAGATGCCACTTCGATCACAAAATCTACACCTTTCGTTTGCCAGTTCCCGCGCTTGGCGATAGGTTTAGTGGCAGGGGATTTTGGGGAATTCGAAGTGAAGCTATCAACGAAGGCTGCACGCCTTTTTGGCGGGACATCACTGATTCTGGCGATGTCACTGTGCCATGCTGCATTCGCTGGTCCAATCGGCAGCGGGGATGTTAAGGCGTCGGCTCAAGACAATCAGTTGCTGTCTATATACTCCGTGTGCACACAATCCATGCGAGATCAGATTTGCGTCAATTCACCCGCAGCTGCAAAGCGCTATGTACAGACCTTTCCCTTTGGCCACAATCTGGCCGCAGGTGCACCGTCTTTCAGTTCCAGGGCCAATGGTTTGTCTATTCGGCCCACGGCATTTGCCTCACCGCTGACCGACTGGATTGAAATCGGGCCTGATGGTTTTCTGCTCGCAGGCTATGCGAGCACCGCGAAGTTACACCGCCTGCGCCAATCAATCACCGATTGACCTTCGCTCCGGCCTCCCGGAGCGCTGGCGCTCTTCCTGCTTTGCCCAGGGAAAACATCGGGTTAGAATTGCTGCTCGTGCCCCGTGGGGTGTCTGCTTTTATCTCATTGCATGAGGAGTGACCTGTGACTGTCAGTTTGCGTGGTTTCTCGATACTGACAGTGTTGCTGCTATGCACCGCCTGCGCCGGTTTAATGACCGAGACCGACCCTCCACAGGTCTCTCTGGAGAGTTTAAGGGTCCTTCCAGGCACGCAGGGAGCGCCCAGGTTCGAGATCAAACTACGCATCGCGAATCCCAACACCCAGGCACTGGATATTGTGGGCATCAGCTACAGCATTGCATTGCTGGATAGAAAGCTGATCAGTGGTGTTACCAACGAAATACCTCGAATAGAAGGCTACAGCGAAGAAATAATCACGTTGGAGGCGGGATTGCAGTTGATAGAGCTGCTGCGCCTGCTCGCGAGCCTTGGTGCGTCCTCAAGTGAGCCAATAAACTATGACTTCTCGGCCAAAATCGATTTCAACGGCTTGATGCCCACGCAGCGCCTGAAAGAGTCCGGCGAAATCCGCCTGAACTAGCACACTTATTCCAGCAGGGCCTGGCCGAAAATGGCGAGGATGATCACCGGGCAAACAAACTTTACGTAGCCGGGCCAGATCTTCCAGAAAAGTGTGTGCTCGGTATTGGCATTGCCCTTTTTGAGTTCCTGAAGCTGGCCGTCCCGCTTCCAGATCCAGCCCGTATAGATACAGAACATGAAGCCCAGAAGCGGCTGGCTGTAGCGCGTGGTAAAACTGATGACAAAACCGAACAGTGCATCAAAATTAAGCAGAATAACCGTGCTCATTGTTGCGATCGCCACGCCAATGGCGAGTACGGCGGCTTTGCGGTTGATGCCATGCTCTTCGATGGTGTAAGCCACAGGCACTTCGAGCATGGAGATGGATGAGGTTAGCGCCGCGATTGTCATGAGAAAGAAGAACACCATTGAGACCAGGATACCGGTGGTTCCCATGGTGCTGAACAACTCCGGTAATACTGTGAACAACAGCCCGTCGCCTGAAATCAGTTCGCCGGCATCGGTGAATATGTCGACGCCATTATGCAGTGCAACATACATGGCCGGCAGAACCAGAAAGCCCGCCAGCACGGCAATAAGAATATCCACCGCGGTCACGAGACTGCCAACGACAGGCAGATTCTCCTCATCTCGAATATAGGACCCATAAATCAGCATCGTGCCGACACCGAGCGACAGCGAGAAAAAAGCGGATCCGAGTGCGGCGATGATCAGCTTGGGTGAAAGCGTGGCCGATACATCGGGTAGCAGGTATACCCGAAGCCCCTGTGCGGCTCCCTCCAGTGTTGATACATAAACCACCAGGGCCAACAGGGTGACAAGTAACAGCGGCATCAGGCGTGACGACCAGCGCTCGATGCCGTCACGCACGCCGGCTGAGATAATGCCCGTGGTGAGCGCCATGAATAACAACATGAAGAGCAGGTTGCGTTCGAACCCGAAGCCGGTCAGCCATGCGCTCAGCGCGCCAAAGCCCAATAGTTCAACCAGAGAACCGAGGCAGAAAGCAATGATCCAGCCCGCCACGATTGCATAGAAGCTGAGTATGAGGCTGGCGATGATAAATCCGTAAATGCCGGTGGCCACGCCCACACGTCTACTGGCGGGCCCCGATGATATTGTCTTCAGTGCTCCCACCGCGTTGGCATGTGCATGGCGGCCAATGATCAGTTCGGCCATCAGGGTTGGATAGGCGAGCGTCAGCGCGAGGAGCAGATAGATTATCAGGAATGCCGCACCGCCGTTGTCGGCAGCCTGCGTGGGGAAGCCCCAGACATTGCCCAGACCCACTGCGCTGCCTGCCGCTGCCATGACAAAGCCGAAGCGGGAACTGAATTCACCGCGTGGAGCCCCCATGTTTATACCCTGGCCGAATGTTATTTGCCGCAAGTGTAGCATGAAGTCCGATCGGGTCCGCGGCGTGCCTGAGGCCGGGGAATTCATGTTATTATCTCGCGCCTCGCACACTGTTCTAAGGCGAGTGTGGTGGAATTGGTATACACATCAGACTTAAAATCTGACGGCCGTTTAGGCTATGCGGGTTCAAGTCCCGCCACTCGCACCATGAATTCATTTCGGGCCCGGAGTGCAATTGTTGAAGCAGGCATTGATCAGTATGTTGTCCATGCAGGACAGGATGAATACACGCATCCATGCGGACTGGGTGGGCCAGGATTTTGCCTGGTATCGTGCCATCTGGATCGAATGCGGTGAGCTGATCGAACACTACGGTTACAAGTGGTGGAAAAAGCAGACGCCCGATATGCAGCAGGTGCGGCTGGAAGTAATTGATATCTGGCACTTCGGCCTTTCGGCCCTGTTTTCGCCCGGCCGGGGTATTGACCAGATCGCAGATGACATCGTTCGGGATATTGAGGGGTTGCAGACGTCGGATGTAGGCGTGCACGAGGCAACCGAAGCACTTGCGAGCTATGCGCTACAAAACCGTGGTTTCTCACCAAGCCGATTCTGGCAACTCATGCAGGCTTCCGGGCTCGATTTCGATGGCTTGCACAAACAGTACGTTTGCAAGAACGTGCTGAATTTTTTTCGACAGGACAACGGTTATCAGGAAGGTACATACCGCAAACTCTGGGGTGGTCGCGAGGATAACGAGCACTTGCTGGAACTGGTGGCGCTGCTGGATAGTTCGGCCCCGGATTTTGCCGATCAGGTTTATGCCTCCCTCGAGGAGCGCTACCGGGAATTTCCCGAACAGGGTTAGATGAATGCAGTCGGAAGACGGCAGGCTTTCCACTACCGCACTGGCTCGCAAGCTGGAAATACCAGCACAGCAACTCTTCGTCACCCTGCGTGACTACGGCTGGATACGGCGGGCCGGAGACAGCTGGGCACTTTCAACGAAGGGCGAATACGAAGGGGGGACCTACCGTCGCAGCCAGCGGTATGGTACTTACATCGTCTGGCCCGAGACGCTGACAGAACACCCCCTGCTGGCGGCCATTGAGTCCAACCAGCGTATTACGGCATTCGGCCTGTGCCGCTATTACCCCACACTCAGCGCGCAGCAGATCAACCGGGTGATGGCAGAGCTGGGTTTGCAGCGACATACGCTGATCGGCTGGGAGCTAACGCCCCGGGGCAGGGCGCTGGGGGGGCAGCAGGAAGAGGGCAGAAACAGCGGCGCGCTGTATGCGACGTGGCCTCACGACATTGTCGATAATCCCATCGTTTATCGCGAGCTGGCCGGATTCTCCAACATTGCGCTGCCCTCAGCCGACGGCGAGATAGAGCCAGACCTGTTTCAAGTGGGCGCCAGCATGCCCGAAAACTTACAGGGCATCGATGGTCATCACCTGCGCTCAGCACTACAGGCGAGTGTCTGCAATTGGTTGTACCTCGCGCAGTTGGCGCACGCACATCGCCGTGCCCTGCCCAGTCAGGAGGCGGTTTTCGCGGATTTCTACCTGCCAGACGGCTGTATCTACATAGACTGCTGGGAGTCTGAAGTTCCTGCCCATGAGCTGAAAGATCGCCTGCAGAAGCGCGATCTGTACCGTGAGCTGGAACTGCGGAACCTGCAAATTGATGCCGCAGACGCCGACCGGCTGGATGATGTGCTCGGAAACGGACTGCTCGACTTTGGCATGCGATTCTAAGCGGCTTCAGACATCGCGTGTTCTGCGCAGAACCACTCCACACTCCATATGGTCCGTGTAGGGAAACTGGTCGAACAGGGCCAGGGCCGTGATGCAATGTGTCTGCCTGAGTGAGCGCAAATTCATCGCCAGGCTGACCGGGTTGCAGGAAATGTAGATGATATTTTCGAACTGCGCCGCGGTAGCAACGGTATTCTCGTCGAGACCGGCTCTCGGCGGGTCGACAAACAGCGATCTCAGATTAAAATCTCCGATGGGCTTTGGCAATGAGGCGAGACGCCTGAACACTCGCTCCCCGGCGAGTGCCTGTGCCACTTCCTGAGCCGACAGGCGCACAAGGTGAACGTTGCCAATTGCATTCTCCGCGAGATTTTCACGTGCAGCCCGCATGGAGGCTTTTGACACCTCAGTGGCTATTACGCTGTGAAAATGTCGCGCCAGCGGCAGTGTGAAATTGCCGTTGCCACAGTAGAGCTCGAGTAAATCACCCGCACTGATCTTAGCCGCTTGCACGCATGTCCAGGTGATCATGTGCCTGTTTACACAGACATTTGGTTGGCTGAATGCCTGTTCATATTGTCGATAGCGATAGCGCATACCCTCGATTTCAAGCAGCTCCCGAGCGTAGTCGCGCCCCAGCACAATCTTTTGTTTGCGACTGCGCCCGATCAGCGAGAGCTGAGGAAAATCAGTGTGTAGTGCCTTGCGTAAACTGGCTGCTTCCAGTTCCCAGTTGGCGTCCAGGGGGCGGTGATACACGAGTGTCACCAGTATGTCGCCCGTCGAGGTCGCCAGGAATTCTGTCTGGAACAGCTTTCGCCGCAACGTGGGTGAACGGCGCAGTTGTGCCAGCAACAAAGGCATTATCGCCTGAATCTGTGCGTCAGCGATCGGCATCGTCTCAACCGGAACTGGAATTCGCGGTTGATCCGGATCGAACATGGCGTAGTTGAGCGCCTCTCCTTCATGCCACATTCGAAACTCAACGCGCATGCGGAAGCCGGTGACAGGTGAGCGAAATATCTCGGGGGGCGGCGGCGAGAACGGGCTCAGCAGTTGTACTACATGGGCGCTCTTGGCGCGCAGTAGTTCCACATAAGCCTCGGGTTGAACGGCCGCGAGAGGCATCAATGGAGCCTGTGCCGGTCGCGTTGTTGCCACAACTGGCCTGCTTCCGCGCGCTGTTGTGTGAATGTACTGTGAGGGCGCAGCAACAGCAGGCCGGCGGCGGCGGTGCTTAGAGTCGCTTCAAGCCCGTACGCATCGTTATCATCGCCTTGCCACAGCGCACGCAAGGGCTCGACCCGAGCCTGATCAACAGGCGCTACCCGCTGCGAGAATGCCCGCGCTGCTATCAACTCGCGCATTTCACCATTCTCCAGTACGTGTAGACGCGTGTCGGCGTGGGGTTTGAGCTCGACCTCGCCGCTCTCGCCTTTGAACACCAGGGCCCGCTGCTGCCCAAGGAGCAGGTCTGCCTGTTGATGGAGCCTGGAGTAGGCCGGGTGAAAAACGCTCTGGATGCTGGCTGGCGCGCCCAGCGGATTGATCATTCGAGTCAACGTATTTACCGGCGAGCGCAGACCAAGGAGCGGCTTAAGCTGAATGATTTCATCCAGTACAGGGCAGAAGCATTGCAAGGGCAGATAGCACAGGCCGGCTTCGCCCAGGCGCATTTCGACTTCAGCCCACTCCGAGGCAACCGGCAGGCCGAGCGAGCGCATGGCATGCTCCGTGTAGAGCCTGTTAGGCGTATGCCCGGCACTGCCGTGCACGAAAATTCGGTAGCCGGCCTCTGCCAGCAGCAACAGGGAGAGAATAAACCATGGATGCTGGTGGCGCTTTCCCGCGTAGCTCGACCAGTCCAGATCCGCCCGCAGCCCGTCTGGAGGTGCATGCATACACTCACGACAGGCCTCGACAAACCCGGCAATTTCCTCCGGCGATTCTTCCTTTACCCGCAGCAACATCAGAAAGGCACCCAGTTGCAGGGCCTCCGTTTCGCCACGCAGAATCATGCCGAAGGCCTCGAGCGCTTCGTGACGTTCCAGGGAGCGGCTGCCAGTCTTGCCTTTGCCCAGAATGCGCACGAATCGTGCAAAAGGATGTTCAGTGCTGTGCATGATCGGTGAGGCCAGTCATAGACAATTGTCAGGCTTTGGCAGCCCCGCGATCTTGCTGCCCAGCTTGGCCGGAGAGCCCGGAAACAAAGACATCAGGTAGATACTCCTGCCCTTTGTTTCGCCCAGCTGTTGCGCACAGTACTTTACCAGCGCGCGCATCGCGGGCGAGCTGTCATACCTTGCATGGTAGTCACGCAGAAGATAGATGATCTCCCAGTGGGCGTCACTCAAGCCAATCCCCTCGGCGCTTGCGATCTGGATGGCGGCCTCGGGCGACCAGTCTTCCAGATTGCGCAGAAATCCCTCACTGTCGAAAGCCTGTTCTGGCAGCATATCAGTGCCACGCAAGCTGTCTGGGATACCGCTCCGTGAGTTCCACGAAGCCCGCCATGTCCAGCTCGGTAAATTGATGCGAAAATGTATGCACTCCGGCGGCTCTGGCGTGAGTAGAAAGTATGAACAGCCGGGCACCGCATTTGAGTAAAGCGGCTTCCGCCTCCGCGCCTTCAATTGCGCCATATACGCCATCACCGAGCAGCAGAATTGCGTCGTCTTCAGCGGCGATTCGCAGACAATCCTGGTAAACGTTACTGTGCGGTGAGGCGCTCAAGGTATGCAGGATCATCATCAGAACCCCAACACCGTGTCGTGTTGCAGTATGAGATCGCGTATCTGGCTTTCCTCAAGCGAACTGACAGCGATGCTGCAAAGTGCGAGGTCGATGCCGAAACGACGCATTGAATGTGCGTCAACGAACAGCTTGTCGATGCCGTAGAGGGCGAGAGACTCCAACTGGCGCAACAGGCTGCTCCTGCCGAGTACCTCGGCAGCCTGGTCTGGCAACAACTGGAGCACTCCCTCGCCCTGAAAGAGCATTGATATCGGCTGCTCGAAAACCGCCATGGCCAATACGGTGTCCAGAGCAGACTTCGCAGTGTTGCCCCGGTACGGGCTGTGCCGCGTCACAAGCAGGGTTCTTTTTCGGGAATCGGTATCCATCTTCAGCCCCCGAAAGTAATCAGGCGGTCGGCCTGTTGATTCGCTTCAATGAGTTGTCCGAGTCCGGCAATAGTAAAGGCCGGGTGGATGGTAGCGCCTGCCCGCTCGTGACGCGTTGCTTCATTGCTGTCCAGCATGCCGTGGCGAAGCGCAGATGACACGCACAGCAGTAGCTCAATGGAATGATCTCTCCGAAGTGCCAGCCAGTCATCCAGTGGGTTGGCTTCACCCTGCGGGAAAACCGGGGAGACAGCCCCGTGTTGCACACCAGCATCGAGAAAAAACACACGCTCAAGGGTGTGCCCCCTCGCCAGCACACCTTGAGCGAAGCCAGCGGCCGTACGTGCCGACAAACCAGCATGGGGCGATGACAGTACGAGCAGGGAGTAGATCAAAAGATGAGTGTCCCACATACAAAAAACCCCGGCGGATGCCGGGGCTTCATTTTACCGCAGTTGAGGCTAGTCATCACCGCCCAGGACTGTCAGGAGATTGAGCAGGTGAATAAACAGGTTGTAGATACTGAGATAGAGCGAAACAGTTGCGCGAATGTAGTTGGTCTCGCCGCCGTTTATAATGCGGCTGGTATCGTAAAGGATCAATCCAGACATAATCATTACGATCGCAGCTGAGACCGCGAGAGACAGGGCGGGGATGGCAAGCCATATATTTGCGATCATTGCGACGATTGCAACCAGCAGCCCAACGAGCAGGAATCCCCCCATGTAGGAAAAGTCCTTGCGCGTGGTTAAGGCGTATGCCGACAGCCCAAAGAAAACGACGGCCGTACCACCAAGTGCCTGCATCACCAGTTGCGGGCCGTTTGGCATGGAGAGATAGGCATTTAGCATGGGCCCCAGCATTGCGCCGAAAAACCCGGTGAACAGGAAAACGCTCAGCAAACCCCAGGCACTATTGGCGGTTTTGTGTACCAGGAAGAGCAACCCGAACATCAGGGCCAGGCTGACAAACCATGGCAGGGGCGGAAAGCCAAGCGCCATCGATGCGCCGGCGCACAGTGCGCTGAAGGCGAGCGTCACGCCCAGAAGTATGTAGGTATTCTTGAGCACCCGGTTGGTGCTCAGAACAGATTCAATCGCTGTTGAATCCGCGCGGTAAACGCTTTTGTCTTGCATAACTATTGCTCCATTGCCGGCAAGGAAGAATCCAGACCATAGATCAATAATACGGGTGCAGGAGTCAAATTCCAAGATGTCGCGGCCGATAGCTGTTACGCGGCCTTACGCGGCGCGCCTGGAAACGCGCTCTATCTCGGGGTTTGTGAAATCGGGCATTGGACACAGGCTTTCAATTATTGCCAATCAATAAAAAGGGGCACCTCGGAGGTGCCCCTTTTTATTGATTGGCGGTGGGCCAGGGATTCGAACCCCGGGAGGGGATAAACCCTCAACGGTTTTCAAGACCGCCGCTTTCGACCGCTCAGCCAGCCCACCTGGAACTTGATCTGTTTCACTGCAAGGATTATCGCCCTCGAAGCGCCCGGAATTATACAGTGATGGAAAGAGGACACAAGAGTAGCAGACTCCTGCATCCCTTTTGCATTACTGACTCGCGGCCTGCTGTCCGGCCGCATCCTGCGAACGCTCCCCGCGCGGATCATTGCTGGCACGGGGCGCAGATGATGTGCTGGGAGGAACAGGGGGCGCGACGGTGTCGCTGAAAAGCACCGGGTGCGATGTGGCAATTTCCACCTTGGTGACCGGACGCGAGTTGACCCGCGGGTCGTTACTGGCGCGGCCGGTAACAGACATGCCTTCGGTGCCAGTGGCGGAGGGCTCAGCGGGCGCATCGGCAGAAGCAGCCGCCACCGCTTTCGCGGGGGTCGTGGCTGCCGGCGACTCTGGCTCTGGTGCTTTCTCAGCGGATGGAGCTGCCTCCACATGCGGTGAATCCTGGGAAGTCTCCAGATCCGCAGGGTCCTCGTTCGAGACGGCGCTAATTTCAGCAGTGGCGCTATCCGTCACTTCTGGCTTCGCAACTTCTGGCTTCGCAACTTCTGGCTTCGCAGGTTCGACAACAGGCGCTCTTGAGACAGCATTCTCAGTCGGCACTGCTGCAACGTCCTCGCTGGCGGCAGCGACTGCTGGCTGCTGCGCACCATCTTGTCCCTCATCCTGGCTCTCTGGCTTTCGACTGCGCCTTTTCCGCTTTGGTTCACTGCGTTTGACATCGCTTGGCCGCTTGCGGGGTTTCGGCTGCTGCTCTGCCGCAGAAGTGTTCGCTGACTCCACTGAGGTTTCTACATCCGGAGTTTTCTCCACGTCCGCTGCAGCAGGGGTTTCCTTGCCCCGTGTTTCTGACTCACTGCGACGATCGCGACTCCCCCCTCTGCGTGCACCGGAACCACTGCGATTGCTCTGGCGCTGGCCATCCTTGCCGGTTGACTTCTGGCCGTCACGAGGAGCGCGTTTCTGGCTCCCGCGCTCAGTGCTGGAGGAAGATTCGGACCGTGCGCGGTCGCCGCGTGGACCCTCCTGGTTCCGGGACTGGCCACCTCGAGTTCGGGTGCGCCCTCGTTGTTCGGTAGCTTCCTTGCGCTGTTCAGATGGGGGCGCCATCGCTGTGGGCTGTTGCGGTCGAGTCTTCTCCTCGGACGCCTCTCCGGAGAGCATGCCCCAGAGCCTGGCAAACAGGCCGGCCGGTTTGCTGCTGCGCTGCTTGCGCTTCATGCGTTGCCCGCTGGCACCGCGTGCCTGGGCGGGAGGGGCGGATGCACTGTCTCGCGACCCGCCCGGTTGCTCCTGCGGCGCGGGGGCCCGTGGCGCCACGGGGGCTTCAGTTCGCACACCCTTCACCGCAGCCTCCTGCGGGGGGATCGCTGCAGCATGGGCATCGCTAATGGCTTCGGCATCTGGCACGGTGATATCAACCGTGTAGCTCACCTCATGGTCTCCCTCAACTTCATCATCACGCAAGCGCTGTACTTCGAAATGGGGAGTTTCCAGATTGGGGTTGGGGATAACCAGCATGCGCGCCTTGGTAACCTGTTCTATTTCTGTGAGAGCCGAACGCTTCTCGTTGAGCAGGTAAGCCGCCACGTCAACCGGGACAATCGCCCGCACTTCGGCGCTGCGCTCCTTTATCGCTTCCTCTTCCAGGAGGCGCAGAATCGACAAGGCGAGGGATTTGGTGTCGCGGATTGTGCCCTGGCCGTTACATCGCGGGCAGACAATGGCGGAGGTCTCTCCCAGGGAAGGGCGCAAACGTTGGCGGGACATTTCCAGCAACCCGAAGCGGGAAATGCGACCCACCTGTACCCGGGCCCTGTCGATGCTCAGAGCATCCCTGACACGATTCTCCACCGTGCGTTGGTTCCGCGCGGCCAGCATGTCTATGAAATCGATCACAACCAGACCGCCCATATCGCGCAGCCGCAATTGGCGCGCAATCTCATCGGCTGCCTCCAGGTTGGTATTCAGCGCGGTTTCTTCAATGTCGCCGCCGCGCGTAGCCCGTGCGGAGTTGATGTCGATCGATACCAGGGCTTCGGTCGGGTCTATACAGATGGAGCCGCCGGAGGGAAGGCGAACTTCGCGCTGAAACGCCGTCTCGATCTGGCTTTCAATCTGAAACCGATTGAACAGTGGAATGGGGTCATCGTAGAACTGGATACGATTCGTGTACTGGGGCATCACCTGCCCCACGAAATCGCAGGCCTGCTGATACGCATCTGTCGAATCAATCAGAACCTGACCAATATCATCGCGCAGGTAGTCCCGGATGGCGCGGACGATCACGTTGCTCTCACGGAACAGCAGTTCCTTGGCTTTGGCTTCGTCATTGGCCTTGCTGATGGCATCCCAGAGCTGCAACAGGTAGTTCAGATCCCATTGCAACTCCTCCACAGAACGGCCCACGCCTGCGGTGCGAATGATTACACCCATGCCGTTGGGGATTTCCAGAGCGCTGAGAGCATCCTTCAACTCGCTGCGGTCATCGCCCTCGATGCGACGGGAGATTCCGCCAGCCCTTGGATTGTTGGGCATCAAAACCATGTATCGCCCGGCAAGACTGATGTAGGTCGTGAGGGCCGCGCCCTTGTTTCCGCGCTCTTCCTTGTCGACCTGGACGATGAGTTCTGTGCCTTCCTTGACCACGTCCTTGATTTTTAGCCGGCCATCCACGTCACCCGGTTTGCGATAAAAGTACTCCCGGGCGATTTCTTTCAGTGGTAGAAAACCATGACGCTCTGCGCCAAAGTCGACAAATGCCGCTTCCAGGCTGGGTTCAACACGTGTGATCTTTGCTTTGTAGATGTTCGCCTTTTTTTGCAGGCGGGTGCGATTTTCGATGTCCAGGTCGTACAAGCGCTGTCCGTCGACCAGGGCTACACGCAACTCCTCGGGTTGAGTTGCATTGATTAACATTTTTTTCATAGGGCCACTTTTCATGTGGCAGCGGGTCGGTCGGGGCGGGAAATCAGGAACGAAATCGGCAGCTTGACGCCAGCGTGCCGGCGGTCGGCCTATCACCAAAGCCCGCGGTGCGGAGCAGGGGAAAACCCATGCTTCCGGGAAGCGGGCTGTTCGAGTTGCAGTGCTGCGATCCGATTGGGGTGTCGCTGGCACATTGCCACTGGAGCGCCTGACAGGCTGACATCGGTACCAGACACGCCATAGGGCGGGTATTTCGGTAGCGTTGGCTGCTCAGGCGCCGAACACTTTCTATAACTGATTTCTGAACCCGGCAGACCCTGCTGCGCGGTTCATTGTGGTCGTCCCTCTGGCGCTTGATGCTGCTGCAGCGTAAAGTGAGCAGCGGCGGACAGACTGACGACATCCTGTGTTTTGGTGTGGTCTGACTGGCGGAGTCTGCGTCTCATCGACAGCCCCAAATATCGCCAGCGGGTTACATTGAATCTTCCGGCCGCATGAAAGTTGGCCGGACTTCACCACGGCGGGACAATACCAGTAAATGATGAAGAAAAACAGGGGGTCATGCGGTCGTGGCTGAACACACAGACACCACTTCCGGTCATGTGCGCCTGGTGACAGTGCTGTCGGAAGATTCGGGCCAGCGCCTGGACAATTTTTTGCAGCGTCAGCTTCGTGGTGTCCCACGAACGCGGCTCTATCGCGCCATGCGCAAGGGAGAAGTGCGCGTCAACAAGGGGCGCACCCGGGGCGAATACCGCCTGGAGGCCGGTGATGTGGTTCGGATTCCTCCCCTTCACGAATCCTCAAAGGACGCATTGGCCCGGATACCGCGCCGGGTGTCTGAAGATCTCGCCGGTCGGATAGTGTATGAGGATGCAGACCTGCTGGTGCTGAACAAACCCTCAGGTCTCGCTGTGCATGGGGGAAGTGGTCTCAGTTTCGGGTTGATTGAGAGTCTGCGGCAGATGCGGCCGCAGGCACGCTATCTTGAACTGGTACACCGGCTGGACAGGGACACATCGGGCCTTGTGATGATCGCGAAACGCGCCGCAACGTTGAGGGAATTGCACCGACAATTACGCGAGAAGCATATCGACAAGCGTTACCTGGCGCTGGCTGCTGGCAAGTGGCCAAGGAACCGCGGATCGGTGGATGCGCCCCTGGAAAAGCAGGTTCTGGTGTCAGGGGAGAGGATGGTAAAGGTGAGCAGGGAAGGCAAGCCTGCAGTGACCGCCTTTACGGTGTTGGAGCGGTTTGCTTCGGCGACGCTGCTTGAAGCGCGGCCAGCTACCGGGCGAACCCATCAGATACGCGTGCATGCACTGCACGCAGGCCACCCGTTGCTCGGAGACGACAAATATGCCAGCGATGCGGGTCAGCGGCTGGCTGCCAGCCTGGGCCTTAAACGTCTGTTTTTACATGCGGCTGAGCTGCGCTTCAGCCTGCCGGGCAGTGGCGAACTGGCGCTACAGGCGTCCTTGGACCCAGATCTGGACTCAATATTAGAAATACTACGTAACTAATTGAAATAGAAAGTATGGTAGTGGTTTCAAGGTAGCTTCATGCCGGCCGTGCGCAGCATCCTGGATAGTGCGATCAGGGGCAACCCCTCCAGACTGGTCGGATCCTCGCTGACCACGCGCTCGAATAATGTGATACCCAGCCCCTCGATCTTGAAACTGCCCGCACAGTCGAAGGGCTTTTCAAGCGCCACGTAGCGGCTGATTTCTGCGTCAGCCAGCTGACGAAAACGCACTTGCACAGACTCCACGTGAACCTGCCGGAAACCTGTCGCTTTGCAGCTCAGGGCCACGCCCGTCAGAAATTGTACGCTCTGCCCCGAGCAGGCTCGAAGCTGTGCTACCGCTGTATCGCGTCCCCCCGGCTTGCCGAGAGTCAGGCCGTGCAACTCCGCCACCTGGTCACTGCCTATTACCAGATCCTCTGGATAGCGCTCGGCAACTTCAGCAGATTTGGCCAGAGACAGACGCGCTGCAAGGCTCTCAGGGCGCTCATTTTCCTGCGGCGATTCATCCACATCTGGCGCGACGCACAGAAAATTGAGCGAGAGCCTTTCAAGCAACTTGCGTCGGTAAGGGGATGTCGATGCGAGTAAAATTCTCATCGCGGCCTGGCTGGTCGGCGGGTAAGGGAGAACTGATTGTATTCTAAAGATTTTTTTGACAAAGGCACAAACCGCACCTAAGATGCGCGCCTATGTTACCGGAGCCCTTTCCCGCGACGCTGGATGTGCGCAAAGCCACGTTACGGGGAGCCTCTGTAGATGGGGCACTCAGGCCTGCAGATCTGTCGCGGTTTCGCGGCATGCTGGCGGGCGACGAAGGCAACATCACGGCACGGATGGCGTTCAACAAGGACGATGAGGGTCACACCGTTATTGATCTGGCCGTTCAGGCGGACGTAACGGTGATCTGTCAGCGCTGTCTGGATGTTTTAGCGGTGCATCTAAACGCGGAAAACCGGCTGGCGGTAGTGTGGTCGGACAGCCAGGCGGCAGCGCTGCCTGGGCATCTCGACCCGCTGATAGTAGAGGAAACGTCCTGCGACCTTTGGGCGATAGTGGAAGAAGAACTGATATTGGCGCTACCGCCGTTCAGTTACCACGATACTGAAGACTGCAGGCAGAGTATAGCGGCCTACACGGACCCGCCCCCAGAAGAGGACGCGGGCACGGAGAAGCTCAACCCTTTTGGTGTGCTGGCGCAATTGAAGCCCGGCGAGAAATAGCAGGAGTTCCAGAAATGGCTGTGCAAAAAAGCAAGAAAACGCGTTCACGTCGTGGCATGCGCCGTTCACACGACGCTCTCTCGCGGCCCACGCTGTCGGTTGATCCGACCTCGGGAGAGACACACAGGCGGCATCACGTATCCGCTGACGGGTTCTACCGTGGGAATAAAGTTGTTGAAACGGGCAGCGATGACTAGGCTGGTCGCAAACTGCGAACACCCCCCGAGTTGGCTGACCACGTTCGCGTAACGCCCAGCCTTTCGCGGGGCAGCAGTCTTCGCTTCCCTCGCAAGCAGCGCAGTGAGCGCTGTCAACATCATTCTAAATCATTCGCAGTTCCTCGCTGTCTTCTCCGCCTTCGCCGCGGTATTACAGAACGCTCCCGGCGAGGTTTTCCACTAGCCGGCAGGGTTAAATAATGTCAGAGCAGGCGATAGCGTTTGTATTTCCAGGGCAGGGCTCACAAAAAGTGGGCATGCTGAGCGCAGCGCACCAGGCATTTCCGGTGGTCGGGGAAGTCTTTGACGAAGCTTCCGAGGTCCTGGGTTTTGCTGTGTGGGATCTTGTGCAACAAGGCCCGCAGGAAGACCTGAACCTTACCGCAACGACCCAGCCGGTGCTCCTGACGGCGAGCGTTGCACTCTGGCGCGCATGGCAGGCGGAAGGTGGCAGTACACCTGCCGTCATGGCGGGACACAGTCTGGGTGAATTCTCAGCGCTGGTGTGCGCCGGGGCGCTGGCATTTCGGGATGCGCTCGATCTGGTACAACAGCGCGGCCAGTTTATGCAAAGTGCCGTGCCGGTTGGCGAGGGCGCCATGGCGGCGATCATCGGCCTCGATGATGCCACGGTTAATTCGATTTGCGCCGAAGTTGCGCGCAAGCAGGATGGACTGGTGTCAGCAGTAAACTACAACTCGCCCGGGCAGATTGTTATTGCCGGCCATGCTTCGGCGGTCGATGCCGCCATAACAGCGTTGAAGGCTGCCGGCGCGAAACGCGCCATGCCGCTACCTGTCAGCGCACCGTTTCACACGCAGCTTATGGCGCCCGCAGGGAAAGGTCTTGCCACAATACTGAAAGATATGACGATTCATACACCTGAAATCCCCGTAATACATAATGTGCACGCGGCACCCGAATCGCAGCCGCAGCGGATTCGGGAGTTGTTGATTGAGCAAGTCTCCAGCCCGGTGCAATGGACTCAATGTGTTGTAGCCATGCGGGAAAGAGGCGCGCACAACTTCGTAGAATGTGGGCCGGGTGCCGTGTTGAGCGGCCTGAACAAGCGTATAGACAAGAGTCTGCAAAGTTACACTCTGGAAGAACCTGATGCGCTACGTTCAGCACTGCACGCACTTTCCTGACCGGGAGGAATTGCAATGAATAGTAACACCAGGGTGGCGCTTGTTACCGGAGCCACCCGCGGGATAGGGCGTGCTATTGCCAGCGCTCTCGGCAGCGATGGCCTCACCGTGGTAGGCACCGCAACCTCGCAACAAGGGGCAGAAGCGATCACCGGGCAGCTTGAGGCAGAAGGTCATGCCGGCAAGGGAGTGGTGCTTGACGTGGGAGACGAAGCCGCCATCGCCCGCGTCATCAAAGAGGTCTCCGAGGAGTTTGGCGATCCTCTGGTACTGGTGAACAATGCGGGCATCACACGAGACAATATTCTGTTGCGCATGAAAACCCAGGAGTGGGACGACGTGCTCGCAACCAACCTGACTGCCATTTACCGTCTCAGCAAGGCTTGCGCGCGCGCCATGACGAAAGCGCGCTGGGGTCGCATTGTGAATATCACCTCGGTGGTGGGTGCCATGGGCAATGCCGGGCAAAGCAACTATGCGGCAACAAAAGCCGGCGCAGAGGGCTTTTCTCGTGCCCTGGCAAGAGAGCTGGGTTCCCGTTCGGTCACGGTAAATTGTGTTGCGCCAGGTTTCATCGACACGGACATGACGCGCGCGCTGGCGGATGAACAGCGCGAACTTCTCAGACAGCAGATACCCCTGGGAAGGCTTGGTGAGCCGCGCGAAATAGCCGCTCTCGTAAGTTTTCTTTGTAGCGATTCCGCAGGCTATATCACGGGCGAAACCCTGCACATAAATGGTGGTATGTATATGGGCTAAGCATCTGATACAGCAGGATAAAAACATCGTTGGGCGGCAGTGCCAAAAAAAGGTATTACTCTCCCGGAAAAAACGAGTAAACTGCCCGCTCAGACCGTTTAATCGGCGAAGAATCAGCAAAAAAACCTCAGGAGTAGCAGAAACCATGAGCAGCATTGAAGAGCGCGTTAAGAAGATCGTAGCTGAACAACTTGGCGTCAAAGAAGAAGAGGTGCAAACCGAGGCATCCTTTGTTGAAGATCTGGGTGCGGATTCTCTGGACACGGTCGAATTGGTTATGGCGCTTGAAGAAGAGTTCGAAACCGAAATACCGGATGAGGAAGCGGAAAAAATAACCACCGTGAAACTGGCGATCGAGTACATCAATAACAATCTCGCCTGATACACTCCGCAATCTTTTCCCAGAAAGCCGTGTCTATTGCCGATAGACCGGCTTTTCTTGTTTCGAGCTCCCGGGAATTTTTCGCGGTAAAGGAGTTATAGCGTTGAAGGGCAGAAGAGTTGTCGTGAGTGGCCTCGGCATCGTCAGTTCAATCGGCCACACCGTCGAAGCAACATGGCAGAATATTGTTGCGGGCAAAAGCGGTGCTGCCACTATCGATATGTTTGATGTTTCTGCGTTCAGCACGCAGTTTAGTGCCAGTGTTAAAGACTTTGATATATCGGAGTATCTGACGTCAAAAGAAGCGCGGAAGATGGACGTTTTCGTGCAGTACGGCATGGCTGCAGGTATCCAGGCGATGAACGACTCCGGCCTGGAAGTTACCGAGGAAAACGCGCCGCGCATCGGCTGTTCAATCGGATCAGGTATTGGCGGCATTGGCCAGATTGAGAAAAATGCCGAGATCATTCGCACCTCGGGCCCCCGGCGCATCTCACCTTTCTTTGTGCCCGGCTCGATCATAAACATGACGGCCGGAAATCTCTCGGTAAAATACAATCTTCAGGGCCCAAACCTCGCGATTGTGACGGCTTGTACGTCCGGCACTCACAACATAGGTCTTGGAGCGCGACTTATTGCCCAGGGTGATGCTGATGCGATGCTGGTTGGCGGTTCCGAGATGGCCACTACACCTGTCGGGCTGGGTGGTTTTTCCGCGGCACGTGCACTCTCCACGCGCAACGACGATCCGGAAAGGGCCTCACGACCCTGGGACAAGGATCGGGACGGTTTCGTGTTGGGTGATGGTGCTGGCGTCATGGTATTGGAGGAATATGAACAGGCGCGCCGACGTGGTGCGAAGATCTACGCGGAAGTGGTCGGCTTCGGCATGAGCGGCGACGCATTTCACATGACATTGCCGCCTGAGGACGGTCGTGGTGCAGCCCTTTCAATGCAGAACGCAATCAGGGATGCCGGCATACCTCTGGAAAAAATAAACTACATTAACGCGCATGGCACCTCTACTGGCGCCGGGGATGTCGCTGAAAGTCGCGCCATAGAAACGGTAATGGGAAGCTGTGCCCGCACGGTGGCTGTGAGCTCTACCAAATCCATGATTGGCCACTTGCTGGGGGCCGCCGGCGCGGTAGAGGCTATTTTTTCGGTTCTGGCCTTGCGAGACCAGGTGGCGCCGCCGACCATCAATCTCGACAATGTGGAAGACGGCTGCAACCTGAACTTCGTGCCGCACAATGCTCAGGAACTTGAACTGCACAGCACACTGTCCAATTCCTTCGGGTTTGGTGGAACCAACGGGTCGCTGCTCTTTAGCAGGGTAGACTGAGCCCCTCTTTCGATGCCAGACGATAGTGTGATCTGGCTGGATGGCGCGACCACTAGATCGCTGCCTCTGCCCGACAGGGGTCTGGACTTCGGTGATGGCGTTTTTGAAACGCTCCTGCTGATAAACGCAAAGCCCCTGTTTCTTCCCCTGCACCTGGACCGGCTCAGCAAAGGGTTGCAGGCGCTCCGGTTTCCCCACTGTATGGCACTTGTCGAAGAACACCTGGTATCAGCTTGTCACGAGGTTGCCAGCCTGGGGTGGCGCCATGTGGCGCTGCGACTGAGCGTGACGAGAGGGGCGGGGCCGAGGGGATATACACCGCCACGGGAGTCTCAGCCGAGGATTGTCATGCAGGCTTCGCGATTGTTGCGCGATCCCACACAGATGGCTTCGCCCGCCGTGTTGGGCGAAGGCAGCATTCGCCTGGCTTCGCAGCCCGCGTTGGCGGGGTTAAAGCATCTCAACCGGCTTGAGCAGGTGCTTGGCGCTCTCGATGCCAGGGAGCAGGGGGTGGATGAAGTACTGCTGCTCGGCCAAAGTGGCGACGTGGTTTCAGTGGCGGCGGGGAATGTGTTTATTCTGCGCGGGGATCATTTGCTCACGCCGTCATTGGTCGATTGTGGCATACACGGAACGCGGCGTCGGCTGGTGCTCACCCGCTGGGCGTCCTCGCTCGGGTTCCGGGTTGCCGAGTCGAAAATCACGCGCCAGGATGTGATTGAGGCGGACGAAGTCTTTTATACCAACGCGATCTATGGATTGCGATCGGTCGCTGCCTTTGGCCATGTCACGTGGCGAGATCACCCGGTTGGTGAAGCAATTTTTAACCTGTATCTGGGAGAGATTCAGTGATGCGCTGGTTTCTGGCGTTGCTCCTGGTAATGGTTGCGGGTTTCACTGTGGGCCTGGTGCAGCTTTTGCAGGTGTGGGAGGAGCCGCTACAGATTGCTGAGGAAGGCTATATTTTGAATGTGCCACCCGGCGAGTCACTGCAGGGGATTGCCCTGGACCTCCAGGATTCAGGTGTGCTTAAGCATCCCGAACTGTTGATCGCGTACGGCCGTGCAACAGGCGCTGACCAGAACATCAAACATGGCGAGTACTTGGTACCACCCTATACAAACGCCGCCTATCTCCTCACACTGTTGCAACAGGGGCAGGTTCTGCAGTATCAGGTCACCTTGCCCGAAGGGATCACACTGGCGCGTGCGATCGAGATTCTCAAAAGCGAAGAGCAGCTTCGGCACAGTATAAGTGGCGCCGATGATCCGCGAATTCTGGAGCTGGTCAGCCCCTATACGAATCCGGAGGGTTGGTTCTTCCCGGACAGTTATCGATACACTCGCGGCGCCACAGGTATCAGTATCCTCAAGCGCGCGCGCGAAACCATGCACAAGGTGCTGGAAGATGAGTGGCAGGCACGCGCAGAACAATTGCCTTATGAAACACCTTACGAAGCGCTGATAATGGCCTCAATAATTGAGCGTGAAACCGGGTTGGCGGAAGAACGAGGCGAGATAGCGGGTGTGTTTGTGCGACGGCTGCAACGAGGGATGCGCTTGCAAACCGATCCAACAGTAATTTATGGCCTCGGTGAAGCTTTTGACGGTAATTTGCGTCGGAGTCACCTGGCTGATGCTACAAACCCTTACAACTCTTACCGACATCACGGCCTGCCGCCATCGCCAATAGCGCTTCCGGGGCGCGAGGCAATACATGCAGCATTGCATCCCACATCGGGCGACACGCTGTTTTTTGTAGCCAGGGGAGATGGCGGACATGTTTTCAGTCGAACGCTCGCCGAGCATGAACGGGCCGTTCGCGAATACCAACTCAAGCGCAGGCGAGACTACCGATCCTCGCCGGGAAAGAGTAAATAGCATGCGTCCTGGTGGGCTTTTCATCACGGTTGAGGGTACTGAGGGTGTTGGTAAATCAACCAATATTGCGTGCCTCGCCCATGAGTTGCGCGAGCGTGGTATTGATCTGGTGGTCACTCGCGAGCCGGGTGGGACGGCAATTGGCGAGGGTATTCGGGATATCCTGCTGCGTGTGGGTGACGCACCAATGTGCGCAGAGACCGAGTTGCTACTGATCTTTGCAGCCAGGGCCCAGCATTTGAATGAAGTTATCAAGCCCGCTCTCGATGCCGGACAATGGGTTGTGTCTGATCGGTTTACCGACGCCACCTACGCCTACCAGGGCGGTGGTCGGGGCCTGGACAATGGCATGATCCAGCTTCTGGAGGATCTTGTGCAGGCTGAACTGCGTCCTGATTTCACCCTGCTGCTTGATGTAGATGTAAAGGTGGGCTTGAGTCGCGCGCATCAGAGGGGAGAACTCGATCGCATAGAGCAGGAGACCCTGATGTTTTTCGAGCGAGTTCGCGAGCGCTATCTGGAGCTGGCAGAGACTTCAAGCGGACGCTATCGCGTTATCGATGCGGGACAGCCTCTCGATAGCATACGGCAGAAACTGCAGCTGTTGAGCGACGAGTTACTGGCCTGCTGGGAGGTGCGTCGACAAAGTGGCGATGACCTCAGCTAGTCTCCCGGCCTGCAGTGCCCCCCTGCCGTGGCATGCCCCGCAATGGGCGCGTGTCACCGGGCAGCGCGAGTCAGAGCAACTGCCGCATGCGCTCCTGCTCGCAGGTCCGACGGGTAGCGGCAAATCGCTATTCGCGCTTGCACTGGCCAGAACGTTATTGTGCGCAAGCCCCAGCGCGGGCCTCAACTGCGGTCAATGTCACGCCTGTGAACTCAGCGCAGCGGGTAACCATGGCGACTTCCTCTGGGTTGAGCCACAGGAAAAAAGCCGGTTCATTCGTATAGAGCAGGTGCGTCGAGCTATCGAATTCACCCACGGTACGGCGTCATTCGGCGAGGCGAAAGTACTGGTATTCGCCCCCGGAGATAGTCTCAACGTCAACGGGTTTAACGCGCTGTTGAAATCGCTGGAGGAACCCTCCGGCGGCACGCACGTGATACTGGTATGCGATCGTTTGCACGCTGTGCCCGCGACAATACGCTCCCGTTGCCAGATGTTACGCTTGCCGGCGCCGACACGCTCGGAAAGCCTGCATTGGCTAGACGGGTCACTGGGCGAAGTCAGTGAGGCCGAACGGCTGCTTGAACTCACAGGCGGCAGCCCTATTCTGGCAAGAAGACTTGCGGAGTCGGGCACAGCGGATTCCGTGTTGAAACGCAGACTTGCTTTGCACGCTGTGCTGTCAGGCGATGCGCGTGCCCCACAAGTCTGGAATCTCTGGAATGATTCAGAGCCACACGAGTTCCTGCACGAATTGGCCCTCGAACTACGGCAGTTTGTTCGTCTTTTACCGGTGCAGACGCTCAGGGGTAAGGCAGGCAAAGCAGCTTTCTCACTACTTGACGAAGTGGGAAACATGCAGCGCGCTGTGAGCGCCGGCGCGAATCCGGGCAAGCAACTGCTTATTGACCGGATGTTGTCAAAGTGCAATAGGGAGTTGGGCGCTGTGTACCTTGGTGATAGTATCTGAAAAGCGCATGTGGGGGACGTAGCGTATGAGTGAATCCAGACCAAACAGCCGTAACGGCATATTGTCGCTAACAATCAAGGACAAGGCGGTGTTGTATTCTGCATACATGCCGTTTCTTCAACACGGCGGTCTCTTTGTTCCCACCAACAAGGCCTATGACATCGGCGACGAGGTATTCATGCTTCTCACTCTCATGGACGAGGCGGAGAAAATTCCGATCTCGGGACGGGTGGTCTGGGTAACCCCGCGGGGCGCACAGGGTAATCGCACGGCGGGTATCGGCGTGCAGTTCAGTGAGCAGGATGCTGCTGCCAATGCCAAGATTGAGAATCACCTCGCGGGGTCGCTTTCATCGGACAGACCCACGCATACGATGTAAGGCCAATGCTCGGGCGGTTTTCTTTGGCGGGCGCCAACTGATTGTTTTAATTAGACATTGGGTAAAAAAACCCAGACAAAAAAATGGGTCCCGAAAGGGACCCACCAAGACCATTAGGAGTGAAACATAAAGGAATTGCTTCCGTTACGGAGCAGACTCTGCTCCTATGGCCACCCGATAAAGCTAGGGGATAGGCGACCACACCACTAGTATCGCTCAATAGTGGTAATTTTCCACATCAACATGGCCTCTTTTTAAAGTAATTAGCTATTTAAAGCAAGTTATTAATAACTGAATGGAATATATGCCTCCGATTTCAGCACCCAAAGAGTTTCTCTGTGGCGTTGTCGAAGGCTTTTATGGGCGCCCATGGACCCACGCGACGCGCCTGCTGTATGCCGATATTCTGCCGGCTATGGGTTTGAATACCTGCCTCTACTGCCCTAAAAGTGATCACTGGCTGCGCCGGCGTTGGCAAGAGGACTGGCCTCACGCCCATTGGCGGCAACTCAAGGCTCTCTCGGCGGCGTACGCCTCTTCCGGCGTTGCCTGGGGAGTGGGTCTTTCGCCGTTTGAACTGTACCGCAATTACGGGGCTACACAGCGCTCTCAGCTGCACGCAAAGGTCACAAGGCTGGCGGAGCTGGAGGCCCCGCTGCTGGCTGTATTGTTCGATGACATGCCTGGCGCTCTCGATTCACTGGCAGAGCGGCAGGGGGAAATTATCTCCGATGTCGCACATTGGCTTCCGCAGACAAGGCTGTTGGTCTGTCCGACGTATTACTCCTTCGACCCGGTGCTTGAGCGACACTTCGGTCAGATGCCTGAAGGCTATTGGTCGGCACTGGGGCGGACGCTGCCGGCAAAGGTAGATATATTCTGGACAGGGAATGAGGTTTGTTCGGGATCAATCACCGAAGACGATATCGGGGCAATCACCGCTCAGTTGAACAGGCCCGTCATGCTCTGGGATAACTATCCCGTCAACGATGGAGCGGCGCGCAGCAAATATCTCTATACTTCCCCGTTATCGGGTCGCTCCAGTGCTCTGCGCCCTTTGCTCACGGGACATCTGTGCAATCCCATGAATCAGGCCATGTTGTCGCTGCCTGCACTGGCAGGGCTGGGATCACTGTATTTGGATAACTCGTTGGACGACGTAACTCTTGAGGCGTTGCTGGGCGGGGAGTTCTGGGCACTCTTCCAGCGTGATCGCAATCGGTTTGAGTGCGACGGTCTCCCCGGCCTTGACCAGACCGAACTTCGGACGCTTATTGGAGAATATGAGACATTGGCCGGGCCCGGCGCGCGCGAAGTCTCGGCCTGGTTGCGAGGGGAGTACGCATTTGACCCCGACTGCCTGACCGATTGAATCGGCAGCGGCTACTTGCTGTCCCGGCCGCGCCAGGCTGCGCAGCGTGGAGGCCCGTTGCTGTTGAAGCGGACCGGGCTTTGTGGCAAAATTCCGCCCCTTGCGACAAGCCCTCAGAGACTGCTTCTTTCTCCTTGTTTGCTGATTTTTCAATCAGTTAGAAGTCATGTGTAATATTGCTTCTAGTTAACAGGTGGGCACTGTCAGTATGCGGAAGTGGCGAAATTGGTATACGCGCTGGATTTAGGTTCCAGTGCCGAAAGGCGTGAGAGTTCGAGTCTCTCCTTCCGCACCACTTTTTCAAGTAATTTCATCGGTGTCATGGCATGCATGGCCCGATCTGATTCTGGCTGACGCAGGCCGCGCCAGCCATCTTAACTGAGGGAACATCATGCAGGTTTCTATCGAGACGACTTCGGGCCTTGAGCGGCGCCTGACGGTGGGCGTGCCTGCCCAGCGGGTCGATGGCGAAGTAGACAATCGGTTGCTCAAAGCCGCCCGGAATGTGCGTTTGCCGGGTTTTCGGCCGGGCAAAGTGCCGATGAAAGTTATGCGCCAACGCTTTGGAGCCGGTGTGCGCCAGGAAGTGCTGGGTGAAGTGATGAACCAGTCTTTCCAGGAGGCTGTAGCACAGGAGAAGTTGCGCCCGGCGGGTCAGCCGAGCATTGAGGCGCGCAATATCGATCCCGGAAAAGATCTGGAATATGTCGCGACTTTTGAAGTCTTCCCCGAAGTCGAGCTTGTCGAACTCGAGAATTTTTCCGTCGAGCGGCTCGTCGCCGAAGTCACTGACAGCGATGTGGATGAGATTATCGAAGTGTTTCGCCGTCAGCAGGGGAGCTGGCAGGAAGTGTCCCGAGCGGCCGAAGAGGGCGACAAGGTCAATATCGACTATGCCGGGACGCGCGATGGCGAGCCTTTCGAAGGAGGTAGCGCAGAAGGCAGTGATCTCGAGCTGGGTTCCGGCCGCATGATCCCCGGTTTTGAAGATGGAATAGTCGGCATGCAGCCCGGTAGCGAAAAAACGCTGTCACTGCGGTTTCCCGATGACTATCACAGCGAGGACCTGAAGGGCGCCGAAGTGGAGTTCAAGGTCAAGGTCAACAGCATTCAGGAAATGGTGCCGGCGCCACTCGATGAAGAGCTTTTCGCAAAATACGGGGTGGAAGAGGGGGGTGAGGCCCAGTTTCGCGCCGAAGTGGCAGATAACATGGCGCGAGAGTTGAAGAATGCCACTCAGGCCAAAGTTAAACAGCAGGTGATGGATGCTCTGCTCTCCGCGCATGACGGCGTCGATGTTCCGAGAGCGCTTGTGCAGCAGGAAATTTCCGCCCTGCGCAACCAGATGTTCCAGCAATTCGGCGGTGCGGCGAACCAGGATCTCGACTTGCAGTCCCTGTTGCCGGATGACATGTTTCGCGAGAACGCCGAGCGCAGGGTGAAGCTTGGGCTGGTGATGGCGGAAGTGATCTCCAGGCAGGAAATCCGGGCTGATGCCGAGAGAGTGCGCAGCGCGATTGAGGAGATGGCCTCCACCTACCAGAACCCGCAGGAAGTCATCGATTACTACTACAGCAATCAGCAGCAGTTAGCCGCAGTAGAATCCAAGGTACTGGAAGATCAGGTTGTCGATAAGCTGCTCGAGAAGGCCTCGGTTTCCGAGAGACCCTGTAGCTACCAGGAAGCGATCAGCCAGGAGCAGACTGAGGCGTGAGCATCCTTCGATGCGACGGAATCTGGACCTGTTGTCCAGCACAAAGTTCATGTAACCGGGGATAGTACCCATGTCTAAATATTTTGAAATGCAGAATCACAGCAAAATCAACAGCCTGGGCTTGATCCCCATGGTTGTGGAACAGACTGCGCGCGGTGAGCGTTCCTACGACATCTATTCGCGCCTGTTGAAGGAGCGGGTGGTTTTTGCGGTGGGCACGATAGAAGATCAAATGGCAAATCTCATCGTGGCGCAGTTGCTATTTCTCGAGTCTGAGAACCCCGACAAGGATATTCATCTTTATATCAACTCGCCGGGCGGCTCGGTAACGGCTGGACTGTCAATTTATGACACCATGGAGTTTGTCAAACCGGACGTAAGCACAATGTGCGTCGGTCAGGCGGCGTCAATGGGTGCGTTTTTGTTGTCGGGCGGGGCAAAGGGCAAGCGCTACTGTCTGCCAAATGCCCGCACCATGATTCATCAGCCCAGCGGCGGTGCCCAGGGCCAGGCATCGGACATCGACATACATGCCAAAGAGATTCTGATCATACGCCAACGTCTGAATGAGCTCATGGCCGAGCACACGGGGCAGGCTATTGAGGTCATTGAGCGGGACACTGAACGAGATCGTTTTATGAATGCACAGCAGAGCCGGGAATACGGCCTGATAGACGAAGTCGTACAGCGCCGCAGAGCGCCGGTCGATAAATAGGTATATCGTGATTTAGTTCCTATTTGGGCTTGCAAATACCGGTGAAAAACATCATCTTAGATTTGTAACGTGACAAAAAAGGGCACCTCTGGGCGTAGGGCGGTTGCATGAGTAACGAAACCACAAAATCCGGCGACGATGGCGGCAAATTGCTGTACTGCTCCTTCTGCGGCAAGAGCCAGCATGAAGTGCGCAAGCTGATAGCCGGCCCCTCTGTATTCATTTGCGATGAATGTGTAGATCTCTGCAACGACATCATTCGTGAAGAGGTGCAGGAGAACGGCAACAACTCCCAGCAGGATCGCCTTCCCGTCCCACATGAAATCAAGGGTATCCTCGACGAATATGTGATCGGCCAGCAACGTGCGAAGAAAGTGCTTTCGGTGGCTGTGTACAACCATTACAAGCGGCTTCGCCACGGACAGGGAAGAGACGATGTCGAGCTGGGCAAAAGCAACATACTGCTGGTAGGTCCGACGGGTAGCGGCAAGACCTTGCTCGCGGAAACGCTCGCCAGGTTGCTTGACGTGCCGTTCACTATCGCGGATGCCACAACGCTGACGGAAGCCGGTTATGTAGGCGAAGATGTCGAGAACATCATCCAGAAGTTGTTGCAGAAGTGCGATTACGATGTAGAGAAGGCTCAGGTGGGTATTGTCTACATAGACGAAATTGACAAGATTTCCCGCAAGTCAGACAACCCTTCGATAACCCGGGATGTGTCCGGTGAGGGTGTGCAGCAGGCCCTGTTGAAACTGATCGAGGGTACGGTTGCCTCCGTGCCTCCCCAGGGAGGCAGGAAACACCCCCAGCAGGAATTTCTCCAGGTCGATACGTCCAACATCCTGTTCATTTGCGGCGGTGCCTTTGCCGGCCTCGATAAAGTCATTCGCAATCGCTCCGAAAAGGGCGGCATCGGCTTCAGTGCAGAGGTAAAAAGCAAAGACGAGAAGAGCAACGTCGGCGAGATTTTGTCTCAGCTGGAACCGGAAGATCTCGTCCAATACGGTTTGATACCAGAGTTTGTCGGCCGACTTCCCGTGATAGCGACTCTGGAGGAGCTGGATGTCGAGGCGTTGGTGCAGATACTCACTGAACCCAAAAACTCTCTGACCAAGCAGTACAGCAAGCTGTTCGAAATGGAAGGGGTTGAAGTGGACTTCCGCGAGGATGGTCTGAGCGCGATCGCTGAGAGGGCGATGGAGCGCAAAACAGGCGCTCGAGGGCTGCGTTCCATACTGGAAGGTGTATTGCTGGACTCCATGTACAACATTCCTTCCCGGGATGACGTCAGTAAGGTTGTTATCGATGAGTCAGTGATCCGCGGTGATTCTGAACCTCTGCTTGTCTACCAGCACAGCGAACCTGCAGCGAAAGCCGCAGACGAGTAACGCTGTTCCAGACCTCGCATTGCGCAGGGGTCTGCCCACTTCCACCCAGCGAAGCGGTGGCAATGCGCACTTGGAATCCGGGGCAGAAGACCCCATATCTTCTTACATTGTAGTCCCCGTCCAACCCGGAGATATTTATGGGTTTAACCTCAGTAACTGAACTGCCGCTTCTGCCCTTGCGCGATGTTGTTGTCTATCCGCATATGGTGCTGCCCTTGTTCGTCGGCAGGGAGAAATCGATTGAGGCCCTGGAAGATGCCATGGCCAACGACAAGCAGGTCCTGCTGGTTGCCCAGCGCAACGCAGCAGACGACAACCCAGCCGCTGACGAGTTGTACCAGGTGGGGACTGTCTCGAATATTCTCCAATTGCTGAAGCTGCCGGACGGCACGATCAAGGTTTTGGTGGAAGGTGGCTACCGAGCGGCGGTGTCGGACGTTGACGATTCCGGCAGCTTTGCGGTCGCGAGTGTCCGGGAGATCCTTAGTGAGGACATCCCGGAAAAAGAGGTCGAAGCTCTGTTGCGTTCCACCGTAAACCAGTTCGAGAAGTACGTGAATCTGAGCAAAAAAGTACCGACCGAGGTTCTGACCTCTCTGTCGGGCATCGACGAGCCGGGCCGGCTGGCTGACACAATCGCCGCTCACATGATGGTCGATCTCGATGAAAAGCAGCATATTCTTGAGATTCCGGAAATCCGCGATCGGCTCGAGTACCTCATGGGGCTCATGGAGGCAGAAATTGATCTGTTCCAGGTTGAGAAGCGCATTCGCGGGCGCGTCAAGAAGCAAATGGAAAAGAGCCAGCGTGAGTACTATCTGAACGAACAGATGAAGGCTATCCAGAAAGAACTGGGCGACATGGATGAAGCGCCCAGCGAACTGGACGAACTGCAGTCGCGTATCACGGCGGCAAAGATGCCCGAAGAGGCTCGCGCGAAAGCGGAGACAGAACTTGGCAAGCTGAAAATGATGTCGCCGATGTCCGCCGAGGCCTCGGTTGTGCGCAGCTACATCGACTGGATGGTCAGCGTACCATGGTCGAAGCGCAGCAAGGTAAAGCATGATCTCAAACGGGCCTCTACGATACTGGACGAGGATCACTACGGCCTCGAAGAGGTAAAGGATCGAATTCTTGAGTATCTGGCGGTGCAGAAGCGCGTGCGCAAGGTCAAAGGCCCGGTACTGTGTCTGGTAGGCCCTCCCGGTGTAGGCAAAACCTCTCTTGGCGAGTCAATAGCGAGGTCAACCAATCGCAAGTTTGTGCGGATGGCGCTCGGCGGGGTGCGCGATGAAGCGGAAATTCGCGGTCATCGGCGCACCTATATCGGGTCCATGCCCGGCAAGCTGTTGCAGAAAATGTCCAAGGCCGGTGTAAAGAACCCGCTATTTTTATTGGATGAAATTGACAAAATGGGTATGGACCACCGGGGTGACCCTGCTTCAGCGATGCTCGAAGTGCTCGATCCCGAGCAGAATCATGCCTTCAACGACCACTATCTCGAAGTCGATTATGACCTTTCGGACGTCATGTTCGTGTGTACCTCCAATACCATGAATATTCCCGGTCCGCTCCTCGATAGGATGGAAGTGATTCGGATACCGGGTTATACCGAAGACGAGAAGGTCAATATCGCCGAACGCTACCTCATTCCCAAGCAGGTTCGCTTGAACGGGCTGAAGAGTGATGAACTTTCACTGAGTGAGCAGACCATTACAGACGTAATTCGCTATTACACGCGAGAGGCGGGGGTAAGATCGCTGGAACGGGAGATCGCAAAGCTCTGCCGCAAGATGGTCAAGGCCATTACCCTGGAAGAGGCGCGCGCGGGTACAGTGATAACGCCAGACATGCTGCCGGATCTCCTCGGCGTAAGAAAATTCAATTTTGGCATCGCCGAAGAAGAAAACAAGATTGGCCAGGTCACTGGCCTCGCCTGGACCTCCGTGGGCGGCGAATTGTTGACTATCGAGGCAGTAGCGGTACCGGGCAAGGGCAGGCATGTGAAGACCGGCTCTCTCGGGGACGTCATGCAGGAGTCCATTCAAGCGGCGACCACCGTAGTGCGCAGCCGCTCGCAAATGCTCGGGATTCCCTCGACCTATCATGAGAAGCACGATGTCCACATTCACGTGCCAGAAGGTGCGACGCCAAAAGATGGCCCAAGCGCAGGGGTAGCGATGTGCACGGCTCTTGTGTCGGTTTTAACTGGCATACCGGTGAGAGCGGATGTTGCCATGACCGGTGAAATCACTTTGCGTGGGGAAGTTCTGCCTATCGGCGGGCTCAAGGAAAAGCTTTTGGCTGCGCGGCGAGGCGGCATCAAAACCGTTATTATCCCCAATGAAAACGAGCGGGATCTCAAAGAGGTTCCAGATAACATCAAGGCCGATTTGAGCATTCGCCCGGTCAAGTGGATTGACGAGGTTCTCGCGATCGCCCTTGAACGCATGCCAGAACCCTTGAGTGACGAAGACTTTATGGCGGGCACCCATACTGGCGCCGCTGACGAGGAGGCCGACGAAAAAAACCGGATAAATACGCACTGATGGAAGCGATCATTGTTGACCAGGCTTTGCCCTCTGGTATAAAGTCCGGTGCATATGTGTATGGTAGTTTTTTGCGTCGTACGCGGCCATGTAGCTCGAACGTGAACTCCGAGCGCGGCTTAGTTCGCAGTGCGCCGCTGAAATTTTTCATGTAATTCCGAATTCTCAATCGTGAACCAAAGGGGACAAGTGTGAATAAAACTGAACTGATAGACGTCATCGCCGAGGCAGCCGATTTACCAAAAGCCTCCGCCAGCCGCGCGCTGGATGCCCTCGTTGATGGCATAACGGATGCCCTGAAAAAAGGAGATCAGGTTTCCCTTGTAGGGTTTGGCACCTTTTCAGTGAAGCATCGCAACGCGCGCACCGGGCGCAACCCGCAGACCGGCGCAGCTATTCAGATCAGTGCGTCCAATGTTCCGGGCTTCAAAGCAGGCAAGGCCCTTAAAGACGCTGTAAACTCCTGACGCCAGTCCGCGGCGGTCAAATACCAAGTATGGTAGGTGCCACCGGGGCTTGCTGAGGCAGAGTCCGCACAGTCAGTAAAAGGCGCACATTTTCGTGCGCTTTTTTTTTATCACCACGGGTATCAATATGCTCCAGAACATTCGGCAGAACGCTCAGGGAACCGTTGCAAAAATTATTGTAGGGCTGATCGTCATTTCGTTTTCCATTTTTGGCCTTGAATCGATACTTCTTGGCGGTGGTGGCAACAATGTGGCCGAGGTGAATGGCGAGGAAATAGGCGTGCAAGAGGTGCAACAGGCCATAACGACCCAGCAACGACGCCTGATCAACATGATGGGCGATGATTTTAATCCGGCGCTATTAGAGGAAGACCGCATCCGGCCGCAAGTACTTGAGGCCTTAGTCAACCGCAAGTTGCTGACGCAGTCGGCCAGGGATATGGATCTGTCGGTTTCCGAGGCGACGATCGGTGCAACGATTGCGTCGATGGAACAGTTCCAGGTGGACGGCGCCTTTTCGCCTTCCCGCTACAAACAGCTTCTATCCGAAAATGGCTATTCTCCGGGATATTTCAAAAGCACCCTGCGCAACGACCTGCTGGTCAACCAGGCGCGTGTAGGGCTCGCAGGCAGCGAGTTCGCTACTCCGAGCGAACTGGCAGTCAACGCCAGGCTCATCAACGAGCAACGGGATTTTCGCTACCTCACGATTCCGCGAGACAGTGTACAGATTGACGCCGAAATCGGGGAAGCCGAGATTCTGGCGTATTACGAGGCGAACCAACCAGAATTCCTGACAGAAGAAACAGTGGATGTGGAGTATCTTGAGTTGCGGCTCGAAGATTTTCGCAAGCCAGTAGACGAGCAGGCTGTATTGGAAGCCTATGAGCTGGCACGGCATGAATTCAAGGCCGTGACGGAGCATAGCGTGTCGCATATTCTGATAGAGGATGGCGATGAAAAATCAGTCGGGGAGCGCATAACCGGTGCGCTGGCTGAACTTGAGTCCGGTGCGGACTTTGCCGACGTAGCTGAGAAATACTCTGATGATGTCGGCACAGCGGCCAGGGGAGGGGACCTGGGGGTTTCACGGGGGGAGGCGTTCCCCGAGGAAATGGAAAGCGTTATCGCGACGCTGGAGCCCGGTGAGGTCTCCGAGCCCTTTACTACGGATGCGGGCACCCATATCGTGCTTCTCAAGGATCGCAGGGAAACAGCAGAGGCCAGCCTGGAGGAATTGCGTCCCCAACTGGAGGAAACGTTGCAGGCAGACGAGGCACGTGTGGCTTTGGTTCGCGTGGTGGAGGATTTGCGCGACCTTTCATTCAACGCCGAGAGCCTTGACGGCCCCGCACGCGAACTGGATCTGGAGGTGCAGGAGATTGCGGGAGTCACACGCGGCGAAGGAGAGGGACCTTTCAGCAATCCCGTGCTGCGGGAAACTGTCTTTTCCAAAGAAGTGCTGGTAGCCGGACACAATAGCGAACTGATCGAACTGGGAGACAGCCACTTCGTGGTCGCTCACGTTAAACAGCATCACAAACCCGAAGTGCAGCCAATTGAGGCAGTGCGAGAAGAGATTGTGGCAGCTATTCAGGCGGAGCGTACCCGGGAGGCAGTGGCCGATGCTGCTGAGGAGGTGCTTGCCAAATTGCGTTCCGGCAAAGGGATGGATGTTGTCGCCAGCGACTCCGGGTACGCGTGGCAAGTGGAACTGGCTGCCGGTCGCCGGAGCTTCGCAGTTGCCCCCCAGGTTCTGGATCGCGTATTCGAGTTGCCGGTCCCGGAAAACGCTGCAGCAAGTAGTGATTTTGTGCTGACCTCGGAGGGCGACGCCGTGGTTATTGAGCTTGCGCGTGTGCATCGAGGGTCCTACGACTCGATGTCTGTCGAAGACCAGCGACAGGTTCAGAACCAGATCGGTGGTGAGTATGGTGGTCTAGTAGATGCTGCATATCGGGCGCGTTTGCGCGATGCGGCCGATATCAGTGTTATGTAAATCGAGTCTCTGAGGACTGTATGGCCACACAAATTCTTAGTTTGAACCAGATATCTCTGAAAGGCCTGGACAGATTGCCGCGTGATCGCTACGAGATTGCCAGCGAATTTGCCCACCCGGAAGCAATCTTGTTGCGCAGCCACAAGCTGGCCGAAGGCGATATTGCAGACTCAGTTCTCGCCATCGCGCGAGCTGGCGCGGGCGTTAACAACATTCCCGTCGATGCATGTACTGCTCGCGGCATACCAGTATTCAATTCGCCAGGCGCCAATGCAAACGCCGTGAAGGAGCTTGTTGCGACAGGACTTTTACTGGGCTCGCGCGGTGTCGTTGCCGGGATTGATTATGTGCGCACCCTGGACGATGTCAGCGATGGCGCTGAACTCAATCGCGTCCTTGAGGCGAACAAAAAGCAGTTTAAAGGCAGCGAACTCGTAGGCAAGACGCTGGGTGTCGTCGGGCTTGGGGCGATAGGCTCACTGGTTGCGGAAATGGCACTGACACTGGGCATGGACGTGATGGGCTATGACCCGGCGCTTTCCGTGGAGGCGGCCTGGCGGCTCTCCAGCCAGGTACGCAGGGCGGACACACTCTCTGCCCTCTTCGGGCGCTGTGATTATATCAGCCTGCATTTGCCGGTATTGGAGGCTACGCGCGGGCTGATCAACACAGAACTGCTTGGGGTGATGCAGCCCGGCACCTGCCTGTTGAATTTTGCGCGGCAGGAGATCATTGATCAGCCGTCTCTACTGGCTGCGTTGGATAGCGGCAAGCTGCGCAAATATATCGCGGATTTTCCCACGCCGGAGCTGATCGGTCGCGACGATGTCATCCTCATGCCGCATATTGGCGCGAGCACCGAAGAGGCTGAAGATAATTGTGCCATCATGGCGGCCGACCAGCTGCGTGATTTCCTTGAGAACGGCAATATCCGCAATTCGGTAAATTTCCCGACGCTGCAGCTCGAACGCGTGAGCGGTTGCCGCCTGTCTGTTACCAATGAGAATGTACCCAAAATATTGGGGAATGTACTTTCGATTCTCGCTGACGAAGACATCAACGTAATTGATATGCTGAATAAAAGTCGCGACAAGATTGCCTACAACCTGATTGATATCAGCGGTGTCGTCACTGATGGCATTCTTGAACGAATGCGTGCGATAAAAGGCGTGATCAATGTTCGTCTCATCGGAAATTGCGGTTGAGGATGCGGATGCCGTCAGCTGCGCTTTCCGGCGTGAAAAGGGACCATCATCATGGATAGTCTCGACAGCTTTGAAGAGAAACTGCGCAAGACCCAAACTGCCTCGCCCCCACCCCTGCACCTGTGGCACCCGCCGCTGTCGGGTGATATACCCATCTTTATACGCGCTGACGGCGTCTGGTTTCACGATGGTGGAGAGATCAGACGCGAGGCACTGGTCCGGCTTTTTGCGTCCATACTGCGCAGGGAGGAGGATGGCGACTATTATCTTGTCACGCCGGTCGAAAAGTGGCGAATCAAAGTGGAGTTGCACCCTTTACTGGTCACCGACGCGGAGTTTCGACAGGAAAATGGCAGGCAGGTGCTCTGGTGTACGTTGAATACCGGCCAGTTAATCGACGTCGGCGAGACGCATCCGCTGTTTCTGGAGCCTGCGGTGGGCAATATTGCTGCGGTGCGCCTGGAACACGGGCTGTCGGCGCTGTTTGCCCGTGCCGCCTGGTACCGACTGGTAGATATGGTCCTGCAGCAGGGCGACGGATCGGTTCTCAAATCAGGCGATCAGGCCTTCTCCCTCAGCTAAGGCGCAGAACCTGACCAAAGTGGTCAGAACCGATCGCTCTCCATCACATATTTGGATAATTTGGACCGCCGAAGCCTTCGGGTGCAACCCACACGATGTTTTGGGACGGATCCTTGATGTCACAGGTTTTGCAGTGCACGCAGTTCTGCGCATTGATCTGGAAGCGATTGCCGTCCCCATCCTGCACAACTTCGTAGACACCTGCGGGGCAATACCGCTGTGCCGGTTCGTCGTATAGCGGCAGGTTTTTCTCGATCGGCAGGTCTGGATCAATCAGCGTCAGGTGACAGGGCTGATCCTCCTCATGGTTGGTGTTCGAAAGAAAAACGGATGAAAGCTTGTCAAAGCTGATTTTGTTGTCTGGCTTGGGATAGTTGATTTCCCTGGATTCAGCGGCGGTTTTAAGCGTCGCGTAGTCCGGCGTGGCGTCGTTCAGTGTAAACGGCAGTTTGCCGCCGAATATGTTCTGATCTATCCACACCATGGCAGAGCCAAGCATAAAGCCGAACTTGTGCATGAAACCGGAGAAATTTCGCGTTGTGTACAGCTCTTCATGCAGCCAGGAATTTTCAACTTTCTCGGCGAAGCTCTCCAGCACGGCGGGCGCGGAATCGCCCTGAGCCAGTGCCTCAACCACCGATTCTGCGGCTAACAGGCCGCTTTTCATCGCCGTGTGATTTCCCTTGATCTTGACTGAGTTCAGGGTTCCCGCGTCGCAGCCAATCAGTAATCCGCCCGGGAATTGCATCTTGGGTAGTGAGTTGTAACCGCCCTTGGTGATGGCTCTCGCGCCGTAGGCCACCCGGCTCCCGCCTTCCAGGTACTTGCTGACGGATGGGTGGTGTTTCCAGCGCTGAAATTCACCATAAGGGCTCAAGTGCGGATTGCTGTAATTCAGGTCGGTAATCAGCCCCAGATATACCTGATTGTTCTCAGCGTGATACAGAAAGCCACCGCCGGTAGAATTGCTTTCACTGAGCGGCCAACCCAGGCCGTGTTCAACGAGACCTTCCTCGTGTTTGTCGGGCGAGATCTCCCAGATCTCCTTGATGCCAATACCGTAGTGCTGTGGGTCCTTGCCTTCATCCAGGGCAAACTTGCGGATCAGCTGCTTCCCGAGGTGTCCGCGGCAACCCTCCGCAAAAAGCGTGTACTTGGCGTGTAGTTCCATGCCGGGCGTGTAACTGTCTTTCTTTTCGCCCTTGGCGCTTATTCCCATATCGCCGGTTGCGATTCCCTTTACCCGGCCATCTTCATGATAGAGAACCTCTGCTGCGGAGAATCCGGGGTACACCTCTACGCCCAGGTTTTCTGCCTGCTCTGCAAGCCAGCGGCAAACGTTTCCCATGGACACGATGTAATTGCCATCGTTGTGTGTAGGCTTGGGAATGAAGAATCCTGGGAGTGTGATGGCGCCGGTAGCGCTGGTGTAAAAATAGAACTTGTCGCCTTTCACCGGGGTGTTAAGCGGGGCGCCTTTTTCTTTCCAATCAGGGAACAATTCGTCAAGAGCGCGCGGTTCAAATACGGCCCCGGACAGAATATGAGCACCCACTTCCGAGCCTTTCTCGACCAGGCAGACGGTGATTTCCTGCGCTTTCTCCTGGGCCAGTTGCATGATGCGACAGGCGGCTGACAGCCCTGCAGGGCCGGCTCCAACGATGACGACATCAAATTCCATAGCTTCACGTTCCACAGCACAGCCCTCTTGGTTGCGTTTGCGGGGCGCGTTAAGGCCCGCTGATGAAAGGGGCGCAAGTATATAATTTTCATAGAATAAAAACTATATGCGCTGGAGAGGGGTGCAACGCGCCAGAGTGTCACAAGACATTTGCGGCGCCTTGGGCCGCCCTTGACCCCGGCATCAATAGTCGGCAAGATACCCCGCCAGATTCACCGAGGCGCTGCCGCTGGTTCGCCCCTCTGCTTTTCCGAACTCACCTGAAATTAAATGGAGAATCCATGAAGGTTCTTGTCGCCGTTAAACGCGTAGTTGACTACAACGTCAAAGTCCGCGCGAAAGCCGATGGTAGCGATGTCGATCTCAACAACGTCAAAATGGCCATCAACCCCTTTTGTGAAATCGCTGTGGAGGAGGCTGTTCGCCTCAAGGAAGCCGGTACGGCCACGGAAATCATTGCAGTGTCAGTGGGCGATAAGAGCTGCCAGGAGCAGATCCGAACCGCACTGGCGCTCGGCGCCGACCGCGGAATCCAGATCGAGACCAGCGGTGCTGTCGAACCGCTCGTCGTGGCCAAGCTGCTGAAGGCCGTGGTCGACAAAGAACAGCCCCAGTTGGTTATCCTTGGCAAGCAGTCCATTGACGGCGACAACAACCAGACGGGACAGATGCTGGGCGCGCTGGCGAATATGGGGCAGGGTACCTTTGCTTCCAAAGTCGTGATAGACGGCGACAAGGTCAATGTGACCCGCGAAGTGGACGGCGGACTGCAAACCGTGAGTCTTACGCTACCCGCGATCGTAACCACGGACCTCCGCCTGAACGAGCCTCGCTACGCATCGCTTCCGAATATCATGAAGGCGAAAAAGAAGCCGCTGGATGTCTTCACACCTGAAGATCTTGGCGTTTCGGTGACGCAACATCTTTCCCAGGTCAAGGTGGCGCCTCCGCCCGAGCGCAAGGCCGGAATCAAGGTTGAGGACGTAGATCAGCTGGTAGACAAACTCAAGAACGAGGCAAAGGTGATCTCATGAGCACTCTGGTAATCGCAGAACACGACAACAGCAGCCTGAAAACTGCAACCCTCAATACAATAGCGGCAGCCGGAGGCCTCGGGTCGGATATCGACGTGCTGGTTGCGGGCGCTGGATGCGGCGCCGTGGCGGAAGCCGCCGCGGCTGTCCCCGGTGTGGGCAAAGTGCTGGTGGCGGACAACGCCGTGTATGAGCACCAACTGGCCGAGAATATGGCCCTGCTCGTTGCTGAAGTGGGAGCAAACTACGACAACATCGTTGCGCCAGCTACAACCAGCTGCAAAAACTTCATGCCACGTGTGGCAGCCCTGCTAGATGTAGCACAGATATCCGATATCACCGCGGTTGAAGCAGCGGATACGTTTCAGCGTCCGATTTATGCAGGTAACGTAATCGCCACGGTGAAGAGCGCCGATGCAAAAAAAGTTATTACAGTGCGCACCACTGCGTTTGATCCAGTTGCCGATAGTGGCGGAAGCGCCAGTGTCGAAGAAGTTTCTGCAGTCCATGACGCGGGCGTGTCGTCCTTTGTTGGGGAAGAAGTAGCAGTTTCGGATCGTCCCGAACTGACATCTGCCTCGGTTGTCATCTCTGGCGGTCGTGGCATGCAGAATGGCGAAAATTTCAAGCTACTCGACGGTATCGCCGACAAGCTCGGTGCGGCGATTGGCGCATCCAGGGCAGCGGTAGACGCAGGTTTTGTCCCCAACGATATGCAGGTTGGCCAGACCGGAAAGATCGTAGCGCCAGATCTGTATATTGCGGTGGGCATTTCCGGCGCGATCCAGCATCTCGCAGGCATGAAGGACTCAAAGGTCATTGTGGCAATCAACAAGGACGAGGACGCCCCGATATTCCAGGTGGCAGATTACGGCCTGGTGGCCGACCTCTTCAATGCACTGCCTGAGCTTGAAGCGAAACTCTAGCGCCCGAATGCGCATTGCGTTGTGACTGAAGCCGGCCTCGTGCCGGCTTTTTCTTTGAAGCTCTCCGAGCTAATCCCGGCGAAGCCTGTCAGAGATGGCTATCGGCGTATGGTAATTCAGCACCACAATATAGGACGAAGCGAGCAGCGTGATGATCGTTATCGCCTGAATCAAGATGGAGGCTTCTTCGGATATCAGGGCAGCGCCTACTGCAACGTAGGCGATCAGCAGTGAGAACTCACTGGCCTGGCCGAGCCTGAAGCCCAGGTCCCAGGCCAGCCATGATTTTTCACTCATACCCTTGAGTAGATAGCGGTACACAATGGGTTTCATGCCTAGTACCAGCACCGAGAGTACCAGCGCCGGAACAATTATCTCGCCCAGTAGTTCGGGGTCGAACCGGGCGCCGACCGCAAAGAAAAACAGAATCAGGAAAAAGTCACGCAGTGGCTTCAGGCTAACCGCTATGTATTGGGAAATCGGGCTGGTTGCCAGGCTGATGCCCGCAATGAAGGCGCCAATCTCTTCTGATAGCCCGAGTGCGCCGGCGGCTTCCGCAAGCCCCAGGCACCAGCCTATCGCGAGCAGGAAGATGTACTCGTGAAAGCGATCAAAGCGGGTAATCAGCGGAAGTACTGCGTAGCGCACCGCGACCAGTGCAAACAGCACCAGTACAGGCAGGCTGAGCAACGAGCGCGCCAGTTCCATACCCATGGATGTACTGCTTTCAGTTGTAGCGCTGTACAACACCATCAGCACCACGATTGCCAGTAGATCCTGCAGTAACAGTAAGCCGATCATCAATTCGCCTGTGTGGCGATGGTGCAGTACGGTCGTGGGCAGTAACTTGATGGCAATGATGGTAGATGAAAACATCAGCGACGCACCAACAACCAGACTGTCGAGCGTTGAAAATCCGAACAGACGGGTTACACCAAAGCTTGTAGCGAAAAATATCGCCGAACTCACCAGCGCTACCACGGTCGATTTACGCAGTGTCGACCACAGGGCCCTGGGCTGCATGTCCAGGCCGAGCAGAAAAAGCAGGAAGATAATGCCAATATGCCCGATCTGGGAGAGTTGCTTGGGGTCAGCTACCAGCGAGATGCCGTAGGGTCCCAGCACCGCACCCAATGCAATATAGGAAATGATCAGGGGTTGACGGGTATACAGCGCAACTGAAGCGAACACTGCTGCGCCGCTGAAAATCAGGAAAAACTCAAAGGTGACGCCGCCCAGTTCCATAGCTCCCTGATCCGTACTACTAAAACCTGAGTCTATACAAGGCGGAAGCGGATAGGAATCTCGATACTAGCGTCGACGAAAAAGCGGCAGTGGCTGGTCTATCGCGGATTGATAATACTCGCTGAAATCCTCCAGGCTGGCCACAGCGCTTTCCAGTTGTGAGTCATCGTTCATCTGGAACGCGTTAAAGCCGACTCTGCGCAGGTAGGTGAGCTGGTCGCGGATAAAATGCCCCACGGCACGCAATTCGCCGCTATAGCCGCGCTCGCGCAGCTCCCGGGCGTATGAAAAACCGCGCCCGTCAGTAAACACCGGAAAATTGATGGCTACCAGCGCCAGGTCGTCGAGAGACGCCAGCAGATCCCCTGGCCCCTCGCCAGGTTCGATCTGTACCGCGCTATGGCGCTTGTCATCCAGGCTCTTCCACTGCTCCAGTGTGCAGATGCGCCCGGTTTGAGGATCTGAATCCGGGTCAGCCGGAAGCCATTGATCTTCGCGAATTACCCCATCCATGATAATTCTACGCATATACACGTTCCTTGAAGGGGTCTATCCCTACTCGGCGATAGGTGTCGAGGAACGTTTCCTCTTCCTTACGCAGCGCGACATAGGTGGACAGAATTCGCCCCATAACGTCAGGCATATCGTCGCGTTTGAATGACGGGCCGAGAATGTTGCCGATGGACGCCTGTTTTGATTGACTGCCGCCAAGGCATACCTGATAGAACTCCTGCCCCTTTTTATCGACGCCGAGAATCCCGATATGGCCAATATGATGGTGTCCGCAGGCGTTCATACAGCCGCTGATATTGACCTCAAGCGGTCCGAGATCGTAGACATAATCCAGATCGTCGAAGCGGGCCTGAATGGCCTCGGCAACCGGTATGGACTTTGCGTTGGCGAGAGAGCAGTAATCTCCACCGGGGCAGCAAATCATATCTGTCAGGTAGCCGATGTTCGCAGTCGCCAGGCCCGCGCCCTGCAATTCTCCCCACAGCTCACGCAAGCTGGCTGAGGGGACATCGGCGAGTACCATGTTCTGCTGGTGGGTTGTACGGATTTCGCCGAAAGAATAGGTGTCTGCCAGGTCAGCCAGCAAATCAAGTTGCTCGGCGGTAATATCCCCCGGCGCCACGCCGGTGGGTTTGAGCGAAATGGTGACACTGCGATAGCCTGCCACCTTGTGATCGCGGGTGTTGCGCTTGACCCAGTTGGCAAATATCGGTTCGGCTGAGCACTGCGCCTCCAGTGCCTGATTTGCTTCTTCACGCTCAAATGCCGCGTAGGGCGGTGTGGTAAAAAAGCTGGCCGCGCGATTGAACTCCTCATCTGTCAGCGTGGCGGGGCCGTCTTTCAGGCTTTCCCATTCGTGCTCAACCGCCGCACGAAATGCTTCGACTCCCATGGCCTTCACCAGAATCTTGATGCGCGCCTTGAACTTGTTGTCCCGGCGGCCGTGCTGGTTGTAGACACGCAGGATTGCCTCCAGGTAGGTGAGCATGTGTTTTCGGTCCAGCCACTCACAGATGACGGAGCCGATCACCGGTGTGCGTCCCAGACCACCGCCCGCCAGAACTTTCAACCCAAGCTCGCCGGAGTCGTTGGCTACCAGCTCCACACCGATATCATGCGCATGAATAGCAGCCCGGTCTGTTTCGGATCCGCATACGGCGATCTTGAACTTGCGCGGCAGAAATGCGAACTCGGGGTGAAACGTGGACCACTGACGGATGATCTCGCAGTAGGGTCGCGGATCCTCGTGTTCATCGGGTGCCACACCGGCGAACTGATCTGTGGTGGTATTCCTGATGCAGTTTCCGCTGGTTTGATTTGCGTGCATTTCCACGCTGGCCAGTTCGGCGAGGATGTCCGGCACTTCTTCAAGCTCGGGCCAGTTGATCTGGATGTTCTGGCGAGTGCTGACGTGGACATAGCCCTTATCGTAGTTGCGCGAAATATCCGACAGTTTCCGTACCTGGGTGCTGTTTAACATTCCATAGGGGACGGCGATTCGCAGCATCGGTGCGAGACGCTGGATATAGAGACCATTCTGCAACCGCAACGGCAGGAACTGTGCTTCGCTGATTTCGCCGTTGAGATAACGCCTGGTCTGGTCGCGATACTGGGCCACACGTTCGCCGAGAATCTTGCGGTCATATTGATCGTAGACGTACATCTGCTCACTCTGTAGCGCTGGCAGGCACAGTGGCCTGACGAAATTGAGGCGCTACATTAACAGAAAAATTGTCAGCACAAATAGTCTGATTTTTCATATGGTTAGAATCACCATATCCGTAAGCTTACAGGGGCTAATAGTTGCGCGATAGCGTTGGGATTGGCGGGCGCCGTGGTATAGAATAACGCCTCAGGGACATCCTCAACTGGAGTAGACCATGTCTGGAGACTTTGAACAGGACGGTTCGGCAGATGCCGTGGCCGCCACGGCCATAATCAGTATTGTTGTTTTCGCACTGTACGTCTGGCTTTCGGGGATGCCGTCTTGAAGTTGTGACCTTTACTCCGGGGCTGAGCGGCCTTGCCCCCGCTTCAGGCGCCTTTTAATACCAGTTGCACGACGGTCAGCACCGTCCCGATAAAAACCAGGGTGAAAATGACGCCTGCGGCGATGAACACGCCCAGCCGTCCCTGCTTGAAGTCCCTCTCCCGGTTTTTGCTACTCTGTACCCCCAGCCCTGCTGCAAACACACTGCCAAGAACCTGCAGCGGTTTCAGTTTGGCCGGCTTGTCATCCTCGTTTGGGCGCCTGGATTCCTCTTTACTCATGCTGTTGTTTACTCCGTTCGGACTGTCCACTAGTAGCTCAGATTCGGTCGCAGCCAGCGCTCAACGTCGGCGACAGCTTCACCTTTGCGCGCGGCGATGTCTTCCACCTGATCACGACCAATTTTCCCCACGTTAAGATAGCGCGACTGTGGGTGCGAAAAGTAAAAGCCGCTCACGGATGACGCAGGCGACATGGCAAAGCTTTCGGACAGATGCACGCCGCACGCATTCTCTGCATCTAATAGCGCGAAAAGGGTGGCCTTCTCCGTGTGATCGGGACAGGCGGGGTAGCCGGGCGCGGGCCGGATACCCTGGTACTGCTCACGAATCAGACTGTCGTTGTCCAGCTTCTCATCTGGCGCATAGCCCCAGAGCTCCCGGCGCACTTGCTTGTGCATGCATTCCGCCAATGATTCAGCCAGCCTGTCCGCCAGGGATTTCAGGAGAATGCTGTTGTAATCATCGTGTTCGGCTGCAAACTTCGCAGCGCGCTCCTCCACGCCATGACCTGTGGTGACGCAGAACGCTCCAAGATAGTCCTTCACACCCGATCCCTGTGGCGCAATGAAATCAGCCAGGCTCGCATTTGGCTGGTCATCCGGGCGAGCTGTCTGTTGTCGCAGATGATGCAGGGTAGCCAGCTTTTCGCTGCGCGATTCATCCGTATAGACAGCGATATCGTCAGCGCCGACGCGTTCTGCTGGCCAGAAGCCCACCACGGCGTTTGCGGTCAGCCATTTTTCATCAACGATGCGTTGCAGCATGGCTTGCGCGTCGCTGAACAGCTCACGGGCCTGGGCACCAACGACCTCATCGTCAAGGATTGCCGGGTATTTGCCGGACAGTTCCCAGGTGAGAAAGAAGGGGGTCCAGTCTATGGTGTCAATCAGCTCTTCCAGCGGAAAATCCCTGAATACGCGCGTGCCCGTGAAGGTTGGTGTCACCGGGCTATAGTTTTTCCAATCCAGTTGCATGGCGTTTTCAACAGCCGCCGCATAGCTGACCTGCTTCGCCGCGGGTTTCCGGTTGGCGACGCGCTCGCGGACCTTGATGTATTCCTCGGCCAGTTCCGCGGCAAACGCCGCCTTGCCCGTGCCCATCAAACGGCTCGCCACAGACACGCTGCGGGATGCATCCGGTACGTACACAATCAGATCGTTGGTATACTGCGGATCAATCCTCACCGCCGTATGCGCTTTCGACGTCGTTGCGCCGCCGATCATCAGCGGCACACTGAAATCGAGGCGCTGCATTTCTGCGGCGACGTTGACCATTTCATCCAGCGAGGGTGTGATCAGGCCGCTGAGGCCGATAATATCGACCTGCTCTGCTTTCGCGGTGTCCAGGATCTTTTCACACGGCACCATTACGCCCAGGTCAATCACTTCGAAGTTGTTGCACTGCAGGACAACGCCGACGATGTTTTTGCCGATATCGTGCACGTCGCCTTTTACCGTTGCCATGAGGATCTTGCCGTTGGTGGAGTTGCCCTCGGATTTCTCTTCTTCAATGTACGGCTGCAGGTAGGCGACCGCCTGCTTCATGACGCGCGCGCTTTTGACCACCTGTGGCAGGAACATTTTTCCCTCGCCAAACAGGTCTCCGACCACGTTCATGCCGTCCATGAGCGGCCCCTCGATCACCTCGATGGGGCGGTCAAACTGCTGTCTCGCCTCCTCGGCATCCTCGATGATATAGGTGGTGATGCCCTTCACCAGGGCGTGCTCCATGCGCTTGCCAACTGGCTCTTCACGCCAGGAAAGATCTTCCTCGCGCGGTGCGCCGCCGCCCGTATCGCGATAGCGTTCCGCCAGTTCCAGCAGGCGTTCGGTGCCATCGTCACGGCGGTTGAGGATCACGTCCTCCACGGTTTCGCGCAGGTCTTCGGGGAGGTTGTCGTAGATGGCCAACTGTCCGGCATTCACGATGCCCATGTCCATGCCCGCCCGAATGGCGTGATAGAGGAAGACGGAATGAATCGCCTCGCGCACCGCGTCATTGCCACGGAAGGAAAAGGAGACGTTGGATACGCCACCTGAGACCAGCGCGCCGGGTAGCTCCGCCTTGATGAACCGCGTCGCCTCAATGAAATCAACCGCGTAGTTGTTGTGTTCATCAATGCCGGTTGCCACGGCAAAAATGTTGGGATCGAAAATGATGTCATTCGGATTGAAGTTCAGCTCGCTGCGCAACAGGTCGTAGCAGCGACGACAAATATCCTTGCGACGCTGGAGGGAGTCCGCCTGGCCGTCTTCGTCAAAAGCCATTACGACCACCGCAGCGCCGTAGAGCTGACAGAGTCGCGCCTGCTGCAGGAATTCCGCTTCCCCCGCTTTCAGGCTGATGGAATTGACAACGGCTTTGCCCTGAATACATTTCAGGCCGGCCTCTATAACCTCCCACTTGGATGAATCGACCATGATGGGCACGCGGGCGATATCGGGTTCCGAGGCGATCAGGTTCAGGAAGGTCACCATCGCCTCTTTTGAATCGAGCATGCCTTCATCCATGTTTACATCGATGATCTGCGCACCATCTTCAACCTGCGCCCGGGCAATCGCGAGCGCTGCCTCGTAGTCCCCTTCGAGAATCAAACGCTTGAACTTCGCCGAGCCGGTAACGTTGCAGCGTTCGCCTACATTGACGAACAGGCTGTCCGCGGTGATGTTGAATGCTTCCAGGCCGCTCAGGCGACACGCTGGCTCGTGCGAGGGCAGGGCGCGAGGCGCCGCACTCTCTACACCTGCGGCGATGGCCCTGACGTGCGCCGGCGTTGTGCCACAGCAGCCGCCGGCGAGATTGAGAAAACCGCGTCCGGCAAACTCGGCGAACTCGGCCTCCATGATCTCCGGAGTCTCGTCGAATTCACCAAAAGCGTTGGGTAGGCCAGCATTGAGATGTGCGCTGAAATACGCGTCCGAGGCCTTTGAAAGCGTCTCGACAAACGGACGGATCTCACGGTAGGGGCGGCCGCAGTTACTGCCAACGATAAGCGGCCTGGCATGTGCTATCGCGTTCCAGAATGCCTCCGGGTTCTGCCCGGAGAGCACCCGCCCACTGATATCCGGGAAGGTCACCGAGATCATGATCGGCAACTCACGGCCCAGTTCCGCAAACACCGTCTTGACCGCGAAGATCGCCGCTTTGGCATTCAGGGTATCGAAGATGGTCTCGATCATGATCAGGTCGACGCCACCTTCAATCAGGGCTTTTGTCGCCTCGGCATAGTTGTCGCGCAACTGGTCGAAGGTAATGCCGCGCGCCCCGGGATTGTTCACATCGGGAGAAATGGATGCGGTTTTCGGGGTAGGCCCGAGCACGCCGGCAACGTAGCGGGGCTTGTCGGGGGTAAGCGCTGTCACCTGATCGGCAACTTCCCGGGCGATTCGTGCTGATACCAGATTCTGCTCTTGGGCCACTTCTTCGAGGCCATAATCGCCCTGTGCGATGCGCGTGCTACCGAAAGTATTGGTTTCGATAATGTCAGCACCCGCATCGAGGAAGGCCCGGTGGATTTTTACGATGACCTCGGGTTTGGTCAGGCTCAGAAGCTCGTTGTTGCCTTTGAGATCGGAGCCGTGCGCGGCAAAGCGCTCGCCGCGAAAATCTGCTTCCTCCAGCATCTCGGCCTGTATCATGGTGCCCATCGCACCATCGATGATGAGAATTCGCTTGCCGAGAGCCTCTTCCAGGCTGGGGCGGAGGGGGTGGTCGCTAGTCATTCAGATGCCCTGTTCCATATCGGGCGCGCTGACAGCACCCCAAAAAAGCCAGTGATATTAGCAGATTGTAGGCCGTGTTTGCGGCGGATTTCAGCTTTGGCTCACACTTTCCAGTGAAGTTTGCTAGAATACCTGAGTAATTTACTCGGAATGGGGCGACAGATGGTTACCATTACCCAATCAGCACAGGATTACCTCGCTGAACTGCTGGCAAAACAGGAAGACGCGCTGGGCGTGAGGGTCTTTATCAACCAGCCCGGCACCCCGCGTGCAGAGACCTGCATAGCCTACTGCCGCGAGGGCGATTTGCAGCCTGACGACGAGGAGCACCAACTGGATAAATTCAAGGTCTGGTATGAGGCCCGCAGTTTGCCGTTTCTCGAGGATGCGCTGGTAGATTACGCCAAGGATCGCATGGGTGGCCAGCTAACCATCAAGGCGCCGAATGCGAAGATGCCGCGGGTCAATGATAACAGCCCCATCGAAGACCGCATCAACTACGTGCTCTACAACGAGATCAACCCGGGGCTGGCGGCTCACGGTGGTGAAGTGAGTCTCATTGAGGTCACTGAGCAGCAGGTTGCCGTGCTGAAGTTTGGCGGCGGCTGTCAGGGTTGCAGTGCGGTAGACATGACGCTGAAGGGCGGCGTGGAAAAAAGCCTCCTTGAGCAGATTCCGCAGCTGACCGGGGTGCGCGACGTGACTGACCACTCGGACACCTCACAGGCGTATTACTGAGCGTGAGCCAGCCGCCCGGGTAGCACTTTTTTCAGCTTCTCGTGCATGGAGAGCAGGCACTCCTGTGTACTCGCCCAGTCGATGCACCCATCGGTGATCGACACGCCGTACTTCAGGTCCTGCAGATTGTCTGGAATGGATTGCGCACCGGCGTGCAGGTTGCTCTCGATCATCAGGCCCACGATTGAACTGTTGCCCTCCAGGATCTGATTGGCAATGTTGTCCGCGACCAGCGGCTGGAGTTCGGGCTGCTTGTTCGAGTTTGCATGACTGCAATCCACCATGATATTGCGTGAGACACCCGCGCTCTGCAGTGCTTCTTCAGCCAGCTTGATATGCACCGAATCGTAGTTGGGACCGTTGCTGCCACCGCGCAGCACGATGTGCGCGTAGGGGTTGCCGCGCGTGGTGAAAACCGAAACCTGGCCCTGGCCGTTGATCCCCAGAAAGCGGTGTGGCTTGGCGGCGGACTTCAGCGCGTTGGTAGCGACCGTCAGGCCGCCATCCGTGCCGTTCTTGAATCCGACCGGCGATGACAGCCCGCTGGCCATTTCCCGATGGGTCTGCGATTCGGTAGTACGTGCGCCGATTGCCGTCCATGTGATGAGATCCTGCAGGTACTGCGGGGATATCGGATCAAGCGCCTCGGTGGAGGTCGGCAGCCCGAGATCGAGAATGTCCAGCAACAGCTTGCGCGAAATATGCAGGCCATCCTCGATCTTGAAAGAGTCGTCCAGGTAGGGGTCGTTCACCAGGCCCTTCCAGCCGACGGTAGTGCGCGGTTTCTCGAAGTAGACGCGCATCACGATGTACAGGGTGTCCGCCACCTGCTCAGAGATGTCTTTCAGACGGCGGGCATAGTCGAGCGCCGCTTGCGGGTCGTGGATGGAACAGGGGCCAACCACCGCGAAGATCCGGTGATCTTTTCGATCGAGAATGTTTTCAATGACCTGGCGGCTGTCTACGACCGTGTCGTGAATTTTTTCCGACATCGGCAGGCTGCGCTTCAGATCCTCAGGTGTGATCAGCACATTCTGCGAATCGACATTGACGTTGTGTACTTCGATGTTGCTCATCGGTGTCTACCTGAATACAGTGTGAGAATTCCCTCGCGAATAGCCGGTCTGCGCATATCCCCACGCGCCAGCCGGGCGCGGCATTCTATAGTAAACAAGGGATTTTGGGTAGGCACTAGCCAGATGGGCGGGTGTCGCGGGAGCTGAATTTTGGCGCGGAATCTGTTCGACATCGCTCGTCTGGCATCGTTCATTGACGCCGGTCATACCATGCTGACCCCAAACCTGCGCCTCGCCCGGCGTATCAAGGCAGAGTGGGATAAGCAGCAAAGCTGCGCGGGTGCCACGGTGTGGGAGCCGCTACCTGTTTATCCGCTGGATCAGTGGCTGCACGGGCAGTGGCAGCGTGCGGTGCGACTGGGCTTGCTGCCATCGCTCCTGCCGCTGAGTCACACACAGGAGCTGATGCTGTGGCAGCAGGTCATCACCGACAATGTGACCACCCAGGCGCCCTTGACATTATTGCGTCCGGCTGCCGCGGCAGAGCTTATGAGCGAAGCGCGAGATATGCTGGCGCGCTGGCGAGTTGATCTCAGTCCGGGTCTGCGCTCGGTGTTTGCACTGGAAACGGATTGCGCGGCGTTTCTCGAGTGGCAGTCGCTGTTTGAGCGCCGCCTGCGGGCGTCAAACCAGTGCACCCGGAGCGATTGCCTGCTGGCGCTGGCGGAGGTCGCAGCGGAGATGGATTCAACACCGATCTGCCTGATTGACTGCGCGGATATTCCGCCGCTGCTTGAGGCGTGCCTGCACGGCCTTGGCGGTGAAGTGGCAGTGGTGCCTGCGCCTGTCGGCTCTGCGCGCTGTGTGGCTCACCCTTTCCCCGACCAGCGCAGCGAGCTTGCGGGTGTGGCTGCATGGGCGGCGCAAATGCAACGCGATGCGCCTTCGGGCACGCTGGGCATCGTGTTGTCTAACACCGGCGTTGACCGCGTGACACTGGAATATCTATTGCGCAGGGAGTTCGATTGCCTCGGGGACAACTACCAGAGCCTGCCCGTCAATTTCTCCACCGGCATCAGCTTGTCTCAGGCGCCGGTAATCCGCGACGCGCTTGCAGTGCTTTCGCTGGCGCTCTCGCAGACAACCACGAGTAGCGTTCTGGCATTGTTGCAATCGCGCTTCATCGGACAGTCGGATCGTGACAATCCCCTCTTGCTGGCATTCATTCAGCGGCTCTGCCAATACGGTGCCCGTTCGCTGCCGGTTTCCGAGGTAAGAGACGCGGTGAACGCTGTTGCCGCGAAAACAGGTGGCGGCAACTTCGCTCTGGCCGAGCGCCTGTTGTCGATTTCTGGTATGCGCGCGTTGCGTAGGGATCTGCCGCCCTCTGAGTGGGTGGAACATTTCAATGCGCTACTGGCCGAGTGGCGCTGGCCCGGTGAAGCGCCGTTGGATTCACTGGAGTTTCAGCAGGTAGCACGCTGGTACCAGACGCTGGATGAATTTTGCGCGCTGGATGCCATATGGCCGGCAGTGAGCTATGCACAGGCGTTGCAATTGCTGCAGGAATGCTGCGCGCGGCAAGTTTCACAGCCGCAGACAAGTGATGCGCCGGTGCAGGTTCTCGGGCCGCTGGAGGCGGTGGGACTGAGTTTTGATCATCTCTGGGTTCTGGGTATGCAGGGAAACGCATGGCCGGGGCCGGCGCGGCCCAACCCCTTCATACCCCTCTCGTTGCAAGCCCGGCTGCAGATGCCCCACGCCACGCCCGAGAGGGAATGGGACTACAGTGAACAGCTCCTGGCCCGGTATCGGCGAAGCTGCGGCTGTCTCCACGCCAGCTACAGTCAACAGATCGACGGCGTGGTAGACCTGCCGAGCGCCTTTCTCGAGGCTTTCGAGGCGAAGTCTGTCGCCGACAGCTATTCGCTGGATGCCCGTTGGCTCGCCGCCTGCGAAGCCGCGAGCAGAGAAGCGGTAGACGACAGCACCGCGCCAGCTCTGAGCGAGCAAGAACGCTCCAGTCTGCGCGGCGGCGCCTCGCTACTGGAGCATCAGTCGCAATGTCCATTTCGCGGCTTTGCCCGCAATCGGCTGCATGTCGAGCCCCCGTCAGAATACAGCCCCGGCATGCAGCCGTCGGAACGTGGCACTGTGGTGCACGGGGCTTTGCACAAGCTGTGGCAGGAACTCGGCGATCACTCAACGCTGCTGCGACTGGATGCACAGGCTCTCGAACCCATTCTGGCGCGCGCCACACGGGCGGGCCTGAATGAACTCGCATCCCGTCGACGCCAGGCCCTGGGGCGTGCCTGTATTGAGTTGGAGGCTGTGCGCCTGCGCTCGCTGTTGCAGGAGTGGCTCAAGGTAGAGCGCGAACGGGGAGCTTTCAGTATCGCCTTGCTTGAGGAAGATCTGCAACTCGAGCTGTCTGGCCTGACGATCAAGCTGCGGGTGGATCGTATTGACGCACTACCCGATGGCGGTCGCGTCGTGATCGATTATAAAACCGGTAAAGCCAGGTTTGCTGACTGGCTAGGCGTGCGCCCGGCACGACCACAGCTATTGCTGTATGGGTTGCTCGGTGAAGAGCCACCTGCGGCACTGGCATTTGCCCAGGTGCGCCCGCGAGACAGCGCCTATGACGGCCTGGGTATCACCGAGACAATTCCGGGAGTCAAAACTGATATTGCAAAAGCGGTGGAAGACAAAATGCCCGCGGACGACTGGAGTTCCCTGAACGCTGTCTGGAAAGACAATCTGGAGCGGCTCGCACAGGAGTTTATCGACGGTCGGGCCGAAGTCGACCCGCTCAGGAACAGTTGTATGTGGTGTGGCTTGCAGCCTTTGTGCCGCATAGAGGCCCCCGTCGACGATATCGATGAGGCGCGCGAATGAGCATGAGCGTCGATCGCGAGCAACGGCTTGAAGCGATTCGCACCGACCGCAGTTTCTGCGTGAGTGCGCCGGCCGGTTCCGGTAAGACAGAACTACTGATACAAAGGTATCTGGCGCTCCTGTCGCGCGTCGAAAGGCCCGAGCAGATTCTCGCCATCACCTTCACGCGCAAGGCGGCGGCAGAAATGCGCGAGCGCGTACTGGCGGCATTGCACAGTGCCCGGGACAACACGCCCTGTGACAGCGAGCACCAGCAATTGACCCGCAGTCTGGCCGAGTCGGCGCTCGTGGCTGATCAGCGCGGCAACTGGCAGCTTCTGCGCAACGTGTCCCGCCTGAATATCAAGACGATCGACAGCTTCTGCCTGGCATTGACGCGACAGATGCCGGTGCTCAGCAGCTTTGGTGGGCAAGTGACGCCGCAGGACGACTCCGGCCCCCTGTATGCCTCGGCGGTCGAAGCACTGTTTGCACTTCTGGATTCAGGTCATGCCGTCGAAGAGGATCTGCGCGCCCTGTTGCTGCACTTCGACAACGACTGGTCGCGTGTGCAGCAGCTGCTTACCGTGATGCTGATGCGGCGCCAGCAGTGGCGGATGTATGTCGGGGTGCACAATTCGCCGGACGACTCAGAAGCTTACCTGGTGGCCGTTGTGGAAGAGCTCGTGCGCGAGGAGTTACAGGCGCTGGAAAACCTTCTGTTGCCCTACAGCAGCGAAATTCTGCAACTGATGCAATATGCGGCCGGCAATCTGGAACGGTCTGAACCGACTGCATTTCCGGCGGCGCACAGCGCAGATCTGCCGCGCTGGCGTGAACTGCAAGGAATGCTGCAAACCAAGAGCAACACCTGGCGCAAGTCGATTACCGTCAAGGAGGGCTTTCCCGCGGGCAAAGCGGATATTGCGCAGCAGCGCAAAGCGCAGCTCAAGCGATTAATCGATGAACTCGCCAGCGTCCCGGGGCTGGAGGAGCGGCTGGCCATGGTACGGACTCTGCCTGAGATGGCTCAGGGCAGTGATTCCTGGCGACTGGTGCTGCATCTATCCCGCCTGCTGCCGACACTGGCGGCGCAACTTCTACTGGTATTTCGCGAGCACGGCGTAGTCGATTACAGCCAGATCGCAGAGGCGGCGCTGGCGGCACTGGGCAACGATCAGGCACCGTCGGAGCTCGCCCTGCGTCTCGATTATCTGATTGAGCACATACTGGTCGACGAGTTTCAGGACACGTCGATCAATCAGTTCGAATTGCTCGAAAAACTGACGCGCGGCTGGGTTGAACACAACGCCGCCACGCCCGAAGCTCCGCGCACCCTGCTCATTGTGGGCGACGCCATGCAGTCTATTTATGGTTTTCGGGACGCCAACGTGGGCCTGTTCCTGAAGGCCCGGGAAGAGGGCATTAACGGAATCTCCCTGGAACACCTCGAACTCAAGTGTAACTTTCGTTCCGATGCCGGAATTGTGTCCTGGGTGAACCAGACTTTCAGCGACGCATTTCCGCCAGAAGACGACATTGTCAGCGCGCAGGTCAGCTACAGCGAGGCCACCGCCGTAAGAGATGCACGGGAGGCAGTCGCTGTCAGCCTGGATGCATTCCGTGGCGACGCTGCGCAGGCTGCAGAAGTGGAATTTATCTGCGAGACCATCGCTCGCTGCGTGGCGGCGGGGGAGCGTGATATTGCCGTGCTGGGCCGGCAGCGAAAACACCTGCATCCCATTAGCCAGCGCCTCAAGGCGATGGGCGTGCGCTGCCAGGCCCAGGATCTGGACAGCCTCGCGCAGTCGCCCGCCGTTGCCGATCTGATGTCACTGTGCCGCGCGCTGGCGAACGACGCGGACCGGCTCGCCTGGCTCTCCATACTGCGCGCGCCCTGGTGCGGTCTCGCCCTGCGCGATTTGCTGTCGATTGTGCGCTTTGCAGAGGCTCCAACGCCCCAAAGCCTGCGCCGGACACTGCAGGACACTGGGCTGATGGAGACGCTCAGTGATGACGCAAGAGTGCGGCTCAGGCATCTTGTCCGGGCACTGCTGCGCGCAGAAGCTACGCGCGACCGTCTCGCCCTGCGCGTCTGGATTGAGCAGACGTGGCTGGATCTGGGCGGCGCACATTGTCTGGGCGATGAACTGGGGCTGCAGGATGTCGAGAGTTTCCTGCGTCTGCTGGAACAGGCTGATAGCGAGGGTTTGGGTCTGGACGTGGAATGGTTGCAACGCCAGGTGGAGAGCCGGTTCATGAGCGGCGGCGACGGCGACTGCCCGGTGCAGTTAATGACACTGCACAAAGCCAAGGGTCTGGAATTCGAGCGTGTTTTCATCCCTCGCCTGAATGGTCTGACGCGTGGTGACTCGGGCGATTTGCTGTTGTGGGATGAACACAGCAATCAATCGGGGCGCCGCTCCTTCCTGCTCGCGGCCAACGATCGCAGCGAGAAGACGCAGCCTACTTTGTACAACTATCTGAAACACCAGCGCGATCTCAAGACCCGCCATGAAGCCACACGTTTGCTGTACGTCGGCACAACCCGCGCTATACGCTGCCTGCACTTGAGCGCCGGAGTCAACTGGGACGAGTCCAACGACTGCGCGAAAGCACCTGCCGCCAGCGCACTGCTGAGCGCCATCTGGCCTGTGTTTTCCGCGGCCATGAAGGTGCACGATGCACAATCGCTGCGGGTGGATACACAGCCGACAGCTCGGCCATTGCAGCGGCTGGTGCCGGCGAGCCTGCCGTCGCCCTGCGCGGAGTTCAGCAACCTGCTGCCCGCGGATAACTTCCCCGAACAGGCGGATAATCATCTCGAGCGCAGCGTGGGTGTGGTGGTGCATCTGGCGTTCGAGGAACTATCAAAACTGCCAGAGCTGCCACTCGTTGTGACTGACGTAGACAAAGCTCGCTGGCAACATGCATTGCAACGCGAAGGTGTTCCCGGCGCAAAGCTGGAGCAGGCAGAATCGATTGTTCTGGAGGCAGCCGGGAACGCGCTGGCGCCGGGTGGGCCGGGGCGATGGATTCTCGATGCAAACCACCGCGACGCACGCAGCGAGTGGGCACTGACGATGGTAGAGGGAGGACAAATCCGGGACATCGTGATCGATCGAAGTTTTGTTGATCGCGCCACCGGCCTGCGCTGGATCGTGGATTACAAGACCAGCCGGCCGCTGGCGGGTGAAAGCGTGGACGTATTCGCTGCCCGCGAAGCGGCACACTACCGCGATCAACTCGCGGATTACCGCGCAGCACTGCGCCCTCTCGGTGCTGAACCGATACGCTGTGCCCTGTATTTCACAGCGCTGTCGCTCCTGCACGAAGTGGAGGAGCGTGAGCTAGAGGGTGGGGTGCTGTGAGCCACTGCGTTTATCGCGGTCGCACGGTTCGCCGCATCGTGGTATTGACCGGTGCCGGCGTATCGGCAGAGTCGGGGTTGCAGACATTCCGCGATGCCTATGGCTTGTGGGAAGGTCACGACCCGATGCAGATCGCAACCCCCGAAGCTTTCGCGCATGATCCGGATCTTGTGTACCGGTTTTATAATGCGCGCAAGATGCAGTTGCGTGAGGTTTTTCCCAATCCGGCCCATGAGGCACTGGCGCGTCTGCAGCGTGAATTCCCTGGCGAGGTCTATTTGATTACCCAGAACGTGGATGACCTGCACGAACGGGCGGGGAGTCTGCAGGTGTGCCATATGCACGGCGAATTGCAGAGCATGCTCTGCGTATTGTGCGGCATGCGTATGCCGGCGGTCGATCAACTGTCTGGCTCCTTGCCCTGCCCGCAGTGTCAGCAGCAGGGCGGACTCAGGCCCGACATTGTGTGGTTTGGCGAAATGCCCTATCACATGCGGGAAATAGACGCCGCGCTCGCCGCCTGTGACCTGTTCATTGCCATCGGCACCTCCGGCGTGGTGTATCCTGCCGCGGGCTTTGTGCGCGAAGCGGTACACGCGGGCGCACACAGTGTCGAAATCAATATGCGCGTCAGCGAAGTATCGGGCTATTTCCATGAGCAGCGCCAGGGTCCGGCCACGCGTGAAGTGGCGGCGATGATCGGCACACTGTTGTCTGGTACGGCGCAATAACGGGCGCGTAGCGTGGCTAAGGGACGCTTCGGCCAGTCAGCCTTTGGTTGCCAGGTAGACGCGAAATTTACGGTTCTGGGCAAGCTGCTGCACGCGCTGGAAGTGCCGTCTGAGGACGGGCAGATAATCGAGATGGCGGTTGGCTACCAGACACAGCCTGCCGCCGCGGCCGAGGTGACGTCCCGCCTGATGCAGCAGGCGGCGACCGGCGAAGGCGTCCACCGCATTCTCCAGGTGGAAGGGCGGATTGCAAAGAATGAGATCTGCAGCCGGGCCCTGGTAGCCGGCTAGACCGTCGCCCTGGAAAAAGCTGAAATCGCTGACTGACTGCGGAAACAGGCGTGCCGCGTTCTCGCGCGCCGAGCGCACAGCCATCGCGGATTCGTCACAGAACAGCAGGTTGCCAGTCACCCCCGCGCGGTAAGCGCTCAACCCGATCACGCCGCTGCCACAAGCGAGATCGATGGTCCGTGACGCCGGTTCAAGGCGCGGCAGATTGTCGATGAGCAAGCGGCTGCCGTTGTCCAGCGCATCCGGGCTAAAGACATTCGGCAGGGTGACCAGGTTGGCGTCCAGCGCTTCACAGTAGAACCCGTCTGCGTATTCCAACCCGGCATGTTGACGCTGTTCCGGCAGGGTGGAGACGAACAGCCGCGCTTTCAATCGTAAGCGGCGTTAAATCTACCTACTTGTTCCTGGGATAAGCTGACACATTTTT
>CAXBLB010000002.1:0-459477 GCA_963976655.1 uncultured Halieaceae bacterium
GTTTTGGATGGAAATTACCCCCTCAGGTGGGTCAATTTTGGGCGGCATTCAACAGCGTGGCAATCAACGTACATCAGGCGAACGCTCCCGCCAAGAAGGTGGCAAAATTTTCGGCGGCGGTAGCCGTGCCCCCATAGCCATTTCGTTGCTGGTCAAAAACCCTGAGGCCATTAAGCACGGACGAATCCTGTTTCACGACATTGGCGATTACCTCAGCCGCGAAGAAAAGCTGGAAAAAATTGCCAGCTTTTCCAGCGTGGCCGGCATCACCAACTGGCAGACCATCGCCCCCGACAGCCATGGGGATTGGGTGAACCAGCGCGACAACAGTTTTGGCAAGCACATTGTGTTGGGCGACAAGAAAGGCGACGCCCCCAAGCTGTTTGACAACTTCTCATTGGGAGTGGTGACTAATCGCGATGCCTGGGCCTATAACGCCAGCAAGGCCAAGTTGCAGGCCAACATGGAAAGCATGATTGATTTCTACAATGCCGAAGTAGGACGCTTCAATAAAGCGCATCCGGGCCTGGATAAGAAGGCCCGCGAGGTAGCGATCAATGATTTCATCGACACGAATCCGAAGCGGATTAGTTGGACACGCGCTCTCAAGCAAGCATTAGCCAAGAATCGCACGTTTGACTACCAAGCCTCATCCCTGACCCATTCACTCTACCGCCCGTTTAATAAGCAGTGGATGTACTTCAACCGCACCTTCAATGAGATGGTCTATCAAATGCCACGAATCTTCCCTGAGTCTGGGGTAGAGAACCTGGTGATTCAGTTCAATGCCAAGTACAAGGGCCACGGTTGTCCGGTGCTAATCGCAAATGCCTTACCCGATTTGCACTGCAATGGTGATTCTCAATGCTTCCCCTTCTACCTCTATGACGAACAGGCCCAAGCGAACGGGGATACTGATGATTTTTTTGCCGCGGTCGACAATGGAAACGGGCTCAAGCGCCGCGACGCCATCACCGACGAAGGCCTGGCCCATTTCCAGAACGCCTATCCCAATGAAAAAATCAGCAAGGAAGACCTATTCTACTATACCTATGGTGTCTTGCATTCCCCGGACTACCGCGAACGCTACGCCGACAACCTCAGCAAGGAGCTGCCCCGCATCCCAGCCGTGAGGACAGCTAAAGACTTCTGGGCTTTCAGCAAAGCAGGTCGCGCTCTGGCGGATTTGCACCTGTACTATGAAACCGTTGCCCCCTACCCACTGACCGTCGCGGCCAAGGGCAAACTGGCCGACGCCGACTACCGTGTAGAGAAAATGAAGTTCGCCAAGAAAGGCGACAGAACCACCGTCATCTACAATGCCAAAATCACCCTGAAAGGTATTCCTGAAGCGGCCTGGGACTACGTCATCAATGGCAAAGCCGCCCTGGAATGGGTGATGGAGCGCCAAGGTGTGAAGGTCAACAAGGAAAGTGGAATTGTCAACGACGCCAATGACTGGGCCAACGAAACAATGGGGAATGCAAAGTACCCAATGGAACTTTTCATGCGCGTGATTACAGTGAGCCTCGAGACTATGAAAATCGTTACCGCGCTACCATCCCTCAGAATTCAGAACTAAACAACCCGGAAACCTTTGTAGTGGCTTCGGGGCTATTCAAGCAATTCGATCTTTTAGAAGGTAAGCTTCCTCGCGGCTCTCCAGCAAAACTATACGCGGTTGTTCAACGTGCTCGGGCAATTTTGCTCGGGCGTACTACCAAACAGGTTTCAGCAGCAGCCGAAGCCATAGATTGGTTTATCGAAGAATACTTTGAAGCAGAGAAAACGTCCTTCATTCGTCGAATTCTGGAGCATGGTGGTTGGGAGCTGGGGTATCTGGATTACGAGTATCGCACCGAGGCTGGCTTACGCGATCTACTGGACAACTGGTCATCAGAAGAAGATCAACAACCGCCCGAATACCCGAACCGATATAATACGTCCAAGTTCGATGCCTTGGTCGCCTGTATAGACAACTACGCAATAGGGAATGACTCCGAGCTTCCCGGCGCAAAATTGCATGAGTATTTTGCAGTCCTCGCCTTATGGAAAGTGGCTGACTGTATACGATCCTTAGACCCTCCCGAAAAAATGCGGCGGTTTCGCAAAATAGCAGATCAGTTTCCATCTGAGTTGGACAAGCTCATCCCTGAGCCAGTATTTTTAACTACCCAAGAACAGGCCGTAACTGACCTATGTGAGGCTTTGGAATCCATTTGTTGGGCAGAGCACCTCCAAGACACCGCCGCTCTCCAAGAGCAGATCCAGCTACTTCACGGCGAACTTGAAGAATCAGGCCGCCAGGGTGAGGAAAAGGCCGCCGAAATCGCCAGGCATCGCATATCTGTGACAGCCAGCAAGGCTGCTATTAAGCGTCATGCCGAACATTATGCGATGAAGGAAGACGTGTGGGATTGGTGCGAAGACAACCTCCACAATTACAAAAGCATGGAGAAAGCTGCTGAAGCGGTTATCCACACTTATAAGCTTGTGCCGGTCTCAGTACGCACTGCACGTGACTGGATTCGCGAACATGTGAAGCTTCTTCAAAATTATCCGCACTAACCGTGCGGTCTGCTCGCAGACCGTACGGTTACGAAGCACAGGTTCTATCCCAATTTAGCTAGCAAGCCCATGCTACCGGTCGATCCCTAATGGAGCCGACCCTGATGAACTCAAACCAATCAGTAACTATCTTGCGCCGACGTGACCTTGAAAAGCGCCTGCGGCTGTCCCGCACCACCATCTACGACAAAATTAATCCCAAATCCCCCAGGTACGATGCGACCTTTCCCAAGCCCATCCGACTTGGGAATGGCTCCGCTGTCGGCTGGATAGAGCATGAAGTAGACGAATACCTTCTTCGTCAAATTGAAGCCAGCCGAAGTCCCGCCAATTAGGTAGCTGTATCAATGTCTGGCCGAGTTCCGAACTACCGGAAGGTCAAGATTCATCGCAGCTATACCGTGGACGAGACCGCTCGCACCCTGGATGTGCACAAGAATACGGTGCGTCAATGGCTAAAAAACGGCCTGTCCACGATTGATGACCGACGCCCGCTTTTGATTCTTGGAAGTCACTTGGCCGCGTACCTGAAGGAGCGCCGCGCCAACAACAAACGACCCTGCAAACCCGGCGAAATCTACTGTGTTCGTTGCCGAAAACCCCAGCGGCCGGCCGGAAATATGGCGGACTACGAGCCCTTAACGGCAACAACCGGCAACCTGATCGGGATATGCCCGGTCTGCGACACGATGATTTATCGACGCGTCAATTATGCACGATTGGACTTGGCACGCGGCACATTGGAGGTTCAGCCGGCGAAGGCACTGGAACACATAGTAGATAGGGCTAAACCCTCCGTGAACAGTGACTTCAAGCAGGAGTAATCCAACATGACCAAACACAACCCAAAAAATGAGCGTATCAAGCGTCAATATTTCGCCTATCTGAGAGAAGCCAAGCGACAAAGTGAAGCCAGTGTGGACGCCGTTGCTGCGGCTTTGGCTCGATTCGAGGCACATTCTCGTTACCGGGATTTCAAGTCCTTTGATCATCGGCAGGCAATCGCGTTCAAACATCACCTTGCTTCCCAGAACAACAAAGCGACAGGAGAAAAGTTAAGCAAATCCACCCAATATTCCACCCTGTCACACCTCAAACGCTTCTTTACATGGCTCGCAGGTCAACCCGGATACAAATCCTCCATCCAATACACCGACGCAGACTATTTCAACCTTCCCGAGAAAGAATCTCGTATCGCCAAGGCTAAACGCGAGAGACCAACCCCTACGTTAGAGCAGATCAAGCATGTTATTGAGCAAATGCCCAAATCCACGGACATCGAAAAGCGAAATCGTGCGCTAATGGCGTTCATCCTCCTCACGGGCGCCAGGGATAGCGCCGTAGCCTCACTTAGGCTGAAGCACGTCGATTTGGCCAGCCGACTTGTCCACCAAGACGCCCGGGAAGTGAAAACGAAATTCAGTAAGACATTCACCACCTACTTCTTCCCTGTGGGTGACGAGATTCAACTTATCGTCGAAGAATGGGTTGAATTCCTTCGATCAGAAAAACTGTGGGGCAACGACGACCCACTGTTTCCTCGTACCTTGGTCGCGGTGGGGTCGAATGGCCATTTTGAGCCGGTAGGGCTCGAACGGGCCTTCTGGAGCACTGCTTCACCGATCCGCCAGATCTTGAGGGGTGCGTTCGAGGCTGCAGGGCTACCTTATTTCAACCCTCATAGCTTCAGGAATACGCTGGTTGCCCTGGGGGAAAGAGTCTGCCATACCCCTGAAGAGTTCAAAGCCTGGAGCCAGAATCTGGGCCACGAGGGAGTCCTAACTACCTTCTACAGCTATGGCGAGGTGGCTTCACATCGACAGGCGGAAATAATAGCCGATCTTGGGCGAAACCAAATTGAAGGCGAACCCACCGTGGACGAGCTAATACTAGCCTTACGGAATCGGTTGAAATAATTGTACCCAGAATCAGCATTGCGTTGGCTTGTACGATCTACTAAAATTGAGTATGGCTCTAAACTCGATTAAAATGAGAAAAAAATCTAAGCATGCCGAGGGGGATTGGTTCGGAGCTGCGGACGCTGCGCGCTTGGCCAATCTATCATTGGACATGGTCAACTACCTGTCCCGCCAGGAAATCGTCAAACCCAGCTGTAATTGCCCACGTGGTCATGGTCGACCCAGGCACTTTTCCTTCGGGGATGTAGTTGCTCTCAGTTTAGTTTCCAAGCTGTCGTCGCTCGGTGTCTCGCCGTTAAGACTAAAAAAAGGGCTTAAGGGTCTCCGTCGGCTACACCCTCAAATTACACTTACTTCACTTCCTGCCAGCCATATAGTGACCGACGGCCGCGATTTGTACCTACGCCGCGGGGATGAATCTCTAGAACGGGTTCTTGATGGGCAATTTGCCTTTGCTTTTGTCATTGAATTAGCGCCGATTCAAGCTGAGCTAGCAAAGAAGCTATCACCTACAAAACGGAAGACTACTAGATCCATACGTAATTCAAAGGAATGAACCCTATGGAAGGTTCAACTGTCCGCCGACTAGACGAAGAGGCCATCTGTGATCTCTTGGGTGAGGATGCGTTGCGCAGTCTGCGCGCTAGAAATCGCGGTGGCGAAAACGCATACAAAGGCTATAGTTACGAGGAAGTATTCGCTTCACACCAGATTGCACAGTCAGCGAAAAATTATTTCGAAGACGGTGTTGACGGTGAAGCCGAATGGCAAAGTAATACGTTTGTAGACGATTTCGTCATTCGACGAGATCCTGAAAAAGAGTTTAAAGGTTATCAACTGAAGAACACCGAAAACGTGAGCTGGGAGAACGGCTCCCCGTCAATTGAGACGGATTTTCAGAGACAATTTACTTGTTCGACAGAAGAAGGATACGAAGACATCCTATTAAGACTAGTTTGTTCTAGTCAAAAGCGAACGAAAGAACTGTCTGAATCTATACCAGATTCTATAGAGTCGTATTCAGAAGCTATTCACTTCCCTTATAAACCACAATTCCTCTTGCTTTTAGAAGAAAATGATTGGATTGCAGAAGCTTTTGGATGGCTATCAAAGCATCCTGCTCCAAAGAGAATAGAAATGTCTAATCTGGCAGGAGTACTAATTGGTGCCTGGCGGCTACTTTCACCACAAGCTACTATTAGTTCAATTTTAGACAAAGCTCGAGATATGTCACCTACGTTAGTCCGGTCTCTGCGCTCTGATGAAGAAGCAGAAATGCAACTGATTCCCGAATTCAAAGAGTTACTTAGTAACTTACCGCACTTCGAGTTCAGTATTGAAAGAGGGTTTTTGCAGTGGTCTTTTGGCAGTGGATCTACTAGCGGCGTACTATCAAATGACTGCTTTAGCGATGCCTTTCAAAAAATTCAAATGAACGTCATTGGTGCAAATCCAACGTCATTTGAAGAGATTGAAGGACTACTTGTATGAGAACTCTTACTCCATATGCTGAAGGTGATACCGCTCGTTTATTAGCGGTTCTATCAGACGAGAAAACTACCCCAGATACTTACAAGCAAACCATGACAGCTCTCGGTCGACTGATGGCGACTAATGTTCTAAAAATTGCGCAAGTGGAACGTCACGATACAGTCTGCGTGGTGTGCACTGTAGAAGATGCCGATTTTCTTGCAAAAGGTTTGGTAGATGGCCTTGAAGCAGAAGGGGTCGATGCTGATCATCTTAAGCTCATTTGTTTCTGGAATGAGCGCGTGCACAGCTTTACGGGCAGTGATGAAAAGGTCTTTGATGTTGCTCCAATCATCAAAGAGTATAAGGAAGACGTGAATATCGATGAGTCAGTTCTGATCGTCATCAAGTCAATAATTTCGGGGGCATGCGTTGTAAAGACAAACCTGTCTGCATTGATTGAGACTACTTTACCAAAGCGCGTAGTCGTTGCTGCCCCCGTGATGTTAGAGGGTGCTGAAGCAAAACTTGCGTCCGAGTTTTCCAGTGATACTGCGCAATTGTTCCAGTATGTAACTTTTGCATTGGATACAGACAAAGGTGACGATGACAATGTCATCCCTGGAATCGGTGGTTCGGTTTATGAGAGGCTTGGTTTTGATGACAAAAACGCATATGTACCTGAGATTGTAAAGAATCGACGCCGGGATGCGCTGGGTATCTAATCTCATCGTTGGTGCAAATTACTGTGCCCAGTTTTGTGCCCAAATCATGCAATGGTTTTCTAGATAACATATTAAAAACAGATAGTTAGTGTAGATTTACAGTTTCTGTGTCGGCAAGTAATACCCGGGTCACTCACCTGTCAGGCACAGTTTACCCACAGACTTTGCCAGGCAGCCACCTCATAAACAACTTACTCACCGGATAGGCACCGGTGGAAAGGTCTGTAGTTAGTAACCCGCGGCACCTGTCTTAAGTTACAGTTATCTTGGGGAGAACGTGGGGGCGGTTTGGGGGCAGTTGCATGAATAAAGGCATTATCGGTGCTGCATTTGAGCCACCAGCCTTTTCCCTACACCGGCTGTACACGCGTTTCCAAGCTCAGATGCAGCTGTTCACCATGCGCTTGTTATTCACGCAAGCTATTGTTATGCATAAGGAAACAGTGCTTTTCCACCGAAACCTGCTGCCTCAATAACAACAACAATAACTCTCTATATATATTCTATATATATTTAATACCTAATAAATTTGTAATCAGGAAAGCCAGTTGTCTGCGAGGCAGTGAAAAGACATTCACTCAGGAGCCGGGCCATCGAATTGCTCGCGGAGCAGACGCTTCAGTATTTTGCCGCTGGGGTTTCGAGGTATATCCTCAGCGAATTCTACTTTGCGCGGCATTTTATAGCGGGCCAGTTTGCCAACGCAGTGAGTCATCACATCCTGCTCTGAAAGAGAATCGCTGGAGGCAACGATTACCGCCAGAGGACTCTCACCCCATCGTTCGCTCACTTGTGCAATCACGGCCGCATCAGATACATCGGGATGTTGCAGCAGCACATTTTCGATCTCTGCGGGATACACGTTTTCGCCACCGGAGATGATCATGTCTTTTTTCCTGTCCCTGATGGTGACAAATCCTTCTTCGTCCCAGGTTGCCACATCCCCTGTCTGGAGCCAGCCATCCACAATGGCATCCGCGGTAGCATCGGGTCTGTTCCAGTACTCCTTCATGATGTGAGGGCCGCGCACAATAACCTCTCCCGGTTCACCGGGGGGCTGGTTGTTGCCCTGTTCGTCTATCACGCGAACCTCGGTATGGAAAAAGGATTTGCCCGTAGAGCCGATTTTACTCACCGCATCATCAGAACCTATCATGCAGGCTGGACCACAGGTTTCCGTCATGCCGTAGATCTGGTAGATATGTATTCCCATTTCCGTGTAGGTGTTGATCAGTGAAACGGGAACGGGTGCCGCACCACTGGAAACATACCGCAGGCTGCTCCAGTCTGTTTTTTCATAACCTGGAACCTTGAGCATGAAACTGAGCATTGCAGGCACGGCCAGAGTCGTCGTGATTCGCTCCTGCTCGATCAGCTCCCAGGCTTTGCCGGGATCAAAATTTTTCAGCATCACCAGCGTAGTGCCGTTGTAGGTGGAGGAAATCAGCGGTGTAAGCGCGCCGACATGAAACATAGGGAGCATGAGCAGATAGCGATCATTGAAATGACTGTCTGCGGTCGCATTGAGTGTCAGCATGGCCCAGAAAACCGTACTGTGGGTGTGCACCACACCTTTCGGATTTCCGGTGGTTCCGGAGGTGTACATGATAAACAGGTTGTCATCCTGCCGTGATTTACGCGACGGCTCGGTTTCCTTACTGGCCTCCAGGAGTGTTTCGTAGTCCCGGGCGTATTCGGGCGCGGGCGACCCGATACAGATCCAGTGCACCACATCACTGCCCGCGTTGCCCATTTCCCTGAGTTCCTCGACCACCGGCAGAAACTCGGCATCAAAGATCATGACCGTCGCACCGCCATCTTTCAGAATGAACGCAAGCTCCGACGCGGTGAGTCGCCAGTTGAGTGGCATCACAACCAGGCCGGTTTTGGCCACGCCAAAGAAACTCTCTGCAAACTGGTGTCCGTTGTTCGCCAGCAATGCCACTCGATCACCACGCGCGAGCCCGAGTGACAACAGGGCGTTGGCGCATCGATTCGAGCGGGCATCGAGTTCCTGGTAGGTTACGCGTTTGTCGCTGGCGACATCGAAAAGCGCTTCCTTGTGGGGGTTCATGTGGGCTCTTGTAGTGAGGAACTCGCCAATACTGATATTGGTACTCATACTTTTATTGTCCCGCGCCAGTTTCAGTCTTCGGCTTTTCCGCATCCAGGGCCTTTTTCGCCTTGATCCATTCACCGATGGTGGTGCCCATATTCCGGGGGTTGTAGGCGTCTTCTTCATATTTAAAAAGGCCATTGCCTGCGTAATGCAGGATAGTAATGTTGGGCTCCTGATAGATCTTGCCGTCACCCAGCTCCTGCATCCGGTTCATCACTTCACAGAATATCCAGCCTTTTTCTTCATCGATCGAATACCAGGTAACCGGAAACGCGGTCATTTGCGAGGCCGGCCACTCGTTCATGGTTTTGGTGATCCAGTTAAAGATTGTTTCGCGGCCCCAGAAGCGACCGTAGTGGTGTTCAAAGTAAGTGGCGTCTTCGGTGAAGCAGTTTGCCCAGTCACGCCAATCCTTGGTTTGTGCTGCCTTGAGCGCCGCTGCCTGGTATTTGTCGAAAGCACTTTCCAGCTCTTTTCGTTTCCAGCGTGGCATTTGCTGTCTCCTCTTGCAGGTGAGTTTCAATCAAATAAAACAACTCGCCCCGGCGGAAACCGGGGCGAAATATAAGCCTTGATGAATTTTTTGGGAATGGGACTCACAGCAAAGGCGCGATCACCAGGCTGACAATGGCCATCACGTTGATCAGAATGTTCATCGATGGTCCCGAGGTGTCCTTGAAGGGATCGCCTACGGTGTCTCCCACAACGGTTGCCGAATGTGTGTCCGACCCCTTGCCGCCGAAGTTACCCTTCTCCACGAACTTTTTCGCGTTGTCCCAGGCTCCACCGGCATTCGCCATCATCAGCGCCATCAATACACATCCCAGAAGTGCGCCACCGAGCATCCCGCCCAGGGCTGACGCGCCCAGACCGAAACCCACCAGCGGCGGCGTTGCGACGGCGATAGTGCCGGGCAGTATCATGCGCCGCAGTGCGGCTGTGGTGGCGATGTCCACGCACTTGGCCGTATCCGGTTCCGCGGTTCCCTCGAGCAGGCCCGGAATTTCGCGAAACTGGCGACGAATTTCATTGATCATATCGAATGCAGCATCACCTACTGCTGTCATGGTGATGGAGGCAATAAGGAATGGAACCGTGCCGCCTATGAACAGGCCGACCAGAACAATCGGGTTGGACAACTCCAGCGAGAAACCGGGACTGTGTACCTGCACCGTTTCCACAAACGCCGCAATAATGGCCAGCGCAGCCAGTGCGGCAGCACCAATGGCGAAGCCCTTGCCAATGGCGGCGGTGGTGTTCCCCACTTCGTCCAGACCGTCGGTGATCTTGCGCGTTTCCTCACCCATACCGGCCATTTCGGCGATACCCCCGGCATTATCTGCCACCGGTCCGTAGGCATCGATCGCCATGGTGATCCCTACCGTTGCGAGCATTCCCACGGCGGCGATCCCCACTCCATAAAGCCCGGAGAGAGATGTGGACACAAAAATGATGGCGGCCAGAAAAAGTACGGGCAACACGACAGACTGCATGCCCACCGCCAGGCCGGTGATCATCACCGTTGCTGCACCGGTTTCGCCGGACCGGGCGATTTTCTTTACCGGCGGCCCGCCAGTGTAGTATTCGGTAATGAGCCCAATGGCGACACCGCCCACGGCACCACACACCACAGACCACCAGATATTGGCAGGCAGGCCCATCATTTGAATCAGGAACCAGGCCATAATGGCAAAGATGAGCGGGGCCAGCAGGGTGCCGGCGCGCAGCGCTGCTTCCGGCGCGGCGCCTGAGCGCGCACGTACCAGGCCGATACCACACAGCGAGGCGATCAGGCCGGTGCTGGCAAGCGCCAGAGGCAGGAACATCATCGCTGCCTGGGTCTCGATTGCCATGGTTGATGCTATGGCGATACACGCGATCATGGAACCGCAGTAGGATTCGAAGATGTCCGAACCCATACCTGCGATATCGCCCACGTTATCGCCCACATTGTCGGCTATCACACCGGGGTTGCGCGGGTCATCCTCTGGTATCCCCGCCTCTATTTTGCCTACCAGGTCTGCGCCCACATCGGCGCTCTTGGTGAAGATACCGCCACCCACGCGAGAGAACAGCGCCACCACCGAGGCACCCATGCCGAACCCGTGGATCGCATGTGCCGTGTGGGGGTCGCCGCCGAAAAACCAGTACACACTGCCGAGTCCGACCAGGCCAAGTGATGCAACACACAAACCCATTACAGAGCCGCCATAGAATGCAATCGACAGCGCCATGCCCTGACCATGATTGTGAGCGGCTACCGCAGTGCGCACGTTTGCCTTGGTTGCCGCGAACATGCCGAGATAGCCCGCGGTCGCCGAAGACAGGGCGCCTGCAACAAAAGCGATGGAAGTGTTCAATCCCAGTGGCGAGACAAAAATTGCCACCAGAAGTACCAGTGCGAACAGGCCAAGCATCTGATATTCGCGGCGCATGAACACCATGGCACCGAGATGTATCTGATCGCCAATCTTTTTGACGGTCCCGTCGCCGTGATCGTGGCGGGACATAATATGGTAAATGATAAATGCCACCGCCAGGCCGGCGAAGCCGAGTAACGGAGGTACGACAAAGAAATCAGTCATTGGTGAACTCCAGCATTGTTATTTTTAGCATGAAACTGCATGCTACCTAACTTTCTGATCCAGTGACAATATAGCCTGCTGCGCCCGCTTTACCAGCGCTACACGCATTTAACCGGTTGTAGGCGGCATTCACCTCCGGTTAAATGTCCGGCTCACATACACCCTGTTGATTAACTGATGCAGCACCATGACGGCAGAATCACCGCCACCGGCGGCCGGAGTCTTTTCTACCAGGTCTGGGAGCCCGATTCCTCATCCCGAGGGTTGCTGCTTCTGGTACACGGAGCAGGTGAACACAGCGGCCGGTACCGTGCGCTGGCGAAATGGTTTTGCGCGCGCGGCTTTGCGGTGGCCGCCATGGACCACAGTGGACATGGCCGCTCACAGGGGCGGCCCGGTTATGTGGAAAATTTCGGCGTTTTTGTAGACGACCTTGCGGTTTTTCATCGACATATTACAGCCGGGTATCCACATTTGCCGATGTTCCTTGTCGGGCACAGTCTCGGCGGACTGATTGCGGCGCATTATCTGTTGCGTGAACAGGCGGCTTTCAGCGGCGCTATCCTCTCTGGCGCGCTGGTAGCCGTGGAGCCCTACCCGGGCCTGTTGCAACGTTCCGTGATTCGCTTGCTGGCCCGGGTGTCACCGCGCCTCGGTGTGTTGCAGATTGACGCCAGCGCAGTGAGTCGAGACCCGGGGGTTGTGGACGCCTATAACGCCGATCCACTCGTGTTCCATGGGCGGATGTCTGCACGTCAGCTGCGCGAAATGTTCGATGCCATGTCGGTGTTGCGCGGGGCTGCGGGGCAGATCACATTGCCGTTGCTTCTGCTCCACGGGGAATGTGACGAACTCGCGTCTCCACAAGGCGCGCGGTTACTGGCTGATAGCGCGGGCAGTGCCGATACAAGCTTGAGAATATTTCCGGGCTTGCAGCATGAGATTTTCAACGAACCGGAACGCGAACAGGTTTTGCAGGCGGCGTCGACCTGGTGTGAGGCGCATCTGTAACAGGCGTTACCAGAATCGAACAGATTTTGAACAACACCCCGCTCGGGCGTATACTCGGCGGCCCGCCAATCTGGGTGCGCAAGCAACGGGCAGCAGATTCAGGCAGAGAGCACGCGAGGCGCCGGCAAGTGGAGTACGAACAGCATTTTGATGTCATAGTCATCGGTGGCGGTCACGCCGGTACCGAGGCCTGTCTGGCGGCCGCGCGCATGGGCTGTCGTACGCTGTTACTGACACACAGCGTCGATACGCTTGGGCAGATGTCCTGCAACCCGGCCATAGGCGGTATAGGCAAGAGCCATCTGGTCAGGGAAGTGGACGCGCTCGGTGGCGCCATGGGTCTGGCCACTGATCTTGCGGGTATCCAGTTTCGCGTTCTCAACCAGCGCAAGGGGCCGGCTGTGCGTGCCACGCGGGCGCAGACTGATCGTGTTCTCTACCGCAACGCCATTCGTCAGCTACTCGAAAGTCAGCCGGGCCTGTCCATTTTCCAGCAGCCGGTGGATGACCTGCTGATCGAGCAGGGCGTGGTCAAAGGTGCCGTCACGCAAATGGGCCTGGTCTTCCGCGCCCGCTGCGTGGTTCTCACCACAGGGACCTTTCTCGGCGGCAAGCTGCATATTGGTCTGCAAAACAGTGCCGGCGGTCGCGCCGGCGACCCGCCTTCAATAGCGCTTGCGCAGCGTTTGCGGGAACTGCCCCTGCGAGTGGAGCGCCTGAAAACGGGTACGCCGCCCAGAATCGATGCGCGCAGCGTGGATTTTTCCGGCTTGCAGGAGCAGTGGGGCGATGATCCGCTGCCCGTGATGTCTTTTATGGGTAGTGCCGATCAACACCCGCAACAGCGCTGCTGCTGGATTACGCATACCAACGAGCGCACACACGAGATTATACGCCAGGGACTGGACCGGTCGCCGCTGTTCTCCGGTGTGATTGAGGGCGTGGGTCCACGCTACTGCCCGAGTATCGAAGACAAGATCCATCGCTTTGCCGATAAATCCTCGCACCAGGTGTTTATTGAACCGGAAGGGCTTACCACCTCAGAACTCTACCCGAACGGTATTTCCACAAGCCTGCCGTTTGACGTCCAGCTCGATTTCGTCAGGACAATCCACGGGTTTGAGAACGTGCATATCACCCGCCCCGGATACGCCATAGAGTACGATTATTTCGACCCCCGGGACCTCAGGCATTCACTCGAAACGCGGGTTGTGCCCGGCCTGTATTTTGCCGGTCAGATCAACGGGACCACGGGTTATGAAGAGGCGGCTGCACAGGGCTTGCTGGCCGGTTTGAACGCGGCGCTTGCGGTTCGCGGTGAACAGCCGTGGTGCCCCCGTCGCGACGAAGCCTACATGGGAGTGCTGGTGGACGACCTGATTACCCTGGGAACTCTGGAACCCTACCGTATGTTCACCTCGCGGGCAGAATATCGCCTGCTACTGCGCGAAGACAATGCAGACCTGCGCCTGACGGAAGTCGGCCGCAAGCTGGGGCTGGTGGATGACGCGCGTTGGGCCAGGTTCTGTAAAAAGCAGGAGGCTATCATTGCCGAACAGGCGCGGCTTGCCACGACGTTTGTCCACCCGGGGACCGACGCGGCTCAAACGCTGGCGGCAAAGCTGGAGAAACCGATCAGCAGAGAGTACGCACTCGCTGAGTTGCTGAAACGTCCCGAGCTGAAGTATGCCGACCTGGCAGCGGCAACCGGCACAGCTTGTGCGGATGCCCAGGCGGCGGAGCAGGTGGAGATTCAGGCGAAGTACGCGGGTTATATAGATCGGCAGCAGGAGGATATCGACCGTCTGCGACGGCACGAAAACACCCCGCTACCTGCCGATATGGACTTCCATGCCGTGAACGGCCTGTCAAACGAAGTCAAACAGAAACTGACAGAGTCACGGCCGGATACGCTCGCCCGGGCTGGCCGAATTCCCGGCATCACGCCAGCGGCAATCTCGCTGCTGCTGATACACTTGAAAAAGCGGGGTGCGCTGACGACAGACTTGGGGTCTGCCGACGCCCGCAGTCAACTTGCCTGAACTCAACCAGAGGCAGAATAAAACCATGCTGCTTCGCGGTTGCGACGCGCTGGGACTGTCGCTGGCTGTCGACCAGATACAGCAGTTGCAGGACTATCTCGCCCTCCTGACGCGCTGGAACAAAACCTACAACCTGACTGCGGTACGGGATGAGGGGGAGATGGTGACCCGTCATTTGCTCGACAGTCTTTCCGTTGCCCCCTTTGTCAAGGGCCGGCGCGTGCTGGATGTGGGTAGCGGGGCGGGCTTGCCCGGAATTCCGCTGTCGATACTGTTTCCCGACCGCGCATTCCACCTGCTGGACAGCAACGGCAAGAAGACGCGCTTTCTGTTTCAGGTGAAAACAGCATTGGGCTTGGATAATATAAGCATTCACCAGGCGCGGGCGGAATCTTTCAGTGTGGCCGAGCGTTTCGATACGGTGCTCTCCCGGGCGTTCGCGTCCGTTGCCGATACACTGCACAGCTGTCATCACCTTCTGGCTCCGGGCGCGGCGCTGCTGGCAATGAAAGGCGTGTATCCTGCGACTGAACTGGAGGCGGCCAGCGAGTCGGGTGTGCGCATCACAGTGCACAAACTGGTGGTGCCCGGTCTCGATGAGCAACGGCATCTCGTGGAGATTCGGCGGCAGTTCGCCGATCGGCAGCAGGCTTAAAAGCAGGGAGATGCATTGGCTAGAATCTTCGCGATAGCGAACCAGAAAGGCGGAGTTGGCAAAACGACAACCTGCGTCAATCTCGCAGCATCCCTTGCCGCCATGCAGCAGAAGGTACTGCTGGTGGACCTTGACCCCCAGGGTAATGCCACCATGGGCAGCGGGATCGACAAATATGACGTCGAACGCAGTATTTATGATGTGCTGGTGCATCGTGCGCCGGTTAATCTGGTGGCGGTTGCTGCCCCCGGGAGTAATTTTCAGGTACTGCCCGCGAACGGGGACCTGACGGCGGCCGAAGTGGAGTTGATGAATGTAGAGCACCGCGAGCGGCGCTTGCGAACGGCCCTGGCGGAAGTATCTGCTGACTACGATTATGTGTTGATTGACTGTCCACCCTCACTCAACATGCTGACTATCAACGGGTTGGTCGCTGCGCACGGCGTAATCATTGCCATGCAATGCGAATATTTTGCCCTCGAGGGCCTGACTGCCCTGATGAGTACGATCGACGGTGTCGCCAGGGCAATCAACCCCGGGCTTCAGCTGGAAGGTATTTTGCGAACCATGTATGACCCGCGTAACAGCCTGACCAACGAAGTATCGGCCCAGTTGCATCAGCATTTCAGTGGCAAGGTGTATCGCACAGTGGTGCCGCGTAATATACGGCTGGCCGAAGCGCCGAGTCACGGCCTCCCGGCCATGCACTACGATAGAAATTCACGCGGCTCCAAAGCCTACATGGCGTTGGCCGGGGAAATAATCCGGCGGCAGGAGAGCCGCACCGCACCGCCGGCCGGCAGCTAGCGCGCTCGCGACAACGGAGAAGTCAGATGTCTGGTAGGAAACGTGGGTTGGGGCGTGGTCTGGATGCGCTGCTCGGAGCGAGTGCCGGCGCGCAGGGCGACGCAGCTGCTGACGCCGACACATCGCCCGAGGCGGCTATCCGGTCCCTGCCGGTTGAGTTGTTGCAGCGAGGCAGGTACCAGCCGCGACGAGACATCGAGCCGGAATCCTTGCAGGAGCTGGCAGACAGCATCAAGGCGCAGGGGGTGATGCAACCCATACTGGTGCGCCCCATATCCGACCGCAAGTACGAGATTATCGCCGGTGAGCGGCGTTGGCGTGCCACCCAGCTCGCGGGCCTCGACAGCATTCCGGTTGTAATCCGCGACGTGTCCGATGAAGCGGCCATTGCCATGGCTCTGATCGAGAACATACAACGGGAAGACCTGAATCCCATTGAAGAGGCCGCGTCACTGCAGCGTCTGCAACGGGAATTCGATCTCACGCAGCAGGAAGTGGCACAGGCGGTGGGTAAATCGCGCTCAACGGTCGCGAACCTCCTGCGGCTGATGGCGCTTGAAGAAGACGTTCGACGGCTGGTTGAGCACGGCGACCTGGAAATGGGGCATGCGCGGGCACTGCTGGGGCTGACCGGCACCGCGCAGTCCGAGGCGGCGCGCAAGGTGGTGGGCGGGGGTCTCAGTGTGCGCCAGACGGAGGCGCTTGTTCGCCAGAGGTTGTCTGACAGCGACACGCCGGCAGCCGCAGCGGTGGCGCAGGACCCCAACATTCGACACCTGCAGGACGACCTCGCCCGCCGTCTGGGTGCCCGGGTGCAGATACAGCACAGCGCTCGGGGCAAGGGCAAGCTCGTGCTGAGCTACAACAGTCTCGACGAGCTCGATGGCATCTTGCAGCACATCAAGTAGACTGCTGCGGTGTTATCGGGGCGCATGCAACGCCATAGGGATTGTGCGGTTGAATGGCCCCGGGATTCCCCCTATAATGCGCGCGCCCGAATCGAGGAAGATATCCGTGTGGCAGATGAGGTGGTGAGTGACGCGGGGCGCCGATGTCGGGTGCTGAAATAGCGCGCCCTCCCATTCATCGCATCACTCTGGCTCAGCTGGCTTTCCTTGTGCCGCTTTGTCTGATGATCTCGATATACGATGCTGTGTATGCCTACTCCGTGGCTAGCGGAGGCATGATCGCAATTTTGCCTCAGGCATGGTTTGCCTATATGGTGTTTCGTCGGCGGGGGGCCACGGCGGCCCGGGCTATCGTCGGCAGGAGTTACGCGGGGGAAGTGGGAAAGTTCCTGCTCAGCATCGCGGGGTTTGCACTGGTGTTCGCCACCCTGCGACCCATAGAGGGGGCCGCGGTTTTTGGCGGTTATATTGCGATGCTGGCGATCCAGATTACAGGTAGTTGGCTGCTTCTTGCGCGCAGCCGGTGACGACAGACAGACCACAGAGTGTTTTAGATGGCAGCTTCAGGCGAAACACAGACAGTTTCCGAATACATTGTCCACCACCTGACCAACCTGACCTACGGCAAGCTTCCGGCCGGCTTCGAGCGCTATGACGGCAGCGTCGTGGGTGAAGGCGGCATCTGGACCATGGCTCACGGTGGCGCCGAGGCGTCGGCGATGGGCTTCAACGCCATCCACGTGGATTCGATGCTGTGGTCCATAGGCCTTGGCATTGTTTTCTGCTGGTTGTTCCGTCGGGTGGCGAAAACCGCGGAGACAGGCGTTCCTACCGGTATGGTGAATGCTTTTGAAATGATCGTCGAGTTTGTCGACAATACCGTGCGGGACACCTTTCATGGGCGCAATCCGCTGGTGGCACCGCTTGCCCTGACGATCTTCGTCTGGGTTTTCCTGATGAATCTCATGGACCTGATACCGGTTGATCTGGTGCCCTCACTGTTGATGCTGGCAGGCGTTGAATACCAGAAGATAGTGCCCTCCACAGATCCCAATATCACCATGGGTATGGCGCTGGGTGTTTTTATCCTGATGCTGTTCTACTCGGTAAAAGTGAAGGGCTTCGGCTTCGTTAAAGAGTTGACGCTGAATCCCTTTAATCACTGGGTGTTTATCCCGGTAAACCTGTTTATGGAAGTGGTTGGCCTGTTGGCCAAACCCTTCTCTCTCGGTCTTCGTCTTTTCGGCAACATGTATGCTGGCGAGATGATTTTTATTCTGATAGCAGCCCTGTTCAGCGCCGGCGTTGCCTGGATGCTGCCAGCGGGACTGTTGCAGATTGGGTGGGCGATTTTCCATATTCTGGTCATCACCCTGCAAGCTTTTATCTTTATGGTGCTGACGATCGTGTATCTCAGCATGGCGCATGAAGATCATTGATCACACTTAACTTTGGTTGTTAACCCTAGGAGAAAACGATGCCTGAATTAATCTTTGTAGCCGCCGCCCTCATGATGGGTCTGGGTGGTCTGGGAGCCGCAATTGGTGTGGGCCTGCTGGGCGGCAAGCTCATTGAAGGCTCAGCACGTCAGCCGGAGCTGGCTCCCAAGCTGCAGGTGACGTTCTTCCTGGGCGCCGGCCTGGTCGACGCGATTCCAATTATTGGTGTCGGTATCGCGATGTACCTGATCTTCGTAGTCGCAGGTTAACAGGCTGAGAACTGAACGGGGCCTTCCTCTGCGGCGGGCTCCACTATCTGTGAGGAGAAGAGCGTGAATATCAACCTTACGCTTATCGGTCAGTTGCTGGCATTTGTTGGCTTCGTCGTGTTCTGCATGAAATATGTATGGCCGCCGATTATAGCCGCAATGGCTGAACGAGAGCAGAAGATAGCCGATGGCCTGGCGGCGGCAGATCGTGCGAACCACGATCTCGAGCTGGCCCAGGAGAAGGCGGTCGAACGTCTCAAGGAGGCCAAGGAAGAGGCCGCCGGCATTATTGAGTCTGCCAACAAGCGCGCCAGCCAGCTGATTGAGGAGGCCAAAGAGGCCGCCGTTGTCGAGGCCGAGCGTGTCAAGTCGTCTGCCAGGGCAGAGATCGAGCAGGACACGAATCGCGCCCGCGAGGCGCTACGCAGCCAGGTGGCAACACTGTCGCTGGCCGGGGCTGAAAAAGTTCTGGGTGCAGCGATCGACCGCGAGGCTCATCGCGAGCTGGTCGAAGCGCTGGCCTCGGAACTCTAGGCGCGAGGACGCTATGGCTGAATTGAGCACACTGGCGCGACCTTACGCAAAGGCCGCCTTTGAATATGCGCGCGACAAGAGCGCCCTGGGAGAATGGTCGCAACAGCTTGCCACGCTGGCGGCCATTGCGACGGACGAACGGGTGGCGGCGGTACTGGATAATCCGGCGCTCACCGATGAGCAGCAGGCAGACAAGCTGAACGCAGTCTCTGGCGATAGCGTCAGCGGCGAAGTGAGGAATTTCGTCCACATCCTGGCGGACAACAAGCGGCTTGCGCTATTGCCGGAGATTCACCGTCAGTTCGAACTGTACAAGGCCAACCAGGAAAAGTCGGTTGATGTGCAGGTGATCTCAGCTTACGACCTGTCGGATGAAATGACAGCGAGGCTGGTTGAAGTGCTCGGCAGAAAACTCGAGCGCGAAGTAAAGATAACGACATCCACCGACCAAAGCCTGCTAGGCGGCGTGTTGATCAGGGCCGGCGACACAGTGATCGACGGCAGTGTGCGCGGCAGGCTGAGCAAGCTCGCCGAGGCAATGAATTCCTAAAGCGTTAGGACACAGGATCGAGGAAACCAGCATGCAGCAACTGAATCCATCAGAGATTAGCGAGATCATCAAGTCGCGCATCGACCAGCTCGATGTGAGCTCCGAAGCTCGCAATGAGGGCACCGTTGTATCAGTGTCTGACGGTATTATCCGCATCCACGGCCTCGCGGATGTAATGTACGGCGAGATGATCGAGTTCGAAGGAGGTGTCTACGGTATGGCGCTCAACCTCGAGCGCGATTCGGTGGGTGCGGTAATCCTCGGGGACTACAAAGACCTGGCTGAAGGCCAGAGCTGTAGCTGCACCGGCCGGATTCTCGAAGTGCCGGTAGGCCCCGAATTGCAGGGCCGGGTGGTAGACGCCCTGGGTACGCCGATTGATGGCAAGGGCCCGATAAACGCGAGCATGACCGACGCGCTGGAAAAAGTGGCCCCGGGCGTCATCGCGCGCCAGTCGGTAGACCAGCCCGTGCAGATCGGCCTCAAGGCGATCGATGCCATGGTCCCGATTGGTCGCGGCCAGCGCGAGCTGATCATCGGCGACCGGCAGATCGGCAAGACCGCGATTGCGGTGGACGCGATTATCAACCAGAAGGACTCCGGCATTAAGTGTATTTATGTTGCCGTGGGCCAGAAGGCCTCTTCCGTTGCTGCCGTGGTGCGCAAGCTTGAGGAGCATGGCGCCATGGAGCACACCATCGTCGTGGCCGCTACAGCATCTGATCCTGCGGCCATGCAGTATCTGGCGCCCTTCGCCGGCTGCACGATGGGTGAGTACTATCGCGACCGCGGTCAGGACGCGCTGATCATTTACGACGATCTGACCAAGCAGGCCTGGGCTTACCGCCAGATTTCACTGCTGTTGCGCCGGCCTCCGGGTCGCGAGGCTTACCCCGGCGACGTGTTCTACCTGCACTCCCGCCTGCTGGAGCGCGCGGCGCGCGTGAATGTCGCCTATGTGGAGAATTTCACCGACGGTGAAGTCAAAGGTAAAACCGGCTCTCTCACGGCCCTTCCCGTGATTGAAACCCAGGCTGGAGACGTATCGGCGTTCGTTCCGACGAACGTGATCTCCATTACAGACGGCCAGATATTTCTCGAGGCCGATATGTTCAACGCGGGTATCCGCCCGGCTATGAACGCCGGTATTTCCGTGTCGCGCGTGGGCGGCGCCGCCCAGACCAAGATCATCAAGAAACTCTCGGGCGGTATCCGTACAGCCCTCGCGCAATATCGCGAACTGGCGGCGTTTTCGCAGTTTGCATCGGACCTGGACGACGCGACCAAAGCGCAGCTCGATCACGGTGAGCGCGTGACGGAGCTGATGAAACAGAAGCAGTACTCGCCGCAGTCAATTGCCGAGATGGGGATAATGTTGTACGCCGCGAACGAGGGTCACCTGGAAGAAGTTGAGGTGAACAAGATCGGCGATTTTGAGAAGGCGTTGTTGTCCTACATGCATGCCGAACACGGCGATCTGATGGACGCCATTGTGCAAAACGGCGACTACAACGATGAAATCGCGGCCACTTTCAAGACAGCGCTGGAAAGCTTCAAGGCTACGCAGAGCTGGTAAACCGGGGAATCATCGATGGCAGTCGGAAAAGAAATCCGCACCAAAATCACGAGCATCCGCAGTACGCAGAAGATCACCAGCGCAATGGAGATGGTTGCGGCCAGCAAAATGCGCAAGGCCCAGGAGCGGATGCAGCTTGGTAAGCCCTATGCTCGCCGCATGCGCGCGGTGGTGGGTCATATCGCCAACTCCGCGCCGGAGTACCGCCACATCTACATGCAGGAACGTGACGTGCGGCGCGTTGGCTACATCGTGGTGTCAACTGATCGTGGCCTTTGCGGTGGTCTGAATGTCAACCTGTTTAAAACCACGATCAAAGCCATGAAGGGGTGGGCCGACCAGAACATCGAAATTGATCTGTGTCTGGTGGGTGCCAAGGCCGCGGCGTTTTTTGGCAGCTACGGCGGCAATGTCACCGCAGCGGTGCGCGATCTTGGTGAGGAGCCGTCCATAGCCGATTTGATCGGTGGCGTGAAGGCCATGCTCGATGCTTATGATGATGGCACTATCGATCGCCTGTTTCTGGTCAGCAACGAATTCGTCAACACCATGACACAGGTTCCCACCGTGGAACAGTTGCTGCCCTTGGAGGCAGACGATGCAGGGGAAATGCAGCATCACTGGGATTACATCTACGAGCCGGATGCGAAAGAACTGCTTGAGGGCTTGCTGACGCGCTATATCGAATCGCAGGTTTATCAGGCCGTGGTTGAGAACGGCGCCTGCGAACAGGCCGCGCGAATGCTGGCAATGAAAAATGCGACTGAAAACGCTGGCGAGCTCATCGACGATCTGCAGCTTGTATACAACAAGGCACGGCAAGCGGCTATCACACAAGAACTATCGGAAATCGTCAGCGGTGCCGCGGCAATCAGCTAGGCGGAAATGAATTCGGCGGAGGCTCCCGGGCTTCCCGGCAAGTACTGAACTTTGGAACAGAGGATCCGGACATGAGTAGCGGACGAATCGTACAGATTATTGGCGCGGTCATCGACGTGGAGTTTTCGCGTGACAGCGTTCCGCAGATTTACCATGCGTTGGTGGTGAGCGAGAAATCACTGACCCTTGAGGTACAGCAACAGCTGGGTGATGGCGTGGTGCGCACGATTGCGCTGGGCTCTTCAGAGGGGCTGAGCCGGGGGCTTTCCGTGGAGAACACGGGGGCGCCCATTTCTGTGCCAGTGGGCCTGGAAACTCTCGGGCGCATCATGGATGTACTCGGCAACCCGATTGACGAATGCGGGCCCATAGGTGAGAAGGAGCGCGCGGCGATTCACCGTGATGCACCGACCTATGAAGAGCTGGCTGCGGCAGAAGAGTTGCTGGAAACCGGCATCAAGGTAATCGACCTGGTGTGTCCCTTCACCAAGGGCGGCAAGATCGGCCTGTTCGGCGGCGCCGGCGTGGGCAAGACCGTGAACATGATGGAGCTGATCAACAATATCGCCACCGAGCACTCCGGGCTTTCGGTGTTTGCCGGTGTGGGCGAACGTACTCGTGAAGGTAATGATTTCTACTACGAGATGCAGGAATCCAAGGTTGTGGATGTGGAGAATTTTTCCAACTCCAAGGTGGCAATGGTATACGGCCAGATGAACGAGCCGCCAGGCAACCGTCTGCGTGTGGCGCTGACAGGCCTGACTATGGCCGAAAAATTCCGTGACGAAGGCCGCGACGTGCTGCTGTTTATCGACAACATTTATCGCTATACGCTCGCGGGCACCGAGGTATCGGCGCTGCTGGGCCGGATGCCCTCTGCGGTGGGTTATCAGCCCACGCTGGCTGAAGAGATGGGCGTACTGCAGGAGCGGATCACTTCAACCAAGGTGGGCTCTATCACATCCATTCAGGCGGTCTACGTACCGGCGGACGATCTCACCGACCCGTCGCCCGCAACCACCTTCGCCCACCTTGACGCGACGGTCGTACTGTCACGCGATATTGCGGCCAAGGGTATCTACCCTGCCGTTGATCCCCTGGATTCCACTTCCCGCCAACTTGACCCCTTGCTGATCGGCAACGAGCACTATGAGACGGCGCGCGGCGTTCAGTCGGTATTGCAGCGCTACAAGGAGCTGAAGGATATCATCGCTATTCTGGGTATGGACGAACTGTCGGAAGAAGACAAGCAGACCGTGGGTCGGGCGCGCAAGATAGAGCGTTTTCTGTCGCAGCCGTTTCACGTTGCCGAAGTGTTTACCGGCTCGCCCGGCAAATATGTCTCACTGAAAGAGACCATTTCCAGCTTCAACGGCATTCTCGCCGGTGAATACGACCACCTGCCCGAGCAGGCATTTTATATGGTCGGCGGTATTGAAGAGGCTGTCGAGAAGGCGAAGACCCTGAAATAAGGGCGAGGGAGACCGGGATATGGCAATGACGATTCACTGTGACATCGTGAGCGCCGAGGAAGAGATTTTCTCCGGACTGGTGGAGCTGCTGGTTGCGACGGGCGATCTGGGTGAGCTGGGCGTAAGCTACGGTCACGCGCCGCTGCTTACGGCACTGGTCCCGGGGCCGGTACGTATTGTGACCGCAGCAGGGAATGAAGAGGTGTACTACGTCTCCGGCGGCTTTCTAGAGATCCAGCCCGGCGTGGTATCCATTCTCGCAGACACAGCCATTCGTGCGCACGATGTGGATGAAGCCGCGGCCGAGGAGGCACGCAGGGATGCAGAACACGCCCTCGCGAATCAGACAGGCGACTTCGATTATGGTCGCGCGTCTGCCCAGTTGGCGGAGGCCGCCGCGCAGCTCGCAACCTTGCGCAAAATGAGGAACCGGGCTGGTCGCGGATAAGCGAGCGCTCTTCCTTGGTATTTGCAAAGGCCCGGTGATCCCGGGCCTTTTGCTATAGAAACTCCCACAAGGTATCAAACAGAAGCTGTTGCGTGGACGCGATCGCAGCGGAATCGATGATCACAACGACCGGGTAGTTGCTTTCGGCCAGAGTTATCATCGCCACTTTGGGAGGATAGATGGCGATGTACGACGCATCGGTGCCGCCACCCGGCAGCCACTTGCGCTGCGCCAGCTCGGCATCGTCCCCACCTTCACCCACAGCAATCACACGCACCTCAATGCCTCGCTGCACGCGCTGTCTGGTAAAGTTGGGAAAGGGTCGGTAGAGGTGTTCGCGCAGGGTTTTGGTGGAAATCACCGAGTAGGATTTTTTGTCATTGCGTGCTGTGCTGTCGAGAATATCGCGCAGAACGAGCTCGACACCATCATCTCCTTCATAGAAACGTACATTGCCAGGGCTGAACTCGGTGCGCGACTGCCTGAGCGCCGGAATAATCTCCTTGCGCAGCTCTTCCATGGCCTGGGATAGCGCCTGTTGCCGGCCCTCGCCCATTACAAGCAGGCGCTCCGGATCTTCAGCCTGGAACACGCGTCGACGGCCTTTGGGCAGATAATTCACCAGGCCCATCGCGACCAGCTGCTTGAGTGTTTCGTAAGTGCTGCCGCGATTGATTCCGGCCTCGGCCGCCACATCGCGAATGGAAGCGGGCCCCAGTTTGTGCAGTGCGCGATAAATGTGAATCTGTCGGCTATTGAGCCCGAGCTGTGTCAGGGAGTCGAACTTGCTCGTTGTCATACTTTTTGTGACAAAATGCGTTGCGCTGAGTAAGTGTCGGTTTAATATGCACCTTGTGATTCCGATCTGTCAAAAAATAACAGATAAACCGGAGCAACCGGCCACCGACAGCGAATAAGCCATGAAACTCGAAGTTATTATCCTGGCAGCAGGCCAGGGCACCCGCATGAAGTCTGAACTACCCAAGGTGTTGCATCCCGTGGGAGGCAGGCCGTTATTGGAGCATGTGGTCAGTACGGCGCGGCAACTGGGTCCCGAGGCGTTGCACGTGGTGATTGGCCACGGTGCCGAGCAGGTGCAGGAGGCGCTCTCCGCCTATACCATCAACTGGGTGGTTCAGCAGGAACAACTGGGTACCGGGCACGCAGTGGCACAGGCATTGCCTTCGGTGGCAACCGATAGTGTGGTGCTGGTGCTGTACGGCGATGTGCCGCTAACGCGTCTGGAAACATTGCAGCGGCTGGTTGCCGCCGCCCAGTCCGGCCCGGCGCTGCTTACGGCTGAACTGGCGGACCCTGCGGGATACGGCAGAATTTTGCGCGATGCGGCGGGCGCACTGACGGGCGTGGTGGAGCACAAGGATGCGTCCGCCGGTGAGTTGCTGGTGCGCGAAATCAATACCGGTCTGCTGGCGGCGCCGTGCCGTGATCTGGCTGCCTACCTTCCACGGGTGAAGAACCACAATCAGCAGGGCGAATACTATCTGCCGGACGTGCTGGCCCTGGCGGTGGCCGAGGGCAAGCCAGTAGCGACCTGCTCCGCGGTCTCCGAGCTGGAGATTCTCGGCGTGAATGACCGCGTACAGTTGAATGCCGTCGAGCGGGAGTACCAGTTGCGGGCTGCGCATGCGCTGCTGCGTGAGGGCGTGAGTATCGCCGATGCGACACGCATCGATATTCGTGGCAGTCTGTCCTGTGACCGGGACGTTTTTATCGATATCGGCGTGGTGTTCGAAGGCACTGTCAAGCTGGGGCGTGGCGTATCGATTGGGGCCAACTGCGTGTTGCGCGATGTGACTGTCGAGTCCGGTGCTGTGATCCATCCCATGTGCCATCTCCAGGAGGCTACAGTTGGCGCCAATTGCAGTGTTGGTCCCTATGCGCGACTGCGTCCGGGCACCGAGCTCGCGCAGGATTCCCGAGTCGGCAATTTTGTGGAAACCAAGAACGCGAGCATCGGTGCGGGCAGCAAGGTGAATCATTTGAGCTATATCGGCGACTGTGAGATGGGAGAGCGTGTGAATATTGGTGCGGGCACCATCACCTGCAATTACGATGGTGCCAACAAACACCGAACAACGATTGGTCCCGGCGTTTTTGTGGGGTCCAACAGCACACTGGTGGCACCGCTTACCATCAGTGAGCAGGGTTTTATCGGCGCGGGCTCAACGGTTACCAAAACCGTCGAGACAGGCGAGCTCGCCGTTGGCCGCGCCCGACAGCGCAACATACCCGGTTGGGAGCGACCGGCCAAAAACTCCACCGGGGACTGAACTATGTGTGGCATCGTGGCTGCCGCTGCGCGGCGGGAAGTGTCCGAGATTCTGCTCGAGGGCCTGAGACGGCTTGAGTACCGTGGCTATGATTCTGCCGGCATGGCGCTTATCGACAGCACTGGCGCGCTTTGTCTGCATAAACGCAAAGGCAAGGTGAGCGAGCTCGAAGCCGCCCAGAGTGACAGCCCCTATTGCGGCAATACGGGAATTGCACATACACGCTGGGCCACTCACGGCGAACCCTCTCAGCTCAACGCGCATCCGCATATGTCCGGTGATCGCGTCGCGCTGGTGCACAACGGGATCATTGAGAATCATGCCGAACTGCGCGAAGAGCTGGTGGCGGCCGGTTATCAGATTCTGTCCGCTACCGACACCGAGGTCATCGTGCATTTGCTGCACCGGGAGCTGGAGCAGGGAGCCAGTTTGTTTGCGGCGATGCGCACCACCGTGGAGAGACTCAGGGGCGCCTATGCGCTCGCGGCGATTGAAACGTCAAACCCCTCGCAGGTTATAGGTGCGCGCAAGGGCAGCCCGCTGGTGGTGGGCATTGGTATCGGCGAGAACTTTCTCGCATCTGACCAGATGGCCCTGCGCCAGGTCACGGATCGTTTCATTTATCTGGAGGAAGGTGATCTGGTGCAGATTACGCCCTCCAGCGTAGAGATCTTCGATCGGGACGGCACCGCTGTGGAGCGTCCGCGCACGCGTATCTCCGAGGCGGTGGAAGCTGCGGACAAAGGTGATTTCGATCACTACATGCTCAAGGAAATCTATGAGCAGCCGCATGCGCTTGGGGCGACTTTCGGCGGTGCCGCGAACTATCTGCAGCTAGAGGAGAGCTTCGGTCACGGCGCGGGGGAGATGTTTGATCGCGTGGAAAACGTGCAGATCGTCGCCTGCGGAACCAGCTTCCATGCGGGAATGGTTGCGCGCTACTGGCTGGAGGAGCTCGCAGGCGTGGCCTGTGAGGTGGAGGTGGCCTCGGAATTCCGCTATCGCAAACGCGTGCAGCACGAGCGCACATTGCTGGTGGCCATTTCCCAGTCGGGCGAAACTGCCGATACGCTGGCGGCGCTGCGCAACGCGGCGGAAGGTGAGTTTATCGGAACTCTGGTGCTGTCGAACGTGGACAACAGTTCACTGGTGCGCGAATGCGATCTGGTATTTCTGACGCGCGCTGGCGTGGAGATCGGCGTGGCCTCGACCAAGGCGTTTACCACGCAACTGGTCGGGCTTTTAATGCTGACGCTGGCCCTCGGTCGGCGCCGCAGCATGAGCGTGGCACGGCAAGAGAAGATACTTGCGGCCCTGCGCGACCTGCCGACCTATGTGCAGCAGACTTTGAAGCTCGATAGCGCGATCGAACGGTTGTCTGAATCTTTTATTCCAAAGCGTCACGCTTTGTTCCTCGGGCGCGGCATACACTACCCCGTTGCCATGGAGGGTGCGCTCAAACTCAAGGAAATTTCCTATATACACGCAGAAGCCTATCCGGCGGGAGAGCTGAAGCATGGCCCGCTCGCACTGGTGGACGACGACATGCCGGTAGTTGTTGTTGCGCCCAATGATGAGCTGCTGGAAAAACTGAAATCGAATCTCGAAGAGGTTCGCTCCCGGGGTGGGGAGCTGTTTGTATTTGCTGACAGGGAATCGGGCTTTAGCAGCGAGCCCCGGGTAAAACTCCTGCAGATGCCGCACTGTCCCGACGTGGTTGCGCCCATTGTGTATACGGTTGCGCTGCAGTTGTTGTCCTATCATGTGGCAGTGCAGAAAGGTACTGATGTCGATAAGCCGCGCAACCTGGCGAAATCAGTGACCGTTGAATAGCCACGTAGCGGAGTCTGTACTGGACGTTGTAGCTCCGCCCTGCGCAGGCGCTGTCAGCGCCCGCGCGTGAGTGAGCGGGACGGGCGGTGAAGCGCCGCCAGGGCGGCGCGGCGAAAGTCAGCCCGGGTTGGCTTCCTTGTAATCGCGGATCTCGGAGTTGAACTCTTCGGCGACATTTTCCTCGCGCGAAACAGCCGCATTGTAGGCTTCCTCCAGTGACTTCAGTGTGGAGAGGTCTGCCTCAGATGCATCCTCTGCTGTCACCTTCTCGGTCGCCTCTGCGATCTTGGGGTCGAGACAGTCCATATACTCTGAGTTTGCGGCCTGAAAGGCCTTCACAGCCTGTTGTCCATCGAGCATCTGCTGCATGTCGGCAGAGCTGCCGTCGGGGATTTTAGGCTCAGCGGGTGCTGTGCAGTCCTGAGCCAGAGCGGTGCCCGCCGTGAGCAGGCAGATGAGAGTGAGCGCGAAAGATTTCATAGTAAATCCCTTGTTATGCGGGGAAAAAGACATTAACAGGCCCGCGCCCCGCTGCCAAGAGCGCGGGGGGGGCGTACTATTCGCTGCCGACCCACAGCTTGGGCAGACCCCAGTCTTTTTCCAGCTTGCGCGCGACGCCGTCGGCGGCGGCCCTGTCTGCGAGCCCTACTACGCGCACACGGTAGAAGGTATTGCCGTTGCGGGTCCCCTCGGCGACGATCACGCTGCCTGCGCCAGGCTTCAGGCGGCTAATCCATTGCTCAGCCGCGCTGCGCTGACCGTAGGAGCCGAAGTTTACGAACCAGTCGCCGCTCGCGGCAGCGGCACTGGGCGCGGTCGCGGGCGCCGTCTGTTCTTGCGCCGCTGGTTCCGGTGCTGCGGGTTCGCTCGCGGGTGTGGCTTCGGTGGCGGCGCCAGCTGTATCGGGTGTCGCTTGCCGGGCCTGGATCTGGGCCTCCAGGCCGGCTACGGTATCGCGTAGCCGCTGGTTTTCGCGTACCAGCGTTTCGGCCTGGGCGGCCAGCTCGAAGTTGCGCTCATTGGCTTCCTGCAGGGCCGCACGGCTTGCGGTGACCTCCTGCGGGCTGACAGCCGTCGCCAGAGCGGCTCTGAGCTCTACAATCTCCTCCTGGGTAGCGGCACGTTGTTGCACGATGCCGTAGCCGCCCGCCACCACCAGTAGCAGCGCTATGATGCCAACAGCGATAAGCCCGAGGGGCCATCCGCCGCTCTGTTCGTCCTCTTCCACCGCGTACTCTTCCTCGTCGTCTGTCCAGTCATTGGCGACACCGGTATCGCCGGAGTCATCTTCCTGCCAGGTATTGATTTCAGCCTGTGCGTCGCGCCAGTCTTCCTCTTCCTCCTCGTCGGCCGTTTCCTGGCCCCAGCGCCCTGGCGGCTCGTCTTCTTCCTCGTCCCACTCGATATTGCGGTCTTTGGAGGCCGGTTGAGCTTCGAGCCGGCCACGTTCGGAGCGCAGGAATTCACTTTGTTCCCTGAACAGCAAAGCCTCATCCGCCTGCAGCTCTTCGGGAAGCAGATCGTCGAAGGCCTCGTCCTCCTCCTCGAAGCGCTCTTCGCGAAAGCCTGTAGCGATATCCCTGTCCCGGTCCGGCTCGTCGTAGGTATCAAATGCGTCTTCTTCAAGAGAAGTAAAAGACGGATCCCGAAGCGGATCGGTATTGGTGGGCGTGCGGCTGCTGGTAAATCCAGGGAGGGGCTGGCGGCTGGAGTGGGGAGAATCCTCGCGTTCTTCTTTCATAGCCAACAGCACCTGTGAGTTAGAAGCGTGGGGCGATAGTACCAGACAAATCCCCCGATAGCGCACGCAGATGCTGTGCAATTATTGGGATCGCGCACCACCCGGAAGAGTGTGCGCGAAAGGCTGCGGAAACAGTACGTTCGGCTCGCGCAGTCCGTTAGAATGCAGCAATGGATGTATCCGATATCCTTTCCCCCCTGAATGAGGCGCAACGAGACGCGGTCGCTGCTGAAAGCGCCAACCTGTTGGTGTTGGCCGGCGCCGGTAGCGGCAAGACGCGCGTGCTCGTGCATCGTATCGCCTGGTTGATCCGAGCAGAGGATTATTCCCCCTGGTCGATTCTGGCGGTCACCTTCACCAACAAGGCGGCAAAGGAGATGCGCGGGCGCATCGAGGAAATGCTGCAGCTCCCCGCTCGGGGCATGTGGGTGGGAACGTTTCATGGGCTTGCCCACCGCCTGCTGAAGGCGCACTGGCAGGAAGCCGGGCTGCCCCAGAACTTCCAGATTCTGGACGCCGATGACCAGCTTCGCCTGGTGAAGCGGGTTTGCCGCGAGCTTGAGCTGGACGAAGCCCGCTGGCCCCCCAAACAGGCCGTGTGGTTTATCAATGCGCAGAAAGACGAGGGCCTGCGCAGCGCCCATGTCGATGCGGCCCCCGGCGACCTGTTTGCCCAGACCATGCTGCAGGTATATCGCGCTTATGAAACAGCCTGCGAGCGCGCGGGGCTTGTGGATTTTGCCGAGCTGCTGTTGCGCGCGCACGAACTGTGGTTGAAAAATCCCGATGTGCTGGCACATTATCAGGGACGTTTCCGCCAGATTCTCGTGGATGAATTCCAGGACACCAATACGATCCAGTATGCCTGGTTGCGCGTGCTGGCAGGCGCGAACATCCCGGTGGTTGCCGTCGGCGATGACGACCAGTCGATATACGGCTGGCGCGGAGCAAAAATAGAGAACATCCAGCGTTTCACTTCAGACTTCAGCGGCACGCGCATCGTGCGACTCGAACAGAACTATCGATCCACGCAAACGATCCTGGGCGCGGCCAATGGTGTGATTGCCAACAACGCTGGCCGACTGGGCAAGGAACTGTGGACGGCGGGCGAATCGGGCGAGCCGGTTAGTCTGTACGCGGGCTATAACGAGCACGACGAGGCGCGTTACATCGTTGAGCAGATCGAGCAATGGCTGGAAACTGGTAACAGCTGTGATTCCGCCGCGGTGCTTTACCGGTCCAATGCGCAGTCCAGGGTGCTGGAAGAAGCGCTTATTCGCGCCGGGATACCCTATCGCATCTACGGCGGACAGCGTTTCTATGAGCGACTGGAGATACGCAATGCGCTGGCCTATCTGCGCTTGCTCACCAACCGTAGTGACGACGCCGCAATGGAGCGGGTTATCAATACCCCGCCGCGAGGCATCGGCAGCAAAACACTCGAGGTACTGCGCGAGTGCGCGCGTGAGAGGGAGATGCCGCTGTGGTCTGCAATGCAGGTGCTTGCCGAAGAGAAGCTGCTGTCGGCGCGTGCCCTGGCCGCACTGGAAGGTTTTCAGATACTTATCAATGAACTCGACAGCGGCACAGATGCAATGACTCTGCAGGAGCTGGTCGAGCACGCCAATCACGCCTCTGGCCTGCTGGAGTTTCACCGCAAGGAGAAAGGAGAAAGAGGTCAGGCGCGGGTGGAGAACCTTGAGGAACTGGTGAGCGCCGCAAAACAGTTCGTAGCCGAGGAAAGCGAGTTGTCTCCATTGCAGCAATTTCTCGATAGCGCGGCGCTGGACGCCGGGGATGCGCAGGCCGATGAACACCAGGCGAGCGTACAGTTGATGACGCTGCACTCGGCCAAGGGCCTGGAGTTCCCGCTGGTCTTTCTCGCGGGTATGGAAGAGAACCTGTTTCCGCACCGCATGTCCATCGATGAGCCCGGCCGTCTCGAAGAAGAGCGGCGCCTGTGCTACGTGGGTATCACACGGGCGATGGAAAAGCTCGTGATGACTTACGCCGAAAGCCGGCGACTGCATGGCAGCGAAAATTTCAACACGCTGTCGCGTTTTGTACGGGAGATTCCGTCCGAGTTTCTGCAGGAGGTTCGCTTGCATGGCACCGTGTTGCAACCGGTGAGTAGCCTGACGCATGCGCAGGTGCCTGATACGGCGTTATCACTGGGTCAGCGCGTTTACCATCAGGTGTTCGGTGAAGGGGTCGTGCTAAACTTCGAGGGCCGCGGTGCCAGCGCGCGCGTCGAGGTGAATTTCGATGCCGAAGGAGGCAAGTGGCTGGTGCTACAGTACGCCAACCTGCAACTGCTATAACAAGATTCACGGGGAAGATCCGGGCCATGGGCAACGCTTCTGCCGAAACACGCTATTCACCACTGATCATATTGACCTTGCTCGCGGCTCTGGTTGCGGCACTCGGCCTGTGGGCCAGGGAAGTGTCCACTGGTGGCGCGCACAATGGCAACCACGAGGCGCAGGCTGCATTCGGAGCCGAGCGCTATACCTGGAAACTGGTTACAACCTGGCCGCGGCACCTTCCGGGCCTGGGTCTGGCGGCGGAGAATTTTGCCCAATACGTGGAGGCAATGAGCGGCGGACGCCTGATAATCCGGGTGTACGGCGCCGGGGAGATTGTGCCGGCCATGGAGGTATTCGACGCGGTCTCGCAGGGCGTTGCTGATGCCGGCCATGGCGCGGCGTATTACTGGAAGGGCAAGATTCCCTCGGCAGTCTTCTTTACGGCGGTGCCATTCGGCATGAATGCGCAGGAAATGAACGGCTGGTTGCACTACGGCGGGGGTCTCGATCTCTGGAGACAGGCCTACGCGCCGCACAATCTGGTGCCCTTTGCCGGAGGCAGCACCGGCGTGCAGATGGCGGGCTGGTTCAATCGCGAGATCAACTCGATTGACGACCTTAAGGGTCTCAAGATGCGTATACCCGGCCTGGCGGGCGAAGTATTTGCCGCCGCCGGAGGAACCGCGGTGCGCATAGCCGGCGGAGAACTCTATACTGCAATGCAGACGGGAGTGATTGACGCGCTGGAGTGGGTCGGCCCTTATAATGACCTGGCCTTCGGTTTTCAGGAGGTAGCGAGATATTACTACTACCCGGGCTGGCACGAACCGGGCGCCATGCTCGAGTTTATCGTCAACCGGCAATCCCTCGAGGCGTTGCCCGAAGATCTGCAGGCGATCGTGCGGCACGCAGCGCGCGCGGTAAATCAGGACATGCTCGATGAGTATACGGCGCGCAATAATGCCGCCCTGACACGTCTGGTGAATGAACACGATGTGCAATTGCGGCGCCTGCCCGACGACGTGTTGCGCGCCCTGTGGGTGGGAACACGACAGGCGCTCGATGAGCTGGTGGAAGATGACCCTCTGGCAGCCAGCGTGTACGCGTCGTATCGCAATTTCTACAACGGCGCACGCAGTTACCATCACATATCAGAGCAGTCCTACACCAACGTGCGCGATACCGTGCTTGGCGACGAGGCGTATTAGCCGTGCGACAGACAGCCGCTTCGTGGGCTTGTTTCAGCGCTTGATTGCCCGGGTCCTGCCGTTTTCATCTATGGCGACGAAGACAAACTCCCCCTCAGTCACCTTGAGGGGCTCACCATCGTGCTGGGAATTGATCCACACCTCGACAACGATACGAATGGAGCTGCGGCCTATTTCGAGCACATCGCAGTAGCACGATACCACCGCCCCCACATGTACCGGGGTCAGAAACGCCATGCCATCAATGGCCACTGTCGCCACCCGTCCGCCGGCCACCTCGCCTGCGGCAATCATGCCGGCGATATCCATTTGCGATAACAGCCAACCGCCGAAAATATCGCCGCTGGCATTGGTATCCTTGGGCATGGCAACGGTTTGCAGCGCGAGATCGCCCTGGGGCATTGGATTGGTATCGATGTCGCTCATATCCCTGTCCTTGAGATGGTGTCTGGGTAGCGTTGCCTGTCGTCTAATTGAGAACGCCGGGCAGCCAGGTGGCCATGCCGGGCCAGAACCACAGCGCCACCATTAGCAGTAGCTGAAGGATTATAAAAGGAATCACACCGCGGTAGATAGCGGCGGTGGCCACGCTTTCGGGCGCCACACCGCGTAAATAAAACAGCGCAAAACCGAATGGGGGCGTGAGAAAGGAAGTTTGCAGGTTGAGCGCAATCATTATTCCCAGCCAGATCGGGTCGAGACCCATTGCCAGCAGTATCGGGGCCACGATCGGCACCACAACGAAAGTGATTTCGATAAAATCAAGGATGAAGCCCAGCAGGAAGATCGCCAGCATTACCATCAGGGTTGCGCCGACGACCCCGCCGGGCAGAGTATGGAAGAACCCCTGTACGAGCTCTTCACCCCCGAAGCCGCGAAACACCAGAGAGAACACGGCCGCTCCTATCAGAATCATGAAGACCATGCAGGTGATTTCGAGCGTGCTACGCAGCGCAGCAGAGAGCCTCTGCAGTGTCATCTGCCGTTTTGCGCAGGCTAAAAGCAGGGCACCGACTGCGCCGATACCTGCGGCCTCTGTGGGTGTCGCAGCGCCCGCGAGAATCGAACCCAGCACCAGTGCGATCAGGCCAAGCGGAGGCAGCAACCCTTTCAGCACAGCCGTGATTGCGATGGGTGGCGTACACGATGGCGGCGCAGCCTGTGGCTTCAGTCGGGCGTATATGAGGAGATAGATGATGTACATTGCTACCAGCAGGAGGCCCGGAATCAGCGCGCCAACAAACAGGTCTCCCACCGACACGGTCTTCGGATTGAAGATGTTCATGTTGAGTTGCGCCTGCTGGTAGGCGTTGGAAAGGATGTCGCCCAGCAGTACCAGTGCGATGGAGGGGGGGATGATTTGTCCCAGCGTGCCGGTGGCCGCAATGGTGCCGGTGGCCAGCGCGGGGCTGTAACCGCTGCGCAGCATGCTCGGAAGCGACAGCAGGCCCATGGTGACGACGGTCGCACCCACGATGCCGGTGCTTGCGGCCAGGAACATGCCAACGACCACCACCGAAATACCCAGCCCGCCGCGCAGCCGTCCGAATAGACGCGCCATGCTCTCCAGCAACTCCTGGGCAACGTGGGACTTTTCCAGAATGGTGCCCATCAGAATGAACAGCGGGACCGCAATCAACGTGGTGTTGTTTACAGTGCCAAAGATGCGCCCGGGAAGCGCCGAGAGAAAACCGGCGTCGAATGCCCCCAGCAGCACGCCGCCGGCGGCGAAGGCCAGGGCCGTACCGGCCAGAGTGAACGCCACCGGGTAGCCGAACATTAGCAACAGGCAGACCGCGAGAAACAGATAGATGGCGATGAAATCCATCGGCGTTATTCGCCCTGCATCAGATCGAGCGCATTGCGCAAAAGCTCGGCAACGCCCTGCAGCGCCAGCGTCAGCGCCGCCAGTGGAATCAGGGTTTTGAGTAGAAACACGGCGGGAATACCGCCGGGCTCGGGCGAGGATTCGCGCATCGACCAGGATTCGGACACGTAGCCCCAGCTGCTGAGCAGAATAAATGCGCACAGGGGGAACAGAAACAGGATGGCGCCAATGCTGTCGACCCAGGCCTTGCCACGCGCGCTGAAGCGGCGGTAGAAAATATCCACGCGCACGTGCGCGCCGGCTTTCAATGCGTAGGCGGCACCGAGTAGAAACAGGCTGCCGTGCATGTATATGACAGTTTCCTGAGCGGGGATGCTGCCAACGTTAAAACCGTAGCGCAGTACCACGATGAGCGCCGTGAGCAGGGCCATGGCCAGGCTCAGACAGGCAAGTAATCTACCGCTGTGCTCGGTGAAGGCGTCGATGTAATGTATGAGGGTGCGCAGCAAAGGCAGGCTCAACAGGACTTTTTGATTATTGGTGCGCAGAGTATCATAGCCTGATGCGTCGGGTGAGTTGTACGCCCGGCCTCACTGCATTGGAAAGCACAGCATGTTGACTGTTATCTCACCGGCCAAGACCCTCGATTTCGAGACACCGCCCACCTCGCGCAAGGCCACGCAGCCGGAGTTTATCGAGCGATCGGCGCGCCTTGTGGAAGACGCGCGCGCCCTCAGCCCGCAGGGTATACGCTCGCTGATGGGGGTTAGTGAGCAACTCGCCCGCCTCAACCATCAGCGCTTCATGAACTGGGGTTTGCCTTTCAGTCTGGACAACGCCAAACAGTCGATTCTGGCGTTCAAGGGCGATGTATACACCGGTCTGGAGGCGCAGACGATGGACAGCGAGCAGCTCGCGTTCGCACAAAAGCATCTGCGTATCCTGTCTGGCCTCTACGGGTTGCTGCGCCCTCTCGACCTGATGCAGCCGTACCGGCTTGAGATGGGGCTGAAGTTTGCCAATAGCGGCGGCGACAACCTGTATGAATTCTGGGGCGACAGTATCACGCACTCTCTGAATACGCAGTTGGGCAAAACCCGGTCGCGCGTGCTGGTCAACCTGGCCTCCAATGAGTACTTCAAGGCGGTACATGTGAAAGATCTTCGGGCGGATGTGGTGACGCCCGTGTTCAAGGATCTCAAGGGGGACAAGTACCGTGTGATCAGCTTTTTTGCCAAGAAAGCCCGTGGGCAGATGGCGCGTTTCATTATTGATCAGGGCCTGAACGAGCCGGACGGGTTGAAGAAATTCCGCAGGGACGGCTACCGCTACAACAAAAGCGAGTCGACTGCTCGCGAACTGGTTTTCACGCGTGACAAAGTCCCGGGTTGACGATTTTGTCTTCCTTGCAAAACCTGCCTTTTTCCCAGGCGTGCGAGAACAACAAGGCACCGATTCTGCGTGTACTCAACCGGGAGTTAGCCCACTGTCGCGGTGTACTGGAGATAGGCAGCGGTACCGGGCAGCATGCCTGCTATTTCGCTGAAAAACTGCCGCACCTCAGCTGGCAACCCACGGACATAGCGCAGAACCTTGGCATGCTGCACGCGCGTTGCGCGGCGTATGCCGGTGACAACCTGTTACCCGAAGTGGCGCTTGATGTGTGCGACAACCCCTGGCCCCTGGCTATTCCCGATGCAGTGTTTACCGCCAACAGCCTGCATATAATGCCGTTTGAGGCGGTGACAGCGCTGTTTGAGGCCCTCGCCCGTCAGGCAAAGCACCCGGTTGTGCTGGCGGTATATGGCCCTTTCAATTACAACGGCTCCTACACCAGCGACAGCAACGCGCGGTTTGACCAGTGGCTGGCCCAGCAGCATCCGCTGAGCGCCATTCGCGATTTCGAAGCGGTGGATGCGCTGGCGCAACAGGCCGGTTTCACACTCAGTAACGACCATGAAATGCCGGCCAACAATCGATTGCTGGTTTGGCGCAACTCTTAGTACGACAGCAAAACATTGGCCGGCGACTGCATCCGCCACACACGTTTTTACTTGAACGGTAGCAGGCGCGCACCATCCTCCTTGTATTGGGCGACATGCTGAGCCTCGCGCCGCGTAAAGTCAGCCACCGCCGCCGACAGCGCCGGATCTGCGATCCAGTGGTTGGACAGGGTGGTGGTTGGTCGGAACCCGCGCTGTATCTTGTGTTCGCCCTGCGCGCCGGGGTCGAACCGGGAAAGCCCGTTGGCAATGCAGTAGTCGATGCCCTGGTAGTAGCAGGCTTCGAAGTGCAGGCAGTCAAAATCGTGCTCGCAGCCCCAATAGCGGCCATACAGCGTGTCGCTGGAGCGGAAGCAGAGCGCACCTGCCACCGGGGTGCTGCCGTGATGCGCCAGCACCATCACCACCTGATCGCCCATGCCGGCCGCCGTTTCGAGGAAAAACTCGCGGCTCAGGTAGCCTCCATGTCCGCTGCGCCTGGCGTAGGTGAGCTGGTAGAAACGGTAGAATTGTGTCCAGTCTTCTTCGGTGATGTCGCTGCCCGTGCGGGTGGTCATCACCAGGCCCTGTTCTGCGATGCGCCTGCGTTCGCGCTTCAATGATTTGCGTTTGCGGCTGCTGAAGCCCGCTAGAAAATCCGCGAAACTGCTGTAGCCCTCGTTGAACCAGTGAAATTGCACCGCTTCGCGTTGGTGCATGCCCTGCGCCTGCAACGCCGCACTGACCGACTCCGCAGGGAACAGCAGGTGCCACGAGGACAGGTCGCGCTCGCTGGCAAAGTGCCTGACCGCATCCAGCACGAGGGGTGCGGCGGCGGCTTCCGAGAGGCCATCGCGCGTGCCGATGCGTGGACCGCCCGCGGGAGTGAAGGGAACTGCCGTCAGCAGCTTGGGATAATAGTGCAGGCCCCGGCTCGCCCAGGCGTCCGCCCATGACCAGTCGAAGACATACTCTCCGTAGGAGTGGGATTTGAGATAGAGGGGCATGACTGCCTGGATCTCCTCTCCGAGCTTCAACAACAGGTGACAGGGCTGCCAGCCGGTCTCGGCGTTGGTGCAGCCGGTCTTTTCCAGGCCGTAGAGAAACTCGTGGCGCAGAAACGGATAGTCCACACCGGTCAGGTTGTTCCAGACTGCGGGGCTGATGCTTGCCAGACTGGTGGCGAACTCGGCGGTGAACTGCTCTGATGCGGCTGATTCCGGCATATATACGGTCAGCGTCCGCCTATCGAATAGTGCAGTGCGATGCCAGCGAAGACGGTCATGCCGACCCAGTTGTTGTGCAGAAAGGCGCGAAAGCAGTCCTGGGGGTCGCGGGCGCGGATCAGGTGCTGTTGGTAGACAAACAGCGCTGCTGCCGCAGCCAGCGAGAGCTGGTAGACAAGGCCTAGCGCAAACGCCTGGCCGGCAAGGTACAGACAGAGCAAACAACCTGCCTGCAGGCCGCCCACGATCAACCTGTCGTGCCGGCCGAAAAGGATGGCGCTGGATTTGATGCCTATCTTGAGATCGTCCTCGCGATCCACCATCGCGTACTTGGTGTCGTAGGCCATTGTCCACAGCAGGTTGCCCGCGTACAGCAGCCAGAGGGCGGGTGGCAGTGCGCCGCGCTGGGCGGCAAACGCCATGGGTATGCTCCAGGAAAACGCAGCGCCCAGCACAAACTGCGGCATGTGGGTGAAGCGTTTCATGAACGGATAGGTGGACGCCAGAAGCACCGCGGCGACCGAGAGCATTACCGTGAGCCGGTTGGTCAAGAGCACCAGCATGAAAGCGAGAACCAGCAGCGCCGAGAACAGCAGCAGCGCTTCGCGCTCGCTCACTGTGCCAACGACCAGTGGTCGGCCCCGGGTGCGCGCCACGCCGCCATCGAGGTGTCGGTCGGCGAAATCGTTGATGATGCATCCGGCGGAGCGCATGAGGAAGGTGCCCAGCGCGAAAATGGCCAGCAGTTTGTAGTCTGGCACGCCGCCGGCGGCTATCCACAGCGCCCAGAGAGTGGGCCAGAGCAACAGGAGCGTGCCGATGGGCCTGTCGAAACGAATGAGATGCAGGTAAGCGCTGAGCCGTGAAGGGCTGTTCATCGAGCCTGGATCGCCTGAAGCCAAAAGCCTAGCTTACTGCGTTGCCGGGAGAATTGCAGTGCTTACCCTTCCGCGCTGGCTGCGATGCACCGGGAGTGTCGCCTGCCATGGCGTAAACGCTTTTAGAAAGACTTCGCTGACCAGCAGGGCATTGCCTGCCACATCGAATCGCGAGCGACGCCCCCACACCGGGCTGTCCTGTCGCAGGTCCGGATGCAGGTAGTCACAGTCGCCGGGCATATTCGCCAGCTCGAAGGGCGATCGCTGCATGTCGGCGTGACGGAAGAGAATGGCGCCCAGGGACTTATTCTGCAGACGCCGGAGATGTCCCAGGCTGCCCCCGAGGCTGGAGACGGGAAAGACACTGCGCGCGAACACCACGGGATGGTTTCCCAGCCAGAGCGCGACTTCGCGCACCAGCGCAAGCTGTCGCGGCGCTTCGCCCAGCAATCGCCGCTCCGACGGCAATGGCACATCCCATCGCTGGGACAGGCGCTGCACGCGAAACTCTCCCCGGCGCAGGCCGATCAAGCGCGCGGTAAGCGAGCCGTCATCAGTCAGCCACCGGCGGCAGCCCGGGGTGAGTGTGGCGCTGCTGAAATGCTTTTCGGTGCGCCAGCGCGGCTCCGTGACAATACGCCGCTGGTCGCGCCACGGTCGGTGCATTGGCCCGCGGGAGCCGGAAGCGCTTTGGGGGCTGTCGGGATCGGGGCGCAATGGCGGGGGCTCCTCCTAAACGTCGCGAGAATGCTTGATAGCCGCAATGCTTGCAAGTCTCACATAGCCTGCGAGCGCAGTAGCTACAGCCGCTGTAGCCAGAAAACTCTTGCACAATTGTGCCGCGACCCTATAGTGTTCTGTCTCAAATTTTGTCCCCCGTCCGGCCGTAGAGCCCCACCGAAGGCATGCCCTTGGCGTGCCAGCGTGCCCCGCCCGGAATCCTCGGGAACCCCTGGAATGATGGAGTGAAGCAGCATGAGTAAGTGGGAATGCATTGTTTGTGGCCTGATCTACGATGAGAAAGAAGGCTGGCCAGACGACGGCATTGCACCGGGAACCAAGTGGGAAGACGTGCCCGAAGACTGGCTGTGCCCTGATTGCGGGGTTGGCAAGGAGGATTTCGAGCTGCTGGAGGAGGCCCCGGTCGATGACACGCCACACCACGAAGAACCGGTGGTAGACCAGGTTCACGCGCCTGTGATTATTCTCGGTACAGGCCTTGCTGGCTACGGCGTCGCCAAGGAGTTTCGCAAGCACGATACCGAAACGCCGCTTATCCTGATTACCGCTGACGACGGACGCTCATACTCCAAGCCGATGCTCTCCACCGGCTATACAAAAGACACCAGCCCGACCGATCTCGTGCAACTGGATGCCGGCAGCATTGCGCGCCAGCTCAAGGCCAGTGTCTGGACCATGACCAAGGTGAATGAGATCGATACCGCGAATCAACTTCTCAAGGTCGGTGACGCCCAGAGCGCCGTGCACTACGGGAAGCTGGTGCTGGCCGTGGGCGCCGAGGTGATCAGCCCGCCGATCAAGGGCGACGGTCTGGAGCTCGTGTACTCAGTGAACGACCTGGCAGACTATGCCGATTTTCGCGCGGCGATCGAAAAAAATAGCGTGAAGAAAGTATGCATCATTGGTGGCGGGCTGATCGGCTGCGAATTTACCAACGACCTGCTCAACGGCGGCTTTGCCGTGGAGGTGGTGGACCCGCTCGGACACTGCCTGCCAACGTTGTTGCCGGAGGCCGCTGGCAGGGCGGTGCAGGCGGCGCTGGAAGAAAAGGGCGCACGCTTCCACTTCGGGCCGCTGGTCACCGAGGTGAACCTGTCTGGCGATGGTGTCGTGGTAAGTCTCAACAGCGGCGAGAGTATCGAGGCAGATATCGTGGTCTCGGCGGTGGGTGTGCGGCCGCGCACCGCGTTGGCGGCCGCGAGCGGCCTCGCCACCAATCGCGGTATTGTCACCAATCGGTTGCTGGAAACCAACGCGCCCAATGTCTACGCGATGGGCGATTGCGCCGAGGTTGAAGGCCATGTGCTGGTGTACGTTGCGCCCCTGATGGCGGCCGCCAAAGCCCTCGGCAGAACGCTCGCGGGTGAGCCCACGGAGGTGAATTATCCCGCGATGCCGGTGACCATCAAGACCCCTGCGTGTCCGGTGGTGGTGTCGCCGGTGGCGGTCGGCACGGACGGTGACTGGACGATTGAGCAGGACGGCAACAGCGTCAAGGCGGAGTTCCGCGATAGCAACGGCAAGCTGCTTGGTTTTGCCCTCACCGGCGACGCCACAAAGCAGAAAATTGCACTACAGAAGGAATTGCCGTCAATACTGGGGTGAGAAGGGAACTGGCTCGTCCTGGCCTGCGGGCGATTACACATTGGCGAAGCGCTCGCGGCCACCCGCCCAGCGCCTGATCAGCGCATCCACCCGCTCCGGGTGCGTGGCGCGAATGTGGCCTGCCATCGCCTGCACTTGGGGCAGTAGATCGCTGTGGCGGGGCAGTTCAGCGATACGAAACTCCATCAGACCGGTCTGGCGCGTGCCGAGCACTTCACCGGGCCCGCGCAGCGCCAGGTCCTTCTCCGCAATGTAGAAACCGTCATTACTCTCGCGCATGGCGCCCAGGCGTTCCCTGCCGTTGTTCGAGAGGGGCGTCTGATAGAGCAGCACGCAGTGACTGGCATCGCTGCCGCGCCCCACCCTGCCGCGCAGCTGGTGCAGCTGCGCCAGACCGAGGCGTTCGGGGTTTTCGATAATCATCAGGCTCGCGTTCGGTACATCGACGCCCACCTCGATAACCGTAGTCGCCACCAGCAGTGCGGTTTCCCCGGCCCTGAAAGCGAGCATTGCCTGTGCCTTGTCGGCGGCCTTCATGCGGCCATGCAGCAACCCGATACTGAGCTGCGGCAGTGCGCTGCGCAGTTCTTCCGCCGTTGCTTCGGCCGCCTGCGCCTGCAAGACGTCACTTTCCTCGATCAGGGTACATACCCAGTACGCCTGGCGGCCTATGGCGCAGGCAGCGGCTACCCGGCCAACCACTTCAGCGCGCCTGCTGCTGTCTACCAGTAGTGTGCCAACCGGTGTGCGACCGGGCGGCAGTTCGTCAATGACCGAACAGTCGAGGTCCGCGTAGGCCACCATCGACAGTGTGCGAGGAATGGGGGTGGCAGTCATTACCAACTGGTGTGGACGCCCGTCGAGGGCGCCTTTTTCGGTAAGCGTGAGCCTCTGGTGCACGCCGAAACGGTGTTGCTCATCCACGATTACCAGCCCGAGACGGGCAAAGCGCACATCCGCCTGAAAGAGTGCGTGGGTACCGACAACCAGATGCGCTTCACCGGAGGCCAGCCGCGCCAGCGCCGAGCTGCGCTTTGCACCCTTCAGCCGGCCGCTGAGCCACTCGAGTTTTATCCCCAGCGGTTCGAACCACGCCTGGAAGCTTTGCCGGTGCTGTTCCCCAAGCAGTTCAGTCGGTGCCATCAAAGCCACCTGAAACCCGTTGTCGATGGCCTGCAGGGCGGCGCCCGCCGCGATCAGTGTTTTGCCGGAGCCAACGTCGCCCTGCACCAGTCGCAGCATCGGTGTGGGCCGGCTGAGGTCGGCGGCCACTTCTGCCAGCACACGGCGCTGGGCACCGGTGGCGGCGAAGGGCAGTGTTGCGAGAAACTCTTCCAATATGCGCGGCCGCAGAGGCAGGGGCGGAGCGCCCTCGCGTTGTTGTTCCTCCCGCAGGCGCAATAGCGACAGGTTGTGCGCAACCAGCTCCTCCAGCGCGAGCCGCAGCTGTGCGGGGTGCGCGCCTTCGCTGAGCAACGCCAGGGGCGCATCGGGCGGGGGGGCGTGCAGGTAGTGCAGCGCTGCCTCCAGATCGTAGGTATAAGCCTGTGAAAGCGGCAGTAATTCTTCAACCTGTGCGCGACGCAGTCGGGCGAGGGCCTGTTCGCACAGGCTGCGCCACTGGTGCTGCGAGATGCCCGTCGTGGTGGGATAAACCGGTGTCAGGGCCTTTTCAACGGGAGCCGCATCGACTGACAGGTTCTGGTATTCCGGGTGATACATCTCCAGCCCCGAACTGCCGCGTCGCACCTGGCCGAAGCAGCGCAACCGGGCACCGGGCTGCAGGTTGTTTTTCTGCGCCGCCGAAAAATGAAAGAAGCGCAGCGTGAGGGTGCCGGAGCCATCCTGCACTCTCGCTACCAGGCTACGCCTGCGGCCGAAAACGATATCCGCCGCGCGCACTTCGGCCTCAATGACAAGATCCGCGCCTTCGCGGGCGGCGGCAATCGGTGTGATACGGGTGCGATCCTGGTAGCGCAGGGGCAGATGGAAAAGCAGGTCCTCCACATGTCGAATGCCGTAATCCGCCAGCGTCTGGGCAAGCTTTGGCCCTACTCCGCGCAGCTCGCGCACGTCGATTCGATTGAGCCCATCCACTGGTGTGCTATCCGGGTTTTACCGCACGGGCAATGATGTCGATTGCCTCGTGGCGCGGATAGCTGGCCCGCCAGGCCAGAGCGATGGTGCGTTTGGGCGCCGGCCGGGTGAAAGGACGCACTACCAGCGTCTTTTCACCGTAGGTTGCGACTTCTGCCGCGGAGGCGGGCAATACGGTAATGCCCAGGCCGCTGGCAACCATGTGCTTGAGCGTTTCCAGCGATCCCCCTTCCACCACCGCGTGCCCCTGACCGTGATCAGCCCGGATGGCCTGCTGTAGCCCCGGGCAGGCCTCCAGCACCTGATCACGAAAGCAGTGCCCCTCCCCCAGCAGCAGCACGCGGTGGTGCGCAAGCTCTGCAGGGTCGATGCGCTTGCGGGCGGCGAGCGCGTGGCCGGCCGGCAGAACAACCACGAACTCTTCATCGTAAACACGTTTGGCAACCACATCGGTTTCGGTGAACGGCAGCGCAATAAACACGGCATCGAGCTCGCCCCGGGCGAGCTTGCCGCGCAGGCTCGCAGTATAGTTTTCCTCGATGAACAGGGGCATCTTGGGAGCCAGCGCCTGCAGCCTGCTGACCAGCCGGGGAAACAGATAGGGGCCTACCGTGAAGATAGCCCCGACCGAGAGCATGCTGCCCAGGGGGTCTTTGCCCATCTCGGCAAGCTGCAGCAGGTTGTGCGTTTCCTTGAGCACGGTGCGCGCCTGCTCGACTACACGCTCTCCTGTGGGCGTGGTGCTTACCTGATGACGCGAGCGCTCGAAAAGACTGATGCCAAGTTCCGATTCAAGTTTTTTGATGGCGATGCTGAGCGTTGGCTGACTGACGTTGCATTGCTCTGCGGCCTTGCGAAAATGGCCTGTCTCGGACAGGGCCACAAGGTAGCGCAGTTCTGTTAGGGTCATGGCGGTGATCGTCTGGTGGCGGTGCGCATAGTGTAACCAGTGAGTGATGAGTTTATGAAGCGTCTGTCAGTATTGATGGTTGGCTGCGGCGAGATAGGGATTCGAGTGGGATCCAGCCTGTCGCAGCAGGGTTGGAAGGTTGCCGCAGTGCGGCGGGATACGACGAAGCTGCCTGCGGCCTTCATTGCGCATGCCGCGGATTATACCGTACCGGGCAACCTGGATTTTGCCGAGTCGCTGGCGCCGGATTTTGTCGTCGCGACATTTAGTCCGTTTGATCGCACCGCGGAGGGCTATCGCACTGGCTTTTACACCGCGATGCAAAACCTGCTGCGGGGGCTGGGTGGACATCGGCCACGACATATCATCATGTCCAGCAGCACGCGCGTATTTGCCGAGCGCGATGGCGGCTGGGTGGATGAGCAAAGTCCGTTGACCACCACGGACGAGTCGGCGCAGGCAATTATCGCGGCTGAGCAGCACTTGCTGGGCTCGGGGCTCGGAGCCTCCGTGGTGCGTTTCGGTGGTATCTATGGCAATCCGGGCGGGCGGCTGCTCGCGCGTATCAGCCGTGGGCAGATTTGCCCGTCACGGCCGGTGCGTTATACCAATCGCATACACCGGGAGGACTGCGCCGGATTTATCGACCACTTGTTGCAGGCGGCGGCCGCCGGTAAATCGCTGTCACCAATTTACATCGGCGTAGACGATATGCCCGCGCCGCGCTTCGAAGTGGAATCGTGGCTCGCAGACAAACTCGGCGTGGCGGTGGAGCAAGGCGAGGACCAGATTCAACACAACAGCGCCGGGCACAAGCGGTGCGCCAACAAGGCGCTGCATGCCAGCGGTTATAGGCTCAAATATCCGGATTACCGCAGCGGCTACCGTGCCCTGCTTGGGCTTTAGGTTCAGTCTGGAATAACAGGTTCCCGCACAGCTAGAGCGCGAGGATCGCCTCAACTTCAATTGCCGCAGCACGCGGTAGTGCTGCGACCTGAACGCAGGCCCTTGCCGGAAAAGGTTCCTTTACGAAAGCGGTCATTACTTCGTTGACCACGGCGAAATCTGCCAGGTCGAGGAGGGAGATGTTGATTTTCACCGCGTGGTTCAGGCTGCCGCCCGCTGCCTCTGCCACGGCTGCCAGATTCTCAAAAACCTGTGTTGCCTGTGCGCGAATATCCCCCTCTATCATTTCTCCGCTGTCTGGAACGAGCGGAATCTGCCCGGAGAGCCATACGGTGTTGCCGACTTTGACAGCTTGGGAATAGGGCCCGATCGCTTCTGGTGCAGAAGGCGTGGAAATCACAGCGCGATTGCTCAACAGAGTCCTCCATTTGTGCGCCGGAGATGCCGGCGGTTCAGTTTTTGGTGCGTATTACCTTGCGCACATGCGGGATGCTGCGCAAGCGTTTCATGATGCGTGCCAGATGCACACGATTCTTTACCAGCATCTCCATGCTGACAAGGGCGAACTGATAATCCTTGTTGTCGGTGGAGATCTTTTCGATGTTTATACCCATGCTGTTGATGCGTGTGGCGATCACGGCAATCATGCCGCGGCGATTCTCCACCTCCACGCGCAGTTCCACAGGATATTCGCCCACTACCTCATCATCCCAGCGCAGTGCCACCAGACGTTCGGAGGTTTCGCGCTTGTCTGCGATGTTTTTACATTCCTCCCGATGCACGACCACGCCCTTTTCCGCACTGAGATAGCCCTCGATGGCATCGCCCGGTATGGGGTGGCAGCAGCGCGCGTAGCTCAGCATGAACCCCTCGGTTCCGCAGATCGCCACGGGGTGATCTTCATCTTCCGGGCGAGGAGCGGTGCCCAGCTCACTCAGCAATTGCTGCGCCGCTATGGTGGGCAGGCGATTACCGCGGGCGACATCAGCCAGAAAATCTTCCAGTTGCGCATAATGGTGCTGTTGCAGAAAGGTGCTTAGCCTTTCTTCGGTGAGCAGATCCATGCTACTGCCGAAGTTCGCCAGGCTCTTCTCCAGCAATGTGCGACCGAGCGCGACGGCGTCTTCCTGCGTCTGGCTCTTGAGGAAGTGGTGGATATTGGAGCGCGCTTTGGCGGTCACGGCGTAATCGAGCCACGACGGGTTGGGTCGCGCGCCGGCCGAAGTCAGTATCTCTACCGTCTGCCCGCTTTCCAGTGGCTCGGACAACGGCGCGAGGCGCCGGTTGATACGGCAAGCCACACAGCTGTTGCCGACGTCTGTATGCACGGCGTAGGCAAAGTCGACCGCAGTGGCACCGCGCGGTAGCTCGAGAATGCGTCCTTTGGGTGTGAACACATAGATTTCGTCGGGGAACAGGTCAACCTTCACGCTTTCGATGAATTCCAGCGAGTCGCCGGCGCGTTGCTGCATTTCCAGCAGGCCCTGCACCCATTCCCGTGCGCGCGCGTGGCTGCCGTTTGCCATTCCCCCGTCGCTCTTGTACAGCCAGTGCGCGGCGATACCGTTGTTTGCCATATCCTCCATTTCCCGGGTGCGGATCTGCACCTCTATCGGCACGCCATGCATACCCATCAGTACTGAATGTAGCGATTGATAGCCATTGGCCTTGGGGATGGCGATGTAGTCCTTGAACTCTCCGGGGATGGGCTTGTACAGACTGTGCACGCAGCCGAGCACCCGATAGCAGGTGTCCACGCTGTCCACGATAATGCGGAAAGCATAGATATCCATGATCTCCGAGAAGGACTTGCGCTTGGATTTCATCTTGCGATAGATGCTGTACAGGTGTTTTTCACGACCGACCACAGCGACATCGTGGCCCTCCTGCTCCAGGGCCGCGTGGATCTGGCTGCGGATCTTCTCCACCAGTTCATTGCGGTTGCCTCGCGCCTGGCGAATGGCCGTCGCAATGCGCCTTGCCCGCATCGGGTACAGCGCGGTGAAGCCGAGATCTTCAAACTCCATGCGCACGTTGTTCATGCCCAGGCGCATGGCAATGGGCGCGTAGATATCGAGCGTCTCGCGAGCGATACGTCGGGCTTTAGTGGTATTCAGCACGCCGAGTGTGCGCATATTGTGCAGGCGGTCTGCCAGCTTCACGAGAATAACCCGGATGTCCCGCGCCATGGCCAGCGCCATCTTCTGGAAGTTCTCCGCCTGTTTTTCCTGCAGCGACTCAAACTCCATTTGCGTGAGCTTGCTCACGCCGTCCACCAGCTCCGCCACCGTGGGGCCGAACTGTTGGTCGATTGCGGATTTGTCGATACCGGTATCTTCGATTACATCGTGCAGCATGGCGGCCGCCAGACTCTGGTGGTCCATGTGCATGTCGGCAAGAATACCGGCGACCGCCAGCGGGTGGGTCACGTAGGGCTCGCCGCTACGCCGGCGCTGCCCGTAGTGTGCCTGCTCGGCGAAATAGTAGGCGCGTTTGACCTGGTTGGCCTGTTCAGGCCGCAGATAGGTACGCAGGGTATTGTCGAGGGCATCGATGGTTTGCATGGCGGCCTGTGTCACAAACGCGTGGCGATGCCCATGGGAAGTTAGAGCGCCTCGCTGGAGTCCATGACACCGGCGAGCTCGTCTTCCGCGTCGATCTCTTCTTCACGGTTCAGAATATCCACGCTCACCAGACCTTCTGCAATTTCGCGCAGCGCCACCACAGTAGGCTTGTCGGACTCCTCCAGGACCATGGGATCCTTGCCGCCCGTGGCCAGCTGGCGGGCGCGTTTGCTGGCGATCATTACCAGTTCGAAGCGGTTTGCGACGTGATCCAGACAATCTTCAACGGTTACGCGAGCCATGTTTATCTACTTCCCAAGTGAAATGCGCCGGGCCCAGCGGGCCGGATACGCAGGTCGATATTAGAGCGGGGTACCGCGCAGACGCGATGTATCGGCGCAGTACCCCGAATGAACCCTAAAGTATACCGTGAAAAGCCCGCGGGCATAAAGTGAATTAACACCTGGCGTCGGCTCAGGGCTGCAGCGGATGGCGTCTCAGGGCTGTAGCAGATCCTGGAGCATGCGCGACAGGCGCATCTGCTGGTGTTCGGTGCGCGACCGTTCGGCATTGACGATCGACTCAAGATCGACCAGGGCGCGCTCAAAGTTTTCGTTTACCACCAGATAATCGCTCTCCACATAGTGCGACATCTCTTCGACGGCCTGGCTCATACGCCGCGCAATGGTAGACGAGTCGTCCTGGCCGCGGGCGGTGAGTCGTTCCACCAGGGTTGCCCGCGAGGGCGGCAGGATAAAAATGGCTCGGGTTTCCGGCAGCACTCGTTTGACCTGTCGGGCGCCCTGCCAGTCGATCTCCAGTACGACATCAATCCCCGCCTGAAGCTGTTCCCTGACCCACACAGCCGATGTGCCGTATAGATTGTCGAAGACCCTGGCGTGCTCGAGGAATTCCGAACGCTCCAGCATCGCGAGAAATTCAGCTTCTTCCACGAAATGATAATTTATGCCGTCGCGTTCCGCCGGACGAATCGCGCGCGTGGTGTGGGAAACCGAAACCCGCAGATCGCTGCGCCGGTTGACGAGGGCATTGACCAGACTGGTCTTGCCCGCCCCGGAGGGGGCCGATACGGTGTACAGGGTGCCTGTGCTGGTCATGCCGGGTCCGTGTCCGCTGTCTGCCATTATTCGATATTCTGGATCTGTTCGCGCATCTGCTCAATCAGCACTTTGAGTTCAACAGCGCTCAGTGTGGTGCCGGCCGATTGGGATTTGGAAGAGAGCGTATTCGCCTCGCGATTCAGCTCCTGCATCAGGAAGTCCAGCCGTCGGCCACAGGGGCCGCCCTTTTCCAGCGTGCGCTGTACCTCGGTGATATGTGCCTCCAGGCGGTCCAGCTCCTCATCGACATCGGCTTTCTGCGCGAGATAAACCAGCTCCTGTTCCAGGCGCCCCTGATCCACCTCCACGTCCAGCTCGGCGATGCGCTGGGTGATACGCTGTCGCTGTGCTCGCATTATGTCCGGCAGGATCTCCCGCGTCGCGTGCACCTGCTGCTCCACCTGGGCCAGCCTCTCGTGCAGCAGGGTGGCGAGCTTTTCGCCCTCCCTGCGCCGAGAGGCCTGGAGGTCCTTCAGTGCGCGCGCGAACAGTTCTCTGGCCGCCTCGATCAGGGCGTCTTCGGAGGTCTCTGCAGCATTGTAAATTCCTGGGAATTGAAGCAGCTGCAGGGAATCCGGCGGAGTGTCGTTGCCGCTGAGCTTCGCAATGCGCCGCGCGGCCTGTAGCAGGTTCGTGAGCCTGGACTCATCAATCACCGGCTCGCCAGCAGTTTCGGATTGCTGTTGCAAGCGCACCAGACAATCGACTTTACCGCGGGCCAACGCCGTGGTGAGCTGCTCTCGCAGGCGCGATTCCAGCGCGCGCAGCGAGTCCGGCACTTTGAAGCTGCAATCGAGATAGCGATGGTTCACCGAGCGCAGTTCCACCGTGAGCGTTCCCGCCGGAATCTGCATGCTCTCGCGCGCGAAAGCAGTCATGCTCTGTATGCCTGGCACGTTGCTGGTCCTTTGCCCGAAGAAGGCAGCGAGTGTAGCAGCTTGTCAGAACTGTCGACAGATGAGAGCTGGACGGCAGTTGCCCCGCAGCACTGTGATCCGGTTGCTGCAGGCGTATACTGGCGCTTTTCTGAAAACGAGGTAGATCCATGCAGCGACCGAGCGGCCGTGCGCCCAATCAACTGCGCGATATCAGTATCACTCGGCATTATACCCGCCATGCCGAGGGCTCGGTACTGGTGTGCTTCGGCGACACGCGAGTAATTTGTACTGCTTCGGTAGAGGCTGGTGTCCCGCGTTTCATGCGTGGTGAGGGTCGCGGCTGGGTGACGGCGGAATATGGCATGTTGCCGCGATCTACCGGTTCACGCATGGATCGGGAGGCGGCGCGCGGCAAGCAGGGCGGACGCACGGTCGAGATCCAGCGGCTGATTGGCCGCTCACTCCGCGCCGCGATCGACCTCGCGCGCCTCGGCGAGTACACCATCAACATCGATTGCGATGTCATTCAGGCCGATGGCGGTACGCGCACCGCTTCCATCACCGGCGCGTGCGTCGCCCTGGTGGATGCAATCAACCACCTGCAGCGGGAGAAGCGCATTAGCACGGATCCGCTGCTGCAGATGGTGGCCTCGGTGTCGGTGGGTGTGTGTGATGGCGTCGCGGTGCTGGATCTGGATTATCCGGAAGACTTCGCCGCGGATACCGATATGAACGTGGTGATGGGAGAGTCCGGGGGCTTCATCGAGGTGCAGGGCACCGCCGAGGGTAAGCCGTTTTCCCGCGAGGAGCTGGACGCCATGCTGGGCCTGGCATCCGCGGGGATCACGGAGCTGGTGGCGAAGCAGAAGGCGGCGCTGGCCGAGGGGTGAGCTAGCAGGCCGCAAACTGCCCGGTTACAGCTCGATGTCGTAGTCCATGATCACCGGCGCATGCGTGGAGAACTCCCGCGACTTGTAAATTGCCCCGTAATCAACGGCGTAGCGCAGCCCCTGCGAAACGATCTGGAAATCCGTGCGCCAGCCGTTTTGCTCGCGGTTTCCGTCCGGCCACCAGCTGAACTCATCCTGGTCGGAATTGATCTCACGGAACGCATCCACGTAGCCGGACTCCAGCAGCTCGTTCATCCACTGTCGTTCCTCGGCCAGGAAGCCCGAGACGGTGCTGTTGCGCTCGGTGTCCTGAACGTCGGCAGCACTATGTGCAATCTGCCAGTTTCCGCAGATAATGAATTCCCGGCGTTTGTTGCGGACTTTTTGCAGGTGTGCGCCGAAGAGCGAAAAGAACGTGTTCTTGCGCTCCTGCTGTTCGGCATTGCCGGGTTCTGCGGCCGGCGCGAGCAAACAGGCCACGCTGAGGTTCTCGTAGTCGGCCTGGATATAGCGCCCTTCCATGTCATAGTCTGCAAATCCCAGCCCCGTCATGATCGCTTTGGGCAATTGCCGGCAGTAGAGCGCAACGCCGTTGGCCTTGCCATCGATATCATCGAAGAAATAGGCGTTGTACTGCTCGGGGAAAAAGAGGCTGTCCTGCAGGTCATACTCCGAGCAGCGCAGATCCTGAATACAGATAAAATCCGCATCCTGATCCTCTAGCCATTCGTAAAACCCTTTGGCCGCGGCGCCTTGCAGGCCGTCAGCACTGAAACTGATGATTCTCATTCATAGCCCCTTGGTAAGAGAGCGTGTATTATTTGTCAGGGCGATCCGGCGCGTTTTACAGGCTGGCTGCAGGTGTCCTGCGCAAAGCATACTAATGCAGGGAAAGTGCGCGCATCCTGATCCATCTACTGCGTAATTATGGACAATACTCGCAAAAATAACCGCGAGGAAGCCCGCTGCGAGTTCCTGTGGTGGAGAGTGATGCCGATCAGAATTGAGTATTCTATCGGCAAAACCGGCAAATACAATGCCTGCTTTGACTGAGAGAGTTCACCATGCAACCCTACCAGCGTGACTTCATCCAGCTAGCCCGCGAATACGATGTGCTGAAGTTCGGGGAGTTCACCCTCAAGTCTGGTCGCATCAGCCCCTATTTTTTCAACGCCGGCGCATTTGCGAGCGGACGCGCACTGGCCGAGCTCGGCCGGTGTTATGCCAGCCGCATCCTTGATGCCGGACTCGCTTTTGACGTGCTGCTGGGGCCCGCCTACAAGGGCATACCGCTGGCGGCGACCACCGCAGTGGCCCTGGCGGATCATCACGGCCTGGACGTGCCCTTCGCGTACAACCGCAAGGAAGCCAAATCGCATGGTGAGGGAGGCGTACTGGTGGGTGCGCCACTGGCCGGCAGAGTGCTGGTAATCGACGATGTCATAACTGCTGGTACAGCGGTGCGTGAGGTTATCGCAATGATCACCGCGGCCGGTGCCGAGCTCGCTGGCGTTGTTGTTGGCCTCGACCGGCAGGAACGTGGCGCGGGAACGCGCTCCGCCGTACAGGAAGTGGCGCAGAGCTCCGGGGCGCCGGTATTCGGTATCATTCAGATGAGCGACATTATCGACCACCTGGAAGCGGAAGGCGCACAAGAGGATGCTGACCTGCAACGGATGCGCGATTATCGCCAGCGATTCGGTGTCTGACTTGTACCAGAATCGACCAGGACATATATTTGTACCCATGAAATTCACGACATCGACAGGTTGTTGCGCCCTCGCACTGGGTTGCTTGCTGGCTTTCGCGCCGCTGCTGCAGGCAAAGGAGCTCTACCGTTACCGGAACGCCGAAGGCAACGTGGTGGTGGATTATCAGGTGCCGGCCGAGTATGTGGGCAAGGGCTACGAGGTGCTGAATGATGAAGGCATGGTCATCAGGGTGGTGCCCCGCGAGCTGACGGAAGAGGAGAAAAAGGCGGCCGACGCACAGAAAAAGCAGGAGGAGGCAGCCCGGGCCGAACAGGAGCGGCTGCGGGAATGGGACGAATCTCTGATGTTGCGCTACAGCACCGTGGCAGACATAGAGGCAGCGCGGGAGCGCGCCCTGAGCAACCTGCGCATTCGACTCAGCATTCTGAAAGGCAATCGCAGGTCATTGAAGCAGAAAATTGAGAACTACCAGGCTGAGGCGGCCGATATAGAACGTTCTGGCCGGCAGGTAGACATGCCAAGACTGCGCGCCATCGAGGAGCTGCAGTCGGAGATCGGCGTCACCGAGCGCGCCATCGCCGATCGCCAGCGGGAGATAGAAGAGGTTGCGGCCGAGTACCAGACAGATATCGAGCGTTTTGAGCAACTGCTGGAGGTGGTGGCGTTGCGCCGCTCGTTGCAGGAAAAGACAAGGTAGGCGCCGCCCGGCGCCTGTTGCTCAGCTACCCTGGCTGACGTAGGTGGTGCCCTGACTGCCTAGAGGCTGGGTCACGGCTTCGCGAAAAAAACCGTCGATCAGCAGGGCCCACTGTATGGGCCAGTCAGCCGTGGGTGATCGCTGAAAGCCGCTACGCACATACTGTGATATGCGGCCTTCCGCAGTGCACATGAGAAGGTTGGCCGCAGCCGGTAGTGGTATGACGGGGCGCAGGCCTTCGCGCACCTCTGCCTCGCGGATCACCTGCTTGAGCTGCGTTTCGAAACGATCAAAGACCTGGGCGACACGCTGGTGCAGCCGGTCGGTTTCGCCGGCAAGCGCATCACCGGTGAGAATGCGGGTAATGCCGGGGTTGCGCTCGGCGAAAGCCAGCAATAGCAGGAGCATTTTCTCGCAGCGGGTAGCTGCCGTCTGTTCCTCGGTGAGGATCAGGTTGACGCGGCTGAACAGCGTGTCTTCTATAAACTCGATGAGCCCTTCGAACATCTTGGATTTACTGGGGAAATGGCGGTATAACGCCGCTTCAGACACGCCCACCTGCTTTGCGAGGCCCGCCGTGGTTATCCGATCACCCGGATTGGCCTCCAGCATCTGGGCCAGTGCTTCCAGAATTTGCTGGCGCCGTTGCGACTTCCTTGGAGGCATGACGTTCCATATCGAATGACGAATGCCTCAATGCTAGCTGCTACCCGGTCGGGCTGCAACACGGCCACCGCAAAAGGCACGCATTTATGTAGACTGCGTATCTCTTTTTGGGTTGTCGGCAGGATGTCGCAGCGCCTTGTGCTTTTTCAGGCGCGCTCAGCGGCGATTGCTGATGAGTGTGCCCAGGCCGTCATCAGTGAAGGTTTCCAGTAGCACGGCGTGCGGCACCCGACCGTCGATGATGTGCGCGCTGGTGACGCCGCCTTTCACAGCATCGAGTGCGCAGGCTATTTTCGGCAGCATGCCGCCACTGATGGTGCCATCGGCAACCAGATCGTCCACCTGACGGGTGGTGAGCCCGGTGAGAATTTGCCCCTGCTTGTCGAGCAGTCCGGCAACATTCGTAAGCAGCATCAGCTTTTCCGCACGCAGTACCTGGGCGAGTTTGCCCGCCACCAGATCGGCGTTGATATTGTAGGTGCAGCCGTCGGCGCCAACCCCAATCGGCGCGATCACCGGTATGAAATGGCTGGAGAGCAGGACATCAATCACCGAGGTATCAATTTGATCCACCTCGCCGACATGACCGATATCAATGATTTCCGATGCGCCGAGCTCCGGGCTGTAGCGACTGACCTGCAGCTTGCGGGCGCGAATCAGCTGTCCGTCCTTGCCGGTGACGCCCAGCGCCTTGCCGCCGTTGCGATTGATCGAGGAGACAATCTCCTTGTTGACGCTCCCTCCAAGAACCATCTCGACAACATCCATGGTCTCGGCGCTGGTCACTCGCATGCCGTCGACAAACTCGGTCTTGATGTTGAGCTTTTCCAGCAGCGCACCGATCTGGGGCCCGCCACCGTGCACCACTATGGGGTTCATGCCGACCAGCTTCATTAGCACGATGTCGCGCGCGAAACTCTCATGCAGCTCGCGATCGACCATCGCGTTGCCGCCGAATTTAACCACAAGGGTCTTGCCGGTGAAGCGCTGGATGTAGGGCAGCGCCTCAGTCAGAACCCTGGCGACATTGAGCGCCGCTGCATGATCGAGAGACATAGAAAATCCCGCAAGTCGCCAGCGGGGGCCGGCGCGTTAAAAGTTGAGCTGAACCTTCGGATCAACCAGCCCGATCTGGGCCCGGAATTCCTCCTGGATGACCTCGAGGTGTTCGGCGGAGTCCGCCTCGAACCGGGCGGTTAGTGCCGCGACCGTATTGGAGGCGCGCACCAGGCCCCAGCCGTCGGTGAAATCTACCCGGATGCCGTCCAGCGTGTTCACCTTGCCTGAAGAAAAGTCAGCGCTGGTGATGATTTTCTGCATCAGCTTGAACTTGTAGTCATCGGCCACCGGGATGATGATTTCGGGAGTGTTGATGGTTGCGGGAAACTTGTCAATGCAGTCGTCAAGGCTTTCGCCGTGTGTGCTCAGAATCTCTGCCAGTCGCGCGGCTGCGTACATGCCGTCATCAAAGCCGAACCAGCGCTCGCCAAAAAACATGTGACCTGAAAATTCACCGCCCAGCAATGCTCCGGTTTCGCGCATTTTCTCCTTCATGAACGCATGGCCGGTTTTCCACAGCACGGGACGACCGCCATTGGCCGTTACCAGCTTCGTCAGGTTGCGGCTACACTTCACGTCGAATACCACGTCCGCCCCGGGATTGCGCGATACCACATCCTGCGCATAGAGCATCAGCAACACATCCGAGCGCACGATACGACCGCTTGAAGTGACCACGGCAAGGCGGTCGCCGTCGCCATCAAAGGCCACTCCGAAGTCCGCTTTGTGTTCCTTCACCGCGCGCGACAGATCCGCCAGGTTCTGTTCATTGCTGGTGTCTGGAGGATGGTTGGGGAAACTGCCATCGACAGTGCAGTACAGGGGAACGACCTCACAGCCCAGTTCCTCGAACAGGTCAGGCGCAATGTTTCCAGTGACACCGTTGCCGGCGTCAATGACGACTTTCAATGGTACGGCAATAGCAATATCGCGCAGTATTTCCTCGATGTAGGCCGGCACGATGTCCTCGCGGATCATTCGCCCGTTGCCCCGGGAGAATTCGCCGGAGATTATCCTTTCGAGAATATCCTGGATGCCTCCCGCGGCAATGGTGTGCTGGTTGAGTACGATCTTGAGGCCATTGTCGGCGCCAGGATTATGGCTGCCTGTAACCATCACGCCCGAACGGTATTCCAGATGATGAGTAGCAAAATACATTAGCGGCGTCGGCACCTGCCCGATGTCGATCACGTCCCTCCCGGACTCCATCAGCGCCTTGATCAGCGCTGATTTGATGCGCGGACTGGAGGAGCGTCCATCGCAGCCGACAATCAGCGCCTGCTCTTCCATCTCGCCGGCAATCGAACCAATCGCCTTGCCAATACTTGTCACCAACTCGTCGGTTAGCTCTGTGTTTGCATTCCCCCGAATGTCGTAGGCGCGGAAGATATGGCCCGGCAGGCCGCTGTCGCCGATACGGGCCGCGCGCTCTTCGGCCAGGTCCAGATCGAGATCGAGATCGAGAGTTTCGTCGTCCTGATCCAGAATGCGGGATGCCTGGAACATCGGGTTGGCCAGTTCCGGGCTGTCGTCATCCAGGGTCTCGACCTCCGCGAGGGGCAAATGTCCTGGCGCCGAGTTGCTCTGTCGAAGTGCACGCAAGGTTGCTCTGCGTAATTGCTTGGCAATGGTGACCAGCTCTGGAACATTGAGTTCAAGCTGGGTTTTGCGATCTGCAGCGGAAATAATCCTGTTCAGCTCCGCGTTCATTGCCTGCGGAAACCGGAAAAGAATAAACCACACCGCCGCCGCCGCCGCGAGAATCGCCAGCCCGAATACCGCGAATAGTGGACGCTGGGAAACATCGATATCTGCCAGCAGGGCGTCAGATGGAGTGAAGGCCACTCGCCAGGTGGTGCCAGGTATCTCGGCATAGCGTGTGTAATCGCTCTCGCCGCCCGTACCACTTTCAGCGATTGTGTCTGCGCGCTTGGTGCCGGTAGAAGCGGTGTGTTGCTGTTCAAGACTGAACTTGCCCGCCTCGCTCGACAGGGATGCGAGTTGCCTGGATAGCTGTGCGTTGTCCAGCGTAACGATCATTACCGCCTGGCGATCCTGAATGCGGGGATGTGACACTCTTGCCACGATTGAAGTCAGCCATTTGTCTTCGAATTTGTAGGCTTCCGGCTGGGTTTCCTCTGCTTCACTGGCGCGGCGAACCAGGTCCACCTCGATGTGATTGCGCAAGCCGCGGTTGCCCTCGGAAAAATCCGCTGTACCGAGATCGCCCACGGGTATGATGCGCAGGCTGGCTACCTCCGGAAAATAATCCAGCAGGGCCTCTTCTACCAGGGCAATGTCGCCCGGGGCGCGACTGGCTATGGCAGACAGTGCAAGCGGTGACTGCGCGGCACTCACCAGACGCTCTTCCAGGCGTCTGAATAGGCTGTGGATATTGCTTGCCTGTTGTACGGCGAAAGATCGGGATACACGATCAATCTGCTCAAGCTGCATGTTTGGTTCGCGCAGCATCAGCAGGTAGGCGAAGCCCAGCCCCAGAACAATCAGCAGGCCCAGCAGTGCGTTGGAGCCGATACTGCGCAGGGCATTGCCTTTGGCAGCTATGCCCTGGGGTGCGTTGCCGCCTGCAGCGGAAGCCGGTGCCGGTCGAGTCTTGTTATTTTTTCCGAGCGTCAGTTTCAATGTGTTGATCCGCCAGTGTCTGTAAAAAATGATAGTACAAGGGCGGCGGGACTAATATGCACAAGTGCGGATTTCTCCATTTTCCCACAGCCGTAAATGTGCAGAATTACCATATACCGCCCTGTGCCGGGGGACTTAATCGAGCCGCTCTGCCAGCAATCGGATAATCTGTCTGGCAATGCTGTTCTTGGTGGCGCGTGGCAGTACGGTCTCACCCTCCCGCCATAGCACGGTTGCCGCATTCTCCTCGCTGTTGAATCCGATATCGCTCCCGGAGACATCATTGGCTACGATCATGTCGAGCCCTTTGCGCTCGAGCTTGTCGCGCGCATAGGCCAGCACGTCGCGGGTTTCCGCTGCGAAGCCAACGGTGTAGGGACGGGGATCGCCAGCGGCAACCGCCGAGACGATGTCCGGATTGCGCAACAGCTTGAGCGTCAATTCGCCAGCGGCCTTTTTTATCTTCTGTGTGGCCACGCTGTCGGGGCGATAGTCGGCAACCGCTGCGCAGGCAATAAAGACGTCGCAACGTTCCAGTTGCGCCATGCATTGCTCGAACATATCCCGGGCGCTTTCAACGTCTATGCGCGTGACATGCTCGGGTGTCGCGAGGGCCACAGGGCCGCTGATAAGGGTTGTCTGCGCGCCGGCTTCCACTGCGGCGCGCGCCAGTGCGTAGCCCATTTTGCCGGAACTGTGATTTGAGAGGTAGCGCACCGGATCCAGGGCCTCGCGGGTGGGTCCTGCGGTGACGATTACGCGCTTGCCAGACAGTGCGCCGGAGCTGAACAGGGCGGCCGCAGCTTCGGCAATGGCCGCCGGCTGCTCCATCCGGCCGGGTCCCACGTCGCCGCAGGCCTGCGCCCCCTGTGCCGGCCCCACGATACTGGCGCCGCGAGAACTGAGCGTAGCTATGTTTGCCGCGGTGGCGGCATCGCGCCACATCTGCTGGTTCATGGCCGGGGCCAGCATAAGGGGCGCCGGAGTTGCCAGCGCCACGGTGGTGAGCAGGTCGTCTGCGCGTCCGCTGCTGAGCCTGGCGAGCAGGTCGGCAGTGGCGGGTGCAATCAGCAGCACATCCGCCCAGCGCGCAAGTTCGATATGTCCCATGCCGAGTTCCGCGCTGGCGTCGAGCAACTCGGTGTGCACAGGGTTGCCAGACAGAGCCTGCAGCGTGAGCGGTGTAATGAACTCCTGCGCTCCATGCGTCATGATTACGCGCACCTGTGCGCCGCGTTCCGCCAACTCGCGCACCAGCTCGGCGGATTTGTAGGCCGCTATGCCGCCGCTGACACCCAGCAGCACATTGCGATTGAAAAGATGTGCCATTTGCATGCTCATCTTGGGAAGATAGCGAACGATACCATCGACCGGGCTGCTTGACACTGGCCGCGGTAGCACTCAGGGAGGAGTGTCATGGCCATTGCAGGGTTGACGATCGGCGAGGGGCCGAGAGAGCGGCTGCTGGAACACGGCGCCCAGGCGCTCTCGGACGCCGAGTTACTGGCGATACTTTTGCGCACGGGCTATCACAATTGCAATGCGTTGGAGCTGGCGCGCAGCCTGCTCACGCAGTTTGGCGATATCGGTGGGCTGTTGCGGGCGGGCCAGTCCAGCCTCCTGGCCTGTACCGGTGTGGGTCCGGCGCGTTATGCACTGTTGCGGGCGGCGCTGGAGCTTGCCAGGCGCCAGGCGCTGCAGGAGCTAAGTGGTGGCGATGTGCTGGACAGCCCGGCACAGACCCGGCGCTTTCTGCAGTACCACCTGGGCAGCCGCAATCGCGAGGTGTTCTGCTGCCTCTTCCTCGACAGCCAGCATCGGGTGCTGCGTTGCGAGGATCTGTTCTTCGGCACGCTGGACGGAGCGGCGGTCTATCCCCGGGAAGTGGCTATCCGGGCATTGCAGAATCGCGCGGCGGCAGTGATCTTCGCCCACAATCATCCCTCCGGCGTCGCCGAGCCCAGCAGCGCCGATAAACGAATCACCGAGCGCCTGCGCGCAGCGCTCGGCTTGCTGGATATTCGGGTGCTGGACCACATCATTGTTGGCAGCGGCCGGGAGTATTCTTTTGCCCAGGAAGGGCTTCTGTAGGCCAGCGGCGAGCCTTGACGAAGGCAACCTTCAGCGCAGCGCAAGCTGCTTGCCAAGGGGGTGGGTCTCTGGTATAAAGTCGCGCTCTGCGCGGCGGGCGGTCCAATTCGGGGCCTCAAGCCTCACCACGTTTTTCAATAATCCCGTATTTTTGGGAGACCTAGAGTCATGGCTAGAGTATGTCAGGTTACCGGCAAGCGTCCGATAACCGGTAATAACGTATCACATGCGAAGAATCGCACCCGTCGCCGGTTCCTGCCGAATCTGCACCAGCACCGCTTCTGGCTGGAGGCTGAGAAACGTTTCATCTCCCTGCGGGTTTCCAGCAAGGGCATGCGCATCATCGACAAGAAAGGCATTGAGCAGGTGCTGACCGACATGCGCGCTCGCGGTGAGAAGGTTTAAAGGAGAGGATCATGAGAGACAAAATCAGAATGAACTCTTCCGCTGGTACCGGGCATTTTTATACGACCGACAAGAACAAGCGGACAACGCCGGACAAGCTGGAAAAGAGAATGTATGACCCCGTGGTACGCAAGCACGTGATGTACAAGGAAGGCAAAATCAAGTAGGGAGCGCGCTCCCGAGCACATAAACCCCGGCCTTGACCGGGGTTTTTTGTCTCTGGACTGCGTTAAACTGTCGTCTCTGTATAGCCCCTTTGCCTGCCCTTCATGCCTGAACTTCCCGAAGTTGAAACTACCCGCAGGGGTATTGAGCCTCACTGCCTCGGTCGAACCGTAGTGGAGGTGATTGTGCGCCAGCCGCGCCTGCGCTGGCCGGTGCCGCAGGAGCTGCCGGCGCTGTTGCGGGGCGAGACAATCCTGCGCGTGGAGCGCCGGGCCAAGTACCTGCTTATGCGCACCGGGGGCGGGACTCTCATGATCCATCTCGGCATGTCGGGTTCGCTGCGAGTTGTGCCCCCCGCTCTGCCTCCCCGGCCGCACGACCATCTCGATCTGGTGCTCAGCGGCGGCGTGTGCCTGCGCTTCAACGATCCCAGGCGCTTCGGTTCAGTGCACTGGCTGTTGCCCGGCACACCGGTCCCGCTGCTTGATCATCTCGGCCCGGAGCCTCTGTCGAGCGAATTCGATGGCGCCTTCCTCTACCATCGCTCGCGTGGGCGTCGCGGGCCGATCAAGGCATTTATCATGGACGGAAAAGTGGTGGTTGGTGTTGGTAATATTTACGCTAGCGAAGCGCTGTTTATGTCGGGAATTCGCCCGGACCGCGCAGCGGGGCGCGTTTCGATGACACGCTATGTGCGCCTGGCCGAGAATATTAAGCAAGTGCTTACTTCGGCTATAGATCAGGGCGGTACTACGCTTAGAGATTTTGTTGGGGGTGACGGAAAGCCGGGCTACTTTGCCCAGCGGCTGCTGGTGTACGGGCGCGAAGGACAGCCTTGCAGGCGGTGCGCGACCCCTCTGAGGGAGAAGCGTTTGGGGCAGCGAAGCAGCGTTTACTGCGTGACCTGTCAGCGCTGAAACGGCTACACTGTAGGGGTCAGGGGATTTTAAGCGGGTACAAAACCCGGGGGTAGCAAAATGAAAATAATCACTGGCGCACGGCGCCTCTCAGCGGCTCTGGTCATGACATGCATGATCGCTCCGCAAACGCTCTGGGCTCAGGAAGCGATCAACGAGAGTCCCAACGAATTCGCCATGGTCGGAGACCTCCTGGTTGCCCGTCCAATCGGTCTGGTGATGGTAGTGGGTGGAGCGGCGACCTGGCTGGTCAGCCTGCCCTTCACGCTGCTGGCGGGACATGCCGGAGAAGCGGCAGACACGCTGATCGCCGGTCCGGTCGAAACCACTTTCATGCGCTGTCTCGGGTGCCGCAACACTGGCTATACCGACAAAGACATCGAGTGGGCACGCGAAGTCAAGGCGCGCGAAGAAGCGGCGGAAGCGGCCAAACAGGAAGCAGCAGCGGCCGCCAACGGCAACTGATCACCGCTTCGTCTGTCAGGCAAACTTCTCTTGCAGTGCCCGAGCTACCTGCTCGGGTACGAAGGGCGTGATATCGCCATTTAGCGCGGCAATCTCACGTACCAGTGACGACGAAATGTAGGACAGGTGCTCCGAAGGAGTGAGGAACACGCTCTCGAACTCGGGATTGATCGCCCTGTTCATGTTTGCCAACTGAAACTCGTACTCGAAATCGGCTACCGCTCGCAGGCCGCGCAACACGCAGCGGGCGTTCTTGCTCTCGGCGAAGTCGGTCAGCAGGTTGCTGAAACCCTCCACTTCCACGTTGTCGATATGATCCAGTGATGAGCGGCACAGCGCGACGCGCTCCTCGAGGGAAAACAGCGGCGTTTTCTTTTCGCTGTGGGCTATTGCCACAACCACCCTGTCGAACAGTCGCGCAGCGCGTTCGGTAAGATCCACATGACCGTTGGTGATGGGATCGAAGGTGCCTGGGTAGATCACACAATTGGTAGGCATGGCCTGGGTCTGCAATGACGGCAAGAGCGCGGATGTTAAACAATTTGGTGGATAGCGACAACGCGACCCGCTCAAGGCGGGGCAGTTGCAAATAGCCGGTAGACGACTTCGCCCGCCCGTTTCTCGCGGTACAATTCCCAGGTGTCTGGAATTTCCGGCGCCGGTTCTGTGGCGGCGGTCTCCACGTAGATCATGGCATCGGCCGCCAGGGCGCCACAGGTGGCGAGCTGTCTGCAGGCGGCGCCAGCCAGGTGTTGGCCAAAGGGCGGGTCAATGAACACCACGTCGAAGCGGGAAGTGGTTCTGGTGAGGAATGCCTCGGCAGTGCTGTTATGGCAGCTTGCGCGGTCTGCGGCCTGCAGTGTTTCGAGGTGCGTGGCGATGCTCTCCAGAGTGCGCTGGGCGGGCTCCACGAAATCACAGTGTGCGGCGCCGCGCGACAGGGCTTCGAGGCCAAGCGCGCCGCTGCCGGCGAACAGATCAAGGCACCTGCTGTTGCGAATGGTTGGACTCAGCCAGTTGAACAGGGTTTCGCGGGTGCGATCGGCAGTGGGTCGCAGTCCCTCAGCAGGTGTAAAGCGCAGCCTGCGGCCACGCCACTCACCGCCGATAATTCGCAATTGACCGTCACCACGGCGCGCGTCGGATCTCGCCATTTCGTCGCTTTAAACAAGGGTGGTAGGATAGGCGCCATCGCAGACGTCCGTTTGCGCATACTCTAACAGAACGCCAATGAGATTTTTCAAACGCAAAAAAAACGCGGGTGCTGAGTCGGCCACTCCGGCGTCAGACACAGTTGACGCCACCAGCGATGGGCAGGCACCCGCTGCAACCGACGCTGCCGATGCGAGCGATGCATCGCACGGCACCGCGGAGACTGCCGCGGCAGTTCCCCCAGAACCCACGCCAACTGCGAGGACAGAGCCGGTAAACGAGCCCGTGCCAGAGCCCGACTCTGATTCCATCGCCGTTGCCGCGCAGTCAGCGGTTGCAGAAAAGGACGATGAACCCCCCAGGCAGGGCTTTTTCTCACGCCTGCGCAAAGGGCTGGGGCGAACCAGCGATAATCTCGTGCAGGGAATGGGTAACCTGTTTCTCGGGCGCAAGGAGATTGATGCCGAACTGCTGGAGGAGTTGGAGTCGAGACTGCTAATGGCGGATGTCGGCGTGGATGCCACGCTCGATATTATTGGCCGACTGACACAGCGTGTCTCGCGCAAGGAATTGACGGACCCCGCGGCACTGCAGGGGGCACTGCAGCAGGAATTGCTGGAGCTGTTGAAGCCCTGCGAAGTGCCACTGGATACCTCCGGTCGCAAACCCTTTGTCATCCTGATGGTCGGTGTGAATGGTGTGGGCAAAACCACCACCATCGGCAAGCTGGCAAAGCATTATATGGCGTCCGGGCAATCGGTGATGCTGGCGGCGGGCGATACATTTCGCGCTGCCGCGGTGGAGCAGCTTCAGGTATGGGGCGAGCGCAACGATGTTCCCGTAGTGGCCCAGCATAGTGGCGCCGACAGCGCCTCGGTCATCTACGATGCATTGCAGGCCGCGCGGGCGCGTGACATAGATATTCTCATCGCCGATACCGCGGGGCGCCTGCACAATCGAGAGAACCTCATGGAGGAGTTGAAGAAAGTCGTGCGCGTTATGGGTAAGCTCGACGCGGATGCGCCGCACGAGGTGATGCTCGTGCTGGATGCGGGTACCGGCCAGAACGCGCTCTCCCAGGCCGAGCATTTTCTGCAGTGGGTAGGCGTTTCAGGCATAGCCCTGACCAAGCTCGATGGTACCGCCAAGGGCGGGATTATTTTCGCCATCGCCAAAAAGCTCGGCTTGCCCATCCGTTTCATCGGCGTGGGCGAAGCCGTTGACGATTTGCGGCCGTTTGTTGCCCGGCAATTTATCGAGGCCCTGTTCGCCATAGACGATACTTCCCCGTGATCAGTTTCGACCGCGTCAGCAAGCGTTACGCAGAAGGATATGACGCGCTACGCGAGGTCAGCCTGGATATTGCGCGCGACGAGCTGGTTTTCCTTACCGGTCATTCGGGTGCGGGTAAAAGCACGTTGTTGCGCCTGATCATGCTGATGGATCGCCCGACGCGCGGGCGAGTGTTGATTGATGGTCGCGACCTCTCCAAAGTGAAATCGCGCGGCGTGCCCCGGCATCGACGCGATATCGGTGTCGTATTCCAGAATCATCAGCTGTTGTTTGATCGCTCGGTATTCGACAACGTGGCATTGCCGCTGGTAATTTCCGGCTACGACTTCCGGGAGGTCGGTCGTCGAGTGCGTGCAGCCCTCGACAAGGTGGGTCTGTTGGCACGTGAGCGCGCGTTGCCAATGACTCTCTCGGGTGGAGAGCAACAGCGGGTGGGTATCGCCCGCGCGGTGGTTGGGCGACCGCAGATACTGCTGGCGGACGAGCCCACCGGTAACCTCGACCCCGCATTGTCAGCTGAAATCATGCAACTGTTTGAAGCGTTCAACCAGGTGGGAGTGACCGTGCTGATTGCCAGCCACGACCTGGCGCTGATATCCCGTCTGCACCACCGAATCATCACCTTGCGTCAGGGCCGGTTGGTGGGCGGGAGTACGCAGTGAGCAGCCGCCGCCAGACTGCAACGCGCCGGGAGGGTGCCAGTCTCAGTCGAACTCAACTGGGAGATCGTTACCGGGCCTGGCTGCAACACCACAGGTTGTCTGCCGCACAGAGTTTGCTCAAGGTGCTGGATAGCCCCGGTGCCAGCCTGCTCACCTGGCTCGTGATCGGCATCGCCCTCGCGCTGCCCGTCGGACTCAACGTGGCGCTGGACAATGTCGGGCGCCTGAGCACGAACTGGGATAGCCCGGCCCAGCTCTCCCTGTTCCTGCGCGACGGGCTGGCCGATGAGCGCCCTGCACAACTCGTTCAGGAACTGCGTGAGCGCGCCGATGTGAAGTCGGCGACGTTTGTATCGCGGGAGGCCGCGCTGGCGGAATTTACTGCCCTTTCCGGCTTTGGCGATATTCTAGCCAGCCTGGATCAGAATCCCCTGCCTCATCTGCTGTTGGTTACACCGCTGGAGAGCCTCACGGAAACGGCACTGAGGGAGTTGCGCGCGGAGCTGGCAGCCACACCCGAAGTGGCCGAAGCGGTGCTCGATATGGACTGGCTGCGACGTCTGCACAATATTCTGGAAATCAGCCAGCGACTGGTACTCGTTGTTGGCGGGATGCTGGTACTGGGCGTTGTGTTGATTCTTGGCAACACCATCCGCCTGGCAATCGAGAGCCGTCGCGATGAAATTGTAATTGTAAAGCTGGTGGGCGGCAGCAATGGCTTTGTGCGCCGGCCCTTTCTCTACACCGGGCTGTGGTACGGTGTTGGCGGCGGGCTCCTGGCCGGCCTGCTGGTTGAGGCCGCTCTCTGGTATGTGCGAGCGCCCGTGGGTCGCCTGGCCGCGCTTTACGAGAGTCCGTTTTATCTCAGCGGCCTTGGTGTGATGGGCGTTCTCAATCTGCTGCTTGTAGGGGCGGGACTGGGTCTGGCGGGTGCCTGGCTGGCTGTTTCGCGTCACCTGGCGGATATTGAGCCGCGCTGAGCCAATGCTGGCTCAACGTACTGAAATATATGGAAATAATGAGTATTTTCCCCCCGAGGCGGGAACTTTTACACTGTTAGCACTCTAATGCAAAGACTGCTAAAATTGACAGTATGCATATTGGAGAACAGCCCTATGAGCAAGCGTTTGCAACCCGTTGATCAGATGGTACCGGGAGCCAATCTGGCTGCCTATGTGCAGGCCGTCAGCAGCATACCCGTGCTCACCGCCGAGCGCGAGAAGGCCCTCGCTGAGGATCTTTTTTTCAATGACAATTTGCAGGCCGCGCGCGAACTGGTGATGTCTCACCTGCGATTCGTGGTGCATATCGCACGCAGCTATTCAGGTTACGGCCTGGCCGAGGCAGATTTGATTCAGGAGGGCAATGTTGGCCTCATGAAGGCGGTGCGCCGTTTCGACCCGCAAAAAGGCGTGCGCCTGGTATCGTTCGCGGTGCACTGGATCAAGGCAGAAATGCACGAGTTTATTCTGCGCAACTGGCGTATCGTCAAGGTGGCGACCACCAAGGCGCAGCGCAAGCTGTTTTTTAACCTGCGCAGCGCGAAAAAGTCCCTCGGCTGGCTGAGCCACGAGGAGGCCCAGGCGGTGGCGCATGATCTCGGTGTGGATATCGCTGAAGTGCAGCGTATGGAAGGTCGACTGAGCAGTCGTGATGTCGGTTACGAACAGCCGCGTGACGCCGATGATGACGATGGCTGGCAGGCACCCCAGTTCTACCTTGAAGACGCTGGCGCCGATCCGGCTACGCTGGTTGAATCAAGCGACTGGCAGGAAACCAGCGAAGGCCATCTGCATGCCGCGCTGGCCGATCTCGATGAGCGGAGCCGCGACATTCTGGCGCGACGCTGGCTGACTGAAGACAAGGCGACTCTGCACGAACTGGCTGCCGAGTACAGCGTTTCTGCCGAGCGCATTCGACAGCTGGAGCAGGGCGCATTGAAAAAATTGCGGACTGCGATGGCTGCCTGAGCAGCGCGCATGGCAACTCTCTTCGTAACCCTGGCCTCCCTGAGCGGCATGCTGGCTGTGGCCTTCGGTGCTTTCGGGGCGCATGCGCTCAGGAACAGGCTCGACGATTACGCGCTCGACGTGTTTGCAACCGCAGTTCAGTACCACTTCTACCACAGCCTTGCTTTGCTCGCCGTGGGCATCATCGCCCTGCAACATCCGCAGACGGCGCTGTTGAAGAGCAGCGGCTGGCTGTTCCTGCTCGGTATTGTAATTTTCTCCGGCAGCCTTTACCTGCTTTCACTGACAGGCCTGCGCTGGTTGGGTGCCGTAACGCCTCTGGGCGGACTGGCGTTTATCGCCGGATGGGGCTGCCTCGCCGCAACGGGCTGGAAGCTGCTGGGCTGAGGCTTTCTGCAGCATTTTTTGATTTATGAACACGCCTGAGCAGCAACGTCCCATTCGCAGCTACGTACTGCGTGCGGGGCGGATGACGGCGGGCCAGCAGCGCGCCGTTGCCGAGCACTGGCAGCGCTGGGGCCTGGAGCATGCCGACGGCCGCCTGGATTCTGCAAAACTCTTCGCCCGAAGCGCGCCGCTGGTGCTTGAAATCGGGTTCGGCATGGGACATTCACTGGTCGAAATGGCAGCGAAGGCGCCCGAGAAGAACTTCATCGGGGTGGAAGTGCACGGGCCGGGTGTGGGCACGCTGTTGCAGGCGGTCGCGGCACGCGAGATCGACAACATTCGTGTTTATCGCCACGATGCGGTTGAAGTGCTCAGGGACTGTATCGCGCCGGCGTCCCTGGCTTGCGTACAGATTTTCTTTCCCGATCCCTGGCATAAAAAACGTCACCACAAGCGCCGTCTGATTCAGCGGCCTTTTCTCGATCTGGTTGCCAGCAGGATCGAGCCCGGGGGAACTTTGCACCTGGCGACCGACTGGGAAGATTATGCCCAGCAGATGCTGGAGCTACTTGGCGAGTCGCCCGATTTTGCCAATACCTGTGCCGATGGGGGCTACGCGCCGCGTCCCGAGCTGCGTCCGCCGACCAAGTTTGAGCAGCGTGGCGAACGTCTTGGACACGGCGTGTGGGATCTTGTATTCATGCGTTGCTGAGGGCTTCTGGCTTAGCGGCCACCTGGCCTTTGCGGCATATCAGTCGTCGGCAAAAAACTCTGCTACCACGCTGTCGAGAAAGCGACTGCCCAGTGTCGTAGTGGCAACGCGGTCCGCTTCAATAGTCAGCAAGCCGCGGGCGCCAAGAGAATCCAGCGTGCGATGCAACCGGGCCCTGTCGAGCCCGGTGTGCTGCGTGAACAGTGCCAGCGAAAATCCTGCGTTAAGGCGCAGCGCGTTCATCGCGAATTCCCCGGCGAGATCATCCGGCGATAGAGTGCGACGGCTGGCGATGCGCTTGCCACTCGCCGCTGTTGCGAGATAGTCGGCAGGTTGACGACGCTTGACGTAACGAATCACCGTGCCGTCGGCGTTGCTCAGTTTGGCGTGCGCACCGGCGCCGATGCCCAGGTAATCGCCAAAATTCCAGTAGTTTAGATTGTGACGGCATTCAGCGCCCGGCCTGCTCCAGGCAGAAACTTCGTACTGGACGTAACCTGCACTGCGCAGTAGCGCTTCACCTCGCGATTGAATACACGCCAGGGAATCCTCCGTGGGGAGAATGGGCGGGCGATTGTAGAATGCTGTGTTCGGCTCAATCGTGAGTTGATACCAGGACAGGTGGCCGGGCTGATGATCGATGGCGGTAGTCAGGTCTCCTAACGCAATGTCTACGCTTTGTCCGGGTAGCCCATGCATCAGATCAATGTTGAAGCTGTCGAATTCCGCCGCTCTGGCATGGCCGATGGCATCTGCAGCCTGTTGCGCACTGTGCACCCGGCCCAGCCGGGCGAGGCAGTTGTCGTCGAAGCTCTGTATGCCCAAAGACAGACGATTGACACCGGCTTGCCTGAACGCTGTGAACTTCTCCGCTTCGGCGCTGCCCGGATTGGCCTCCAGACTGATTTCGATATCGGAGGCCAGGGCAACCCGCTCGCCGATACCCGCAAGCAACCGCTCGATGGCTGCCGCGGAAAACAGGCTCGGCGTCCCGCCGCCGATAAATACGCTGTGTACTTCGCGCGTGCCGATAGCTGCGGCGTCAAGGGAGAGGTCATCCAGCAGGGCCTGGACGTAGTCGGTTTCCGGGAGCGTTACCGCCTCGTGTGAATTGAAATCGCAGTAGGGACACTTGCGTTCACACCAGGGCAAGTGGACGTAGAGACTCAGCGGCGGCGTCATGATTGAGTTTGTAGCGCCCTGAAAAGCTGGGCGCAGGCCTGCGCGCGATGGCTGATACGGTTTTTCTCCTGCGCCGGGAGTTCTGCTGAGCTGCAGCCGCACTCGGGAACATAAAACAACGGGTCGTAGCCGAAACCCTCAGTACCGCACGGCGCCTCGAGAATCCGCCCCTGCCAGAATCCCTGGCAGATCAATGGGGTCGGGTCTAACACATGACGTAGATACACCAGCACGCAGACGAAGCGCGCTCCCCGCCCGGCTTCTGGCACACCAGACAAGGCTTCCAGCAATTTCGCATTGTTTGCGGTGTCACCTTCACCGGAGTAGCGCGCCGAATGAATGCCCGGCGCGCCTGCGAGATACTCAACTTCCAGCCCGGAATCGTCAGCGATCGCGGGCAGGCCACTGTGTGCTGCCGCCGCTCGCGCCTTGATAATCGCGTTCTCGACAAAGGTCAGGCCCGTTTCCTCAACCTCGGGCACCGCAAACTTGCCCTGCGGCTCCAGCGTTAGCGGCAGCGGCGCAAACAGTCGCTGAAACTCGCGCAGTTTGCCGCTATTGCCGCTCGCAAGTACCACGGTCTGCGCCGGTGAAGAGCGTGCCATCAGTCGGTATAAAGCTGGTGCTTGAACTGGAAGGTGTAGGTTTGCTCAGCACCTTCCGGGCGAAAGTGCAGTTCGAAAAAGCGCCATTCCTCGTTGATAAATTTAAATTCGGCGATGTAGTACACGGCCGCGCCCTCGCGCACTTCCTGAAATTCAAGCGTCTGATTCTGTATGAGATCCCAGGTGCGACCCTTCAACAGCATGGGACGTCCGATGGTGCCGGCGCCATCACTGCCATGCTCGCGCACAGCGAGGTTAACAATGCCGCGCTTGTCGCCGCGCGTAATACCGTAGCGCTGCGCAATCTCGGGCGCTATAAAGGTGCTGTTGAGCACGCTGTAGTGCAATTCATAGGGGCCGAACATTTTGGATTGCTGTGCCACTCCCTGCAACGGCAGCAGCAGCGCCAGGAGCAGGCCGAGCGTGCGCATACGGGCCAGATTCATGTCAACGTGTGATCCTGTAGATTGCCGTGGTCGCGAACAGGTTGGGCCATTTCGCTGAAAGTATCGGGCTGCGGGTGGTATTGCCGACGACGTTCCTGGCGAGAATGCGGATGCCCTTTTCGCGACACAGATTTTCGAAATCGTGAACGGTGCAGTAGTGGATATTGGGCGTGTTATACCAGGTGTGGGGCATGAACCGTGAGCGCGGCATGCGCCCTGCTATCCCCAACTGGATGCGGCATCGCCAGTGTCCGAAATTGGGAAACGTGACAATGCTTTCCCGCCCGATGCGCAGCATTTCTTCCAGTACGCGATCCGGAAAATGTACCGCCTGCAATGCCAGTGCCATTACCACGGTGTCGAAACTCCGATCGGGAAAATTGCCCAGCCCCTTGTCCATGTCCTGCTCAATCACGTTGATGCCGCGTGCAATGGCGGCAGTGATGTAATTGTGGTCTATTTCCAGCCCCAGGCCGCGCACCTGCCGATTGTCGCGCAGGAATTCCAGGAATTCGCCGTCACCGCAGCCGAGGTCGAGCACCCTCGAGCCCGGCGCAATCCAGCGTTGAATATGTGTGAGATCGAGACGCATCAGCCGCTGCCCCCCACACGCCGCATGTAGGCGCGAAATACATCGAGGTAGCGGGGAATCGGCAACAGGAATGCATCGTGCCCCTCGTCTGCCGCGATCTCGGCATAGCTGACTTCGCGGTCAGCGGCAATCAAGGATTGCACTATCTCGCGGGATCGGGCCGGTGAAAACCGCCAATCCGTAGAAAAAGAAATGACCATGAAGCTGCAACTCGCGTTGCGAAACGCTGCTACCGCGTCGTTATCGTATTCCAGGGCGAGATCGAAATAGTCCAGCGCGCGGGTCATCAGTATGTAAGTGTTGGCATCGAAGCTGCCAGAAAACTGGCTGCCCTGATAGCGCAGGTAGCTTTGTACCTGGAACTCCGCATCGATGTCATTGCCCTGGCCGAGGCTGCCCGAGCGCAGGTCGCGGCCAAACTTGGTGGCCATCGCATCATCCGACAGATAGGTGATGTGACCGATCATACGCGCCAGAGCCAGGCCGCGGGTTGGCACCTTGCCATGTTGCAGATAGTCGCCGGCGTGAAAATCCGGGTCCGACAGAATTGCCTGGCGTGCCACCTCGTTGAACGCCAGATTTTGCGCGCTGAGTTTGAGTGCCGCGGCGATCACTATGCAGTGTTTGATACGCTCGGGATATTCCAGCGACCAGCGCATCGCCTGCATGCCGCCGAGACTGCCACCCACCACCGCTGCCCAGCAGTCTATACCCAGACGATCCGCCAGGCGCGCCTGGCTTCGTACCCAGTCCCGGGTGCGCATTGCAGGAAAATCACGACCCCAGGGTATGCCCGTGGCGGGGTTGATACTGCACGGCCCGGTGGAGCCGTGACAGCCCCCGAGATTGTTCAGGCTGACGACAAAAAAACGTTCGGTATCGATAGGTTTGCCTGGCCCGATGCATTCGTTCCACCAGCCGGGCTTCCTGTCCTCCACGCTGTGAAAGCCCGCGGCATGATGGTTGCCGCTGAGCGCGTGACATACCAGCACGGCGTTGGATCTGTCGGCATTGAGAGTGCCGTAGGTCTCGTAGACCAGTTCGTAACTGGTGAGCTCCCGCCCGCAGGTCAGGCGGAGAGGCTCCTCAAACCGGGCGACCTGCGGTAAAACGACGCCGACCGAAGCTTTTGCGGAGGCTGCGTGCATGCGGGCCTTTATATGCCTATTACCAGCGCCGAGGGCAGACCCACGCCCTGCGCAAGGTGGCGCAGGGCGATCTGGATGATGTTGATCAGAATGAATACCAGAATCGGGGAAAAATCCAACCCGCCCATGGGCGGCAGCACTTTTCTCATGGGCGCCATGATCGGCTCGGTAATCTGATGCAATAGCATTATCGCCGGATTGGGGCTGCCGGGCGCTATCCAGCTCAGAATGATCATGGCCAACAGGGCGAAAAAATACACATTGACCAGCAAACCCACCACACCCAGCACCGACCATAGCAGCAGCGCCGTAATCGGCGGCAAACCCGCGCCGAACAGCCAGAGCAGCGCCAGTATGCCGAGCAATTGGAGTAGTACGGCGAGCAGCAGCGAGGCAAAATCCAGCCCGCCGAAGCCCGGCACAATGCGGCGCACGGGAAGTACCAGCGGATTGGTGATCTTCACCAGAAACTGGGAAATCGGGTTGTAAAAGTCGGCGCGCACCAGTTGCAGGAGAAAACGCAGCAACATGGCGAGCATGTACAGTGTTATTGCTGTTTGAATAAGGTAAAGCCCGATTTCAGCAAATGCAGTCATAGCCTGTAGTCTCTCCTAGCCCATTTCCCGCGCCATTTCCGCTGCTCGCCCGGCAGCGGCGCGCATTGCGTTTGCGACAGTCGTGCGCAGCCCATCCTGCTCAAATTGCGCTACAGCCCTTTCGGTTGTGCCGCCCGGGCTGGTAACCTGGCGCCTGAGTTCCGCCAGCTCCAGGGTGTTTTCCGTGGCCATGCGTGCGGCACCCAGGCCGGTTTGCAGTGCCAGGGCGGTCGCGGTTTCCCGGTCGAGGCCGAGCTCACAGCCGGCATCAATCATCGCCTCCATGAACAGGAAAAAATAGGCCGGACCGCTGCCAGAGAGCGCGGTAATCGCATCGAGCTGATGTTCGGCATTGACCCACGCAGTAGTGCCAACGGCAGCCAGTACGTACTCGGCGTAGCCGCGCTGTGCTGCCGATGTGGTGTCCGTTGCATACAGCCCACTGGCTCCTGCGCGTAACAGGGCGGGAGTGTTGGGCATGCAGCGCACGATGGCCGCGTTGTCCCCGAGGCGTTTTTGCAGGCTTTCGATGGTGATGCCGGCGGCGATTGAAATCACCACGCTGCCATTTTCCTCTACCGCACCGGCGATACTCTCCGCTGCTTCCGCCATCACCTGGGGCTTCACTGCCAGAATGATGACATCCGCCTTTTCGGCTGCCGCAGCATTCTCTGTGAACACGGCAATGGGCGCCATGGCACTGATGCGTTTCAGGCTCTGGGGAAATGGATCGGCCGCACTCAGGTGATCTGGCGGATGGCCACTCTCAAGCAGGCCGCCAATGATGCTCGCGGCCATGTTACCGGCGCCGATGAACGAAATGTGTGGTGTATCCAATGCGTTATCCACAGAATTTTGGCAGGCAGAAAACAGTCGCACAGTATACACGCCGTGAAGCGCTGAAATCACGTCTCGCGCGGGCCAAAGATGGCTGTACCTATGCGCACGATGCTGGCGCCCTCGGCGATTGCAGCTTCGAGGTCGGCGGACATCCCCATGGACAGCGTATCCATATGGGGAGCGAACGCCTGTAGCTCAGTGAACAGAGATCGCATGCGACTGAACGCCTCGCGTTGTGCGCCGGTATCCTCCGTGGCAGCCGGGATGGCCATGAGTCCGCGCAGGCGCAGTCGCGGCAATTCGGCGACCGCGGTCACCAGTGCCGGCAGCTCGTCCGTGGCCGCGCCGGATTTGCTCGCCTCGCCGGAAATATTGACCTGCAGACAGACATTGAGCGGCGCCAGATGCACCGGCCGCTGATCATTCAGGCGGCGCGCGATCTTTTCGCGATCAACACTGTGTACCCACGCGAAGTGTTCGGCGATGGCGCGGGTTTTATTGGATTGGATCGGGCCGATGAAATGCCATATCAGTGGCAGATCTTCGAGTGCCGCAATCTTTTCCAGCGCTTCCTGCAGGTAGTTCTCGCCAAAGTCTGTGAGACCGCAGGCGTGAGCCGCGCGCACTTCTTCAGCAGATCGGGTTTTACTGACCGCAAGCACAAGAATGTCACTATTGTGAAACTGGCTTTTTTGTGCACACCGCCTTACCCTTTCCAGCAGGTTTGTTGTATTGTCGCAAAGCGGAGTCGGTTGCATTGGCTCATGTTAGCCGATTACGAACGCGGCCTGCGAGAACAGAATAAAACATCAGGGCGGTGGTTCTCTGCACGAGACACGGCCTGGCCAGGGAGCTGCCACAGCGCGCGAGTGGCAGGGGGGAGAGACAAATGGATATCACGGAGCTATTGGCTTTCAGCGCCAAGCAGGGCGCGTCTGACCTGCACCTTTCGGCGGGCCTGCCGCCGATGATTCGTGTCGATGGCGACATCCGTCGCATCAACCTGCCGCCGATGGAACACAAGCAGGTGCACGAACTCATCTACGACATAATGAACGACAAGCAGCGCAAGGATTACGAGGAGTTTCTGGAAACAGACTTTTCGTTTGAGGTACCCGGCGTTGCCCGTTTCCGGGTCAACGCGTTTAACCAGAACCGCGGGGCTGGCGCGGTATTCAGAACCATTCCTTCCAAAGTGCTGTCGATGGAAGACCTCGGCATGGGCCAGGTGTTTCGCGATATTTCCATGATGCCGCGCGGTCTGGTGCTGGTGACGGGCCCGACTGGCTCGGGTAAGTCGACCACCCTGGCCGCGATGATGGATTACATCAACGACAACAAGTACGAGCATGTGCTCACCATTGAAGACCCGATCGAATTCGTTCACGAGAGCAAGAAGTGCCTGGTCAACCAGCGCGAGGTGCATCGTGACACGCTGGGCTTCTCGGAAGCATTGCGCTCCGCCCTGCGGGAAGACCCCGACATCATTCTGGTTGGCGAGATGCGCGACCTGGAAACCATCCGCCTGGCACTCACGGCGGCTGAGACTGGACACCTGGTGTTCGGTACGTTGCACACGACCTCAGCGGCAAAAACCATCGACCGGATCATCGACGTATTTCCAGCCGCGGAAAAGTCCATGGTTCGCTCCATGCTTTCGGAATCATTGCAGGCGGTGGTATCGCAAACGCTGCTCAAACGCGCGACTGGTGGCCGCATTGCCGCGCACGAGATCATGCGCGGTACCTCCGCCATTCGCAACCTGATTCGCGAAGACAAGGTGGCACAGATGTACTCCGCAATTCAGACCGGTAGTGCAATGGGCATGCAGACGATGGACCAGTGTCTCGAGGAGATGGTGGAGAAACACCTCATCACGCGTGAGGTAGCGCGTGAGAAAGCCAGGATGCCGGAAAATTTCTAGCGCCTGCACGCGCGGCCACCACTGACAGGGGGAAAACCGGGATGAAAATTGCTGACTTGCTGCAAAGGGTGGTCAAGGAGAATGCATCGGACGGCTTCATTGCCGCGGACGCGCCACCGAGTATCAAGGTAGATGGACAGATTTTCCCGGTTTCCGAGCATCCTCTGAGCGAGGAAAAAGTGCGCGAGCTGGTGCTGTCCACCATGTCCGACGCACAGCAGAAAGAGTTTCTCGAGCATCACGAATGTAACTATGCGCTGGCCACCGAAGATCTCGGGCGTTTTCGTGCGAGTGCTTTCATGCAGCGTGGCAAGTTTGGCCTGGTAGTGCGACGCATCAACACGGAAATTCCCACGATTGAAGGCCTGGGCCTGCCCCCAATCGTGAAGGAGCTCGCGATGACCAAGCGCGGGCTGGTGATTTTCGTAGGCGCCACCGGCACCGGTAAATCCACCTCGCTCGCCGCCATGGTTGGCTACCGCAACCAGAACAGTCGCGGGCATATCATCAGTATCGAAGACCCGATCGAATACATTCACGAACATGCCGGGTGCATCATCACCCAGCGCGAAGTGGGCATGGATACGGAATCTTTCGCCGTGGCGCTGAAGAACACGTTGCGCCAGGCTCCGGATGTGATCCTCATCGGTGAGGTGCGCACCGCGGAAACCATGCAGCAAGCACTTACTTTCGCTGAAACGGGGCATTTGTGCCTCTGCACGCTGCACGCCAACAACGCGAACCAGGCACTGGACCGTATACAGAGCTTTTTCCCTGCAGAACTGCATCGGCAGGTATGGATGGATCTTTCACTCAATCTGAAATCCATGGTGGCCCAGCAGCTTCTTCCGAGCAAAGACGGCAAGGGCCGCACGCCGGTGGTGGAAGTGCTGCTCAACTCCCCCCTTGTGGCGGATTACATTCGCAAAGGTGAGGTGCATCTGATCAAGGATCTGATGGCGAAATCCACCGAGCTCGGCATGCAGACGCTGGACCAGTCACTGGTCAATGCCTACAAGGAAGACAGGATAACGAAGGAGGACGCGATTCGCTTTGCCGACTCCGCCAACGATGTGCGCCTGCAGATCAAGATGCACGAGCGCGGCCTGGGCGGCGTAGACGACGGTCTCGGGCTCGCCGTGGACGAAGGCGAAGACCAGGGCCGTTTCCTCGGCCGCTAGGCGGCTGTCTCTACCGCGGGCCAATTTCACAGGCCGCGCAGCGGATCAGGCCCGGGTCCGGCCGCTCTAGTGCTCGGCAAGCCAGGTATTGAGAATGAGCTGGGCTGCGTGGCTGTCAATGGGATTGCGCTTATAGTCACCGCGGTGACCGGCATCGCGCTGAATCTGTTTCGCCTCGGCGCTCGACAAGCGTTCATCCACCATGTCCACCGGTAGGCCAAAATGAGCGTGCAGACGCCTGGCAAATTTACGCGCGCGCCGACCGAGCTCGCTCTCACTGCCATCCATGTTCAGCGGGTCCCCCACGATCAGTAGATCTGGCTGCCACTCACTCAGAAGCACCTGTATCGCGTTCCAGTCGGGAATGCCGTCTCGGGCGGCGATCACCGTTAGCGGCTGCGAAGACTTCAGCTCGGTATTGCCGGTGGCTACGCCAATCTGACGCAGGCCGAAGTCGAAAGCCATGAGGAAGCGAGGCGGCATGTTCAGGGGCGGGCTGGTATCAGGCGTGTCCCGCCTGATTGGAAACAAGGTTGATGTCGATACCGAGCATTTCGGCAGCGGCGGACTGGCGCTGATCGGGCGGGGTAGAGAAGATTATGTCGCTGTCGCCGGGCAGGGTCAGCCAGCTATTTTCAGCGACCTCCTGCTCCAGCTGGCCAGCGGCCCAGCCCGCGTAGCCGAGTGCGATGAGCCGGTCTTCCGGCCCCTCACCATTGGCGATGGCTCGCAGAATATCGCGGGAGGTTGTCAGCGTGATCTCGGGGCTCACCTTCAGGCTGGCCTCCCAGCTCTTGTTGCAGTTGCGGTGTAACACGAATCCGTGATCAATCTGTACGGGCCCCCCCATCATCACAGGCTCAGCGGAAAAATCACCCCGGGTTTCGATTTGCAGGTGTTCGAAGATTTCCATCAGGGAAAGATCCAGCGATTGATTCACCACGATACCCATCGCACCGCTCTCTCCGTGCTCGCAGATGTAAGTGATGCTGTGCGAAAAAATCCCCTCTGCTAAACAGGGCATTGCCAGCAGGAAATGATCTCGCAGGCTGTCGCTGCTTCTGGCAGTAGTGACGGAGGAGCGCCCTCGCATGCTGATGATTGCCTCCCGGGTGTTGTTGGCGGCGGTGTTCAAAGTGCTGCCCGCGCGCCGTTGCCGCTCTGGGTTGAGCTTAGCTGGTTTTCCCGGAATTGCCACGTACGCACGATTTCCAGCTTGTCTGTGGTGGCTTTCAGCTCCGCCGGAAAGGGCGAGTACGGAGCGGCCAGGCGTACTATCTTGATAGCGGCCTCATCCAGTACCGCGTAGCCGGAAGACGCCAGCACCTCGATATCTTCGAGGCTGCCGTCAGAGCGAATGATTACCAGTAATTTCAGATCGCCGTAGATCCCGTAGCGCACCGAAGCTTCCGGATAGAACTGGTTGCCGACCGCCTCGAGCCGGCGTCGCCAGTCGAGCAGGTAGGCCGCATCTACCGAACGCTTCGCCGAGGCGGCGCTGAGACGCCGCACTCGCGGTTGGCGCGAGAGATTGAGATTCTGTTTGTCCAGCTCTGCCTGCAGGCTCGCCAACTCGCGATTGAGCCTGTCGACTTCAGGGCTGATGCCGTCGAGGTCGACTTTCTGGCGATCGCGCTCGGCGCGGTCGGTGTTTACCACGCGCTGGTTGATGGCGGCTGTGGTGAGCGCGTCCTGGTAGCGGGCCTCGCGCTCTTCCATCTGCCGCCGGGGGGTTTGCTGGGGGCTGTCGCCGGCGAAAGGAAGATTGTCGCGGCTGCTCAGTTGATCGATGTTGTCCAGGTTGCCGCTGCCGACCTGATCGCTCACGGCAACGTGGTGCGCTTCCCTGGGCGCAGCGTCAGATTGGGCGGTGGCCAGGGTGACTTCGATCTGCGGCGCCTTGTAGCTGGCCTGGGACGCAGTAAAACTCACTGTGAGCAACAAGGCGGCATGCAATGCCAGCGCCAACCCCAGCGCATTGCGAAATCGTGTTGTTGTGTCTGCCCCTTTCCCCGCCAGAACCATGCGTACCGCCTGTCTGTGCCAACCACGCGTGCGGGTCCACCCTGCTAGCGTGGTCGCTGTTGTAACTCCCCTTCAATACACTCCATCAGTTGGCCGCCGATGTCCAGATCAAAACCTGCGTCAATTTCCCGAATACAGGTGGGGCTGGTGACGTTAATCTCTGTGAGGAAGTCACCGATTACATCCAGCCCGGCAAACAGCAGCCCGCGCTCGCGCAGGCTGGGGCCCACCTGTGCTGCAATCCAGCGATCGCGTTCACTCAGCGGCTGCGCCCTGCCCGTGCCGCCCGCAGCGAGGTTGCCGCGCGTTTCACCTACCTCCGGTACGCGGGCGAGGCAATAGGGCACGGGCTCGCCATTGATCATGAGGATGCGCTTGTCGCCCTCCACGATCTCGGGGATGAACTTCTGTGCCATTATGCTCTCGCGTCCGCGTCCGGTGAGCGTTTCCAGAATGACGCCGATGTTCGGGTCGCGCGCGCGCACGCGGAAAATGGATTCGCCACCCATGCCATCCAGCGGTTTGAAGATCACATCGCCATGGCTGAGGTAAAAAGCCTTCAGGCGTGCCATGTCGGCGCTCACCAGTACCGGCGGGCAGCACTGGGGGAATTGCGTCGCGAACACTTTTTCATTGCAGTCCCGCAGGGCCTGGCAGCGATTCACTACCAGTGTACCCAGGCGCTCTGCGGCTTCGAGAATATAGGTTGAGTAAATGTACTCGTTGTCGAAGGGCGGGTCTTTGCGCATGAGGATGACATCGACGCTGTTGAGCGCAACATCCTGCGTATCGCCCAGCGAATACCAGCGCTCGGGATTGCGGAATACCTCCAGCGGCGCCATGTTGGCGCGCGCTTCCCCCTGTTCCAGGTACAGATCGCGCTGCTCAAGGTAGAACAGATCCCAACCGCGCCCCTGGGCCGCCCACAGCATCGCCAGTGTGCTGTCTTTCTTGTAGGCAATATCGGCGATGGGGTCCATCACCACAGCCAGTTTTACATTCATGCCGTGCGCTCATACTTGTATGGAGAGGCTGCTAACTTACGCAATGGCCTTTGGCGGCGCAAGCTTACGAGCAAGAGTGCCAGGCCATTCTGGACAATTAAGGTACGACGGCGTCGGGGTGGCGGTGGAATCGGGGATATACCTGTCATCCGGGAGGGCGCATAATCGGGCCCTGCGCGAGATGCCAAACGCTTCGCTGCACGGGCGGCTTTGCCACTGAATATTGGCGGGCACTATACAGCTGATGGGCCACCACGATGGATGGGCTATTAAAAAAACTGGGTCTTGTTCCCTTTTTTAGCCAGCAATTGGCAGACATGGAGCTGTTGCCGAATCGCCTCGGGCGGGTAACCTCTGTGCAGCGTTCAAAGAGCACCGTTTGCTGCGATAACGGTGAGCAGGTGGTGGAACTGTCACCCCGCCTGCGCCAGTCAGCCGCAATTGATCGGCCCACCGTGGGCGATTGGGTCGTACTGGATGAGCCACTTGCGAGAATCGAACAGGTTCTTGAAAGGAAAAGTCTGTTCAAACGTGTCGGTGCGGGCACGACCACTGAGATACAGCCAATAGCCGCGAATATAGATACGCTCTTTATCGTCACATCCTGCAACGAAGAATTTAGCGAGTCCCGTCTTGAGCGTTACCTTGCGTTGTGCGCTGAAGCGGGGGCGATGCCTGTGATTGTTCTCACTAAAACCGACCTTGTCGATGACGCGGATGATTACGTGCGTCGCGCTCGTGGCGTCCAATCGGCCGTGGCCGTTGAGTCTGTTAATGCACTTGACCTCACAACGCTGGCTGGCGTGCGAGCCTGGATCCATGACACCTCTACCGTCGCACTGCTGGGCTCCTCGGGTGTTGGCAAGTCAACACTCCTGAATGCACTGGCCGGGCAGTCGTTGGCCGTCACCAGCGAAATTCGGCAGCAGGACAAAAAGGGGCGCCACACCACAACGCACCGTGAATTGCATGTGTTGCCGTGCGGCGGTCTGCTGATCGACGTGCCGGGTATTCGAGAGTTAAGGGTGGCGGAAATCGAGCAATCGATCGGCGCCGTATTCGAGGATATTGAGCGATTGGCAACCCGCTGCCAATTCGCTGACTGTACCCACGCTAGCGAACCCGGCTGTGCTGTGCGGCAGGCGATAGACGACAACATGCTGGACAGTCGCAGGTTGGCCAGTTACGAGAAATTGCTGCGTGAGAACGCGTTGGCAACCGCAAGCCTGGCCGAGAAACGCGCAAGGGGACGGGGTTTTGCAAAAATGGTTAAAGAGGCCAAGCAGCTAAAAAAGCAAAAAGGCCGCTTTGATGCAACCTGACCAAACGGGTCAAACGCGTTTTAAAGTCCGGATGGCAGCAGATCACGGGCCAGGGTTACAAGGCCGGCACGGGCTGCCTGTAGAAAGCAATCTTTCTGGTGTAACCTAAGGTGGCGGCGCGATGCGCTGTCGAGGAGGACAAGCAAGTGAATCCATGCAAGCCAACAGGCAATCGGTATTCAGAGTTTTACCGGAGCTGCTGTGCGGCGAGTGAGCCGCGAACGGGTTCTCGCTGTCGCTGCGGCTGGCATGTATGGACGTAGCCCTGGCCTACGCCGGCAGCGTTCTTGCGCTGGGTGCCATGGCGCTACTCATGCTGGTTCAGTTACTGGTTGCGGATGTTATCGGCATTCGCGCGAAGCATGTTCCGGGAACACCCGTTCTCGCGGATCACCAGAGTCTGCTCTTTCGTACCACACGCACCGTCGCCAACACGAACGAGAGCATCGCGGTATTCATTCTCGCCATACTGTTTTGCATTCTCTCCGGCGCTTCCCCTGCGTATACGGCATACGCGGCATGGGCTTTCGTTCTGTCCAGAGCGTTATACGCGGTATTCTATTATTGCAACCTGCAAACGCTGAGATCATCGATATTCGCGGTGGCTATTTTGAGCCTCGTGGCAATGTTGATCCTGGGTTTCTCCGCATGACGCACCTGGAACGCGCGGTAAGTCGCTACCCGGCGGCAGTGAATACAAACGAACAGTGATTGGGTATGGAACGCTATGAAGGTCTCCGTTTCAGTTGATCGCCTGCGCTTCATTATTAATCGGTTTGGCGAACGGCTCTGGGTAAAACCGTTGGCGATGTGCATATTGTCAATCGGCGCGGCCCTGACTGCCAAGTTCGCGGACGGTATGGGCCTCGCGCCATTCGTGCCCAGCGTGTCGCAGGGCTCCATCGAAACACTGTTGTCGGTCATGGCTTCCAGCATGCTGGTAATCGCCACGTTTTCCGTGACCTCCATGGTGTCGGCCTATGCCTCCGCCAGCAGCACGGCAACGCCGCGCTCTTTCGCACTGGTTGTCGCTGATGATTCCTCCCAGGTGGCGCTGTCGACGTTCGTCGGTGCATTCATTTACAGCATTGTGGCAATCACAGCAGCCAAGAACGCCTATTTTGACGAGGCGGGGCTCTTCGTGTTGTTCGTGATTACCGGGCTGGTTTTTGCGATGGTGATCGTGAAATTCGTCACCTGGGTAGACAGCATCGCCCGGCTTGGACGCGTTGGCTCCACAATGGATAAAGTTGAAAAGGCCACCGCCGATTCACTGCGGCGACGCAGGCTCGCGCCAACGCTGCACGGCGTGCCCCGGGGTTCAGACGCGCCGGAGGGGCATCCGATACATGCCAAAGCCATTGGCTATCTGCAGCAGATAGATATGTCAGAAATAAGCGCATGGGCAGAGAAGCACGATGCGCACGTGGTTATAGAGGCTTTGCCGGGCACCTTTGCTTCGCCGGATCGGGTAATGGCCTATGTCGCCGTCGCCGGGGTTGCCCGGACAGACCTGGATTACAGTGGTGTGGTCGATGCTTTTGAGATTGGCAACGAGCGGCGGTATGAAGATGATCCGCGTTTCGGCCTGTGCGTGCTGTCGGAGATTGCAGGTCGTGCCCTTTCACCGGCGGTGAATGACCCGGGTACGGCAATCGGCGCGCTGGGTAAGCTCGTGCGACTTTTTATGCTCTGGAGCGAGCCCGTCGAAGCGGGCAAATTGATGGACTCCATAAAGTATGAGCGCATCGAAGTACCACCGATCGCTACTCACGATATGTTCGACGACGCTTTCACGGCGATAGCGCGCGACGGCGCTGATACGGTGGAGGTGTGCGTGAGGCTGCAGAAGGCGTTGCGCACCCTGGCGCTGTGCGAGGATGCCGAGATGCGCGCTGCAGCGCTGCAGCACTCGCGTCTTGCGCTTGAACGAGCCGAAAAAGCGTTGCACATCGAGGCAGACCTCGTGGCTGTGCGCGAAGCCTGTGCGGACACCAGATGATTCACCGGGAGGCGTATCCCCGCGCGGGGGGATTCCCGTAGAATAGAGGGGTTTATCACTTTCCGCTGGAGTTTCAACGGTCATGGCAGGTTTGTATTTCTTCCTCTCTATCGTGAGCCTTATGTTTACCTGGGCCGCAGTGGTGCAGGCGCGCCGCCTCTACGCGCTCCTGCCCCTGTATTTCCTGGCCGGCTGGCTCGCCGGGGAGATGGCGCTCATCCATTTGCTGTGGCAGGTGGGCTTAACCGCATTGCTGGCCTTTACCGGCATGTTCGAGAATTCCCTGGCTCAGGTCAGTCTCGGCGTGTTTGCACTGTCGTGGCTGGGGCTTGCATACCTGCATATTCAGTCGATGGAGTCGCCGCTGTATCTCGGCCGCGCCCTGAAAGAAGGACTCGGCGAAAACTACCGCGGGGATATCCCGGATGAGCGCCAGCATGCGCTGGCGGATCACATCAGCAGTGCCAGCTGGCTACGGCCGTTCCATTTTTCACGAGCCGGTGTCTGCGTGCATAAACATCTCCCCTACGGCGATGCCGGGGAGCGCAATCTACTGGATATCTATTGCCCGGAAACCGCGCGCGAAGGCGGATTCCCGGTATTGTTGCAGGTGCACGGTGGGGCCTGGATTATTGGCTCGAAGGAACAGCAGGGCAAGCCCCTGATGTACCACATGGCCGAGCGCGGCTGGCTCTGCGTTGCCATCAACTACCGCCTGAGTCCGCAGGTTGCATTCCCGAACCACATCGTCGACGTGAAAAAATCCATCGCCTGGATTCGTGAGCACATTGCCGAATATGGCGGCAACCCGGATTACATTGCCATAACGGGTGGCTCGGCTGGCGGTCATCTGAGCTCCCTGGCTGCGCTTACGCCAAACCACGCCGCATGGCAGCCGGGCTTTGAAGATGCGGATACAAGCTTACAGGCCGCTGTGCCTTTCTATGGCGTGTACGATTTTCTCGACCGCGATGTGATCCGCCCGGATATGTCGATGGGCGATCTGCTGGCCAGGCGCGTACTACAGATTACCAAGGAAGAGGATTTCGAACTCTGGGACAGCGCCTGTCCGCTGAGTCACGTGTCGGCCGAAGCGCCGCCCATGTTTATCCTGCAGGGCACACACGACTCACTGGTCTGGGTGGAAGAGGCGCGCGTGTTCGTGGCGGCTATGCGTGCTGCGTCGCAGCAACCCGTGGTGTACGCGGAGCTACCCGGTGCGCAACATGCGTTTGAAGTGTTCCACTCGGTACGCACCGACCATGCAGTTAATGCGGCCGGACACTTTCTCGAATGGAGCCATGCGCGCTGGTTGCGAGAGCAGTCTGCATAGGCGTGGCGCGCGTGTCAGTCGCCCGCTTGCATGTCGCCCCAGAGGCCCTGTAGCAGCGCGATAGCCGCAAGCGGTGCGGTTTCTGTGCGCAGCACCCGTGGGCCCAGCCGCAATGCCTGAAAACCTTCAGCCTCGGCCGCTTCAAGTTCTGCGTCGCTGAAACCGCCCTCGGGCCCCACCAGCAGGGCAACGCTCGCTGGTGGCGGAGCTCCGAGCTGGCTGGCTGCCACGCCCGGGTCAAGAATGAATTTTCTTTGCGCGTCTGCGGCAGCGGTCCACTGCCCCAGGCTATTGATTGGCTGAACCTGTGGGATATGGCAACGGCCGCTCTGTTCGCAGGCACTATTGATGATCTGCTGCCAGTGGCGCCATTTTTTTTCCGCACGCTCGGCGCTCAGTTTGACCGCACAGTTTTCGCTGCGCAGAGGCGCAATTGAGGCCACGCCCAGCTCGGTGGCTTTCTGCATCACCCAGTCCATGCGTTCACCGCGCGATACGGCGATCCCCAGTTGAATGGCCAGAGGCGACTCCGCCAGGCCGGGTTGCTGTTCCCCCGTGCGTAGCGTGACGCACTGCCTGGTGACTGCCGTAATGTCGGCAACATACTCTCCGCCCCGTCCATCGAACAGCGTCAGCGTCTCGCCAACACCCATTCTGAGTGCCCGTGCGATGTGCCGGCTGGGCTCTGGCTCGAGCGTAACCGCGGTATTGCTCGTGAGCTTCTGTGACGTGTAGATACGCGTGAGGCGCATGGCGGCGACCTCAGAGTCCGAGATTGTTGTAAATTTCCCGCGTCGGCTCCACCTGGTTCATGGTGTAAAAATGAATACCCGGCGCACCATTTTCCAGGAGTGTCTGGCAGAGCTGGCTTACGACCTCGACGCCGAACTTGCCGATGCTTTCCTGATCGTCGCCCAGAGCCGCGATGCGACGGCAGATCCAGCGCGGAATTTCCGCGCCGCAGTTGCTGGAAAAACGCTGCAGGTTGGCGAAATTGGTAATTGGCATGATGCCCGCGTAAATGGGTTTATCGATGCCCGCCGCGGCGCAGCGATCGAGGAAATAGAAGTATGCTTCAATGTTGTAAAAGTATTGGGTGATGGCGCTGTCGGCACCCGCATCCAGCTTGCCTTTCAGGTACTGCACATCGCTGTCGTAGCTTTTTGCCTCCGGGTGGATTTCCGGATAGGCCGCCACTTCAATCGTGAAGTGATCCCCGGTGCGTTGGCGTACAAACTGTACAAGTTCGCTCGCATAGACGAGGTGTGTGGAATCGCCCACGCCCGAGGGTCTGTCGCCGCGCAGGGCCACCAGCCGTGTGACCCCCCGGTCGACGTAGGTATCGAGCAGCGTCCCCACTGCGTTTTCATCATCGCCACCAAAACTGATGTGCGGCGCGACCGGGATACCTTTCTCGCATATCGCTGACACCACCCCGAGGGTGGCGTCGCGAGTGCTGCCGCCCGCGCCGTACGTCACCGAGAAAAATTCCGGGCCCAGAGCCTGCAGCGCGGGATTCACCTCATTCAGCAACCTGTCGATACCCGCCGGTGTTTTCGGCGGGAAAAACTCGAAGCTGATTCTCGGTTTCGTTCTGGCCATCGCTGCGCCGACCTCAGTACTTGTAGCTGTCGGGCTTGAAGGGGCCATCGACCTTCACTTTGATGTAGTCGGCCTGCTCAGGCGTCAGCCGCGTCAATACGGCGCCAAACCCGCCAATCATGTGCGCGGCGACTTCCTCATCCAGCTTTTTCGGCAGCACTTCCACCTTGAGAGCACCTTCTTTCATCTCGGGCTCAAGATCCGCAAAGCGGCGCTCGAACAGATAGATTTGCGCGAGCACCTGATTTGAAAAAGAGCCGTCCATGATGCGTGAAGGGTGACCTGTGGCATTACCCAGGTTTACCAGCCGTCCTTCGGAGAGGAGCAGCAGGTGATCATTACTGGCACGATCACGGTAAACCTTGTGCACCTGCGGCTTTATTTCTTCCCACTCCCAGTTGCTGCGCATGTAGGCGGTGTCGATTTCATTGTCGAAGTGGCCGATATTGCACACCACGGCACCGCATTTCAGTGCCTTGAGCATGTTGGAGTCACAGACTTTGTAATTTCCCGTGGTGGTAACCAGAATATCTGTTCTGGCCAGTAGGTCGCGGTTGATGCAACTCTCGGTGCCATCGTTCACACCGTCGATGAACGGCGATACCACCTCGAAGCCATCCATGCAGGCCTGCATCGCGCAAATCGGATCGACTTCCGAAATTTTCACGATCATGCCTTCCTGGCGCAGTGACTGGGCAGAACCCTTGCCCACGTCTCCGTAGCCGATAACCAGCGCCTTCTTGCCGGACATCAGGTGGTCGGTACCGCGCTTGATGGCGTCGTTGAGACTGTGGCGGCAGCCGTACTTGTTGTCATTCTTCGATTTGGTGATGGAGTCGTTGACGTTCACCGCCGGCACCTTCAGCGTGCCCTGCTTGAGCATCTCCTGCAGTCGATGCACCCCGGTGGTTGTCTCTTCGGTAATACCGTGCACACGATCCAGCATTTTCGGGTATTTATCGTGCAGCATGGCGGTGAGGTCGCCGCCGTCGTCGAGGATCATGTTGGCGTCCCAAGGTTCGCCATCCTTGAGAATGGTCTGCTCGATACACCAGTCGTATTCTTCTTCGGTTTCGCCCTTCCAGGCAAACACCGGTATACCCGCCGCAGCGATAGCGGCGGCCGCGTGATCCTGCGTTGAGAAGATGTTGCAGGATGACCAGCGTACTTCGGCGCCGAGGGCAATCAGGGTTTCAATCAGCACGCCGGTCTGAATGGTCATGTGAATGCAGCCCAGGATTTTTGCGCCAGCCAGAGGCTTGCTGTCGCTGTAGCGCTCGCGCAAGGCCATCAGCGCGGGCATTTCACCCTCGGCGATGTCCAGTTCGCGGCGGCCCCATTGTGCCAGGGAAATATCCGCGACCTTGTAGTCTTCCTTTGCGGCCAGTTTTTCTGCTTTGCTCATTGCTTTGTCCTTTTCTGTGTGAGCGCCATTCCGCGAGGGGCGGAGTGGCGTGTAATCCGGATTTCCGCAGTGGCGGAAATGACGAGGTTGTTCAGTGTGCGCCCCTTGTGTACCAGCTCTTAAAGCGCGGCTTTCAGTGCCGCTGCCTTGTCCGTCTTCTCCCAGGTGAAATCCGCATCCTCGCGGCCAAAGTGGCCATAGGCGGCGGTTTTGCGATAGATCGGGCGCTTCAGATCAAGCATGGCAATCAATCCTTTGGGACGCAGCTCGAAGTGCTCGCGCACCAGATCCGCGATTTTGGCATCGGATATCTTGCCGGTGCCGAAAGTATCGATGCAGATAGACGTGGGCTCCGCCACGCCAATTGCATAGGACACCTGAATTTCACAACGGTCCGCGAGGCCAGCGGCCACGATGTTCTTGGCCACGTAACGCCCGGCGTACGCCGCCGAGCGGTCAACCTTGGACGGGTCCTTGCCGGAGAAGGCGCCGCCGCCGTGGCGCGCCATGCCGCCGTAAGTGTCGACGATGATCTTGCGCCCGGTGAGGCCGCAGTCACCCACCGGGCCGCCGATAACAAACTTGCCGGTTGGGTTGATGTGATAGAGGGTGTCCTTGTGCAGCCATTCGGCGGGCAGTACGGGCTTTATCACATGCTCCATAATTGCCGCATGAATGTCTTTCTGGCTGATGTCCTCATCATGCTGGGTCGACAACACCACGGCCTCCACCGCCACCGGTTTGCCGTTCTCGTAGCGCAGCGTGATCTGGCTCTTGGCGTCCGGGCGCAGCCAGGGCAGGGTACCGTCCTTGCGCAGTTGCGCCTGCCGCTCAACCAGTCGGTGCGAGTAAAAAATCGGCGCCGGCATCAGCACCTCGGTTTCGTTGGTGGCAAAACCGAACATCAGGCCCTGGTCGCCAGCGCCCTGCTCTTCATGAGCGCCCTGGCCTTCGGTCACGCCCATGGAGATGTCGGGGGACTGCTTGCCGATAGCGTTGAGCACGGCGCAGGATTTACCGTCAAAACCCACGATTGAACTGTCGTAGCCGATGTCCAGAATGGTCTGGCGAATCGTGTCTTCCAGATCCATGTTGGCGGAGGTGGTCACCTCGCCAGCGACGATCGTCATGCCGGTTTTCACCATCGTCTCCACGGCAATGCGCGCGTCCTTGTCTTTCGCAAGCAGATAGTCGACGATCGCGTCGGATATCTGGTCCGCCATTTTGTCCGGATGGCCCTCCGAAACGGATTCGGAGGTGAAGATGCTGTATTCGCTCATAGTGCTAGTCCTGTATTGAAAGGTCAGGGTCGGCCAAACAGCCGCACCTGAATTTGAAAACCGTTGCGTTGGGCAAGATAGACGGCGGCGATGTCATTCAGGCCAGCCTCCTCTGCCCACGCGCCGAGGTCCTGGGGATCAAAACCCAGCCAGAGATCGCCGCAGTTCTCCCGCGCCCAGCCCTGGTCGTGCTGACACAGATCGGTTACCAGTACCACGCCGCCGGGGGCGAGGTACCCCGCGACGTCGCCCAGCACATCGCCCGGCGCGGGTGTGTGGTGCAAAACCATATTGATGACCACGCAGTCTGCCTGCAGCCCGGCAAGACGTTTGCTGCGAGTGTCGCCGCCGATAAATTCAACGTTTTCCAGCCCCGCGCCAGCAACTTTTTCCCGCGCCTGATCGAGCATGCTCGGGGCGTTATCGAGAGCGATCACGCGTTCGAACAGCGGCGCGAGTTCAAGCAGGAACGAACCATCGCCCGGCCCTACTTCCAGCACGGTGTGGCGCTGCCGCAGCGGAGCATCCAGCAGTACCTTGGCCACTACATCGGCGTATTGCTCGTAGCTTGCGATGAGATCCTGTTGCTGGTGAAACTTGCTGGCATTGTCGCGGAAGAAATTGCGCGAGTTGAGCTCTCGGCGGCGCTGCAGGTCGCGCAGGCGGCGGCAAATATCCGGCGGCAGTACGATCTGGTCCAGGGTCTCGAAGATCGCGCTCTGCAATACTTCGAGATCTGGGCGCTGACCGAGTTCTGCGCGGCGGTAGAAAATGGAATTGCCTTCACGACGCGCTGCCACCAGGCCGGCACCCGCCAACACTTTCAGATGGTGGCTGAGCGCGGGTTGGCGCATATCAAAAATGCTACAGAGCTCGGATACGCCATAGGAGTCGTTACGCAGGACTCGCAGTATGAGCAGACGCAGGGAGTCGGCGGTGGCCTTGCACAGGCCGGTCAACGCGGCGAACGGTTGCTTGGGGCTTGCCTCACTCGCTGCATCGCGCCTTATTCTGGTGGTATTTGGCGATAGCATGGCGGGGGAGTCTATCAGGGACGCCAACCTATATCAAAATATTTTGATATAGCGAAACGTGACCCGGGTCGCAAAAGCGTGGCCACGCATTAGACCGCCGTTTTGTTTGCCGTTCGTGGCCGCTTACGCGAAAATAGCGACCCCGTCAGGTGGGAGCCACCCGCCTGAGTGTTCCCGCAACCTGGAGAACCCGATGTCATCCCCGCGCACCGACCTTGCCAATGCCATTCGAGCACTGAGTATGGACGCAGTCCAGAAAGCGAACAGTGGCCATCCCGGCGCGCCCATGGGCATGGCAGATATTGCCGAAGTGCTGTGGAACGACTTCCTGGCGCACAATCCGGCCAATCCGAACTGGCCGAACCGCGACCGCTTTGTTTTATCGAACGGCCACGGCTCGATGCTCATCTATTCCCTGCTGCACCTCACTGGCTACGACCTGCCCATGGCGGAGATCCAGAACTTTCGCCAGTTGCACAGCAAAACGCCCGGCCATCCCGAATACGGCTACACCCCCGGCGTGGAAACCACCACCGGCCCTCTGGGCCAGGGGCTGGCCAACGCCGTGGGCATGGCTCTGGCAGAGAAAATACTGGCATCCCAGTTTAACAGGCCTGAGCACGAAGTAATCGATCACTTCACTTATGTATTCCTGGGTGATGGCTGCCTCATGGAAGGTATTTCCCACGAAGTCTGCTCCCTGGCGGGTACCCTGGGTCTCGGCAAGCTGGTGGCTTTTTATGATGACAACGGCATCTCTATCGATGGTGAAGTCGAGGGCTGGTTCACCGACGATACACCGGCGCGCTTCGGTGCCTATGGCTGGCAGGTGATTCCCGATGTCGATGGGCACGATGCCGAAGCGGTGCGCGCCGCGATTGAATCGGCGCGGGCGGAGACCGGCCGGCCGACCCTGATCTGCTGCAAAACGGTGATCGGCAAGGGGGCGCCGAACAAACAGGGCTCAGAGGCCTGTCACGGTGCGGCCCTGGGAGAGGACGAGGTAGCAGCCACGCGGCAAGCGCTCAACTGGCCGCACCCCCCTTTCAGCATTCCCGATGAGATCTACGCGGGCTGGGATGCCAGGGAACGCGGTGCGGCCCTGGAGCAGGAGTGGACCGAGCGCATGCGCGCCTATACGAACAGCCATCCGGAGCTTGCGGGAGAGCTGCGCCGTCGCCTCTCGCGGCAGTTACCCACGAAGTTCGCCGCCGGCGCGGATGCCTACATCCGTCAGTGTCAGGCAGAAGGCGCCAGCGTGGCCACGCGCAAGGCCTCGCAGAACTGCCTGGATGCCTTTGGGCCGCTGCTGCCGGAGCTGCTGGGCGGTTCGGCCGATCTCGCCGGTTCAAACAATACTATCTGGAGTGGTTCCAAAGGTATTACTGCGGCTGACGCCTCCGGCAATTACATCTATTACGGTGTGCGTGAATTCGGCATGGCCGCCATCATGAACGGCATCGCGCTGCACGGGGGGTTCATCAATTACGGCGCGACATTCCTGATTTTTATGGAGTATGCACGCAACGCGGTGCGCATGGCGGCCCTGATACGTCAGCAATCGATTTTTGTGTTTACCCACGATTCCATCGGGCTCGGGGAAGACGGCCCCACCCACCAGGCGGTGGAGCAACTGACCGCGCTGCGTTCCACGCCCAATCTACACACCTGGCGACCCTGCGACACGGTGGAATCCGCTGTTGCCTGGAAGGCGGCGATCCAGCGCCAGGATGGTCCGAGCGCGCTGATATTCTCGCGCCAGTCGCTCTCGCACCAGGCGCGCGAAGAGGCACAGCTCGCTGCCATCTCTCGGGGCGCCTACGTGTTGCGCGATTGCGAAGGCGTGCCCGAGGCGATTGTTATCGCCACGGGCTCAGAGGTACAACTGGCGGTTGACGCGGCCGCTGAGCTTGGGGCCGCGGGGCGCCGCGTGCGCGTGGTATCGATGCCCTGCCCGGAGGTATTCGAGGAGCAGGAGGCCGACTACCGCGAATCCGTGCTGCCCGCTGGCGTGCGTGCGCGCGTTGCGGTTGAAGCGCTGCACGCGGACTACTGGTACAAGTATGTGGGGCTGGATGGCCGCGTGGTGGGCATGACCAGCTTTGGTGAATCTGCGCCGGGTGCCGATCTCATGCGGCACTTTGGTTTCACCGTTGAACGCGTGGTCTCGGTGTTAAACGACATTCTCTCCCGGAATCAGTAGCATGCTGCGCCTGGCCATCAACGGCTACGGCCGAATTGGCCGCGGCATTCTGCGCGCGCTGTATGAGAGTCCGCTGCGGCAGGCGCTGGCAATAGTTGCCATCAATGAAATTGCCGATGCGCGCACCGTTTTGCATCTCACACGCTACGACTCCACGCACGGACGTTTCCCGCAACCCTTGGGCGGTGACGAACGCAGCCTGCAGATAGCCAATGATCACATTGCGCTGTTCAATCACGCGAGCCTCGATGCGCTGCCCTGGAAATCTCTCGACGTGGATCTGGTGCTGGAGTGCACCGGCGCCTTCAGCGACCGCGCCACAGCCGAGGGCCATCTCGCGCAGGGCGCGGCGCGCGTCCTGTTTTCGCAGCCCGCGCAGGCCGATGTCGACAAGACGGTGGTATTTGGCGTAAACCACGCCGAAATCGAGGCGAGTGACAAGATCGTTTCCAATGCCTCGTGTACCACGAATGCCATTTTACCGGTGATCCAGGCGCTGGATGAGGCCTTTGGTATCGAGACGGGCACGATTACCACCATTCATTCAGCGATGAATGATCAGCCGGTACTGGATGCCTATCACCACACCGATCTACGCAAGACACGCGCAGCATTCGGTTCCATCATACCGGTGGACACCGGTCTGGCGCGCGGCGTTGAGCGCGTGCTGCCCCACATGGCCGGCCGCTTCACGGCGCAGGCCCTGCGGGTGCCCACGCTGAACGTGTCCGCCCTCGACCTCACCGTATACACGCGCAAGGACACCAGCGAGGCCGGGATAAATCGAATCTTGCGGGACGCGTCACACTCCCGTTTCAATGGCGTGCTAGGCTACACAGAGGAACTTCTGGCATCCTGTGACTTTAATCACGACCCCCGCTCAGGCATCGTCGACGCCAGCCAGACTCGCGTTAGTGGCGGGCGTCTGGTGAAGGTGTTGACCTGGTTCGACAACGAGTGGGGGTATGCCAATCGGATGCTCGACGTCGCCCGTTACTGGGGTGAACTGTAGCGCGGCTTCAGGTGCCGCGTGCTGCGCCGGATACGATGACGCGCCAAGGAGAACTGGCCAATGCCTTCGAATATGCACCGCATGCTCGACTGTGATCTCGCTGGAAAGCGGGTACTTATTCGGGAAGACCTGAACGTGCCGTTGAAAGACGGTGCTGTGGCATCGGACGGACGCATTCGCGCTGCATTGCCCACCATTCAGGTGGCGCTTGAAGCGGGTGCCGCAGTGCTGCTGATGTCGCACCTCGGTCGCCCCACGGAGGGTGAATACGAGGAGGCCTTCTCCCTTGCGCCGGTGGCGCGCCACCTCGGCGATTTGCTCGCGCGGCCGGTAACGCTGGTGAAAGACTGGCGAGAGGGCGTAGCCGTAGCACCGGGGGAAGTGGTGTTGCTGGAGAATGTGCGCTTCAATGCAGGTGAGAAAGCGGACGACGAGACACTCGCGAAGGCTTACGCCGCACTCTGCGATATCTTTGTGATGGACGCCTTTGGCACCGCGCACCGTGCCCAGGCCTCGACGCACGGGGTTGCCAGATTCGCGCCGGTCGCCTGCGCGGGCCCCTTGCTGGCGCGTGAACTCGAAGCGCTTGAGCAGGCGCTTGCCGCACCCGCGCGGCCATTGGTGGCGATTGTAGGCGGCTCCAAGGTATCCACCAAGCTCACGGTATTGCAGACCCTGTCGGAAAAAGTGGATCAACTCGTGGTTGGCGGCGGCATTGCCAACACATTTATTGCCGCCAGCGGCAGCCCGGTGGGGAAGTCACTCTGCGAGCACGATCTAATTCCAGCAGCCCGGGCGCTCCTGCAGGCAACCCAAATTCCGCTGCCAGTGGATGTGGTGACTGCGACGGCACTGTCGGAAGATGCACAAGCGTCGGTAAAAGCTGTCGCGGAGGTGGGCGAGAACGACATGATTCTCGACATCGGTCCGGAGTCAGCCAGGAAAATCGCCGATATCGTGCGCGCTGCCGGCACGATACTCTGGAACGGCCCCGTGGGTGTTTTTGAGTTCGACCAGTTTGCCGGCGGTACTCGTGCACTGGCGCAGGCGATTGCCGAGAGCCCGGCTTTCTCGCTCGCGGGCGGCGGCGATACGCTGGCGGCAATTGACAAATTTGGCATCACCGATAAGGTTTCCTATATTTCCACCGGTGGCGGCGCATTTCTGGAGTATGTGGAAGGCAAGATCCTTCCCGCCGTCGCGGTTCTTGAGCAGCGCGCCACGCGTTGAGCGTGGGCGGGCAGGGCTCTTCTCTGGCACTAAAGGATTCTCAGCATGGCACTAATCAGTTTGCGACAACTACTGGATCACGCGGCCGAACACAATTACGGCGTTCCGGCATTCAACGTCAATAACCTGGAACAGACCCGGGCAATTATGGAAGCGGCGCACGAGACGAACTCGCCGGTGATCATGCAGGCCAGTGCGGGCGCCCGGAAATACGCCGGCGCCCCCTTTCTGCGCGCCATGATGGAGGCGGCCATGAACGAGTTTCCGCATATTCCGGTGGTTGTGCATCAGGATCACGGCGTATCGCCCGCGGTGTGCCTGCGCTCCATCCAACTCGGATTCAGTTCGGTCATGATGGACGGCTCGCTCGGGGAGGATGGCAAAACCCCGATGGACTACGACTACAATGTGTCGGTGACACGTCTCGCGGTACAGACGGCGCACGCCTGTGGTGTTTCCGTGGAGGGCGAGCTTGGCTGTCTGGGATCGCTTGAAACCGGCGAAGCGGGTGAAGAAGACGGCATCGGCGCCGAGGGCAAGCTGACCCACGAGCAGATGCTGACCGACCCGGAAGAAGCGGCCCTGTTTGTAAAGGCAACCGAGGTGGATGCGCTCGCCATCGCCTGCGGCACCAGTCATGGCGCCTACAAATTCAGCCGGCCACCCACCGGCGATATTCTCGCGATAGACCGCATCAAAGAAATCCACGCGCGTATTCCCGAAACCCACCTGGTGATGCACGGATCTTCCTCTGTGCCCCAGGAGTGGCTGGAGATAATCAACGAATACGGCGGTGATATTCCTGAAACCTACGGGGTGCCCCTTGAGCAGATACAGGAAGGGATTCGCCACGGGGTGCGCAAGGTGAATATCGATACCGATTTGCGTCTGGCCTCTACCGGCGCGATACGCCGCTTTATGGCGCAGAATCCCGCGGAGTTCGACCCGCGCAAGTATCTGGCGCACACGATTACGGCCATGAAGGATATTTGCAAGGCGCGTTACGAGGCCTTTGGTACGGCGGGCAACGCAGACCGAATCAAGGTGCTTCCACTGTCGCGCATGCAGCAGGCCTACGACGCCGGTGAGCTGACCCCCAGGGTTCACTGAGGGGCTGCTCTGTTTGACGCCTGAAGAGCTACGCAGTCTGCGTTTGCGACTCTCTCCCTACAACGAGGGAGCGTCGCCCCCCTCAGAGTTGACTGCGTTTTCTGAGTTTTACGGCCTCGATTTCAACGCGCGTAACGAGGGGCTCACGCACCTCGCGGGGTATGTAGAGTCTGGTGCATACCGGCTTGCCGTACAGCACTGGCGCCAGCCGGGTGCTGTCGCGAACCTCCTCATTGTGCATGGCTACTACGACCACACGGGGCTGTTCGGCAGGCTCGCCGAGTGGGGTCTTGCACAGGGCTGCAATGTGTTGTGCTTCGATCTGCCCGGGCACGGTCTGTCCACCGGTGAGCCCGCGGTGATCGATGACTTTGGCTATTACAGTCGCGCGATCAAGGACGTATTGGCGCAGGTGCCGCTGCCTGAATTGCCGCTCTGGGTGATGGCGCAGAGCACCGGCTGCGCGGCGCTTATCGACTTTGCCCGCCGCTATGAATGGCCCTTCCGGGCCTGCGTGCTGCTGGCGCCGCTGGTGCGGCCTGCCGGCTGGCTCGGGGTTCGCGTGGGGCACAATATGTTGCGGCACTTCACAGAGAGTATCCCGCGCAAGTTTGTGAACAACTCCTCGGATACGGCGTTTCTCGAGTTTGTTGCGCGCGAGCCGTTGCAGTGTCATCGCGTGCCCTTGCGCTGGGTGGCCGCGCTGAAACGCTGGCTGAATGGGCTTGCGCGGCGCGATCTTGGCGTCGGCCCGGCATTGATTGTTCAGGGTGAACGCGACACAACCGTGGACTGGCGCTACAACGTGCCCTTTGTGCAGGCCCTCTTTCCGGGCAGCCAGGTAGAATATCTGGACGACGCTGGACATCAGCTGGCCAATGAATCGGCGGAGATTCGCGATCAATACCTGGCAAAGGTGGTGGAGTACCTGGCTGTGCATGGTATCGATCTGGGTTTGCGGGCCTAGTTGTAAAACCCCGCCTCGCGCAACAATCCGTACAGCGGCTGCAAAGCCTCCCCGTACCTTTGCCAGCGATTCACCGAGGTCTGGTAAATACCTTGGCGCACCTGCACCGCGCTGGGCGTGGCGACGCTGCCGGCGCGTTGCTGGAAATCCAGGCACGCATCCTCCCAGGGCAAGTCACAAAATTCGAGCAGTGCGCGGGCAACCGGTTTCGGGTCTTCGACGAGGGTTTCGTAGTGCAATTCAAACACAGCACCGGGCATGCTCTCCCGCCAGTGCGTCATCAGGCGGTCGAACTCGATGTAGTAGCGCCCGCAGTCCAGCAGGTCGAGATTGTAGTAGTAGTATCGGAAGTTGGTTGCGAACAGCTGTCTGTAGTTGCTGAGGCAGGTGTCCATCGGGTCGCGGCGCAAGCAAATCAGTTTTGCATTAGGTAGCGCGGCGCGAATAAAGCCGAGATAGAAAAAATTTAATGGCAGCTTGTCTATAAAATGCGGTGTGTGTCCCGTGCGTGGACGGGTGCTCTCAAGGTAGGCCCTGCCGAGGGCGGCCATATCCTGACGCGCGGCTTGTGAGAGGGTTTCCATGTCCAGGTCTTCCGCAGAGTTGGAACCACTCAGCGCTTTGACCTGACGCGGGAATGCATTCAGCTCGCCCGCCGCGAACACCGCGGAGTGGCCGCCAAGTATCCGTTCTACAAGAGTGGTGCCGGTGCGTGGCATGCCGACAATAAAGATGGGCTCCGCGCTATTGCAACCCCCGCTGCTAACGGCGGGCCCGGGGAACAGTGAGCGGACGTGGCGGAACAGTGCGGCATCATCGGCTGCGCGGTAGCGCACCTCCCGCGCCTTTGCTGCCTTCGCCCAGGCGAGGCTTGCCAGTGAATCCGCGTACCTCCCGAGATCCTCCTGCTCCTTGGCCAGGGCGTGGCCCACGTGAAGCTGGTCTGATGCGGTCTCTACCTGCCCGCGCAGTGCTGTGAGGCGTGTCAGGTGATTGCTTTGGGGTGTCTGTCGGCGCAGCGCAGCCAGCGCCGAGTGAGCACTAAAGCCGACGGGATTGATCCTGATCGCTTCTTCGAACTCCGCTTCAGCCTCGCTGAAGCGGCCGACGAATTGCAAGGCGATTCCCCTGTTGTAGTGAACCTCGGCGCGGAAGGCCGAGCGAAAACCTTGCGCTTTTTCTCTGCGACCGAGGGCTTCCACTGCCTGGTCGAAACACGCGAGCGCCTGCTCCTGCTCGCCCGCGTGGCTGAATACGGTGCCAAGGGTGTTCAGTGTAGGAACATCAGTTGGTTGCAGAGCCAGCGCTGATTCGGCTGAGGCCATTCCCTCCTGTGTGCGTCGCAGAACCAGAAGTTCCTTGCCCAGCTCGGCCCGGTACTGGGCGTTTCCCGGCGCGAGAGAGATGGCGTTGCGTATGATCTGCTCGGCCTTTGCATGCAAGCCGTTGCTGGCCGCGATAACGCCGCAGAGGAACCAGGCGTCCGCATGCTGCCTGTCAGCTTGCAAGACCGTGAGGCAGTGCTGGTGAGCGTCGCGCAGCCTGCCTTCGCGCAGAGCGAGCTGGGCGGCACGGTGTTCGCGGCGGATCTGCGCTTCGTCGGGTTTTGCCATCGGTCCATTCTATGCAAGGTCCCGAAGAAAGTCTTTGCGGGCCAGGCGCGGCCAAAGAAAAAGGGCGCCGTAGCGCCCTTCTTCGACGATGCAGCCTCGACCTAGTTGTCGAAATTGTAGACGAAGCGCACGCCGACCTGGCGCGGGCGCAGCACGTTGGTGAAATACCGTCGTGAGTCGAAGTCTGCGAACTGCGTGATGTCGGCGCGGTCGCCGCGCACGCCCGTCTCGGCGTACTCGTCGAAGACGTTATCTGCGTACAGCGTGATCGCGAGGCCCTCGTTGAACCAGGTTGCGGATGCGTTGTGAACCGTGTAGCCGTCAAGGCTCTCACCGAAGTTTCTCTCACCCACCTTGGTCAGGATATCGCTGCTGAATGTGGCTGACCAGTCCAGATCAACACGTGAGCCGTCGTTCAGATCCAGTGCGTAGTTCAGCGCCAAAAATCCCTGGTGTTCCGGCGTTGCGGGCAGGCGATCACCGTCAAATGCGGTCACGTCGTCGGGACTCTCCAGGCAACCCTGCGGGTCTGCCGGGTCACCGCCGAGCAGACACAACGCATCGTCGGTCAGCTCGGCTTTGGTGTAGGCGTAAGAACCCATCAGCGACAGGTTGTTAGTGATAAGGTACTGGGCTTCCAGCTCAAGCCCGATACTCTCCGCCGCGCCGCCGTTGGTGTTGATGGCCGCCTGGCCAAAATTGGTCACGTCGGCAACACGCACGTCCTCCCATTCAATGAAGAACACCGAGCCATTCAGGACCAGCGCGTTGTCCAGCCAGGTCGAGCGCAGGCCAAGTTCGTAGTTGGTAGTGGTATCCGACTTGATTAATAATTCACTGGGAAGTGCGCAGACGTTTTGTCCCGGTGGCAGGGGGTCCGGACATTCGGGAACCGGGTTGAGGCCACCGAGCCGGTAGCCTTCGCTGACGGTTGCGAACACCATCATGTCATCGTTGACATCATAGGAGGTGTTGAATTTGTAGATGACGTCGTCGTCATCCACATCATTGAAACCGAGCGAGGGATCAATGGCGTCCTGGGGCGCGCCCAGTAATACTGTGTTGTACAGGGGCGTGTCGAAGCCGCCGCTGGATTCGTTCTCGAACTTATACCAGCGTGCACCGACGGTGACCTGCCAGGCATCGGTGATGCGGTAGCCCAGCTCGCCGAATGCGGCGTATTCCTTGAACTCCTCTTGAAAAATTTCAATATACTCGAGGTCATCGGGGCGCAGCTGAACGCCGTCGCCGATATCCACCAGGAACTGGTCGTAACCCGGTGCGAACTCTTTACTCACAGAATCCTGTTCGAAGTCGCTGTAGAAGCCGCCGACAATCCAGTTCCAGGGACCGTCGCTGGTCGAAACCAGGCGAAGCTCCTGAGTGAAAGTCTGCTCCTCGGAATCTTCGCGGGTAAATGCAGCAAAGCTGGGGAAATACTCGTAGCCATAGCCGAGGGTGTACAACAGATCCGTTTGGTCGCGCTGTCCCTGCTCGTTGTATTCGCCGTAACCGGTGGCGGAGGTGAGCTCCGCGAAGCCCAGGTCGGCGATAATCTCGAGCGACAGCAATTCGTTCTTGCGCTCGTTCGGCTCCACGAAGCGCATGGCGGATTCATAGTCGCCGGTGCCGAACGCTTCCTTGTGGTTAATCTGGCGGGCACCGATATCTGAATCCTGGAAGAAGTAGGTCAGGGTGCCGTCAACGCGCTCGCCCGTGTAGCGCACCGCCAGCCGGCTTGAGAGAGTTTCGTTGGTATTGGCATCCTCTTTCTGGCGCAGATTGGCTTGCACTTCAGCAGGATTGCTGAAGTTCGGCTGCGGGTTGGAAACGCCGGGCTCGCGCACCAGGAAGTTGTAATCGATGAAGCCGGGGTCGTCCAGGTAGTCGATAGACGCGCGGACCGCCAGGCGGTCCTCGATGATCGGGATATTGATGGTGCCGCCGCCATCGTAGCCAAGGCTGCTGCTTTCACTGAGGTCGAACACGTCACCACGCAATTGCAGACTGACGCCGTCCGTCTGCGGTTTGTTCGGAATGTAGCGCACTGCGCCGCCCAGGGTGCCGGCGCCATACAGCGTGCCCTGCGGGCCTCGCAGCACCTCTACGCGATCCATATCGTTGAGGCGCAGGTCGACATAGAAAGGAATTTCTCCAATATAGGTGGCAACAGTGCCACCGGTATTGTTTGTCTGATCGGGCGCTGCAATAGAGTCCGTGGTAAGGCCTCGCATCGTGAGCGTGTTGCCGCTGCGGGGCCCCTGGTCAACCACGACCATCCCCGGAACCCGGCGCGCCAGTTCTGCGAAGTTGGTCAATCGTTCACGCTCAATCAAGGTGCTGCCAAGCGCCGTGATATTGATCGGAATATCCTGCACCGATGCGGATCGCCGCGTCGCGGTGACGATCACTTCTTCCAGCATGGGCTGCTGCGCTATGGCGTAGTCTGCCATCAGCGTCGCGGTGACGGCTGCGGAGATCAGGCTGAGTTGGAATGACTTGTGGTTTCGAGTGTGCATAGTTGCCCCTGAAAATGCCTGGTCGACCGGGTGTTTTCGCAAACAGCGGTTCCCTTTCCCCGGTTCCGACTTCTAATTGCTGGCGTCCCTTGCAGCTCTCTGATGTTGAGATGCTCACCAGTTTTATACAGGGGAAGTCTAGCATCCTATCAGCGGCGGCCGCGAACGTGGAACATGCGCAAAAATACCGTTAACAGCGGGATGCTGCGGCGATCATGTGCCCAACTTCGGGATATTGCATTGTGACTAGAAGAGTACGCGGCAGCGAATGGTGCCTTCGATGGAGGACAGTTTCGCGAGAGCAACATCGCTGTATTCGGCATCGATGTCGATAACCACATAGCCCACAGCGTTGTTGGTTTGCAGGTACTGCGCCGACACGTTGATGCCATTGGCGGAGAATATACTGTTGATGGCGCTCATTATGCCTGGCACGTTGCGATGAATATGCAGCAAGCGGTGGCTGCCGTCGTGTTCGGGCAGCGCCACCTCGGGCAGGTTAACCGACGACGTGGTGGTGCCGTTGTCGCTATAGCGAGCGAGCTTTTCCGCCACCTCCATGCCGATATTGGCCTGCGCCTCCACGGTACTGCCGCCTATGTGCGGAGTCAGGAAGGTGTTGTCAAAACTTCGCAGAGGGGACTCGAACGTCTCGTCGTTAGAGCGTGGCTCAGTGGGGAAAACGTCGATACCGGCACCGGCCAGGGCCCCGTCCCGAAGCGCCGTGGCCAGCGCGTCTATGTCCACGACGGTGCCGCGCGAGGCGTTAATGAGCACCGCATCGGGGCGCATCTGCGCCAGTTCCCCGGCGCCGATCATGTTGCGTGTGGAGGCGTTCTCCGGCACATGCAGGCTTACCACGTCCGAGGTGGCCAAAAGCTGTTGCAGGCTCGAGAGCTGTCGCGCATTGCCCAGGGGCAGGCGGTTGGATACGTCGAAGAACTGGACGCGCATGCCGACGCTCTCGGCCAGTACGCCGAGCTGCATCCCGATATTGCCGTAGCCGATGATACCGAGCTGTTTGCCGCGAATTTCGAACGCGCCTTCCGCTGATTTCTGCCATTGCCCGCGATGCGCCGCTGCGTTTTTCGCCGCCACTCCGCGCAGCAGCAGAATTGCCTCCGCCAGTACCAGTTCGGCCACGCTGCGGGTGTTGGAAAAAGGTGCATTGAAAACGGCGATGCCGCGTGCGGTCGCCGCCGCCAGGTCGACCTGATTGGTGCCGATGCAGAAGCAGCCCACAGCCACCAGCTTGTCTGCCGCGGCAAAAATATCCGCCGTCAACTGAGTGCGCGAGCGAATGCCCACGAAGTGAGCTTTTGCGATTGCCGTCTTCAATGCGTCTTCCGGCAGGGCTTTCGGGTGGCACTCAATATTGTGGTAGCCGGCGGCCTGAAGTGTTTCCACCGCCGATGGATGTACGCCTTCCAGCAGCAGGATCCTGATCTTGCTTTTTTCCAGTGATTGCTTCGCCATGCGGGCTGTAGTCCTTGCGCGGTCTGCCGGAATGTGGGGTTCGAGAGGGCGCGTATGGTAGCATATGCATTCTACTGCAAGCGCCCTCGTCCCCCATGACTGAACACCTTGAAGCCCGTCTGTTGCAGCCGGAAATTCTCGCGACCCTTGCCGCTATTGTCGGCGCTGATCGCGTGCTGAGTGATCCGGATTCACTCGCCAGTTACGGCACAGACTGGACGCGCTTTGCCCGGCCGCAACCCGGTGCTGTAGTGCTGCCAGGGAGCATAGAGGAGGTGCAGCAACTGGTGCACCTGGCAACGGAGCGAGCGCTTGCTATCGTTCCATCTGGCGGCCGCACTGGCCTCAGCGGCGGTGCGGTGGCCAGCAACGGTGAATTGGTCGTGGCCATGGATCGCCTCAATCGGATCGATAACTTCAACCCGGTAGACCGCACGGTACGCTGCGGAGCCGGCGTGGTTACCGCGCAATTGCAGGCCTTCGCCGAGGAGCAGGGGCTTTATTATCCGGTGGATTTTGCCTCCAGCGGCTCCAGCCAGATTGGCGGCAACATCGCCACCAACGCCGGTGGCATCAAGGTGATTCGCCATGGCATGACGCGCGACTGGGTGGCGGGGCTCAAGCTGGTAACCGGCACCGGGGAATTGCTCGACCTGAACAAGGCGCTGATAAAAAACAATACCGGATACGACCTGCGCCATCTGGTGATTGGCTCTGAGGGAACGCTGGGCCTGGTGGTCGAGGCCACCATGCGGCTTTGCAGACCGCCGGGTGAAATGGCGGTGCTGGTGCTCGCGGTACCCGATATGGCGTCCATCATGTCGGTACTTTCGGCCTATCGGGAAAGGTTGAGCCTGAGCGCCTTTGAATTCTTCTCGGAGCTGGCGTTGCAGAAGGTGGTGGAGCAGCAGAAGCTGCAGCGTCCGTTTGCGACAACCGCTCCCTACTACGCCCTGCTCGAACTGGAACAGGACGAGACAGGGCATGTCGATGCGCAGGCGATGGCATTGTTCGAACAATGTGTCGAAGAGGGCTGGGTGCTGGACGGCGTAATCAGCCAGAGCGTGGCCCAGGCGCAATCGCTGTGGCGCTTGCGCGAGGATATTTCGGAAACCCTCGCGCGCTGGACACCCTACAAGAATGATATCGCTACGCTGGTCTCGCGCGTACCGGCATTTCTTGAGGAAGTGGAAGAAGTTGTCAACGCCAGCTATCCGGACTTTGAGATTGTCTGGTTCGGGCACATTGGCGATGGCAACGTGCATCTGAACATTCTCAAGCCTGACGCATTGAGCGTTGCCGAGTTCCAGCAGCGCTGCGGTGAGGTGAGCCGTTGGGTATTCGAGATTGTCGAACGCCACGGCGGCAGCGTGTCGGCGGAGCACGGCGTGGGGCTGCTGAAGAAAGATTATCTGCAGTATTCACGTTCGCAGACCGAAATAAGCATCATGCGACAGATCAGGCGCGCATTCGACCCCAAGGGTATTATGAACCCGGGAAAAATCTTCGACTGATCAGGCAATTACCGGGCGCGCAAGGTTCGAACACCGTCCTGGGTGGCCAGCAACAATACATCGGCGGGCTTCAAGGCGAACAGTCCGTTGGTCACCACCCCGGTAATGTTGTTGATTTTTTCCTCGGTGGCGAGGGGCTGGGGGATGGAAAAATTGTGTACGTCGAGAATCACATTGCCGTTGTCGGTAATAACGCCCTCCCGATAAATCGGGTCGCCCCCCAGCTTCACCAACTCGCGCGCGACATGGCTGCGCGCCATGGGCACCACTTCCACCGGCAGCGGAAACGCGCCGAGCGTGTGCACAAGCTTGCTCTCGTCGGCGATACAGATGAACTCGCGCGCCACGGCGGAGACGATTTTTTCGCGCGTTAGCGCCGCGCCGCCGCCCTTGATCAATTGCAGGGCGCTGTTGGCCTCATCTGCCCCGTCGATGTAGATATCCACACTGTCTACCGTGTTCAGGTCGTACACGGTGATACCGTGGTTGCGCAGCCGGCTGGCCGATGCTTCCGAACTTGCCACGGTGGCATTGAACAGGCCCTTAATACCAGCGAGCGCGTCGATAAAGTGATCGGCAGTAGAGCCCGTGCCGATGCCGAGGATCGTGTCGTTTTCCAGCTTCGGTTTGATGTAGGCTATCGCGGCGTCCGCGACAGCCTGTTTGAGTGCGTCCTGGTTCATGAGGTCTCTTCCTTCTGCAGCCTATAGGGGGGGATTCACCTCCCGCCAGAGAGAGGGCCAAACGCAAGCGGGTGCAGTGCCGGAGCGCCAGACCGGCGCCTGTACCGTCGCTGCCCTTGGGCATTACTATAAACTGCAACCGGTAGGCGTGACGACAACTGTCGTGTCCTTCGTCGGTACTACAGGAATGCATATGCCCCAGTCTTACATCAAACGTATTCTCGATGCCCGTGTTTATGAGGTTGCACGCGAGACGCCGATTCATGAAGCCGCGCTGATGTCGCGCCGGCTGGACAACCGTGTTTGGCTGAAGCGCGAAGACCTGCAGTCGGTGTTCTCCTTCAAACTGCGCGGCGCGTACTGCAAGATGAGTCGGTTGTCGGCCGAAGAGCTGGCGCGCGGTGTGGTAGCAGCCTCTGCCGGAAACCATGCCCAGGGTGTCGCGGTGGCGGCGCAGACCCTGAACGTCAAGGCAATCATCGTAATGCCCCGTACAACGCCGCTGATAAAGGTCGACGCGGTGCGCCGTCGCGGCGCCAGGGTAATTCTGCAAGGCGATTCGTTTGAGGACGCCGCGAAGCATGCGCAGGCCTTGATGCACAAGCACGGCCTGACTTTTGTGCATCCCTTCGATGACCCGGACGTGATCGCCGGGCAGGGCACTGTTGGAATGGAAATCGTGCGCCAGCGCCCGCGCCCGCTGGATGCGCTGTTCGTGCCGGTGGGTGGCGGAGGACTGATCGCCGGCGTTGCCGCCTATGTGAATTATGTCTGGCCACAGACGCGCATCGTGGCCGTGGAGCCTGAAGATGCGGCTTGCCTTAAGCTTGCGCTCAGTCGTGGCCGGCGTGACAAGCTGACGGAAGTGGGGCTGTTTGCCGACGGATGCGCGGTGGCGCAGATTGGCCGGGAACCCTTCCGGCTCATTCGCGACACCGTGGCGGAAGTGATCACGGTATCCACGGACGAAATGTGCGCGGCGATCAAGGATATTTTCGAAGATACACGCAGTATCGCCGAACCGGCGGGAGCCCTGGCGCTCGCGGGTATGAAAAAATATGTCGAGACCACAGGGGTAAGTGGCCAGGATCTGCTGGCGATCGTCAGCGGTGCGAATAGCAATTTCGACCGCTTGCGTTATATCTCTGAACGCACCGAGATCGGCGAGCAACGGGAGGCGGTCATCTGCGTCACGGTGCCGGAGACGCCGGGCAGTTTCCGCCAGTTTTGCCGCGCACTCGGGCGGAGAAACATTACCGAGTTCAACTACCGCTACGCCGATGCCGCCAGTGCCCGTGTGTTCGTGGGGCTCTCCGTGGTGCCGGGCGGCGATGATCTCGCCGGGCTGTTGACGGAGTTGCGCCAGGACGGCTATGCGACGGAGGACCTGACGCACAATGAAGTTGCCAAGTTGCACATTCGCTACATGGTTGGCGGGCACGCGCCGCCGGACCTGTGCGATGAACGGGTGTATCGTGTGGAGTTCCCGGAGCGCCCGGGCGCGCTCCTGAAGTTCCTGACCGGCCTCGGTCGGCGCTGGAACATTTCCATGTTCCACTACCGCAATCACGGCGCCGCCTATGGGCGCATACTGCTCGGCGTGCAGATACCCGGGCCTGAGCAGGCGGCCTTTGAGGCTCTGCTCGATAGAAACAATTTCCGCTATTGGGAAGAAACTGACAATCGCGCCTACCAGCTCTACCTGGCAACCCTGGGGCCGGACTGATCCTGGCGGGGCGGACCGCCGCTGCGGTTTTGTACCGCCGAATCGCGTACCCGAGCCGCCGGTTTGGCAAAAAGTACAGATAACTCGCGAAAGTCACGGCCCATGCGGCCTTCAGGGCTTTTCTTTTATACAACGCTGGGCTAGGATTGGCCGAAATCTGTTAAATAGTAACAATCTTCAGTAGTTGTAAATAAGAAAAACGATCTGCCGCGGAGTTCTGCGCAGTGGTTTGGCCTGTTAGTTGAGAGAAAGCTTGTGAAACGTAAACCTGATGTAGTCGTAGTGCTGGTAGCCGCGTTCGGCCTTGGCGTTCTTCTGACTCTGCTGTTGCCCATGGCAGCAAACGATACCGTTGCCGCCCCCGCCTCTGCCCTGCAGGCAGGCGTCATTATCAGCGATTGATCCATTGAGTCAGGCCGGTTCCGCGCTTGAGCACAGGTGCAGGCGTGTCCCGGTTACAACGTAGTCCAGCGCAATGTCCCAGGGTTCCAGAGGCACCCGTTCGACCTGCTGACAGTCGTGAGCCAGTCCCACCAGCAATGGCCTGACGCCGGGTTCGCGCAGTCTGGCGTCGCCAAGCGTACGATCGTAGAAACCGCCGCCCATTCCAAGCCTTCCCCCGTTTGCATCCCATGCCACCATTGGCATAAACAATAGATCGAGCTCTGCGAATGCAAGGCGCGGCGCATCCGGCGGTGGTTCACCGATGCCATAACGGTTTGGCCGAAGCGGCACACCGCTGCGCCAGAGAGCAAAGCTGAGAGATTGGTCCTTGCCGATGACCGGCAAATAAATGGCTTTGTCCAGCTGGCTGGCCCTGGCTATGAGCGGGTCAGTGCCGATTTCACCGTCTGCGGGACGGTAGACAGCAAGTGTTTGAGCGCGGCGCCACTGTGGCAGTTGTTCCACGCCGGCGACGAGCGAAGTGGCGGCAAGCAATTGTGCCTCGCTACCGAGAGTCTGGCGCAGGCGTCGCAGCTTGCGTCTCAGTAGAATTTTTTGCTCGGCGGCCACAGACATGGATTAGAGGGATTCCCGGCATACCGCTGACAGTACTGCCCTTGAACCCGATGGTTCAAGGTGGTGGTTCCCGCACCGTATCAGGCTTTCCGGACTGTGCCGGACATGCACACCTACGGTGGCCGGGAACCCCCGGTTGGATAATTATCGGCTCGAGGACTGACTGTCTGGCGCATACGCCAGGGACCCGGAACCAGTATAGCCCACTTCGACCGCCAAGCGTGGACTTAGTAGGCAACAAATTGCGCCAAATATGCGACGGATCAGCTAATTTCCATTTGTCGCAAGCCGTACAGGGCTTCATCGAGTTTGCGCTGCAAGCGCATCAGCGCATCGCTGCCGGCTTTGTCAACGTCCGGATTGTGCGATGCCTGGAGTAACTCATAACTGATATTCAGGGCTGCCATAACAGCGATTCTCTCGACGCCGATGACTTTGCCGGTGTCGCGGATCTTGCGCATCTGCTTGTCGAGGTATTGCGCTGAAACCGCCAGATCGCTTTCCTGTTCTTCAGGACAAGCCACCTGGTACTCTTTGTCGAGAATTTTCACAGTTACGGTATTGGGCTGGCTCACGCGTGTCACTCCATGGTGCGCAGACGGTGAATCATGGCTTCGACTTTTGTTCTCGCAGTTTCGTTTTTCTCTATAAGATCCTGACGCTCGCGCAACCAGCCGGCCTGATCATTCTTCAGCGTCTGATTCTCGCGATCGAGATCCCGGCACAGGGCGATGAGTTCGTCGATCTTTTTTTCGAGTGCCTTCAGTTGGGTGTCGGCCATGAGGGTATACTGGGGCTGGGCGTGTTGGTGACCTACTATAGTTGCGGCTCCCATGCAGGTCAACGCGGCAAAGCGCCTGCAGAACAGGCGCCCCGTAAATAGTCACACGAACGCTGATGTCGCGCGGTGAGTGCTGTCAGCCAGGAAATGGAAGCGTATGTTCGAATATCCCGAAAACCCGGGAGTGTTTGATTTTGATGAACTGGCCGATCAGTTGCTCGAACAGGGAGCTGAAGTGTCTCCCGCGCGGGTACACGGTTGCCTGAGCGGCCTGCTTGCCGCCGGGGATCTCGATACAGGTGAGCGTGCCCTGGATGCGCTCGCCCAGGGGTTGGAACTGGTGGCTCAGGGTCAGCTAGCCGAAACAATCATGCACTTGTATGCCGCGACCGCCAGCTCGCTGGCTGATGAAGCCTGCATTTTTTATCCGCTGTTGCCCGATGATGAGCAGCCGATCGAGGCGCGCACGCAGGCACTTGCCGATTGGTCTGGAGGCTTCATAACCGGCGTTGCGCTCGCGGCTGCCGCGCCCGGCGCCGATGTACGTCCCTGGTCCTCTGAGGGCAGAGAGATTCTCGAAGACATCGCGGCCATGTCGCAAGCCGTCGTGGACCCGGAAGATTATGTAGAGGAGCCGGAGGATAATTACACGGAGCTGGTTGAATACCTCCGAATAGCGGTGCTCAACCTGTACCTGGAACGCCGGCCGGATGAGCCGGTCGAGCATGGAATAACCCGACATTAGCTGCCTGCACCGTTTCCCCTGCCCTTAGTACGCAAGGCGATTGACGAGAGAACCCATGGGAATCAGCAAAACTGAATTTGCGCGCCGGCGCAAAAATCTGATGAGCCTGATGGAGCCGGGCAGCATCGCGATCATTCCCTCCGCGCGCGAACAGGTGCGCAGCCGGGATACGCATTACGCGTTTCGTCAGGACAGTGATTTTTTCTACCTGTCGGGTTTTGCGGAGCCCGATGCGGTACTCGTGCTGATACCCGGGCGTCGTCACGGCCAGTTCGTAATCTTCTGCCGTGAACGCGATCCCGCTATGGAGTTATGGAACGGATACCGCGCGGGTCCTGAAGGCGTCTGCGAACGTTTTGCGGCGGACGATGCCTTTCCAATCGGCGATATCGACGAGATTCTCCCGGGTCTGATAGAAGGGCGCGACCGCGTGTACTATTCGATGGGCCGCTCAGCGGAGTTTGACCGCCAGATAATGGGCTGGGTGAATACCATCCGTGCCAAGGAGGCCAGCGGCGCGGTGCCGCCCGGTGAGTTCACCGATCTCGACCACCTGCTGCACGAGCTGCGTTTGTACAAGAGTGCGGCCGAGCTGCGCATACTGCGCCGCGCAGGCGCAATCACCGGGCGCGCCCATCAGCGGGCGATGGCGGCCTGCCGTCCCGGCCTGTTCGAATACCAGCTTGAAGCCGAGTTGCTGCATGAGTTCGCGATTGGCGGCGCGCGCGACGCGGCGTACTCGAGCATTGTAGGCGGCGGCCAGAACGCGTGCATTTTGCACTACATCGAAAACAGCGCGAAGCTGCGGGAGGGTGACCTCGTGCTGATCGACGCGGGGTGTGAACTGGAGGGCTACGCATCGGATGTCACGCGAACTTTCCCGGTAAACGGCACATTCACCGCGCCGCAGCGCGCCCTGTATGAACTGGTGCTGAAAGCGCAGGCGGCGGCGATTGCTGCGATTGCGCCCGGCAACCACTGGAACCACCCACATGATGCCAGCGTGCGCGTGCTTACCGAGGGCCTGGTGCAGCTCGGCCTGCTCAAGGGCAGCGTTCCAGGGCTCATCAAGCGCGGCGCCTACAAAGAGTTTTATATGCACCGGGTCGGCCACTGGTTGGGGCTGGACGTGCACGATGTCGGCGATTATCGCCTCGACGGTGCGTGGCGCCTGCTCGAGCCGGGCATGGTGATGACGGTGGAGCCCGGCATTTATGTCTCTGCGCACAACATGCGGGTGGCAAAGAAATGGCGCGGCATTGGCATTCGAATCGAGGATGACGTGGTTGTGACCGATACCGGTTGCGAAGTCATCACGGCGGATATACCGAAAGCTCCCGGGGACATAGAAGCTCTGATGGCCGCCTCGTAGATGAACGGGTATCGCGATATTGTTATCGCCGGCGGCGGGATGGTTGGCATAAGCCTGGCATTGCAGCTCGATGCGCTGCTGCCATCTGAAATCTCCATCCTGCTGGTGGAGGGCGTGTCTCTGCCGGCACCAGGCGACACGCAGACGTACCACCCTTCATTTGATGCGCGCTCCACCGCGTTGAGCTACAGCTCGCGCCTGATCTACGAGCAAATGGGTGTATGGGAGACGTTGCAGGAGTGGCTGTGTCCAATTGATCGCATTCATGTCTCTACGCGGGGCCGGTTCGGCAGCGCCATGCTCGACGCAGCCGACCACGGCTGGCCCGCGCTGGGTTATGTTGCCGAGAATGCCTGGTTGGGGCGGGCGCTCGTCCAAAGCCTCAGCCGCCGGCCGCGCATTGAGTTGCGCAGTCCCGCCAGGGTGGTAGAGGTTCGCAAGAAAGCAGGCGGGGTACATCTGCGTATTGCCGAAGATGTTGAAAGTGAGCTGGATGCGGCTCTGCTGCTGGTGGCCGATGGCGCGAACTCACCGCTCTGCCGGCAGCTTGGGGTCGATCTTGTCGAGAAGCCCTACGCGCAGCATGCGGTGGTCGCGAACATAGTCTCGGCCCGAGCGCACGACGGGTGCGCTTTTGAGCGTTTTAGCGAAGAGGGGCCGCTGGCATTGTTGCCCCTGCCGGTGGCACCGGGTGCCGAACACCGCAGTGCGCTGGTGTGGACCCTGCCCCCTGAGCGCGCGACCGCAATGGTGGATTGCCCGGCGTCCGAATTTCTCGAGCACCTGCAGCGCGGTTTTGGCTATCGGCTCGGCAGGCTTCGCCAGGTGGGCACCCGGCAGAGTTATCCGCTGGCGCTGACGCTCTCCGGCGAGCAGGTGCGCCACAGCATCGTGGTGATGGGCAACGCGGCGCATGCACTGCATCCGGTTGCGGGCCAGGGCTACAATCTCGCGCTGCGTGATATTGCTGAACTGGCCGGTGTGCTGGCAGACGGATTCTGTGAGGGCCGGGCACTGGGTGATCTGCACATGCTGGCGCGCTATCAGCGGCGTCAGCGGGCAGATCAGGCGCGCACCATCGGTTTCAGCGATCGCGTGCCCGCGCTTTTCATGCACAATGATCCGCTGTTGGGAATGGGTCGCGATCTTGCCCTTGCCGGGCTGGACATGCTACCGGCACTCAAGCGTGAATTTGTGCGCCATGCCGCCGGGGTCGCCGCACTGGGAGAGCAACCAGGTGCCTGAACCCAGAGCCTGCGATGTAGTAATCGTTGGCGCGGGTATAGCCGGTTCCGCGCTGGCGCTGGCGCTGGCGGGACGCGGACTGTCGATCGCGGTGGTAGAAGCGCAGCCCGTGGCGCCAACAGTATTGCCGCTGGAGCGCGACGTCGCGAGTTTTGATTCCCGCGTGAGCGCACTCACGCCTCGCTCCCGCGACTTTCTGCAGTCAATCGGCGCCTGGGATGCCATCTCCGGTTACCGACTGTGCGCCTATCGGCACATGACCGTCTGGGATGCCGACGGCACGGGCCAGATCGAGTTCGATTGCGCCGAGGTTGACGCCGGTTTGCTGGGTTACATCGTGGAGAATCGCGCAGTCGTCGCCAGCCTGCTCGAAAGAATTGCGACGCGACCGGACATTCATCTCTGTGCGGGCGCCGGGCTGCAGGCATGCGAGCGTGATGAGGCGGGCGCGCTGCACATCGAACTCGAAAACGGCTCGGTATTGCAGGCGAATCTGCTGGTGGCGGCCGATGGCGCACTCTCGGCGGTGCGCACGTTAATGGGTTTCCAGACGCGTGAATGGGACTATGGCCAGCGAGCGATCGTCGCCACGGTGGAAACGGCAAACAGCCATCAGGCAACAGCCTGGCAACGCTTCCTGCCCACCGGGCCGCTGGCCCTGCTGCCCCTGCCCGGCGAGACCGACAGCCATTTATGTTCCATCGTCTGGTCGATAGAAGAGGAGCATGCCGCGGACCTGCTGGCGCTCGACGATGCGGCATTTTGTGCACAGCTCGGCCGCGCGAGCGAATACTGTCTGGGTGACATACTCAACACCTCGGCGCGCGTCGCGGTCCCGCTGCGCCAACGGCACGCGGTTGATTATGTGCAGCCAGGCGTCGCGCTGGTGGCCGACGCCGCGCACACTATCCACCCGCTGGCGGGTCAGGGTATTAACCTGGGTCTGGCCGATGTGGCAGTACTGGCAGAGGAAGTGGCGCGCGGTCACGCGCTCGGGCTGGAGCCTGGTGAACTGGCCTTGCTGCGCCGCTACCAGCGCAGGCGCAAGGCGGACAACCTCCTCATGATGAGTGCGATGGAGGGCTTCAAGCGATTGTTCGCGCAGCGCTCACCGGGGGTGCGCTGGCTGCGCAACGCGGGGATGAGCCGCCTCGACACGCTGCAACCGCTGAAGCGCCAGATCATGCGGCACGCCATGGGTCTCGGCTGAACAGCGCGTATACCGACAATTGTTTTTCGTCTGCCGCCGGTTAGAATGAGGCGCCGTGCCGAAGTCGGCCAGTTGCAGGCGATTACCATCCCGAGAGGACTTTTCTATGAGCCGAACCCCGAGTGAACTGAAGTACGCCGCCAGCCACGAGTGGGCACGGCTTGAAGAAGACGGCACGATCACGGTGGGAATCACCGATCATGCGCAACATGCGCTTGGCGATGTGGTTTTCGTGGAACTGCCCGAAACGGGCGCGGCGCTGGAAGCCGGTGATGAGGCAGGTGTCGTGGAATCCGTCAAGGCAGCCTCTGACATCTATGCGCCGGTGAGCGGTGAGGTCATCGAGGTCAATGAGCGACTGGAAGGCGAACCTGAACTGGTGAACACCGATTCCTACGTCGATGGCTGGTTTTTCAAGCTCCAGCCGAGCGATGTGCAGGAGCTGGACGCCCTGCTCTCGTCCGAGGATTACGCCCAGCAGTGCGACGATTGAAAGCATCCGGGCGGATTCTGGCTATTCGCGCGTGAACAACCTGTTCCTGCGCAGGGGCGCGGAGCGCCGCCTGCATGGTGGCCATTTGTGGGTGTATTCCAACGAGGTGGATACCGCACGCAGCCCGTTGTCGGGCTTCGTCGCGGGAGACGAAGTTGCGGTACGTGATAGCGGCGGAAGCCTCCTGGGCAGCGCCTACATGGACCCGCAGGCCCTGATTTGTGCACGGGTGTACGAGCGGCTTGAACAGCGGCACTTCGACCGTGAACTGTGTGTGTTGCGTCTGCGCGCGGCGCTCGGGATGCGTGAGCGTTTTTTCGATCTCCCTTATTATCGTTTGATTTACGGCGACAGCGACGCATTGCCCGGCGTTGTGCTCGATCGTTATGGCGACTGCCTGGTGTTGCAACTGAATAATCCGGGTGTGGAGCGTCACCTCGACGCAGTGCGCGAGGCTATTGTGAACGTGCTGGCGCCAACGGGTATTTTGTTGCGCCGCGACAGCCGCAATCGCAGGGAGCAGGGCGAGGAGCAGCCTGCCGAGCTGGTATTTGGTGCCGTGCCGGAGCGTCTGCCACTGGAGGAGAACGGCGCCCGGTTCAGCGTTCCGGTATACGAGGGGCAGAAAACCGGCTGGTTCTACGATCACCGCCTGTCGCGTGCCCGTCTTGCCGGCCTGGCTGGAGGTGCCCGTGTGCTGGATGTTTACAGTTACATCGGCGGCTGGGGAGTGCAGGCTGCCGCGGCCGGAGCGCGAGAAGTGCATTGTATCGATAGCTCCCGGCGCGCGCTGGAGGCGGTGCAGGTGAACGCGTCGCTTAACGGCGTGGCGGACCGCGTGCATACGCAGCGCGGCAGCGCACCGGAAATAATGACCGAATTGCGCGCAGCGGGGGAACGCTTCGACATCGTGATCCTGGATCCGCCGGCCTTTGTGCAGCGGCGGAAGGACCTGAAAAAAGGGATCACGGCCTATCGCCGCATCAACGAATTGGCTCTCGGCCTGCTCCATCCCGGCGGATTGCTGGTGTCGGCCTCCTGTTCCATGCACCTCGCGCGCGCCGACCTCGTGGCTGCATTGCAGCAGGCGGCTGTGCGCGCCGGTTGTCGTCTGCAGATTGTGGATCAGGGTGGCCAGGGCCCCGACCACCCTGTGCACCCGGCTATTGCGGAGACGGAGTACCTGAAGACTGTTTTCGCGTATCGGGTGTGAACAGCCGGCGCGCGCAGCCGTCAGTCGCGCAACGATATGATGGGCCAGCCCTCGGCCTCTGCCCGCGCCCGCAGGCGCTCGTCCGGATCCACGGCCACCGGGTTGTCGACCAGCTCCAGCAACGGTAGATCATTGTGCGAATCGCTGTAAAACCACGCCCCCTCGATATCGATGTCGCGCGTTTCCAGCCATTGCCGTAAACGCGTCACTTTGCCGGCCTGAAAGGTGGGTACCCCCCGCGGCTCTCCCGTGTAGAAGCCGTTCAGGATTTCAGCGTCGCAGGCCAGCAGATGATCCACTCCCAGTGCATCTGCAATCGGACGCGTGATGAAGTGGTTGGTGGCGGTGATGATCAACAGTACATGGCCTTGTGCGCGATGCTGTTCAAGCAATTCGGCGGCTCGCGGCAACATGACAGGCCTGATTCTGGTGCGCATGAATTGCCGGTGCCACTCGGCCAACACAGGCTCTGGCTGGCCCTTCAAGGGCCCCAGCGCGTAGCGCAGATAGGCATGTATATCCAGGTCGCCCCGCTCGTAGTCTGCATGGAAGCGGTCGCCGCGTTCGGCAAAGTCAGCGTCGTTTACAATATTTTCTTCGACCAGGAACTGACTCCAGAGGTGGTCGCTGTCGCCGCCGATCAGGGTGTTGTCCAGGTCAAAAATTGCCAGCGTCACGCTCTCTGCCTCGTGCCAAAGGTCGCACAGCATAGCCGCTGGCCTGATGCGAGTAAATTTCTCTGTGTCAGTAAAATATGGAACAATGGCCCGTTCCAATAATGGGCGGCAAAGCGAAGTGATTGACTCCGACGGCTTCCGTGCGAATGTAGGAATAGTGCTGGCGAACGACCATGGTCAGGTGCTCTGGGCGCGCCGCGTGGGCGGCCGTAACGCCTGGCAGTTTCCCCAGGGCGGCATTCACACTGGCGAATCGCCCGAACAGGCGCTGTACCGCGAATTGCACGAGGAAGTGGGCCTCGGGCCCGACACGGTCGAGGTGCTCGCGTCTACGCGGGGATGGTTGCGCTATCGTCTGCCCGCACGCTACCTGCGCAAGGGCCAGGATCCGTTATGCATCGGCCAGAAGCAGAAGTGGTTTCTTTTGCGCCTGCTGGAGGATGACGACGCGGTCAGGCTGGATCTGAATGAAAAACCGGAGTTTGATAGCTGGCAATGGGTGAGCTACTGGTATCCGCTTGAGCAGGTGATTTCCTTCAAACGGGAGGTGTATCGGCGGGCGATGAAAGAACTGGTGCTACCGCTTTGTCAGTTCACGGACAGTAGAGGCGGATCCTGACCCCCATGCTGGAAACCCTGCGCAATATCGTCCAGGAGGTGAATGCGGCCAAGGGCCTCAATGACGCCCTGACGATTATCGTGCGCCGGGTCCGCGAGGCCATGAAGACACAGGTATGCAGTGTTTACATGCGCGATCCGGCTAGCGGGCGCTTCGTGTTTTGCGCCACTGAAGGTTTGAACGATGAGTTGATTGGTATTGCCAGTCTCGCGCCGGGCGAGGGCCTGGTGGGACTGGTTGCCGAGCGCGAAGAGCCGGTGAACCTGCAGGACGCCGAGAATCATCCGCGTTTTCAGCTGTTGCAGGGCATCGGCGAGGAAAGTGTTCGCTCCTTTCTGGGCGTGCCGATTATTCACCAGCGGGATGTGCTGGGTGTGCTGGTGGTACAGCAGGCCGAAAGTCGTCGCTTTGACGAGAGCGACGAAGCCTTTCTGGTCACCATGTCGGCCCAGCTTGCGGGTGTGATCGCGCACGCCCAGGTTACAGGGGCGGTGAATCATGAGACCGAATCGGGCGCCAGCCCCGCCAAATTCAACGGTATACCGGGAGCTCCCGGCGTGGCGATTGGCACCGCCGTGGTGGTCTCCCCCGGCGCCGACCTGTACACGGTGCCCTCGCGCAAAGCACAAAACCGGCGGAGCGAAGTGCGCGCATTCCGCGAGGCACTGGCCTGTGTGCGCGAGGATATTCAGGTTGTTGCGGACAACCTCGGAAGCCGCCTCAGCCCCGAAGATCATGCGCTGTTCGACGTCTACCTCAGCATTCTGGACGATTCAGTGATTGGTGCGGAAGTGGTGCGCATGATTCGCGATGGCGAGTGGGCGCAGGGGGCGGTGAGCCAGGTTATGATCGAACATATCCGCCACTTCGAGCGTATGGAGCACAGCTACCTCAGGGAGCGCGCCGTGGATGTGCGCGATCTCGGGACCCGGGTGCTGTCCTACCTGCAGGCGAGCGGCCGGGATGTCATCGAGTACCCGGATCAGAGCATTCTTATTGGCGAAGAACTCACGGCCTCCTCGCTGGGCGAGATACCGAGAGAGAAACTCGCGGGCCTGATTTCGGTGCGCGGCTCCGGGAACTCGCATGTTGCCATTCTTGCGCGAGCGATGGGTGTGCCCACGGTAATGGGTGCAGTCGACCTGCCCTACGCCAGGCTGCAGGATCGCGAACTCATTATTGATGGCTACAACGGCACGGTGCACATCAATCCCGCGCCGGAGTTTCGTCTGCGCTTTCAGAAAATCCTCGACCAGGACCGCGCCCTGTCGCGCGATCTGGAAGCGTTGCGGGACGAACCCTGCGAAACCTCCGACGGTGTGCGTATTCCTTTGTGGGTCAATACCGGGCTGATGGCAGATGTCTCCCGATCGCTGGAGCAGGGTGCCGAAGGTGTGGGCCTGTACCGCACCGAGGTGCCATTTCTGTTGCGCGACCGGTTCCCGAGCGAGGAGGAGCAGCGGCAGATCTATCGCGACCAGCTTGAGGCTTTTGCGCCGAGGCCGGTGACGATGCGAACTCTCGATATCGGCGGCGACAAGGCCCTCCCCTACTTTCCTATCGAGGAAGACAACCCTTTTCTGGGCTGGCGTGGTATTCGCGTAACGCTGGACCACCCGGAGATTTTTCTCGCCCAGGTGCGCGCCATGATGAAGGCGAACTCGGGCCTCGGGAACCTGCGTATCATGTTGCCGATGGTGTGTAACGTGGCGGAGGTGATCGAAGCGCTTAACCTCATTCACCGGGGCCATCGGGAACTGGTGCAGGAGGGGATCGAGGGCGAACTACCGCCGATAGGGGTGATGGTGGAAGTGCCCGCCGCAGTCTATCAGGCGCGGGATCTCGCGCGGCTGGTCGACTTTATGTCCGTGGGCAGCAACGATCTTACCCAGTATCTGCTGGCCGTGGATCGCAACAATGCCCGCGTCGCCGATCTCTATCATTCCCTGCATCCCGCCGTGCTGCGCGCGCTGCTGAATGTCGCCGAAGCCAGCAGAGCCGAGAATGTGCCGATCGGCATTTGCGGCGAACTCGCCGGAGACCCCGGCGCCGCGATTCTGCTTCTGGCCATGGGGTACGATGTGCTGTCGATGAACGCCACCAGCCTGCCGCGGGTGAAGAAGGCATTGCGCAATGTATCCATGAACGAGGCCCGCAGCCTGCTTGATGAGGTCATGTTGCTGGACAGGGCAGATCTGGTCGCCGTGCGGCTGGATGCTTTTCTCAGGGCGCATGGCATGGAAAAATTCATTCACGAACCCCTGGACCACCCCTCGTCCTGAATGGCAAACGTCTCTTCCGAGACTGCGTCAGGCCTGCCCTGCGCATCGAAACTCTGTTCGCGCCAGTACGTTTTCGCCTGATCACGCCAGAGTGTCGTCGTGGCGCGCGTGCCGTAGTGTTGCGTGACGATGAATTGCGCGGAAAGCTGTCGCTCCATGTCCGTGCCGGCGGCATTGAGCTGCAGGCTGTCGCTGTCGGCCAGCCGGCGGTCACTGACCACCCCCGCCAGTGCAGCGTGATCCGGCCATTGCGCGTCCAGCAGCGATTCTAGCTCGCGCTTGCCGCGCAGCACCTTGGGCCAGGGTGTATCGAGGCGCGCGTTGCTCAGCCCGTATACGCCCGGCGCCAGCGGCACCGGCTGCTCGCCGGGATTGTTGTCGAAGTACCACAGCGATTCGCTGTCACCCAACAGCAGGTTGAATCCGGCGTACTGGTCGCTGCGAGCGGCCACGCTTGCCAGATAATTCGCCGGCGGTTGCTCTCCCACAAGGTAATCCAGTGGCAATTCGCCGCGCGAGCGCGGCGCGGGTTTCGTCTGCGCGGGATCGCGAAAGTTGGTGATCGCGGCAAAGCGCCCGCCGCGGGTTACGCCCATCCAGGTGCCCCCCTGCGCCAGGTCCTTGCCTGCCAGCAACGTCGGGTGTGAGTCCCAGAACCGTGATATTGCCGTCGGTCGCGCATGGAATTCGTCGCGGTTGGCCGCCACCACCAGCGGCAGACCGGCCCTGTACCGGTGCGCGACAATCAACAGGCACATGGCGGCGCGGTGGAATTCAGTGAAAGAATTGTGGTTCCCTGCATGGTGCATGATAATACCCGCTTTATTCCGCGATGATACCCGCCCTTGTGCGGGTGTCTGATCACTGGCACCCAGGCATGCTTGCTTACCCTGAAATCGACCCGGTCGCCCTCGCGCTCGGGCCCCTGAAAATACACTGGTACGGTCTCACCTACCTTGCCGGAATCGGCATTGCCTGGTGGATGGCCGCAGTGCGCAGCAAGCGGCCCTGGTCGCCCGTGGCGCGTGAACAGGTTGACGATCTCATTTTCTACGCCGCGCTTGGTGTGGTGCTGGGCGGCCGGCTCGGCTACAGCATCTTCTATGGCGCCGAGAAAATCGCGGCGGACCCGGCGTGGCTACTGCGCGTATGGGAGGGCGGCATGTCCTTTCACGGCGGCTTTCTCGGCGTGTTGTTTGCCATGTACCTTTTTGCTCGCCGGCATTCCATCCGTTTCGGCGATCTGATGGATTTTGTCGCCCCGCTGGTGCCGGTGGGGCTCGGCCTGGGACGACTCGGCAATTTTATCGGGCAGGAACTCTGGGGCAGGCCGAGCGATGTACCCTGGGCGATGGTCTTTCCCCGGGATCCGCTGGGGTTGGCGCGGCATCCCTCGCAGCTTTACCAGTTTGCGCTTGAGGGTGTGCTGCTGTTGGCGATCATGCTCTGGTACTCGCGTAAGCCGCGGCCCTCCTGGGCGGTGTCGGGCGTGTTTTCGCTCAGCTACGGCTGTTTGCGTTTTGCTGCGGAGTTCTTTCGCGAACCGGATGCGCATATTCAGTATCTGGCACTGGGCTGGATGACCCGCGGCCAGATCCTGTGCTTGCCCATGATTGCGCTGGGGCTCTATCTGATCTGGTATGCGCACCATCGCGCGGCTGCGCGCTCTTCAGTTGCCGGACGAAACCCATGAAACAGTATCTTGAACTGCTGCGAGACATTCTGGACAACGGGGCGCGCAAGGACGATCGCACGGGCACCGGCACCCTGTCGGTTTTTGGCCGCCAGTTCCGCCACGATCTGGCGGAGGGCTTCCCGCTGTTGACCACCAAAAAGCTGCATTTCAGGAGCATTGCCAACGAGCTGCTCTGGTTTCTGCGTGGCGACACGAACACGCGCTGGCTGAAAGACAACGGTGTCAGCATCTGGGATGAGTGGGCCACTGAGGACGGGGAGCTGGGCCCCATTTATGGCGCGCAGTGGACGGCCTGGCCCACGCGCGATGGCGGCAGCATCAACCAGATCGAGTATGTGGTGGATTGCCTGCGCAATAATCCCGACAGCCGTCGCATTCTGTTTCACGGCTGGAATGTAGAGTATCTGCCGGATGAGCGCATGAGCCCGCAGGACAACGTGCGTGCCGGGCGCATGGCCCTGCCGCCCTGTCACCTGCTGTACCAGTTCTACGTTGCCAATGGGCGGCTGTCCGCGCAGCTCTTCATCCGCTCCAGTGATTCGTTTCTGGGCCTGCCCTACAACACCGCCAGCCTGGCACTGCTAACCCATATGCTGGCGCAGCAGTGCGACCTCGAGCCGGGGGAGATCGTGATCTGTACCGGCGATTCGCATATCTACAGCAATCATCTCGATCAGGTGAGCGAGCAGCTCGCGCGAGAGCCGCGGGCCCTGCCGCGACTGGCTATTCTGCGCCGTCCGCCAAGCATCTTTGAGTACCGCTTCGAGGATTTCGAGCTGCAGGGTTACGACCCGCATGCGCATATTGCCGCCCCGGTGGCGGTCTGATCCGGCGTGGCCCGGCTCTCGCTTATCGCAGCGGTCGCAGAGAACGGGGTTATCGGGCGGGATAACGCCCTGCCCTGGCATCTGCCGGGCGACCTGCCCTACTTCAAGCGCGTCACCATGGGCAAGCCCATCGTGATGGGCAGAAAAACCTATGCATCCATAGGTCGCCCGCTGCCCGGGCGCAGCAATATCGTGATCAGCCGGGATGACAGTTTTACAGCCGCGGGATGCCGCGCGGCGGGGTCGCTGCAGGCGGCACTCGAGCTCGCAACCGGCCTGGCCGGCGAGGAAGGCGTCGACGAGGTGATAGTCATTGGAGGTGCGCAGGTATATGCCGCGGCACTGCCATTGGCCCAGCGCATTTACCTGACCGAAGTGCATGCTCGCGTTGATGGCGATGCGTTTTTTCCGCCAGTCGACTGGTCGTTGTGGCGCGAGAGCAGCCGCGAAAGGCACGCGGCGGCTGGCTCGAACCCCTACGCCTACAGTTTTGTGGTGTATGATCGAGCCTGATGCGCGGCATCGGTGGATATCTTTGGCGATCACTGTCAAAACAGGCACTTGCCTGTTACCTTGAAATAAAACTGTCAACAAAAGTGTAACCTAAATACTCAGAAAGCCCTGTTACCCATGGTGCCACCGGGCTTTCGTTGAAAAGCGACCCGTAATCGGTTTAAATTTGCTGCCTCGGTTTACCGATACCGGTTTATCCACTATATACATAACGTCCGGGTCTATAGTTGTAGCTCCTGATCACTCTGTTGGACTAATAGGAAATTCTGTTCCCATGACTATGCATCGATTGAGAAAGCTATTCATCGCTGCGCTGGTTTCGGCGGGCGCGCTCGCAGGAAGCGGTGCTGTCGTGCAAGCCAGCACGCTGGACTCGATTCTCGAGGTCGGCACAGCCAAGAACGCAGCCGCACGCAAATCCCAGGAAAAAATCGACCGGCTTGCCGATGAGACCCGCGACTTGCTGGCCGACTACAGGACAGTGACCAAGCAGATTGATGGCCTGAAGGTGTACAACACCCGCCTGCAGCGCCAGATCGATAATCAGGTGCAAAACATCGCCAGGATCGAGACATCTATTGATGAGTCGACAATTATCGCGCGGCAAATGCTGCCGCTGGTCATTCGCATGGTGGACGGCCTGCAGAAGTTTGTGGAACTGGACGTGCCCTTCCACATGGAGGAGCGCCAGCAGCGCATCGACTTCCTGCGCAACAACCTTGATCGCTCCGACCTAACCATCGCGGAGAAATTCCGGCAGGTGCTGGAAGCCTATAAAATTGAAAATGAGTACGGTCGTAAAATCGATGCCTACAAAGGCAGCGTAGAGGTCGACGGCGTGGAACGGGACGTCAACTTTTTCCGTGTTGGACGCATCGCACTGCTGTACCAGACGACAGACACCGAACGCTCGGGCGCGTGGGATCAACGCAGCCGCAGCTGGGTTCCCCTCGATCGCGGTGAGTACCGTACCGCCATTATGAAAGGCCTGCGCATTGCGCGCAAAGAGGCCTCGATTGACCTGTTGAAACTGCCGATCGCCGCCCCCCAGGAGGCCCAGTAATGAGTATCAAAGTGGTAAAGGCTGCGGCCCTCGCGCTGTGTGGCGCACTCACCCTGTCGACGGGCGCCGCGTGGGCGCAGGAGGCGACATCTCTGGATCAGCTGCTGCAACAGGTAAAACGCGGGCAGGTGGCAGAAGCAAAGGAAAATCGCGAGCGTGAGCAGCGCTTCGCGCGCGACAAGGCCAACCAGGCCGCCGAACTCAAGCGCGCCGAGGAAGAGCGCGCACGGCAGGAAGCGCTCAGTGCCGAACTGGAGAACACCTTCGAGGCCAACGAACTGGTAATTGCCGAGAAGAGACAACAGCTCAAGGAGCGTCTCGGTACCCTCGCGGAACTGTTCGGCCACCTGACCTCCGCCGCCGGCGACCTGAGCACCAATCTGGAAAGGTCTCTCACCAGCGCCCAGTACCCCGATCGCGAGGAATTCCTGGAGGACCTTATCAGGAAGATGAGCCAGTCTTCCGAACTGCCCACGATCGCGGAAATCGAGCGCGTCTGGTATGAGTTCAATCGCGAAATGATCGAGTCGGGCAAGGTTGTGTCGTTCGATGCCGAGGTGACCAAGCCCGATGGCAACAAGGTGCAACAGAAAGTTGTGCGCGTGGGTCTGTTCAACGCAGTCACCGACGAGGGCAAGTATCTGACCTACGAGTGGGAAAAGAACAATCTGGCGGAACTGGCTCGCCAACCCTCCGGCCCCTATCTCGGCTGGGCCGAGGAGCTGGCCTCCGCTAATGAGGGAATGCACAGTTTCGGTGTTGACCCGACCGGCCCCAGCGGCGGCTCCTTCCTCGCGGCGATTATCAACAGCCCGAATCTGGAAGAACGCTGGCACCAGGGCGGTTACATCGGCTATGCCATCACTGCGGTGGGTATCTTTGCGTTCCTGCTGGCTATCTGGCGCCTGATTGTGCTGACGGGTGTGAGTGCCAAGGTGACGTCGCAGCTCAAGGCCGACAAGGCCAATGACAACAACCCCCTGGGCCGCGTCCTGAAGATCCACGAGAACAACCCCAACATGGATTCCGAAACACTGGAACTGAAGTTGTCCGAGGGCATCCTGCGGGAAACTCCCAGGCTGGAAAGTGGTCTGACCCTGTTGAAGATCATTGCAGCCGTGGCGCCGCTGATGGGTCTGTTGGGTACGGTGACGGGTATGATTATTACGTTCCAGGCAATCACCATATTTGGCGCGGGCGACCCCAAGGCCATGGCCGGCGGTATTTCCGGCGCGTTGATTACCACGGTGCTCGGCCTGCTGGTGGCAATTCCCACCGTCTTGCTGCACACCATTGTGAACGGCCGCGCCCAGCGCATCATTCATGTCCTGAACGAGCAGACAACGGGCATCATTGCCGAGCATACGGAAGCCAGCCAGAGGAAGTGATATGTACTGGTTAGATAATGCCTACGAGGCCGTATCCCGCTTCATGGATATGGGCGGGCCGGTGCTCTGGGCAATCGCTGTGCTGCTGTTTGTGATGTGGATGCTGATTTTCGAGCGCATCTGGTACTTCAAGCTCGGCTGGAAGAAGGATGTAGCAGTAACCATCGCCGCCTGGGAAGGTCGTGATGAGCGCCAGTCCTGGAACGCACGTCAGATCCGGGAAAAGCTGATTTCGCAGTCGCGCATCCACATAAACCAGTATCTGCCGGTCATCAAAACCCTGGTTGCCCTGTGCCCGCTTTTCGGGCTACTCGGCACGGTGTGGGGGATGATCGAGGTATTCAACATCATGGCCGTTACCGGCGGCGGTGACGCCAAGCAGATGGCGGGCGGCGTGTCCCAGGCCACGATTCCCACGATGGCGGGCATGGTTGCCGCGCTGTCCGGGGTTTTTGCCAACACCTATGTCACCCGGATCGCACAGCGCGAAAGCGCATTGCTGGAAGACAACCTGACCACAGATCACTGAGAGAGCACACGTAATGCGCAGGAATAACCGAGCTGTCGTCGAAGACGAAGCCCAGATCGACTTGACGCCCATGCTGGACGTCGTTTTTATCATGTTGATCTTCTTTATCGTGACTGCATCTTTTATCAAGGAGGCGGGAGTCGAGGTCAATCGTCCAGAGGCATCCACATCGCAGCCGGTGGAGAACGTCAACATTCTGGTTGCCGTGAATGCCAACAATGAAATCTGGATGGATAACCGTCGCATCGATGTGCGAGCAGTGCGGGCCAACATTGAGCGCCTGCACGCCGAGAACCCCAAGGGTGCGGTGGTGATTCAGGCAGATAACAAGTCCAACACCGAAACCGTCGCCGCGGTGCTGGACGCTGCGCGTGAAGCAGGTGTCTATGACGTTTCCCTCTCTACCGACGAAAAGTAATCCGCTATGAGTCGTAATCTGATCAGGCTAGTTCTCGGCGGTTTGCTGGCAATACCGATAGCCGGGGGCCTGTTTTTCATCATGCAGTACCTTATTGCCACCGCAGATCCGAAGATCGACAACGAGAAGCGCAACAAGATTGCCGAGATTCACATGCCGGAGCGTGAGATCGAAGAGAACGTCAAGAAGGAGGTCGAAAAAGTAGACGACCCTGAAGAGCCTCCGCCGGATCTCGACACTCCCGATGTAGACATGGATATGGACATGAATGTGGTCAACGTAGCGCCGCAGGCCCAGGTGGACATCGCCATCGACGGCTCGGGAATTGGCACCGGCGATGGTGAGTACCTGCCTATCGTCAAGGTTGCACCCATCTATCCGCGGCGCGCCCAGACCCGCGGCATTACCGGCTACTGCATCGTTGAATACACCGTGACCTCCTCGGGCGCGATTCGCGATCCGGAGGCGGTGGATTGCCAGCCCTCTGGTGTATTCGAGAGCGCCTCGCTAAAAGCGGCGCTCAAGTTCAAATACAAGCCCCGGGTAGTGGACGGCGAGGCGATCGAGGTGGCAGGCGTTCAGAACAAGTTCACCTATGAGTTGGAGCAGTAGACGGCCATGATCAGGCGCACCCTCTTTACCTGGACCCGAGCCTGCGCGCTGTCGTTACCGGTGCTTGCTGTGCAGGTGGCGGTTACGCAGATACAGGGCGAATACGGTTTCGTGCCGTTTTCCGTGGCTCTGGCCCAGGATGAAAAACAGGCAGATACCCGTGAGACGCGCCGTACGCCGGCGCTGCGCAATAATGTTTATGAGAAGCTGGCCGAGGCGCAGGCCGCAGCGGAAGCGAAGGACCTGACCACGGCTGCCCAGGTACTCGACAGCATGATTGCCGGCGAGGGCAAGAGGGAACTCAACAGCTACGAACTCGCCAACGTATACAACCTGTATGCGTTTATCCATTACTCGCGTGAAGATTATCTCAAGGCCTTGCGCGCCTATGAACAGGTGGTCTCCCAGCCGGATATTCCACTGGCGATGGAGATCAACACGCGCTACACCATCGCCCAGCTGTATTTTGTCCAGGAGCAGTGGCAGCAGGGTATCAACGCACTGCTGAAGTGGTTCGACATGACCGAATCACCGAATGCCAATGCCTATGTACTACTGGCTCAGGGTTATTATCAGATACAGGATTACGACAAGGCGCTGGCGAATGTCAAAAAGGCCATTGCCATGTACGAGGCCAAGGGCAATGTACCCAAGGAGCAGTGGTATAACCTGGCGCGCTTCCTCTATTTTGAGAAGGGCGACACCGATAACACGGTCGAAGTCCTGGAGCAGTTGCTCAAGTATTATCCGAAGAAGCAGTACTGGGTGCAGCTATCCCATATGTACGGTGAGCAGAAGAAAGACAAGAAACAGCTCGCAGCCATGGAAACTGCGTATGTCCAGGATATGCTCGACAAAAGCACCGAACTTGTCACCATGGCCTACCTCTACCTGAACGCCGAGGTGCCCTACAAGGCGGCGCGGGTAATGGACAAAGGTCTGAAGGCAGATACCGTCGAAGAAAAATCCAAGAACTGGGAGCTGACGGGTAACGCCTGGCGCCAGGCAAGGGAGATCGACAAGGCCCTCCCCGCCATGGAGAAGGCGGCTTCAACCGCGGATACGGGGGAGCTGTATGTTCGCCTGGGCAACATGTATCTGGACGGGGAGGAGTTCCAGAAAGCCGTCGCCGCACTCAATAAAGGCCTCCGGCGGGGTGGTGTGAAACGCCCCGACACCGCTCAGCTCGTGCTCGGAATGGCCTATTTCAATCTTGGTGAGTACGACAAGGCGCGCAAGGCTTTCAAGCAGGCGGGCCGGGACGAGCGCTCCGCGACATATTCGCAGCAGTGGATCACTTACATGGACTCGGAGATAAAGCGCCAGCAACAGCTCGAGCAGGGCTGAGGCCGGGGTTCCGCTGGCCGAGGAATGGGCAGCGGAAAACACGCCGACAATGGTGCTGTCGGAAGAGAACAGCGTTAAAAAAAGGGGAGCTTCAGGAAGCTCCCCTTTTTTGTTTCCGTTGTCGCTGTTGCGTCGGTCTAGATCGGGACCACGTTTTCCGCTTGCGGGCCTTTCTGCCCGTCGGTGACGGTGAACTCGACTTTCTGGCCATCGGCCAGGGTTTTAAAGCCGTCGGCTTTGATCGCGCTGAAATGAACGAAAACATCAGGACCGTCTTCACGCTCGATGAAGCCGAAGCCTTTAGTTTCGTTGAACCACTTAACAGTACCGGTTGTTGTGGACATAGTGTATTTACCTGTATTACTGAAGACGCCGCCCTGGCATCTTTTTGTGTCTAATTATTTATGTTTAACGTACCGATGAACGTGAGGGATCTTCGACCGTGCGCATAAATACCTGCTGGAACTTCCAGCCTTTGCAGTTTAGCACCTAAATCCGGGTTTTGAAGCGCCCGTTGTAACCATTTTTGGCATTTTTGGAGCAAAATACTGCCGTTGTGAGCCTGTTGCTCCGGGTTTTAGGATACGGATTACAGCGGCGCATGGGCCGCACCGAGCAAGCCCGCGGCAGGGTGCGTGATGGCGTGCAGCGGCACACGGCCAAGCCAGGCGTGCATGTCGCCTTTGGCGTCGAAACGCGCACGAAATGAGCTTTTTTCGATGAAAGAGAGCATTCTGGGTACTATCCCCCCCGCGAGGTAAAGTCCCCCATAGCTGCCCGTGGCAAGTACGTAGTCGCCACAGACCGACCCCAGCAGGCCACAGAATAGCTCGAGCGCCCGGGTGCAATGCTCACACTCGCCGGTCATGGCAAGTGTGCTGATCTCGCCCGGGGTGCGTTCCGGGGGGGTCTCCCCGAGCACACTGGCCAGACCCCGGTAGAGCCTGCCCAGCCCGGGTCCGGAAACAAGTAGTTCCGCGTGTATTTCGCCGTGCTGTGGAAAGAGCGCGCGAAACAGCTCTAGTTCCAGTAGCGTTGCCGGCGCCAAACCCATGTGACCGGGTTCGCTGGCGCAGGCGACGGGTGAGCCGCGGCAGTAATCGAGGGTGGCACCGCCCAGGCCCGTGCCAGGGCCGACGGTGGCCAGTTTCTTTGCGGGCGGGCTCGTGCTCGTGCGCAACGTGTGTACATCAACTGGTTGCAGATGGGGCAAAGCATAGGCCGTGCCCTGAAAATCGTTGACGCAGCGCAGCGTGGAAAAACCGAAATCCCGGGCGAGTTGATTGCAGGAGAAGGACCAGTCGATGTTGAGCATGCTGACCACGTCCTCGAATGGCGGCGCCGCGACCGCCAGGCACGCGGTGTTCGGCGGCGGTCCATTCAGGGTATCCAGCCAGGCTGTAATAACGTCGGCCAGTTCGCCGAAATCACTATTCGTGTAGCTTTGCACAGCCGATAGCTGGTTCTTGCTGGCATTGAACAGGCCGAGACGCGAGTTGGTGCCGCCTATATCACCAACCAGTCGGCGCGAGGGGGGCTTTGCAGCCAACTAGGCCACCGGAAGAATTTTCATAATGTTGGTGGAGCCGGCCATCCCCAGGGCCTCGCCGCGCGTCAGCAGAATGGAATCCCCCTTGCTGAGATAGCCCCCGTCAAGCAGAAACTCAATGGCGCGCGTCTCCACGCTGTCATCGTCGAACGCGGCGGCATCGAAAAACAGCGGTACCACGCCGCGGCACAGACAGAGTTTTTGCAGCGTCTCCTTCAGATCACTGAGGGCGAAAATAGGCCGCCCGGAGCTCAGTCGGGACATTAGCAGGGGCGTTGTACCGGATTCTGTCAGACAGGCGATACCGCGGACGTTACCATAGTGATTTGCGGCATATATCGCAGACATGGCGATAGTTTCCTGCGCGCTGGAGAACTGCCGGTCGAGGCGATACCTGGAGGTGAGTACCACCGGTTGCCGTTCGGCTCCCACTGCGGCCTCGGACATTGCGGTGACCACGTCGACCGGATAGTTGCCTACAGCGGTTTCCGCCGACAACATCACCGCGTCCGTGCCATCGAGCACAGCGTTGGCAACATCGAATACCTCGGCGCGGGTTGGCATCCTGCTGTTGATCATCGATTCCATCATCTGGGTGGCCGTGATCACCACCCGATCCATACGCCGGGCGCGAGAGATCAGTTCCTTCTGGATCCCGATAAGCTGGGCGTCTCCGACCTCCACGCCAAGGTCGCCGCGCGCCACCATGATTCCCGAGCTGGCCACCAGTATGCCGTTGAGCTTGTCGTCATCGGCCACCACTTCAGCGCGTTCTATCTTGGCAATGATGGCGGGATACAACTGGTGCTCCGCGAGGAGCTGCCGGGTCTGCACGATGTCCTCCGCCGAGGATACGAAAGACACGGCCACGAAATCCGGCTGCACCTCTGCCAGGCTGTTGATGTCGGTGAGATCCTTGGGCGTGAGAGCTGGTGCGGCGAGACCGCCGCCCAGCCGGTTGATCCCCTTGCGTGAATGCAGGTCGCCGCCCATGAGTACGGTGCAGTCCACCGCGGTTTCTTCCACGTCGTCCACCCGCAGGCGAATACGACCGTCATCGAGGAGCAGCGTATCGCCGCGGAAAACGCTGCTGCAAAGTTCCTCGTAGTTAACGCGCACGCCGCGAATATCGCCGCCTTCGTCATCCAGATTCAGATCGAGTCGAAAGCGGTCGCCGGCGGCAAGTGAAACGAACTCGTCGCGGAAGCTGCCGATACGGATTTTTGGCCCCTGCAGGTCGGCCAGGATACCCACGTACTGACCGACAATTTCCGCCTGTTTGCGCACTCGCCGCGCGACGCGCGCGTGCTGCTCGGCCGTGCCATGGCTGAAATTGAGTCGAAAGACGTTTACGCCTGCCACAATAAGTTTGCTGATCATGTCATCCGACTCGCTGGCCGGACCGATGGTGGCGACGATCTTGGTGCGCCTGATTACCTTGGGAGTCACGTTGGTATCCGCTGTCATTCGGGCCGCATTGTACCTCAGGCCGGGTTGGAATGCGTCTGGCAGCGCCCGCCCCTCGACGGATTCATGCGCGCTGACGCCACCCGCCGAGGTACTCGACCACGCGATCGGGGAAATCCGTGAACACGCCGTCCACACCCTGATCCCGTAGCAGCAGGTCCAGCAGTTCGTTGAAGTCGGCCATGTCCGCAGGCAGGTCGTCGCTGCGCAGCGTGTAGGGATGTACCAGCAGGCCGCGCGCCTGGGCCTGCTCCACCAGGCTGGATACCCGCGGCGCGCCACTGGCATCCTTGCCCTGATAAATGTGCGCTACCCAGGGGCCGATGCCATCGGCATAGGAGGCGATTTCATCCAGGCCCGACGCGCTGCGCAGGTAGTCATAGTCCACGGCGCTGTCTTCTCCCCAGCTGTTCTCGGCAATCAGCTGAATCAGTGGCAAGGGAGTCTCCGCCAGCGTTTTTTTCAGTTCCCGCAGCGTCTGGTCGTCGAAGCACTGCAGAAAGACCTGCCCGGGTCGCTCCGCGTAGCCCTTCTCGCGCAGTACCCGACACACCGCACTTGTCAGGTCCAGTCCCGCAGCACGGTGCCTGTTCGGCGATTTAAGCTCGATGTAGAGTCCGGTCTGGCGACCGCGGCTTTTGTCCAGCCCGGCAATCAGGTCGATCTCTTCGGCCAGCGTGGGAATCTGAAACAGCGCAATATCGATGGGGAAGCGAGCGGGATAGACCGGACGCCGCGTGCCAGAAGTGTCGACTGTGCACCGCTCGTGCACGCTGAGTCTGCGAACTTCATCCAGCGTGAAGTCCATGGCGTAAAAATGGCCATCATCGCGCACCCTGTGCGGGTATTGCGCCGCGACGTCCGTGGTGCTGTCGAGGTAGATGTCGTGCAACACGATGGGCACGGCGTCGGCGGTCAACACCACATCTTGTTCTATAAAGTCAGCGCCCATGGCGTGCGCCAGGGCTTTGCACGCCAGAGTATGTTCAGGCAGGTAGCCGCTGGCGCCGCGGTGGGCGATGACAATGGGGCGAGCGCGCGCCACAACGGTATTGATCAGGGCAGAGCCGCGACCCAGGCGCTGTCTTCAAACCATTTCTCGCGCATCTGGTTGAGGACGCCGGTTTTCTCGTAGGCGCGCAGGTAGTTGCCGACAAGGTTCTTGAACTGTGTGTCTTCCTTGCTGATGGCTATTCCGATGGGTTCCACTGTGAGCGGCCTGTCCAGCGTGGTGAGCCCGGCGTCCGGGTAGCGCAGGACAGAGAGCACACACATCGGCATATCGGCCACCATGGCGTCCGCCTTGCCGCCAATCAGCATTTTTACGCCGTCATCGTAATTATCGACCTCTACCAGGTTCGCTTCGGGCGCCACTTCTCGCACAAAGGTGGCGCTGGTGGATCCCTTCAGTGCAAGCAGTTTGATGTCGGCGCTGTTGAACTCATCGGTGCTGGAGATCTTGCCGAGTACGGAGTTCCTGGTCAGGATGGACTTGCCCGACATCATGTACGGACCAATAAAGGTCACCTTCTCGGTGCGCTGCGGAGTGATGGACATGCCTGAAATCACCATGTCGATTTCATCTTTCTCCAGTGCGCTCATCAGATCGCCGAAGGGCATTGTCTTGATTTCCAGCTTGACCTGCATGGCCGCCGCCAGGGCTCTGGCGAGATCCACATCAAAGCCCATAATGCCGCCCTCGCGATTTTGCATGGTCAACGGCGGCTGGTTGCCGGACATTCCGACTTTCAGCACTTTGAAATCAATAATGCGCTGCAGTGAGTCGCCAGCACTGGCTTGCAGGGGAAGAAAAGCAGCCAGCGCCATGAGGCAGGCCGCGGCTGTATGTCTCAGTCGTTCAATCATGTGGTTCTCCCTCGGTATTGGTGTGGCGTCCGTTTCCAGGAACCACCAGAGCTTTTCTGCAGTCAGTGTAGGTCTGATCGGCAGTGAATGCCAAAACGAATTACCATGGGGCCTGGTTGAACAGACCGGGAGTGTTTGTGCTGGCAGAAAGCTTTGATCGCATCATTCTTGCAGTGCCGGATTTGGCGGATGCCATCATCCAGTACACGGCGCTGTTGGGTGCCTGCCCCGTACAACGAGCAGCGAAACCAGACCCGCGCGCCTGGTGGAATCTTGGCAACACGGTGCTGGAGCTGCGTGAACAGGCGGTAGCGGCGGCCAGAATAGACGCCATTGTGCTGCGCTGTGCGAACGCTTCTGCCAGTGAAACCCCGGTAGAAAATACCCTGGGAGTCGATGTCTATGTGTGCGACGGCAGCTTCGTGGCGGGCTTATGCGCTGCGCAGGCGCAGGCGCCCCTGCGGGTTGATCACCTGGTAATGCGGACGCGGGATGCCGATGCCTGTATTGCGCTATTTGCGCATGAACTCGGTCTGCGTCTGGCTCTGGACAAAACCGTAGCTCAATGGGGCGGCCGCATGCTGTTTTTCCGCGTCGGCAAGCTCACCCTCGAAGTGATCGCCCCGGGTACGCCCGACGAGGAAAACGCATTCTGGGGCATCGCCTTCGGTCATCCCGACATCGAGACTTACAGTGCCACGCTCACCGCGCGGGGGGTGGCTGCAAGCGCGGTGAGGGAGGGTCGCAAACCCGGTACGCAGGTGGCAAGCGTGAAAAGCCACGCGCTCGGCGTACCCACATTGTTGATCGGGCCGGTCAGCGCTTGATCTGCATCTTGATCGTGCTTTCCGTTGTCTTGCCGTAGGGCGGCAGCAAACCGCCCAGCTTGGCGATGTTGATACTGGCCTGGCTGTATACCGATTTGGCATGGCTGAAGGTCTGGAAACCCTTGAAGCCGTGGTACGCACCCATGCCGCTGGGCCCCACTCCGCCGAAGGGCAGCTCTTCCTGCATCACGTGCATGATGACGTCGTTGACGCAAACTCCGCCGGAGGTCGTGCGGCCGACGAACGCCTCTTCCTCGGCCTTGTCTTCACCAAAGTAGTAGGCACCCAGCGGGCGAGGTTTGCTGTTGATGTAGTTAATTGTGTCTTCAAAATTCTCATAGGTGCGAATCGGCAGCAGCGGGCCAAACAGTTCTTCTTCCATGATCTTCAGATCTTCCGCGGGCTCCGGAATCAGCGTGGGTGGAATCTTCATGCTGCCCTGTTGCTGGCTGAAGTCTTCGTTCGCTGGATTCAGCGGTATCACCTGCTGCCCGCGCTCGTTCGCCTCGTCGAGATAGCTGTTGAGGCGCGCGAAATGGCGTTCGTTGATGATGGATGTGTACTGCGGGTTACTGAGAATGGTCGGATACATCCGGGCAACCGCCCGCTGGGCCGCCTCGATTACTTCATGCAGTTTCTCCTGGGGCACCAGCAGGTAGTCGGGGGCGAGGCAGATTTGCCCGGCGTTCATGGTTTTGCCCAGCATGATACGCCCGAGGCTCTTGTCGATATCGGCGCTGCGCGAAATCACCACTGGGGACTTGCCGCCCAGTTCCAGAGTGACCGGCACCAGATTTTGTGAGGCGGCAGCGAGAATGTGACGCGCAATCGAGGTCGCGCCGGTGAAAATCATGTGATCAAATGGCAGGCTGGAAAAAGCCTGGCCGACTTCCGGGCCACCGGTGAAGAGCGCCACTTCCTTCGGGTCGAATGCCTCGGCGATCATCTCTGCGATCAGCTCCGATGTGGCGGGCGTAAACTCCGATGGCTTGACCATGGCACGATTGCCCGCCGCCAGCACGCCGGCCAGGGGGGCGAAAACCATGTTCATCGGGAAGTTCCAGGGCGCGATGATGCCGACAACGCCAAGCGGTTGATACTCGATGCGCGAGCGACCGCCGAACAGGTTGAGCGGAAACATGGTGGCGCGTTTTTCCGGCTTCATCCATTTGCGCACATGCTTGATGGCGTGCTTGAGCGGCGCAATACCGGCGCCAACGTCAGTCAGTAGCGTGATTTCGCGCGGGCGACCGCTGAAATCCGCGTTCAGCGCCTCAACGGCCTGGTCCTGGTATTTCACCAGCACGTCGACGGCGCGCTGCAGCCTGTCGATACGGGTTTCAGCAGAGACGAGGCCTTCTCGCAGGTACTCTTCACGCTGTTTTGCCAGCGTATCGCGCATCAATTGTTCAATATCGCCCTGGGTCGTGACCTGTTCCGGTGCGTTCATGGGTGCAATCCTCGCCGTAAAATGGTGACGCCCGCCCGTACGGGAGAGCCGCCAGTAACCCGCTATTATAGACCACTGTGAACAATTTTTAAGCACTTCAGGCGCGAAGGGCCGACTGACCGGACTTGTCCGGCGGTGTGGCAAAAGCTAATAATGTCGAATGACTGCCGAAACGCCGCCAGATGACCCGCGCACGCCCTCCCCGCCCTACGGATATTCCCGTGAGTGCCACCACTCGCGTGAGGAGCAGATACACATTGTGGCGGAATTCCACGCTCACAAGATTCGCCCCAGCCGCATAGCCTATCGCGTGGGCATCGACATCGCATTTATCGAGGAACTCATCGCCGGTGAAACGGAACCTGCGCGCTTTGCGCAGCTTGTACGGCACTATCGCTCCCGGCGCCGCCAGGAGCGGCTGCGCTCTGCGACTCTGCATCGGGCGGCTGAGCGCTACGAGCTGCAACAGCGCATTGAACGCGAGTACAGCCAGGAGACGGATCTCTAGCGAGCAATTTTGACGCCGCCTGCGTTATGCTGGCGGTCGATTCGATAATGGAGCAGCCATGATGCAAGCGACACTGGCCCTGTGGCACGAGATTCTGCGCGACGGTGCGATGCACCGGCTGGACGAAGTGCTGGCCCAGGAGTGCGTGTTTGTGTCACCCATTCTGCATACTCCGCAGGTGGGTCGGGAGCTGACCAAAATGTATCTTGGCGGGGCGTATCAGGTATTCAACGACAGCTTCCACTACGTCAAGGAAGTCGTCAGCGATCCCTACGCAGTGCTTGAGTTTGAATGCGATCTCGACGGCATCCTCATCAATGGGGTGGATATCATGACCTTTGATGATGCGGGCAGTATTTGTGAATTCAGGGTAATGGTGCGCCCCCTGAAAGCGGTGCACCTGTTGCAGGAGCGTATGCGGCAGATGCTGGAACACATGTCCGGCTGAATTCGTCCATTCGGGCTGTTGGTCTTCGGGCAGTCAATTGTCGGGAGTCGCGTAATCGGGAGTCTTGTATGTCAGGGCCAGTCATTGTCGGCATCAGCGGCGCCTCCGGGATAATTTACGGCGTGCGCGCACTCGAGTTGTTGCGCGATTGCGGTGTGCAGACACATCTTGTGATGAGCAAATCCGCCAGGCTGACCCTCCAGCATGAGCTCGATATGCCTGTATCCGCTGTGGAGAATCTTGCCAGCCACGTGCACCGGCCCGGGGATGTCGGCGCCTCGATCGCCAGCGGTTCCTTTGCTACAGCGGGCATGCTCATCGCGCCCTGCTCGGTGCGCAGCATGTCGGAGATCGCCACCGGCGTGACCTCAACGCTGCTGACTCGCGCTGCCGATGTTGTCCTGAAGGAGCGCCGTCGCCTGGTGCTCATGGTGCGCGAAACGCCGTTGCATACGGGCCATCTGCGCACCCTGACACAGCTGTCGGAAATGGGCGCGGTAGTGGCTCCACCCGTACCGGCTTTCTACGCTCGTCCGGTTAGCATCGATGATATTGTTACGCAGAGTGTGGGCCGCGCCCTCGACCTGTTCGACCTGGATACTGGAAAGGTCAGCCGCTGGCAGGGTGGCGACTGACATCGCCGGTGAAAATACTGTCTGCAAACCTCAGCCAAACAGGAGATAAACCATGTCCACGCAATTATTTGATCTCGGCGGCAAGCTCGCGTTGGTCAGCGGCGGAAGTCGGGGTATCGGCGAGGAGGTCGCACGCCTGCTCGCCCAGCAGGGAGCGCATGTGATCGTATCGAGTCGACGGATCGACGATTGTCAGCGTGTAGCGGACAGCATCAACGGCAGTGGTGGCAGCGCCGAAGCCTTCGCTTGCCACGTGGGCAATATGGACGATATAGGCGCGCTCTTTGCACACATCAGGGCGTCCCACGGGCGTCTGGATATCTGTGTCAACAATGCGGCAACCAACCCCTATTTTGGACACGTGCTCGATACCGACCTCGCTGCATTCAACAAGACCGTAGAAGTGAATGTGCGAGGTTACTTCTTCATGTCGGTGGAAGCCGGCAAGCTGATGCGCGAGCAGGGGGGCGGCGCCATTGTCAACACGGCTTCCATCAACGCCCTGCAGCCCGGCCCCATGCAGGGCATTTATTCAATCACCAAGGCCGCCGTGGTTAACATGACAAAAGTGTTTGCCAAAGAGTGCGCCGGATCCGGCATTCGCTGCAATGCCCTGCTGCCCGGTCTCACGCGAACCAGGTTTGCCGGCGCCCTGTTTGATAACGACGAGATTTATGCCGAAGCGGTAAAGGGTATCCCCATGGGGCGGCATGCAGAGCCGGCCGAGATGGCGGGCACCGTCCTGTACCTGGTATCCAGCGCAAGTTCCTACACCAATGGCGAATGCATAGTGGTGGATGGCGGGATGACTATTTAGGCGCGTAAGCGGAGGGCGTTGGGATGAGTCCGGTAGAGATCAATCCACAACTGTTGTCAGATTGTCACTATCTCGGCCGTCTGGCCGCGACCGAACTTCTGTTGAGCCGCAACGCGGCCCTGCCGTGGTTTATTCTGGTACCCGATACGCGGCTGGCGGATGTGCTGGACCTGTCCGATGACCACCGCGATGCCGTGATGAAAGATTGCTCGGCCGTGTCGGAATTCATCAAGCAGGTGCTGGGTTTTGACAAGGTGAACTTTGCCGGTCTCGGCAACGTGGTGCCCCAGATGCACCTGCACGTTATCGGGCGCTACGTCGGGGACGCCTGCTGGCCAAGGCCTGTATGGGGCAATCTTCCCGAAGGCGATGCCTATAACCTGTCGCAATTGCAGGAATGGCAGACTGGCCTGATGAAGATGGCCGCCCTCGAGCCCGCTCCGCTGTAGCGCCGGATTCGTGTCGCCTCTCGTCTACCTGACAACCCCGCTCCCGGGCGATGGCGTTGCCGAACTGGCGGCGCTGTGTGACCTGCGGGTCGGCGAAGCGGGCGCTGGGCTGTCCGCGGCGAATCCCCCGGCTTTCCTGAAGCGTTGCCGCGGCCTGCTGTGCCTGCTGGGCGATCGTATTGACAGGGCACTACTGGATGGCATGCCTGATCTGGAGTTTGTTTCCAGCGTGTCGGTCGGCGTGGACCATGTGGATCTGCAGGCGCTGACCGAGCGCGAGATTCCGCTCGGACACACGCCCGGAGTACTGGTGGATGCCACGGCCGATACTGCCTTTGCGCTGCTGCTGGCGGCGGCGCGGCGGGTTGCGGAAGCAGACCGCTTCGTGCGTGCAGGGCAGTGGCGTGCCGAAAGCCGCTGGGCTCCGGATTTCTTTCTCGGCAAGGATGTGAGCGGCGCTACCCTGGGTATCGTTGGTCTGGGCGCAATCGGGCAGGCGATGGCTCGGCGCGCGGCGGCATTCAACATGCGCGTGATTGCCTGGAGCCGTTCCGGCCGCGAGGTGCCGGGAGTAGAGAATGTCAGCCTGGAGGCGCTGCTGCTGCGCAGCGATTTCGTCAGTGTGCATGTGGCGCTATGCGATGCGACGCGCAATCTGTTCGATGCCGAGCGTATTGCGATGATGAAACCTGGCGCCGTGCTGGTAAATACCGCCCGAGGCGGCATTGTGGATGAAGTCGCGCTGGCAACCGCGCTGACTGAAAACCGCCTGTTCGCGGCCGGCCTGGATGTGTTCGAGCAGGAGCCACTGGCGCCTGAGAGCCCGCTACTGCATCACCCGCGTGCGGTATTCACACCGCACATTGGCAGCGCGACGCGGCTCACGCGCGCCGCAATGGTGCATATCGCCATCCAGAACGCGCTGGCCGCAGTGCAGGGCCGCAGAATGCCGCACTGCGCCAATCCCGAAGTGTACAAAAACTGATCGCGCCGGCTACGGCGATGGCCCGGGGCGGGTGAACTAGCTGCCGTTTGCAGCCGGCAGTGGCCTCATGGCCCGCTCAAGGTAGCGCCGCAGGTCGGCCTGTAGCGCGTCTGTGTCAGCGCGGTTGGCATTTTCAACGATCTTGGACAGGGTGACTTGCCAGATAACGGTCTGGCTCTCGATATCGTTGAACTGCAGGCGGATATTGTTGGTTTCTTTCAGGCCTCCCAGGGCGATGGCGTTGTCGACGCTCGCCTGGTCGACCATACGGTTGGCCGTGGCAGTGGGTAGGCGCGCGATGTTGCTGGCCTGTTCGGGTTCCGCGCCCTGCACCACCCCGGGCGCATAGAGGTAGTCGACGCTGAACTGGGCGCGCCCGGCATCCTGTGTGTAACCCTTGTCCGCCAGAATGGCATTGACCGCTTCGCGGATGGCCGGGTCGAGCTGGTAGACCAGATCGGTCGAGCGCGTGGTTGCCGGCAATGGTGCGGTGCGCCAGCTGTAGTAGCGGTAGTTTTTGGCCGCGAATTCATCCACGGCTGTCGGCTCAATGTCCACACCACTGCAGGCAGTGAGTCCCAGTGTGAGTGCTGCGGATGCCAGAAGCTTTGCTATACGCATGTTGTTTCCTGCTGCCTCGCGGGGCGGGTTGATAACACAGGCGACGCCCGGGTATGCGAGATGTTCGCAAGCCAGCCGCCAGAGACCCGGGCCTCGGGACGCCTGCGACAATGGTAGCAGGCGGCGGCGGGACGCACTATAAATGAACTTGCGGGCAGCCCGACGCAGCGGCGGTGCGCGCGGCAGCGTACATTTGCCAGTCGCAATGCATGTTACACTCTGCTAGCATTTTGCCATAACCAGAAGTTATATGCGGATATTACGATGATTTCGCGCAAGCTGATACGCACGGATCTGAACCTGTTGGTTGCACTGCAGATTCTGCTCGAAGAACGCAATGTCACGCGTGCCGCGGAGCGCCTGTCCGTATCGCAGCCCGCGCTGAGCAAAACCCTGCAAAAGCTCCGCGATTCCTTTGAGGACGAGCTGTTTACACGCACCGCCCACGGCCTCGTGCCAACCCCCCGGGCCGAGGAATTGGGCAGGCAGTTGCCCACGCTGCTGGAAACCGTTGAACAGGTGCTCGGGGATGTGGAGTTCAGCCCGGAAACCTACGGCGGCAGCTTCAAGTTGTTGATGCCGCCGATTCTCTGTGAATCGCTGCTGCCAAACCTGATGGCGGAACTTGCCCAGGTGGCGCCAAACGTGCAGTTGATCATGGCCGAGGTGCCGCCGGACTACCAGGATCAATTAAAAAAAGGCGAGGCGGATTTTGCCGCTTTTGTCGCGCTGGAAACCGAGCGCGATATTCTTGCCGAGCCCATCGCCGCTATCGCGCCGCGCTGTTACATGCGCGTCGATCATCCGTTGGCAGAAAAGGAAATGAACCTGCAGGACTTCCTCGCCTACCCGCATCTGCGGCTGTACCTGCCGGGGTTGACGCGCGAAAATACCAGTATGGTGGATGACGTACTCGGGCAGTATGGCGTGCACCGCCACATAGTGCTGGAAACGACGCAGTTCTCCTCTGCCGTCGGTGTGCTCACCCGCACCGATGCTCTGTTGGTAGCCAATGCGGGTTTTCAGGAAGGCGGTCTTTACCGCGAGCGGATTCTCGGCCACGAGATGCCGGCTGAACTCAAGCGCATGATTCGCAATACCCACAGCGGCAACCGCGGCAAAATGTCCCTGATGCGCCACACGCGCTCTTCCCGCAGTGCTCCGCACCAGTGGATGCGTGCCATGTTGATGCGCCATCTGACGAGTTCACCCGAAGTGCTTAAACCCGAGCCGAAACCCGAACAGCTAGCTGCGAACGGATCTGCGATAGGCTCTGGGTGACATCCCTACCGTCGCGCTGAACAGCCGCGAAAAATACAGCGGGTCCTCATAGCCCAGGGCGGTGGCAATCTCTTTCACACTGAGTTCACTGGAATCCAGCAGGTGCCCGGCGTGCTCCATCTTCATGTTGAGAAAGTGCCGGATGGGCGAGTAGCCTGTGAGCGTCTTGTATTTTGTGGCGAAGTGATACTTTGAGAGCCCCGCGGTCGCCGCCAGGGTGCCGAGGTCGAGGGGCTGGCCAATGTTTTCCTGCATGAATCGCTGCAAAGCGTCCAGGTCGAAATTGCTTTGGCCGCTGGCTTCAATGCTGCGCTGTTCCTGCGCTATCTGTGTGAGTAACTGGCGCAACTGGTTGGCGGCATTGACGAAAGCGTGTGTGCTGTAGCCGGTGCGGCGCACGGCCATCATTGCCTTGAAGCGGGCGATCAGTGGCAGTGATACTCCCACCGTGGTCAATGGGCGGCTGTTTTCGCGATAGCCCAGGTACTGATTGAATACCGGCGTGGCGCTGCCCTGGAAGTGCACCCAGTAAATTGTCCAGGGGTCTTCGCTGTCGGCTTCGTACTCGTGGGCCAGGCCCTGGGGCAGTAACAGCGCCTCACCCGGCGCAACGGCGCCCGACCAGGCTGCGCTGCGGGCGTGGCCCCGGCCTGCAACGCAATACAATAACAGGTTGTCGTCATGATGCTGCCGCTGCATGCGGTGCCCCGAAGCGCCCGGATAGAAGCCCATGGCGGTGGGATAGCACTCGCGAGTCAGCGGATGCTGCGCCAGTTCAGACTGCATGAACGCGGGCGTGACGAAGCGGATGCCGTTTTCCGGCAGCGGCCATGTGGAGGGAGCACTCATACGCTCGCGGACTCGTGCCCGCACTCCGTAAATTCGCAATATAATCCATGATAGCCGCAACTTAGGCAATATCCATCGCGGCTGCCGGGTGCTAGCCTAGGGGGATAGTCAAAACCGGGCACACAGGTGATAGCCATGACGCAGCAGGTCCCACTCTTTATCAACGGCGAGTTCGTGCACAGCCGCAGCGACGAAAAGCTACCGGTCACCAATCCGGCGAACCAGCAATTGCTGGCCGAGGTGCCGCACGCCACCCGCGAGGAGGTCGAGCAGGCCGTGGCCAGTGCCGTGGCGGCATTCAGGTTGTGGAAAGAAGTGCCAGTGGTCGAGCGCGCGCGCCTGATGATGCGCTACTGCCAGTTGCTCAAGGAGCACCACGATGACCTTGCCGAGTTGCTGTCGCAGGACACCGGCAAAACCTTTGAAGATGCCAAGGGCGATGTCTGGCGCGGCATTGAAGTGGTTGAGCAGGCCGCCAATGTACCGTCGAACATGATGGGCGAAACGCTCGAGAACGTGGCCGGGGGAATAGATAGCTACAGCTACATCCAGCCCATCGGGGTCGTGGCAGGCATTACGCCATTCAATTTCCCGGCGATGATTCCGCTGTGGATGTTCCCCCTGGCGATCGCCTGCGGCAATACTTTTGTGCTGAAGCCCTCGGAACAGGACCCTTTGACTCCGGTGCGCCTGGTTGAGCTGTTTGTGCAGGCCGGTGCGCCGGCGGGGGTGCTCAACCTGGTGCACGGTGGTGCCGAGCAGGTTGATCAGTTGCTGCAACACCGGGATATCCGCGCGGTCTCCTTTGTGGGCTCGTCGCCCGTGGGCGAGCATATCTATCGGACGGGCACGGCGGCAGGCAAGCGCGTGCAGTGCATGATGGGCGCCAAGAACCATATGGTGATCATGCCCGACGCCGATCGCAATGCCGCGCTCAACGCACTTGTGGGCGCCTCGGTGGGCGCGGCCGGCCAGCGCTGCATGGCAATTTCAGTGGCGGTTTTTGTCGGTGAGTCGCGCACCTGGGCGAATGAGCTTGCAAAGCGCATGGAGCAGGTGCGCCCGGGTGCCTGGAACGATGCAGAGGCCGCCTTCGGCCCCATTATTTCGCAGCAGGCGCGCGAGCGGGTACTGCGCATGATCGAGCAGGGCAAACAGGAGGGCGCCACCTGCCTGCTGGACGGCACCGGCGTGGCGGTGGAAGGACTGCCGGACGGCAACTGGGTGGGTCCGACCCTGTTTACCGATGTCACCCCCGATATGTCCATTTATCGGGAGGAAATTTTCGGGCCGGTGCTCTGTTGTGTGAACGTAGCCACGCTGGAGGAAGCGATCGAACTGGTGAACGCGCTCGATTTGGGTAACGGGACATCGATTTTCACCGCCTCCGGAGGAGCCGCTCGCAAGTACCAGCACGAGGTGCAGGTGGGTCAGGTGGGTATCAATATACCGATTCCGGTGCCGCTGCCGATGTTCTCCTTCACCGGCTGGCGCGGGTCCTTTCGCGGCGACCTGCATGCCTATGGAAAACAGGCTGTGCGCTTTTATACCGAGACAAAAACGGTTACCGCCCGCTGGACGCATACCGAGAGCACGGGCAATCAACCCGATATGAGCATCAACCTGCGTTAGGCTGCGCTGCGATACAGGAGCCGGAACAATGGACTTTTCGCTGAGCGAGGAACAGCAGGCGTATATCGAGTCTGCCAGGGCGTTTGCCACCCGCGCCCTGGCGCCGCATGCGGCCGAATGGGACAGGGACGCGGTGTTTGCGCGAGACGCTTTGCGCCAGGCGGGCGAACTCGGATTCATGGGGATGTACACCCCTGAGCGGGCCGGCGGCCTCGCTTTGAGCCGCCTCGATGCCAGCCTGATCGTGGAAGAACTCGCCCGTGGCTGCACTGCCACCGCTGCGTTCATCACCATTCACAATATGGCGACCTCCATGATCGGCCGCTATTGTAGCGACGCTGTTATCGAGCGCTGGTGTCACCGCTTGAGCAGCGGTGAACTGCTGGCGTCCTACTGCCTTACCGAACCCGGCGCCGGTTCCGACGCCGCCTCGCTGAAAACCAGCGCGCGCCGCGATGGCGATGACTATATCGTCAACGGCACGAAGGTATTTATCTCTGGCGCTGGCGAAACCGACGTACTGGTAGTGATGCTGCGCACCGGATCGGAAGGGCCGAAGGGTATCAGCGCATTGTTGATACCCGCGGATTTGCCGGGCATCAGTTACGGCAAGAAAGAAGAGAAGATGGGCTGGAATGCCCAGCCGACCCGCGCGATCAGTTTCGATGAGGTGCGCGTGCCAGTGGCGAACCGGCTCGGAGAAGAGGGGCAGGGATTCAGCATCGCCATGCAAGGACTGGATGGCGGGCGCATCAGCATTGCCACCTGCAGTGTGGGAACGGCCCAACAAGCCCTGCAGGAGGCGACACTGTACGTGCAGGAACGCAGGCAATTCGACACCGCGATCAGCGATTTCCAGGCCACTCAGTTCCGTCTCGCCGATATGCTCACGGAACTGGTGGCAGCGCGCCAGATGGTGCGCCTGGCAGCCTGCAAACTGGATACCAACGATTCCCAGGCCGCAACCTATTGCGCGATGGCGAAGCGCTTTGCCACAGACGCCGGGTTCAGTGTGTGCAACCAGGCTCTGCAACTCCTCGGCGGTTATGGCTACATGCGCGAGTATCCGCTGGAGCGCCACGTGCGCGACACGCGGGTACACCAGATTCTGGAAGGCACCAACGAAATCATGCGTGTGATTATCGCGCGCAAACTGTTAATGGATGGGGCACTGGAGGTGATCAAGTGAGTACAAGCCGATCAGAAAAACTGAAAGTGGAAATTCGAGGCCACGTCGCGTTGCTGACGATCGACAACCCCGGTGCGAATACCTGGGATGTGGAGAGCCTGCCGGCGCTGCGCGATGTCGTAGCCGAGCTGAATGCGGACAAGTCGGTTTATGCACTCGTGATCACCGGCGCGGGTGACAAGTTTTTCTCCGCGGGAGCGGATCTCAAGCTGTTCGCCGACGGCGACGTGCAGGTAGCCGCGGATATGGCGCGCCTGTTCGGCGAAGGTTTCGAGGCGCTGGCGGATTTCCAGGGCGTATCGATAGCCGCGATCAATGGCTTTGCCATGGGTGGCGGCCTCGAGGTGGCTCTGGCCTGTGATATCCGCATCGCGGAGGAGCAGGCGCAGATGGCGCTGCCGGAGGCGAAGGTAGGCCTGTTACCCTGTGCCGGTGGCACCCAGCGGCTCGCCTGGCTGGTGGGCGAGGGCTGGGCCAAGCGCGTGATTCTCTGCGGCGAGCGCCTGGACGCCGCTACCGCAGAACGCATCGGCCTCGTGGAGGAAGTGGTTGCCAAGGGACAGGCCCTGACGCGCGCCATGGCACTGGCGGAACAGGTGGCCGAACAAAGCCCCACGTCCGTGCGCCTGTGCAAGGGCCTGATCCACTGCGCACGCGACAATGTAATCGCAGCCGGCCTGCAGGGAGAACGTGAACGCTTTGCCGAGCTGTTCTCCACCGCCGACCAGAAAGAAGGTGTGAACGCGTTTCTCGAGAAGCGCAAGCCGGAATGGAAAAACGCCTGAGGAGTCCCGGAATGTCAGAGACGCCGATTGTCATTGCAGAACGCGCCTCGGCCGAGGGAAAGATCGGCCGCATCACTCTCGATGTGCCCGCGACGCTGAATTCCCTGACACTGGAAATGGTCGACATGCTGGCCGCGCAGCTTGAGGCCTGGCGCGAGGATGAGGCTGTCGCCGCGGTGTTTATCGACGGCGCTGGCGAGAAAGCATTTTGCGCCGGCGGCGACGTACAGGCGCTGTATCGCTCCGCCATAGAAACGCCGGGTGGGCCCTGCGAGTACGCAGAGACCTTTTTTGCCCGCGAGTACCGGATGAACCATGCCCTGCATACCTATCCAAAGCCGCTGTTGTGCTGGGGACACGGTATTGTGATGGGAGGCGGTCTCGGTGTGCTGGCAGGTTGCTCGCAGCGCATTGTCACCGAAAAAACCCGCATAGCGATGCCTGAGATCACCATCGCCCTCTTCCCGGACGTGGGGGGCACCTGGTTCCTGAATCGCATGCCGGGGAAAGCCGGCCTGTTCCTGGCGCTGACCGGCGCGTCCATCAACGCGGCCGATGCTATCTACTGCGGCATCGCGGATCACTTCATTGCCAGTGAGCACAAGGCCGAGGTGCTCACTGAGCTCACGCGGCAGGCGTGGACGCAGTCTGGCGCCAGTAACCACGAGCGCATGGCAGCGTTGCTGCAGCCCTTTGCGCACAGCAGTGCGGGACAGCAACCGGCCGGGCAGGTTGAACCGCACCAGGCCACGATTGATGCACTGTGCGATGGTGAAGACATTCACCAGATCATCGACAATATACTCAACCTCGAGACACAAGACCCGTGGCTCGACCGGGCAAAGCAGAATCTTGCCGGCGGCTCGCCGCTCGCGGCGCTGTGGATTCATCGCCAGCTCGTGCAAAATCGGCACGCATCGTTGCCAGAAGTGTTTCAGTCGGAGATACAACTGGCCACCAACATCGTGCGTCACCCTGAGTTCGCCGAGGGCGTGCGCGCGTTGCTGATCGACAAGGATCGCACGCCCGCATGGCAGTACAGCGAATCGCGTGCCGTACCCGAAGCGCTACTGCAACGTCTGTTTACAGCGCCGTGGGATTCGAATCCGCTGGCCGATCTGTAAGGCTGGCACAGGAGACACATATGTTCAGGGTAGCGTTCATTGGGCTGGGAAACATGGGTGGGCCCATGGCCCGCAACCTGCTGGCAGCCGGGCACGCGGTGACGGTATTTGACCTGGCCGATGCGGCTTTAGAGGCCGCGCGGGAGGCGGGCGCGAGCGTGGCCGCGAGTGCGGCGGAGGCGGCGCAGGAAGCGGATTTTGTGGTCTCCATGCTGCCCGCCGGCCGGCATGTGGCGGCGACCTATCTCGGTAATCAGGGCCTGCTCGCGCAGCTGGACAGACACACCACTGTGCTGGACTGCAGCACCATCGATGCGGACACCGCGCGTGAAGTGGGGGCGGTGGCGGCAGGCCTGGGTATCGGCTTCATGGACGCGCCCGTGTCCGGCGGTGTCGCCGCGGCAGAGGCCGGAACACTGGCCTTCATGTGCGGCGGCGAGGCAGCCACATTTGAAAAAGCCCGGTTGTTGCTCGCGTCGATGGGTAAGAATATTTTTCACGCCGGCCCTGCGGGTGCAGGCCAGGTTGCCAAGGGCTGCAATAACATGCTGCTGGCAATTCATATGATCGGAACCTGCGAGGCCCTTGAGATGGGAGTGCGCAATGGCCTTGATCCCGCCGTATTGTCCGAGATCATGCTGGCGAGTTCCGGACGCAACTGGTCACTTGAAGTGTACAACCCCTATCCCGGGGTTATGGAGAAAGCACCCGCCAGCAACGATTACAAGCCCGGCTTTATGGTGGACCTGATGGTCAAGGATCTCGGCCTGGCGAATTCGATCGCCGGGCATGGGGGTGTGGAGAACGCGCTCGGCCAGCTGGCGCACGCTCTGTATGAGGCCCATCAGGCCGCCGGCAATGGTCAACGCGATTTCTCGAGTATACTGCAGCGCCTTCAGACATAGGCGTGATGGCCGCAAAGGCCATGGATCGCCCGCCGGTCGCGGCGTAGTCTAAAACACTGCCGCTATCCGCCAGGAGGTCCCCGCATGTCATTTGTCACGGTCGAAAAACCACGACCTTTCGTTACCCAGATCACCCTCAATCGGCCCGAGCGCATGAACGCCATGGCCTTCGATGTGATGGTGCCGTTCAAGGAGGCGCTGGAAGAAGTCAGCTTTGACAACGATACCCGCGTGGTCATTGTTACCGGCGCCGGCGAGGGGTTCTGTTCCGGCGCCGACCTGGAAGATCCCGGTTGGATGGATATTTTTGACGGGCTGACCGTGCCGGGCATTGCCCGTCGTGCCATGAGAATTCTGGACGATGTCATCAAGGCGATTCAAGCCATGCATCAGCCGGTGATAGGCGCCATCAACGGCGCGGCGATTGGCGGCGGGTTCTGTCTGGCAATGGCGACTGATATTCGCATCGCGTCGCATAGCGCCTACTTCCGCCCGGCTGGAATCAACAATGGCCTCACCTCCGCCGAATTGGGTCTGAGTTACCTGCTGCCTCGCGCTATCGGCACCAGCCGCGCCTTCGAGATCATGCTGACCGGGCGGGATGTAGATGCCCTGGAGGCCGAGCGCATCGGTATCGTTTCGCGCGCCGTACCCGCTGCCGATCTGTTGGCGGAATGTCTGAAGATCGCCGAGCGCATCAACGGCTTCAGCCAGCTTGGCGTGGAAATCAGCAAGCAGATGCTGTGGGCGGGTATGGATGCCGGCAGCCTGCATACGCATATGAACCACGAGGGTCACGCGCAGCTTTTCGTACGCATGACCACGCAGAACTTCGAAGAAGCGATCAAGGCGCGCAAGGAAGGGCGCGCGCCGGACTTCCGGGATTAGTCACGCCGGTGCTTATCGTTCGCGCGGCGCTCGGGGTGGCGAGGATAAAAGGCGCCGCCTAGTTGGCGCTGCTGCGCAGTTCGCCCACCAGGCCGCGCAGCAGCGGCGTTTCACGGCTCTGCCAGAGCCAGATCATTACCGGTGCCAGCGTGGGCACGAGCAGCACATTGACCTGGTAGAACAGGCCAATCAGGTTCGGGTCCGGCACCCACACTTCGGGTTGTTGGAAAAAGGTTCGGCCCAGGCCAACCATCAGCGTTTTCAAACACACGCTGATCAATCCGAGCGCCATCAACGGATAAAGAACAAGTACGCCGATAATCCAGCTGTTCAGGTAATTATCCCGCTGCGTGGCAAAATGCAGTGCCGTGTAGAATGGCAGTGAATAGGACAGGATGCCTGGATTCAGCGGAAAGCCGAGTTGCTCCCGTGCCTGTGACAGCGGTATCAGGTTGCCCCCGGTCTCCCCGAAGCGGGTCATCAGCAGGGCCCGGTTGCCATCTACATACAGCGTATCAACGATCTGCGGAAACCAGGCGGTGAGCACGCTGTTGGCGAAACCGATGGCGGGCACCGCCAGCGGCCCGCTGGCGACTGTCCAGAGCGCGAAACAGGGTATCAACAGCACAAACACCAGCAGCAGGAACTGGCGCAGATGATTTACCTCAGGCATCGGCGTGTTCCGTGCGCACTGCCAGGTAGCGCAGGTACAGCATGAAGAAAATCAACACATCCAGCATGATCAGCGTGGGCCACAGATAAAGGTGTATCCAGCCGAAAATATCCATGTCCCAGTTGCCGAGGTAGAAGAGGCTGATGATGCGCACGATATTGAGCACCTGTATCGCCAGGAACCCGAGCAAAATGGCCGCGACCCGTTGTCGCCAGGTGGCGGGGAAGGCGAGCACCGCGGCGATCAGCACAATGGTCGCCTCGACCCCGTTGCAGCCCGCCTCGATCGACACGGCAAATCCGGTATCATTGAATTGGAGTATCTTGCCGAATGCCACCACGGAGCTGTCGAAGGGGGTGATGAGGGCGGCGCTGATCTGCGCCAGCAGGCCCGTGAATGGCACAATCACATGCTTCTGCACCGGCATCAGCATCTCGAGGGAGAACAGTGCCAGTAGCACGAGTATGAAAACAGTGAAAAAGCGTGTCACGCATACCTCCCTGACCGGCGCGGCAGGTATTCTAGCGCGCGGCGTGCCACGCAGCCATAGCGCACTTACGAGCCACCTGAAATCCGGCTCAGGTCGGTATCTGTCAGCCGATCGTAGGTATAGGCGCTGAGAATGAAAATATAGGGATACGCGCTGCTGTGGATATAGTGCCGGTTCGCGTGCTTGAAAAGCGACAGTGTGGCCTCGCCCGCGAGCCCTGTGACGGTGAGTATCCAATCGGCCTCCGCGGAGGACAGCTCGCGCTGCTCATCAGCACCCGCTACACCCTCAATTCGCAGGTTGCGCAGCGCATCCAACAGTGCCTGTAGCTCGCGCGGATCAGGCTTTTTTCCTGTGCCCGCGATCCACTCGCCGCCTGTGTAGCGCAGGCTGTAGCCATCCGCGATTATGGCGAGCGGCGAACGCACGCGCAGCAAATCGTTGTCCAGCCATGCGCCGCTGGTCACCGGCGCCTCGTGATTGCTGAACGCGATACTGAAAATGGCCGCGTGGTCGGCATTTCGCGCATGTACCTTGCGAAATCCCGGCGATGTACCGAGGTACACGGCGCCAAGCAGCTCGTCATCAGCGATGAATTCAATGCGTCGCTGGAACCGGTACTCCGCGACCTGGAAGCGCTGTCGTGCAGCGGGCGTGTCTGCTACCGGCCACAATCCGTCGCTGTTCAATGCATCCAGTAGCGCCGCAACGCGACCCGTGGCTGCCGGCAGTGCATCCAGTTCCGGTAACAGCCATTGCTCGCCCATGCGCTCGAGCAGCACCTCGTTGTCCAGGTGGTCACTGATGCGGATTTCCTCCACTGCGGCGATATCCAGCTCAAGCAGGCTTTGCGGGCGGTCCGGGTCGCCGGGCGCACGCTGCTGCTGCAATAGCGCGATGGTGATAAGGCACTGAACCAGCAGCGCCAGCAGCAGTATGGCGATACCGCGGCTCATGCCTGCAGGGCTCTGGCGTAGTGGCGTCGGCGCACGAAGCGGTAGCCACTGGCGCACAAGGCCAGCAGTAGCAGCCAAAGCAGTGAGAGGCCGTAGTTCAGATACTCAAGTGCCCGCTGTGCACTGTTGTCCATCGGCGGCAGGGTACGGTTGAAGTGGCCACGCGAGCGAATTCCCAGCAGCTGTTCATCCTGTAGCGACCAGTCGAGGGTATTACCGAACAGCTCAAGTGGCCCGAGGTACTGGGTGCCCGAGGCGGTGACGATGCTGCTCAGCACCTGGTCGTCCATGAAATCATTGGAGGCAAACAGAATGATGCGCGCGGACTCTGGCGAACGCCGCAGCGGGGCGCCGCGCGCAGTGGCGCTCCCGGTGTCACTCTCGGTCACTGTCGCCGGCGCTTCGTCGCGCCCGGCGAAGTAGGAATCGAATCGACCCTGCATCAGCATGCCGACGGTATGCATGCCCCGTTCAGCCTGATCGTCGGCGAAGCCCGCGCGGCCCGAGGCGTCAAGTTCAGGCATGATATCCGGGCTGTCGCTGAGCCATGCGTTGGCGGAGCTTCGCAGTAGCGGGCTACTGCGCCGGCCGGTCTCTGTCGCCACCGACACTGGAGATGCCCAGGCCATCGTGAGGTGGCGCATTCCGGTGGTGACAGGATGCTCCTGCGACAATCCGGGCGGACGGATATCCAGAAAATAGGGGTAATCAAGCATGCGCACATCGCGAAACTCGTAGTCGCCGGAGCGACGCACCACCGGAGCCGGGAAGACGGTGTGCTGCGTATCGAGTACCAGGGTCTCTTCGATGCGCAAGCCGTGATGCGCAAGCCAGGGGTCCAGGCCGCTGACCCAGTCCTGAAGATACAGTCGCCCGTCGCTGAGTTCTGCCGTGTAGGGTGAGGTTGCAAGGATTACGGTGCCGCCACGCATCAGGAACTGGTCGATTGCGTAGATCGACGGCTCGTCCAGGGCCTGCGGTGCGATAACCGCGAGAATGTCGGCCTCGGGGCTCACGGCACCGTCTTTGAGGTCTTCCAGCAGAATGTTGTAGTCGGCGCCGATGGTTCTCTCGAGGTGGCTGAATTGCGGCGCGCTCCGGTTCAGCTCCGGGGCCTGCCGCGACGCCGGGGGCAGCGACAGCGCGACCGTGCGCGTGAAGTTGCGGGTGAAGCGTTTCAGACCGGTATCCAGAAGCAGGCGAAAACTCTCGGGATCGAAATCTTCGGTAGGCAGGTGCACAACCTGTTGGGTGTCTGCCAGGGTCATGTAGAAATAAAACGCCGGGCTGTCATCCAGCGCCGCCAGCATGGGGCGGAAACCCCATTCTTCGGCAATATGGCGCGCCACGCGCCCGTCCTGGGCCTCCGGATCGATGAAACGCACACTGAATTTGCCGTCCGAGTTCGACACGGCGCGCTGCAGCAGCGGCTCGATTGCGGCGCGGTATTCACGCAGCTGGGCAGGCAGACGCGCGCCGGGAGACACATAGGCAATAAATTCCACCGGCTCGTCGAGGCCATCGAAAAGATTGCCACCTGAGCGGTAGTCCGAAAAAACTTTCCTGATCGCGTGGGTGATCGCGTACTCGGGATTGCGCAGCAATACCTCTGCTGGCTGGTGAGCGGCGGTGCGTACTTCGATGAGGTCGGAAAAGCCGAGCGTCTGGTGTTCGCTCCCGTAACGCACCAGCAGGTTGAAGTAGGCGTTGACCAGTGCGGTCTGGTGTCGGTCTGCTACCTGGATGGGCGTTGCACGAATGCCATAGCGTTTGTTGGCCTCCTGTTCCAGGGCCGGTTGCTCTCCCGGGTCGATAAATTCCACTTGCACTCTACCCTTGCCAGCCACTGCGTATTCGCGCAACAGGTCGCGCAGCTGCGGTACCAGCGGCGCCAGTGCCGGGTGGGTTCTGGCACTGAAGTAGGCGCGAATCAAGAGCGGCTCTTCCAATGCATCCAGCACGGAGAGCGTGGGGTCGGATATGGAGTAGAGCCGCCCCTGCGTGGTGTCGAACCTGAGTGCCGACACCTGGCTCAACCAGATATTCGCCACTACCAGGTTGGCCAGCAGCAGCAGTGTGAACGCGCGGCTTTGACGGTGGCGCGCACTGGCGCGCCCCGGCGCCCAGCGATTGCGCTGCAGACTCTGTGCATTGAGGGCGAGGAATCCCGCGATCAGACTCACATAGTAAAAGAGGTCGCGGACATCGAGTACGCCCCGGGCGATGCTGTCGAAGCGTGCACCGCTGCCGAGCTGGCGCAGTAAGTTGCCGCTGCCCTCCTCAAAAAACGCGGTGAAAGCCGGACTGCCCAGAATATACAATAGTCCGCATAGGGATACCGTGCCGATCAGGCTGACAATAGGGTTGTCGGTACGCGCCGAGACGAACAGCCCTATGGCGAGATAGGCGGCCCCCAATAGTACCGTTGCAAGGTATCCCGCCAGCGCAGGGCCGATATCCAGATCGGCGATCAGGTACACCGTTATCGGTAGCGGCGCGGTGCTGAGTACCGCAAGTACCAGAAGCGCCAGGCAGGCGAGAAATTTTCCAATCACGAAGCGCCAGACGCCCGCTGGCTGCGTGAGCACGTGCTCCAGTGTGCCGTTGCGGCGTTCTTCGCTCCACATGCGCATGCTGAGCGCCGCACACAGGAAAATCAGCAGAACCGGCATCCACTCGAACAACGGTCTTATATCGGCAATGTTGCGTGCGAAGAAAGACTCTACCCAGAAAAAAATAAACAGCGTAGTGGCCGCGAATGCCGCGAGGAAAAGCCAGGCCACGGGGGAGGAAAAAAACAGCCTGATTTCCTTCTGCGCGATGCGGCGTACTGCGGAATCAGTCGCCATCGGGATTTACCCCGCGAAACAGGCTGCCGAGGTCGCGTTTGGCGTTGGTCAGCGAGTACAGTTGAGCACCGGCATTCGCGACGCAGCGGGCAACCTCGCTGGCAGCGTCGTCGGCCTGTGCGTCGTGCTGCAGTTCCAGGCGGAACAGCCAGTTACCGGCGCTGTCGGCTGATTGTTGCACCGCGGCGATCTGCGGCAGTGCCATGAAGGCTCTCTCCAGGGTCGCCGCCATCGCGTCGGTGCGCAGTAGCAGCGCGTGGGGCGCGTTGAGATTCACCAGTCGCTCGTCCACCGCCAGCCGCCCGTTGTGCAGCACCAGCACGCGATCACAGATGGCGTCCACCTCCTGCAGAATATGGGTCGAAAGAATGACTGTTGCCCGTCGTGCCAGGCGGCGAATGAGTTCGCGCATATGCTCCGTTTGCGCCGGGTCCAGGCCGTTGGTGGGTTCATCCAGAATCAGCAGTTGCGGCCTGGCGAGAATCGCCTGCGCCACTCCCACACGCTGGCGCATGCCGCGTGAGAGGGCGCCAATCCGGTCCAGTGCCCGGGCGCTGAGATCGGTGGCCCTGAGGGCCGCGCGCACGCTGTCCATGCGTGTGTGCTTGCCGATGCCGCGAATGGTTGCAGCGTATTCGAGGTAGTCGGCCACCATCATGTCGGGATAGATCGGGAGGTTTTCCGGCAGGTAGCCTAGCTGCCGTTGCAGGCGCTGTGGCTGCTGTGCGATATCGAGGCCGTCCAGGATCACCTGGCCCCTGTCGGGCTCCAGGCAGCCACTCAGCATGCGCATGATGGTGGTTTTCCCTGCACCGTTGTGGCCGAGCAGCCCGACGATTTCGTTGTCAGCGATGTGAAAGGACACATCCTGTACCGCGGGCGTGTCGCCGTAGTGGCGCGTGAGTGACCGCGCTTCGATCATTCCCGGATCACGCTGTGCATCGCCGCATCAGGCATTGGTGCGAAGCGTCCTCCCCAGGCGCCTGCTGGCAGGTTCACTACAGGAACACCAGCTTGAGGATAAATGCGATGAGTACAATGTTGAGCACCGTGCGAATCAGGCCTTCTCCTCGCGTAATACTGAAATGTGCGCCGAGATAGCCGCCCATGGCGTTGCCAAGAGCCAGCGCCAGACCGACTACCCAGAGTATCTGCACCTGGCTGGCGAACACGAGCAGCGCTGCGATGGTGTAGCTGGCCACGATGAACACCTTGTGCATGTTGGTGCGCACCAGGTCCAGCCCCATGACCCGGTTCAGTATCGGCATGAGAATGAAGCCCACGCCAAGCTGTATGAAGCCACCCCAGAATCCCGCGCCCACCATCAGCAGGTGGCCCTGCCAGAGCTGTCGCTGCGAGGGTGTAACCGGCGTGTCTTGTGGTCGCGCGCCGCGGTCGAAGTGCATGAGCAGCATGACAGCCAGCATAATGACCGCCAACGCACGGTCAAACCATTCCCCTTCCAGCCTCACGCCGAGCATCGCGCCCGCCACGGCGCCCGGAATCGCACAGGCCGCGAGACTCAGGCTGAGACGAAAATCCTGAAAGCCGCGCCGGGCAAAGGTAGCTATGGCGGTAAAATTCTGTGCCAGTATCGCGATGCGGTTGGTGCCATTGGCCACCGGACCGGGCAGCCCCATAAACACCATGACCGGCACTGTGAGCAGAGAGCCGCCGCCGGCCATGACATTCATGAACCCCCCGACAACGCCAACCGTGACCAGCAGGCCTGCCTGCCACAGTTCGAGGGTCACCTCAGACGCTCGTCCAGGGTTCACGCATGGTGACAAATTCCTCGGCGCTGGTCGGGTGGATGCCGATGGTACTGTCGAATACCTGTTTGGTGGCGCCCGCGCGCATGGCGATGGCAATGCCCTGGATGATCTCGCCGGCATCCGGGCCCACCATGTGCACGCCTACCACCCGGTCCGTTTCGGTCGCGACGATCATTTTCATGAACGTCTTTTCATCGCGTCCGCTGAGGGTGTGTTTCAAAGGACGGAAGGTGGATTTGAATAGCGTGAGTTCGCCAAACTCGGCATGCGCCTCGTCTTCGGTGAAACCGACTGTGCCGATAGTGGGCTGGCAGAAAACCGCCGTGGGAATGAAATCATAGTCTACGTCGCGTCCCGCGTCGCCGAACTGCGCGCGTGCAAAAGCCATGCCCTCGGCCAGTGCCACCGGAGTCAGTTCCATGCCGCCGATTACATCACCGACGGCGAATATGCTGGGCTCGGAGGTACGGAACTGCTCATCTACCTCGATAGTGCCGCTGGCTGTAGTAGCGACGTCGACGTTTTCCAGCCCCAGGCCCTCGAGGTTCGGTTTGCGCCCGGTGGCGTAGAGTATCGCGTCCGTCACCACTTCGGAGCCGTCCGTCAGGTTGACGATAAGGCCGTCCGAGCCCTCCCTGATCGACTCAATGTTCACCTCAAAGCGCAGATCGACACCGCTTTTGAGAATTTCCTGGGCCATGTGGGCGCGCACATCCGCGTCGAAGCCGCGCAGGAACAGGGGGCCGCGATAGAGCTGCGTTACCCGCGAGCCCAGCCCGTTGAAAATGCCGGCGAACTCGGCGGCAATGTACCCCCCGCCAACAATCACCAGACGTTGCGGGAATTCGGCCAGATCGAATATCTCGTTGGAGGTCAGGGCGTGTTCGCTGCCGGGAAATTCCGGCACATGCGGCCAGCCGCCGGTGGCGATGAGTATCTTCTCGGCAGTGTAGTGTTTGCTGCCAACTGCAACGGTATACGCATTCACGAACTGTCCGCGGCCGTCAATCACCGTGGCATTCACGCCCTCCAGGAGATTGTCATAGATCGCGTTCAGACGCGATATTTCGGATTTTTTGTTGTCGCGCAGGGTGTGCCAGTCGAAAGGGGGCCTCTCGCTATCCCAGCCGAAACCGCGTGCATCGCTGAAGGCCTTGCCGAACTCAGCCGCGTAGACGTACAGCTTCTTCGGTACGCAACCTACATTGACGCACGTACCGCCCATGTAGCGATCTTCGATCACAGCCACACGGGCACCGGCGGCGGCCGCCATGCGGGCAGCGCGCACTCCACCTGAGCCCGCGCCAATGACAATAAGGTCGTAATCAAACTCTTGCATGTTGGAAGTCCGGCGGGAAATCGAGCTACAAGTCTAGCAGTACAGCTTTGGTACACGCCATCCCCGCGGTCTTGTGTGAGCGTTTCAAATGTCTATTATGTAGGCTCCGCAGACACCCGAAGGCGCCGCCGTGCGCAACCAGCCCGAGGAAGCAAGCATGCTGTTCAGTAGTAAACGTCTCCGTCCGGTCCTGTTGCTGCTGGGAGCCGTAGTCTGCAGTAACGTGGCGCTCGCCGACTCACCCCCTGCGTCCGGCGAAGTGGTGCTCAAAGACGGATCGCGCATCCTCGGTACGATCGTGGATGCACGCGATGGTGTAGTGACTGTCGAGACGGATTTTGCGGGCACAATCAGTATCGAACTCGACAAAATCCAGTCGCTGAGCACATCCGGGCCGGCCACCGTGATTCTTGAAGACCAGACCATTGTGGAAAACCAGCCGCTGAAGATCGAAAACCAGCAACTGGCGGTGAACAGCACTGATCCGGCGAAAAACTATTCCATTGAGTCGCTGAGCGTCATTAACCCGGAGCCCTGGGAACTGGGCCGCGGCTATAAATGGTTCGGTGAACTGAGTTTTGCACTCGTCATGGAGCGCGGGAATAGCGAGAGTGATGAACTGGATTACCGGCTCGAATCCACGTGGCGCAGCGTACAGGATCGCTATCGCCTGTTGGCCCGGGGTGAGAATGACGAGGTGAACGGGGAGAAAAGCGCGGACAACTGGCTGTTGCGAGGCAAATGGGACTACTTTCTGGATGATCCCAATTACTGGGGCCTCCTGGCGCAGGTCGAACAAGATGAATTCAGCGACCTGGATTTACGCTGGCTCGCCGGCCCGTTTATCGGCCGTCAATTTTTTGACGAACCGCTGTTCACGCTGGCGGGGGAATTCGGTGTCGCCTATGTCACCGAGGAATACATTGTTGCCGAGGATGATGACTACGGCGCGGCAAACTGGGATATCAACGTCACCAGCGACCTGCTCGGGGGCGACTCGCAGTTGTACGCACACCAGTTCGGCCTGTGGAGCCTCGATGACCCGTCGGATGTGGTGATTGATACCACGCTGGGTCTTGGATTCCCCCTCCTGTTCAACTTTCAGGCGGCCGCGGAAATTCTCTGGGAGTACGATTCCGGCGCGGTGGATGGCGTCGACGAACTCGATCAAACCTATCGGGTACGCATCGGATATAGCTGGTAAGCGCAGCGCAGGGCCGCGCCGCCTGCGCTCTAGCGTGAGCCCCTGATCAAGCTGCGAAACCAGTCGAGTAGGGTTTCGTGCTTGTAATCACGGAATTCTCCGGCGTCCATGAACATGCCGTGATCGCGACACACTTCATACCAGATGTGGGGCTGATCCGGGTCTGAGGCTTTCTCCATATCCTGGCCGCAGCGCGGGCACGCGATGTCGTCAACCGTGTCCCACTGCTTTCCCAGTGCCTTGCTGCCGGTATCCAGAGCATCACCCATCCACTTGCTTTTCAGTATGTCCGCCTCACCATGATCGAACCACAACCCATGGCAGTGTGTGCAACGATCAATGACCAGGTCTCCGCCGTAGCTTATTTCCTGCATGCCATGACCGCACTTGGGGCATTCGATACCGTGTTTATCCGGGCTGTATTCCATCAATGTTCCCCGTCATCCTGAGTGAGTCCAAAGTATAGGTGTTGATTGTCGGCCCACAACGCTTATTCGCGCAAGCGTTGCCAGATCACAGCAAACGCCTTGTGAGATGCCAGTATCATACCCGGCGAAAAACCATGCACAACAGAAATCACCGAGCCAGTTTGAATTGAGCCATCATATTTACGTAAATGATCGTGCAACTGACGCCAAAAAATTACTGTCGCTGTCAAGCAAAATAGGCCTACACTAGGGGCGCGGTCCTTATAGGCAACCAGGAGCAGCGAAGACCATGTTGGATAAAGAACTGGCACAGGCCACAAAGATGGCCGAGCAGGCAAACAAGAATGTGGAAAAATTGCGCAAACGTCTTGTCGCGGAGTCTGATAGGTCGCATGCTAAACTCAAACGTGAACTCGGTGCCGCACGCAAGAAACATTTGGCCGCAACAACGCGTTTGAAGAAAGCGCGCACAACCTTGCGGCAGAGGGCGTCACCGGACAACTATAAGAAAGTGGATGCTTTGCTGGCACAGGTGCAGGAACTGGCAGAGTCTGTAGCACGAATGACCAAGGCCGCATATGAGGCCGCCGAAAAGCTAGTAACAATAAAAACCGACGCAATGCTGGAAAGCCGTAAAGCCAGCGCCGCCAATCAGGCGGCGACTATGGTCGAACGTGCAACCGGTGGCGCGCGCAAGTCCTCAACCAGGAAGAGAAAGGTGGCAACCGTGAAAAAAGCAGCATCAAAGAAAAAAGCAGCAGCGAAGAAGAAGGCACCTGCCAGGAAAAAAGCGGCAGTGAAAAAGGCGCCTGCCAAAAAGAAAGCGGCAGTGAAGAAGAAGGCGCCTGCCAAGAAGAAAGCAGCAGCCAAGAAAAAGGCGCCTGCCAAGAAGAAAGCAGCAGCCAAGAAAAAAGCACCTGCCAAGAAGAAAGCGGCAGTGAAGAAAAAGGCGCCTGCGAAGAAGAAGGCACCCGCGAAGAAAAAAGCGGCAGCCAAAAAGCGGGCCCCGGCCAAACGCAAGAAAGCCTGAGGCACACCTGATCTGACGGCGACGCCCTCGGGCGTTGCCGTTCAGTCAGGGCGCGGTATCAGGTGGCAGACTGTTCTCTGGAGTTTCCGGAGAGGGGTGCCTGCCTAAAAATAATGACTACACCCTGGCAGGGTGGAGGTGTGTTCGGCCGCCAGCGAGACGTGTCAGTCGATACCCGCGCGCTCGCGTGCTGCCTTGCGCGCCCGCACCAACTCCCCGCTGAGCCGATAGGCGATGTAGTATTTGTAGATGTTCGCGACATAGGTTACGGGCTCCCTGCCCACCTGTTGTGCCGCGGCGAGCTCTACATTATCAAACCAGACGTTGGGGTCGTAGCCCAGTTGCTGTGCCCTGTCGCGCAGGCCGATCATTCGGGCCGGGCCGATATTGTAGGCGGCGAGCGCCATTAACACCCTGTTCAATTCATCGATTTCCGGGTCATTGAAGTAGCGTCCGCGCAGAAAATCCAGGTATTTGGCGCCAGCGTGAATATTCGACTCAACCTGGTGAATGTTGGACACGTTCACGTTGGGATCACTGGCAGTGGAAGGTTTGATCTGCATCACACCTACCGCCCCGGCGGCACTGCGGGCGCTCTGATCCAGACGCGACTCCTGGTATGCCTGTGCTGCAAGTAGCAAATGCTCGATTGCGTAGCGCTCTCCGTAGCGGCGAAAGAGAGGTTCCAGCCTGAGGAAGCGTTCATGGACGTCCGCCGCGAGCGCGTTGGTCGCCCAGTCGAAATCGCGAAAATAGCGATTCTGTAGTACGTTGCCGAGCCGCGTGCCCTCGCGGTGGGTTTTCAGGTATTCGTTCACCGCCGCCATTAGCTGTGGACTGTCTTTACGCATGCCCCAGGCAGTGTGCACGTGCTCGCGAACCACCAGATCATCGCGGATTACGAGATCCTCGAATGCATCCTGCCACCAGGGCAGTTTATAGTCGTCCACGATTGTCCAGGGCAGCATTCCGGCGTTCACCATCTCTACCAGATCGCTATCTTCAAACAGCTCGGATACCGGTTGAATGTTCACCGGCTGCTTGCCTTCGGACTTCAGTCGCTCATTGAGGCGATCCACGCTTTCCCGGTAACTGCTGGATTGGCGCAGATACACCGTTTGCCCCGACAAATCATCAAGCGTTTGCAGTGGTGGCGCAGAGGGGCCGGTGACGATGATTTCCGACAGCGGTTTACTCGCGGGAATGCTGAAGGCGATCTTTGCCCGGCGCTCCGGGGTGATGGATAGACCGGCCTGAATAATGTCACCGCGTCCGGCCAACAGTGCCGGTATGAGTTCGTCGCGCGCCACGGGAATCACCGCCACGGAAATACGCTGCTGGCCGCGCTTGAGGTAATCGTTGATAAAATCTTCAAACAGCACGGCACTCTCTTTAACCAGCCCGCGCTCCTCGCCTGCGTCGAGATAATAGCGCCCGATACTGTATACGCTGAGGATGCGAATGACCCGGTGTTCCGCCATGCTGTCCAGGTCACCGACTCTGGCGGCGATTTGCCTGCTGGCCGCCGATGTCGCGCGCTCGTTTTTGAGCGGCGCGAGGTTCGGAGTGTTGTCGCCGCTGCAGGCGGTGAGGCACGCACCCACAAAGAGCAGGGCGATCGGGAAGCGCAGTAGATCTCGCATCGATCCAATGAGATTGCCAGAAGTAACTGGCAGCTGCATGCGGGAGCCCGTCTGTCTGTAGTACCTACTTCGCAACGTGCTTGCCGTTACCGGTTGCGCGCGGACGGGCGAGATCGGCACCTGTGTCGCCGCCTGCTTCAAGGCCGGATACCGAGGGCAGCGTCACCTGATACTGGATGGGAAAATCCAGCGCACCGATATCCCGATCAACCTGCAACAGGATTGGCTGGTCGGTAGTGAGCCACGCGCCGCAGGCCTCGCCGGCATCGCACACGAACAGGTCGTTGTCGGCATCGGAGCCCGCGATGATTTCATATTCGCCGGGCGCGATGTTGTCGAAACGATAGCTGTAGCTGCCGTTACTGCCGTTGCTCGCAAACTGAGCCGCGGTGGAATCGGTCAAAGGGTCATACAGCAGCACATAGACAACGCCGACATCCGCACCTGCGCCAGCATCACCCACTGAATGGAAAACGCGGATGGTCAGGCGATTCACGGATGAGCGTATATCGATTTCCGCGACATACACGCCGGGCGGCTGATTCTCACGATCCACGCCAAGACGGTATTCGCCGAGTCCGAAGCCGTCTACCGCTATCGGTGTCACCTGCAGCCAGGGTTGTGAAACTGCAATTTCCTGCAACTGTAGTTCGCCACTACCGGCGTTGCGCAGCAGTAATTCCAGGCTGTCGGTTGCGAGGCCGAAGTTGAGGGAACTCGCAGACGCAACCAGCCGCGGATTGTCCGCTGGGGAGCTGCCAATACTGTCAAGCGCGGCTAATACTGCCTGCTGGGCATTGATGAGCCCGTGTCCGAACGCGTCATCCCTGCCACTGGCCCCGATATCTTCCGTCAACGCGCCACTCACCAGCAGGGCCTCGACATCGTTCGCGCCAAGCGCCGGGTTGATGCTTTTCATCAACGCCATAACGCCCGCGACATGCGGCGCGGCCATCGAAGTGCCGTTGAGAAAAGAATAGACGTAGCCCAGTCCGGATTCGCCGCGTACGCCATCGGTGCTCAGCACGCCGTCGGGGTAGCCGTCACCTGTCAGGTCGATACTGTTGTTCCCGCCCGGCGCCGCCGCGTCGATCAGGTTGCCGAAGTTGGAGTAGGGCGCCAGTCGTCGCTGCGAGTCGATTGCGCTGACAGAGAATACGCCCTCGTAGGCGGCGGGATAGCTCGGGCTGGAGCTGGCTTCATTGCCGGCGGCTGCCACAATGATGATGCCCGCGTCGCGCAGCTCGCGAATCAGGTTCTGGCTCGCCTGGCTGAAAGCGCCGCCGCCTATGCTGAGGTTGATGATAGCGGCAGGCCTTGGGGGCACGCTGCCGGAGTCATTGGGCAGGCCTGCGGCGAAGCGCAGTGACTGATCGACGTCGTAAGTCGTACCGCCATTTTCGCCGAGTGCGCGCAGTGGCATGACGCGCGCATCGTAGGCGACCCCGGCAACCCCGATGCGATTATCGCCACGCGCAACGATAGTGCCGCTCACATGCGTGCCGTGAAAACTGTTGCTACTGCCACCGATCGATGAACCCGGGTCTGTGGGGTCTGGATCGATGCCGTCGCCATCCAGCGCATTCTCCTCATCGCGAATGAAATCATAGCCATCGACAAACTGGCCGATGAGATCCGGGTGTTCGGGCAATACGCCGGTGTCTATCACGGCAACGATCACTCCGGGGTTGGAGGTCGTGGAATCCCAGGCTTCCGGCAGGCTGATCAGGGGATAGTGCCACTGCAGGGGGAAAGCTTCGTCATCGGGTGTTCGCAGGGCCTTTACGCGGTAGTTGGGTTCCGCGAGCAGAACCCCGGGTTCGCGACGCAGGGATTTTATCGCCAGCAGTGTTTCCCAACGATCTCGCAGCGGAGACTGCTCGAAGTCTGTGCTTTTCGAACTGGCAGCGCCGAGGCGCCTGCGCTGCTGGCGTGCAGAGACAAGATTCGGGTTGAGCGACATCAGGCGACTGCGTCCCTCCCCGCCTGCCGCCTGGCGCATGCCCATTCCCTCTTCGAGGGAGCGCGTATTCAGCGCAGCCTGTTTGGCGTGGCCGTCGCGGTAGTGTACTACCGCTTCGAAGGGCACTATCTGGTGGTGGGCGTGAGCCCGGGAATGGTTTCCCGCCAGCGCCGCCGCCTGCGCATTACCAATGGCAAGGAGATAGTTGGTAGCGCCTGAAAAGGCGAACGCGTTGACGAAGTAAAGGCCGTCGTTTGCAACAAGAACTGACTCGAACTCGCCGGTATCGATAGAAAAATCGACGATGTTGCCATCGCTGTCGTACAGGTAGAGATCCGCGTCTGCGACGTCAAAGTCTGCGACCAGCATCGTGACCCGCTGGCCCGCCAGCAGTTCCACGCGGTAGAAATCGTCGATATCACCGCTGTCCCGGGAGCGTCCCGGCGCGCCGGTGCCAGGTTGATTGATATAGCCGCCCAGCGTGGCGGGATTGGGCAGTCCCTGGGCGGTGGCGGGGGTGTCGTTGTCGATGGCGACGCGCCCCGGATCATTGGTATCGCTGTCTACCGTCTGGCTGCTGGCTGCGGTGATGGTGCCGGAAAGTGTAAAGGTCTGTCCGGAGGGTGGCGGTGATGGCGGCGGAGGCGGCGGGTTGACGTTGTCATCATCGCCACTGCCGCCACCGCCACCACCGCAAGCGGTAACAACGAAGGCTACAACAACGGCTGCCAGCAGCTTCCTGGTGAGTCTCTGCATCGCCGGTTTTTAGCTCAGAATTGATGAGTAAGCATTAGAGTGCAAGATAGCAGAGATTTACTTTGCTCGCCGGATCGGGTTTTGTCTGCGGGAACTGACCGACCTGGTCATTCTCGCGACGCCGATTGGCGTTAAGCTATGGCGTTCTTTATTCGCGATATCATCGGAGAAGCCATGGTCACTCGACCTTTACTGCGCAACTTTGCCTGCCTGCTGCTTTGCCTGTTGGCATACTCCGCCCAGGCAAAAACCGACAAGCCCAATATTCTGGTGATCTGGGGCGACGACATCGGCTGGTCCAATCTCAGTGCGTACCACCGTGGGATGCTCGGCGGCAGCACGCCGAATATTGATCGCATTGCCAGCGAGGGGGCGCTGTTTACCGACTACTACGGCGAGCAGAGCTGTACCGCGGGTCGCTCGGCCTTTATAACCGGGCAGCATCCGCTGCGCACCGGTCTGCTCAAGGTCGGGCTGCCGGGCGCAGACATTGGCCTGCAGCCCGAGGACCCGACCATTGCAGAGCTCCTGCGGCCACTCGGCTACACCAGCGGCCAGTTCGGCAAGAATCATCTCGGTGACAAGGATGAGTTTCTGCCCACCAACCATGGCTTTGACGAATTCTTTGGCAATCTCTACCACCTGAATGCCGAGGAAGAGCCGGAAACCTATTTCTATCCCCAGGATCCGGCGTTTCGCGAGCGCTTTGCACCACGCGGCGTTATTCACTCCTTTGCGGACGGCAGGATTCAGGACACGGGGCCGCTGACCCGCAAGCGCATGGAAACAGCGGACCAGGAGTTTACCGATGCCGCCCTGAAATTTATTGATCGCGCCAACGCGGATGGCAAGCCGTTTTTTGTCTGGTTCAATGCCACGCGCATGCACGTGTGGACCCGGCTCGCACCGCAATGGGAGGGCGCCAGCGGCTACGGCCTGTACGCCGATGGCCTGATGGAACACGATCATCACGTCGGGCAGTTGCTCGACAAGCTGGACCTGCTTGGCATCGCGGACAATACCATCGTGATTTATTCCACCGATAACGGCTCCCAGACCAACACCTACCCGGACGGTGGCGCGGAGCCTTTTCGCGGCGAAAAGGGATCTACCTGGGAGGGCGGTTTCCGTGTGCCGGCGATGATCCGCTGGCCAGGTGTGGTAGAGCCCGGGCGCGTGATCAACGATATTTTCAGCCATCAGGACTGGCTGCCTACTCTGCTTGCAGCCGCGGGCGAGCCGGGTATCGCTGAGAAGCTGAAGCAGGGACACCGCGCTGGCGAGAACAGCTTCAGGGTGTATATCGACGGTGTTGATCAGAGTGCGGTGCTGGCGGGCACGGGTCCTGGTGCCCGTTCCACGCTGTACTATTTTGACGACAACGCCAATTTCAATGCGCTGCGCTGGAACGACTGGAAAATCCACTTCGCGGCGAGCTGGCTGGGTTGGGGCGGGCCGCGCGAAGCTTTCAACTTCCCGCGGGTGGTACACCTGCGGTCTGATCCTTACGAGACTTCGCTGGAATCCGGGTTGTACGCACGGTTCTTCGCCGATCAACTCTGGCTGTTCGTGCCGGTGCAGCAGGAGGTGGGTAAATGGCTGATGACCTTCCGCGAGTTCCCGCCGCGCCAGCCCACGGCCAGCTTCACCATCGACCGGATGATGCAGCAGATGCAGCAGATGTTGCAGATGAAGGCCATGGGTGCGGCGATGGGCGCGCCCGCGGGCGCTAAAGAGGGAGCACAAGCAACGCCGTGACACGCTGCTGCGCGCCGGCGCTGACGCAGCGGGATGGCCGGCCGGTGTCTATTCGCCGGTCATTTGCAGGATGATCTTGCCCGTATGTGCGCCGCTTTGCATGCGCGCATGCGCCTCGCCCGCGGCTGCCAGCGGATAGACGCTGTCCACCACAGGCTTGATCCGGCCGCTCTCGATGTGCCCAAAGACGTGCTGCATGATCTCCTGCACCATTACGGTTTTTTGCGCCGGAGTCTGGGCGCGCAGTGTGGAGCCCGTCATGGTGATGCGTTTCATCAGCAGCGGTGCGAAGTTGACCTCCGCCTTGAATCCCTGCAGGTAGGCGATATTGACGATGCGCCCTTCGGGCGCCGCCACATTGAGATTTTTCTGGATGTAGGGGCCGCCCACCATGTCGAGAATAACGTCGATCCGCCCCGCCAGACCGAGCTCCGTGAGCACCTGTTCGAAGTCTTCTTCACGATAGTTGATAGCGCGGACTGCGCCGAGCTGTTCCAGGGTGGCGCATTTCTCCGCGGTGCCCGCCGTGCTGTAGACCTCGGCGCCGAGCGTGTGGCAGATAGCAATGCCGAGTGTACCGATGCCGCTGGCACCACCGTGCAGGAGTACTTTTTCGCCGCTTTTAAGTCCCGCGCGCTGAAACAGGTTGTGCCATACCGTGAGTAATGCTTCCGGTAGCCCCGCGGCCTCTGCCATGCTGAGGCCGCTCGGGACGGGCAGGCACTGGCCGGCGGGAGCCACGGCGTATTCCGCGTAGCCTCCGCCGTGAGTAAGCGCACACACTGTGTCGCCGATGGCCCAGGAGCCGGTGTCCTCGCCGGTGGCGACCACTCTGCCTGCCACCTCCAGCCCGAGGATGGGAGAGGCGTCTTCCGGCGGCGGGTAAAGTCCCTTGCGTTGCAGCAGGTCGGCGCGATTGAGGCCGGCGCAAGACACCTGTATCAACACTTCCCCGGCGGAAGGTGCAGGCACCGGGCCCTGGGCGATGCTGAGTTCCTGCGACTGGGGGTCTACTGCCACATGGCGACACAGACTGGGTATTGCCTTCATGAGTTGGGTACCTTTCCGATCATTCCCTGAATTCACCTGCGGATGGCATGCAGCCAGGCCCGATAAACACTTTCGCCGAGCGTCGGGGACACTTAGAATCGTGGCGTTCGCGGCACGTCGTCGCGCAATGCCACAACACAGAGTGAGGATAGCATGAGCGATAGTTTGCCGCCGATCAAAGCCATTCCCGATAGTCACATCGGGCTCGTGGAAGCCAGCCCTTACGCGTTGCTTTCCACGCTGCGCCATTCCGATGGCCTGTTGTCGGTCAATCCTGTTGGCTATACATTCGACGGGCAGTGTTTCCGTATTTCCACGCTCAAGAGTCGGGTGAAGTACCGCAACCTGCAGGCCGATCCGCGCGCCTCCCTGTGTATCGTCGATCACAATGACATCACGGTCTACATTGAAGTTCGCGGGCATGTCACGCTCGAGGATGATCCGGATCGCAGTTACATGGCGTTCCAGTTTCGCAACAAGATGGGGGTGAATCCGCCGGACGATCTCGACCCGCCGGATTCCGAGCGCGCCATCATCATCCTGCGTCCCGAGCAGGTGTCCACGCCCACGTTGTACGGAGGCCGTTTCGGCAAGTCCTGAGTCCGGCCGCATTCACAGCCTGTCAGCAGAAAGGGCGCTGTGAACTAGCTGTCGCCGGCTTCGTGCAGCGCGCCGCTCGCAATGCGGTGATCGATCTCCGTTTCGCTGAGGCCGAATTCCCGCAGCACTTCGCGGGTGTGTTCACCGATGGCGGCCGCGTGCCGGGTGACCTCGCCGGGCGTGCGGCTGAAGCGCGGTGCGGGCGCCGGTAACCAGGTGTCCCCGTCGTCAATGAATGTGCCGCGCGCCGTGTGATGCGGATGCCGGCGCACTTCCTGCATCGATAGCACCGGCGCGTAGCAGGCATCGGCATCGGCGAACAGCGCGTCCCATTCGTCACGGCTGCGCCGTTTGATAATAGCCGCCAGCTGCTCTTTCATGCGTGGCCAGTTTGCGCTGTCGAACTGTTGTTCGAAGTGCACCGCCTCGTCACCGAGTTTTTCCAGTAGCGAGGCGTAGAACTGCGCTTCTATGGCGCCGAGGGAAATGTATTTGCCGTCTTGTGTTTCGTACACCTCATAGAAGTGCGCGCCCGAGTCGAGCAGGTTGCTGCCGCGCTCGTCCGACCAGAAGCCGGCCTGGTAGGCGGCGAATGTGCTGGCCATCAGGGTGGCCGCACCGTCGATCATGGCGGCATCCACAACCTGCCCTTTAGCCGAGCCCTTTGCCTCCAGCAGCGCGCAGACCATACCGTAGGCCAGCAGCAGACCGCCGCCGCCGAAGTCGCCCACCAGATTGAGCGGGATGGCGGGTTTTTCTCCGGCTCTGCCAATCGGGTGCAGCGCACCCGCCAGGGCGATGTAGTTGATGTCGTGGCCGGCGGCTTTCGCCAGCGGCCCCTCCTGGCCCCAGCCTGTCATACGTCCGTACACCAGCGCCGGATTGCGCGCGAGACACACATCCGGCCCCAGCCCCAGCCGCTCCATCACGCCGGGCCGGTTGCCCTCGAGCAGCGCATCGGCCTTTTCCAGCAGTGCCAGCACGGTCTCAACACCTTCGGGCGCCTTGAGGTTGACGCAGATGCAGCGCTTGTTGCGATTCAGTACATCCAGCTGCGGATGCTGCACGCCGCCAAACAGGCCGCCGCCGGGACGCTCCACGCGAATGACGTCGGCGCCCATATCGCCCAGCAGCATGGCGGCGAAGGGTCCCGGACCGAGGCCGGCGATTTCAATAACAGTGAGGCCTTGCAATGGTCCCATGGTGGAGTCTCCGGAATAACGATATGCCGAGGGGTCGCGCCCGGCGGCGCCGTGCGCTATCAGGCGTCCGCTGTGCAGATCAGGTGTTCGAACAGCACGCGCGCTTCTTCCAGTTTGGCAAACACGGGAAAGTGGCTGTCCATCGCCCAGGTGGTGGTGAGGATATTCAGTGTACCGACGACCACCGAGGCGAGTATTTCCGGCGAAAAGGCGGTGTTCACATCGCCCAGTTCGCGGCCCTCGCTGATCAGCCGCTGGAAGCTCTCCAGCGCAGAGCTGCCAATCTCGCGCTGACGCTCGCGGTCTTCGGCGAATGCCGAGGGGCCGAGCACGATCAGCTGGCGGTCAATGTCGTTCATGCGGGCAAAGTTCGATTCTATATAATCGATCATTGCCTCGAGGCGCGCGCGGGTGCCCGGGTGATTGCTCATCAGTTCGCGCAGCATGGGTTCCAGGCTGTTGTACAGACGCGAAATCCCGAGGCCGCCCAGCAGGGCGTGCTTGTTTGGGAAGTGGCCATAGAAGGTGCGCCGCGCCACATCTGCCTCGACGCAGATCTGTTCGATGCTGGTTTCGTCGATACCCTCGCGCTGGAACAGCTCGTAGGCAGCCTCCTCGATGCGTGAGCGAATCTCCTGCTTGCGTTTTTCCCGGCGCCCCAGTGGTGTTTCCGTTTCGCCCATGATTTTGCCGTCATCGCTGTTGCATTCGCGACAACATTACACTAAATTGTATACAAATGTGCAAGTTTGCTCATATGGGCATACTAGTTAACGACCTGACACGGCAAAAATAAGCACCGGGATGGGCAGGATGCCAGCGACCGCGCAGTCGAGCGGCGCGCGAATCCAGCGCTTGGCCGTCAACTTTGAAAAGAGAGAGTCCCAATGTCTGATCGCCTGATAGTGGTATCCACGGATTGCCACGCCGGCCTCCCCATCGCCGATTACAAACCCTACGTGGAGTCGAAATATCACGAGATGATGGACATGGCCGTGCCCATCACCGTGGAGATGATGGAGAAAGCCGAATCGAGTTTCCTCATAAAGGAAATCAACGATGCCTGGCGCGCGCCGATCCAGAAGGAACTCACCGGCGCCTGGGATTACAAGCAGCGCCTGAACATGCTGGCGGGAGATGGCATCGCCGCGGAAGTGATATTTCCCGACGGCATTACCGAGAAAAACACGCCACCCTTTGGCGCAGGCCTCGGCCTGACGCCCCGCGACATGGTGCCGGAACTGCAGTGGGCGGGCGCAATGGCCCACAACCGCTGGCTCGCCGAGTGGTGCGCCAATGCGCCCGAGCGGCATATCGGCGTGGCCTCCATCCCGCTTTTGTGGGACGTGCAGCAAGCGGTGGAAGCGGTGCGATGGTGTGTGGATAACGGCCTGCGCGCGGTGATGATTCCCACGCTCTGGTGCGATGAAGACCCTTATCACAACGTGAAGTACGATCCGTTCTGGGAAGTGTGTGAAGACCTCGGCGTCATAGTGCATTTCCATTCCGGCCCGGCGCCGCACAAGGAGTATTTCGGGCCAGGCTTCCCCGAGGAAGACAAGCGGGATGAGCTGCCCGGCGCGATGGGCATTTACGTGTCCGAGGTAATGTGGTGGTTGTACCGGCCGCTCACCTTCATGATCTGGGGCGGCGTGTTCGAGCGCTTTCCGAAGCTGAAGGTGATGCTGGTGGAGGGCGGCACCATGTTCATGTTCCCCACCTGGCTGCGCCTGATGGATTTCCACTACACAGAAGGCCAGATCTCGGCCAAGTTGGGCAATTTCCGCGGGCACCTGAATCTCAAGCCCAGTGAGTACTTCCAGCGCAACGTCGGCATCGGCGCCTCCTGTGTGCTGCGCCCGGACCTCGAACTGCGCGATGAAATCGGCCTGAAGAAGATCATGTGGGGCAGCGATTTCCCGCATCCCGAAGGTAGCTGGCCGAACACCGCCCAGTACTTCAAGGACAACTTCGGTAACTTCCCCGAGGACGACGGCCGCCGCATCCTCGGTGAGAATGCCATCGAATTTTACGGCCTCGACCGCCAGAAGCTGCAGAAGGTCGCCAACGACATCGGCCCCGATGCGTCGATGTTCCACTAACAGACACAAGTACAAGCAGGTATCGGGAGACGTACCGTGACAATCGTTGAAGCATGTAAATCAAAGACTAATAGCACGCCGGATTTCCCCATGGGGTGGTATTCGGTGGCACGTTCGCACGAGCTCGCCGTGGGCGAGGTGCAAGCGGTGAAGGCCTTCGACCGCGAACTGGTGCTGTACCGCACACGCTCCGGCAAGCCGGCTCTGCACGATGCATTCTGTCCGCACCTCGGTGCGCATCTCGGCCACGAGGGCCGGGTAATCGGCGAAACCATTCGCTGCCCCTTCCACGGCTGGCAGTTCAACGCCGAAGATGGCAAATGCTCGAGCATTCCCTACTGTGATGAAATTCCCGAGCGGGCGCGCATCCGCACCTGGCACGTGGATGAAAAGAACGGCGAGGTTTACGTCTGGTTTCACCCGGAAAATACCGGGCCGCAGTGGGCGCTCCCGGACCTCCCGGAGCTGGGCGATCCGAACTGGACTTCGCCGCGCTACACCGAACACCTGGTGCCCGCGCACGTGCAGGACATCTGCGAGAACTCCTGTGATCCCGTGCATTTCCGCTTCGTACATAGCCAGGCGGAAATTCCCGATTCCTCGGTCACCATCGACCCGGATGGGCGCACCATGCACCTGCATTCCGAGATGGCCAACGCGGACTACCCCTCGCACCTGCACGCCATTACCTACAGCCCCGGTTTCGCCCTGGTGCGCACCACCTATGGGCCGAATGCCGAGATGATCATGTACAACAGCCCCCAGGCAATTGACCAGCACCAGACTTTCATGCGCTGGACGCTACTCGTGCGGCGCGAAATAGAAGACGCGGTAGGCGATGATGTGATGAAGGGCATTATCAACGGCCTGTCGGACGACTACCCCATCTGGGCGAACAAGGTGCACAAGCGGCGCCCGGTATTCTGCAAGGGCGACGAGACCCTGGTTGCCTTCCGCAAATGGGTGCGCCAGTTCTATGTGACTTCCGAGGACAAGCGGGAGATCGCGTAGTGAAGGATTTCAACGGCAAGGTCGCCGCCATCACGGGTGGCGCAAGTGGTGTGGGTCGCTCACTCGCGTTCGCCCTCGGCAGGCAGGGCGCAAAAATCGCCATTGGCGATGTCGATAAAAAGGCCATGGCGCAGATTGCCGAAGACCTCGCGGCGGACAATATACAGGCCATCGTCGAGCACTGCGATGTGACCTCGATGGACAGCCTGAATGCCTTTGCCGATGCCGCCACCGAGCAGCTCGGCGGTCTCGACCTGGTGTTTGCCAATGCGGGCATCGGTGCGGGCGAAACCGGCGCCATGTGGGACTATTCCGAGAAGGACTGGCAGTGGTGCTTTGGCGTTAACGTGTGGGGTGTTATCAACAGCATCCGCGCATTCATGCCGCGGCTGGTGGCGTCCGGGCAGGAGGCGCATTTCGTGGTCACCGGGTCGGGTAACGGCGCCTATGTGATTCTCCCGGACGCACCGATCTACACTGCCAGCAAGGCAGCCGTGCACGCCATCACCGAAAACCTGCACTACCAGGTACAGGCGGGCGGCCTGGCGGTAAAAGTGAGTGCGTTGTTTCCCGGCCCCCATGTGGTGGACACGGGCCTGTTCAACTCCGGGCGCGTGCGCCCTGAAGAACTGAAGAAGGCCCTTGAAGGCAACGCGTCCGGCATCAATTCCGTGGAAGACATGAAGAAAATGGCGGCGGAATATGGCATCGAACTGCAAACCACGCATCCCGATGAGGTGGCCGACATGGCCCTGCGAGGTCTGGAGCAGGATGCATTCTGGCTGCTGGAGACGACACCTGATACCGACGCAAAGATTCGCGCACGGGCAGACATGATTCTAAACAGGGAAACGCCTGTGCCCGCAACGCTGGGTTGAAGCGTTACCCGAATACTGTGCATCAACACTCTCAAGCAAGGATAACGACATGAGCAATGAAACAGGCGCACCCCAGGGGAACCCGGGCGATATCGTAAACTGGCCGATGCTGAAACTGGTGTATCGCACCGACCCGGACAAGATCGCAGCGCTGCTGCCGCCGGGTATCGAGCCGGGCGCAGAACCTAACGTGCGTTTAACCATTTACAATTTTCCGGTGCCCGACGAGCCCGAGTACGGCATCGTTACCAGCGTGGATGCAGTGTTTGACGGTGTTGAGGGAGAGTACACGCTGGGCTACGGCATCGACCAGGAGTCGGCGATTTTCGTCAGCCAGGAAACCAACGGCCAGCCCAAGTACCCCTGCATCACCGATTACTATCGTCTCGGTCCGCAGGTTTCGGCGCGTTGTACGCACCAGGGCTACACCTTTGTGGAGTACAAGGGCGTTTCCACCGGTGCGGTCGACCCGGGCCCCGAGTTTGAGCAAAACGAATTCTGGCTGAAGTACTCGCGCGCCGTGAGCGTGGGCGGTCCCGCCACCGGCTTCGACTATCCTCCGCACGTGGTACGCGTGCGCAGCAAGTACGGCACTGCCCACCGCGAGAACGTCGAGGGTGAGCTGATCCTGCGCGACAGCCCCTGGGATCCCCTGACCAGCCTCCTGCCGAAACGGGAAATGGTCGAATCCTATCTGTGGTGGCCGATCTTCCTGGATCGGGAGATGACGCTGGCAGGCGCGCTCGATCCGCAGGCCTTTCTGCCCTTCGCAGACACCATTTCCGGTTCGCGCTGGCCCGGCGAGAACGGCGGCCCGAAAAAGGCTGCCTGAACCGCAGTGCGCCGCCAACCCCCGCGTAACACCGGGGGTTGGCGGTGTCATGCCAGGACCCCGTAAGCATGCGCAGCTCCTCTCCTGAAGCCGTCAACTGGTTGCCGGCGGCAGCCGGTATGGTTTTCCTGGGGCTCGGCCCGGGCCTGATCGGCATCTACGGCTTTTTTGTTGAGCCCCTTTCGCGGGAGTTTGGCGTGGGTGCGGCCGTGATCAATATCGGCTCGGTCGCACTGCTGCTGGTGGGCAGCCTGGCGGCGCCCTTTGCCGGCAAGCTGATCGACAGACTGCCCATCCGCCGCTTGCTGTTGATCGGTGTCACCCTGTCGATGTGTGCCTTGCTGGCAGTCAGCCGGGCACCGAGCCTGCCGCTGGCGTTGCTGGCATTTCTCCTGTTCGCGGCGGGGCTGGCATTGTACGGCCCCGTGGCGGTGAACGGTCTGATGGTGAAGCTCTACCCCGGGCGCGAAGCGAGGGCGTTGGCGGTGGCGGCCATCGGCATCAGCGTGGCCTCTGCCTTCCTGCCGCCGCTTATCGGCCTGCTGTTGGCGAATTACGACTGGCGGGCAGCCCTTGCGATCGTGGCGGCGGCGTCGCTGCTGCTGCTGTGGGTGGTCGCTCTGACGACCTTGCCGGCGGGCCTCGTGGGGAAGGTCGTTGAGAGTGGGTCCACTGGCGGCGGCGGGTTTTACCGGCAGCCGGCGTTCTGGCTGATTGGCATCGCCATGGCGCTGGGCCTGAACGTCGCGGTGGTGCTTACCGTGTCTTATCCGCTACATTTTTCCGTGCGCGGGTTCAGCGTGGCGGAGGCTGGCTGGTTTCTGTCCATCGCCGGGCTCAGCGGTCTTACCGGCAAAGTATTGCTCGCCAGTCTCGGTGATGCCCTGCGCCATCACGCCCGGTGGCTGGCGGCCGGCATCATTCTCGGTCAGGTTGCCGGGCTATGCCTGCTGCTCACTGCCCGGGAACACGGCTCCGTGGTGCTCGCGATGATGGTGATGGGCTTCAGCACCGGGGCCTTTCTGCCCATGCACCCCTATCTCAACAGCCGGCATTTTGACGTCGCGGTAATCGGCAGTGTCACCGGTGCGCAAATGCCCCTGTTTCTGCCCTTTGCGCTGGTCGGCGCACCGCTGGCAGGCTATGTGTACGATCGCACGGGCAGCTACGATACGGTGCTGATTGCCCTGGCCGCAGCGCTGGTGGTGGCCGCGCTGCTGTTGTGCTGGCTGCCGCGGGCAAAACCCGACTGAGGCTTGCGCCAGCCTTTCGCACCCAAGCCCCTCGGGGTCATGCATTTTCAATGCCGCTGTGTTATCACAGACGCATGATTGAAACGATCACACAACGCCTGTTCGCCGCCGTACCCCAGGATACGCTCTATCACTACACCACCATGAGCGGCCTGCTTGGCATAGTTGGCGGCAGGGAGTTGCGCGCCAGCGATATTCGCTACATGAACGACTCCGCGGAGCTGCGACATACCCTCGACCTGCTCAGTTCCCACGTAACGCAACGTATTATCGCCGGGGTCGACAACCCCACCCTGCTCAAGCAGCTGCTGGAATGGCTCTCGCACCGCGTGGTCAGCGGCTCGTTGCTGATGGGAGCGTCATTTCGTGCCAACGGCAACCTGCTCAGCCAATGGCGTGGCTACAGCGTCCACGGCAAGGGGGTAAGCCTCGGGTTTGATCCCGCACACATTCTGGATTGCGCCGCGCGGCAGCAATTTCAGGTGGGCAAGTGCCTGTACGACCCCGCGGCGCAGGCCGCGCTGGTCGAGCAGATCATCGATGCGGTGGAGCAGCTTGCCTCGCAGCAGGCGCCAGACCACGCAGCGGGAGAGGCGCCCTCGTGGCAGCATGTATTTGAGCAGATAGAGGGCGATTTGCTGCGGATTGCCGCGGTGCTCAAACACCCGGCATTTGCCGAGGAGCAGGAATGGCGCCTGGTATCGCCCCTGATCACCCGTTGCCATGAGCATCCGGTGCGCTTTCGCGAGGGGCATTCCATGCTCGTGCCCTACTATGCTTTCGAATTGTGTGGCGACGCCGGCCTGATGCAGCTTGAGCATGTGTATCTCGGGCCCACGAACAACATCGATCTTTCCATGAACTCCCTGCAGCTCTACCTGCAAAGCTGCGGCGTCACACCCGCCCAGGGTATAAGCTACTGCCAGATTCCGTTCCGCCAGCGCTGACTGTCCGGGCCTCATTTAGCCACCCGCGAAGCAGGGTGAGCCTGCACCGCATGTCTGCTACTATTTCGCTCCCTACAATAACCGGTCGCCCGCTTTGGCGTTGGAGTGAAGAATGCCCATGTTCCTCCGCAAGTTCCTGCACAACCTGTTCGTGCTGCTGATGAAAGTCACTGTGAAATTCGCCCCCTCCGCTCGCCACATGGTTTTCGCCGGCAGTGGCAGTTCGCGCCAGCTCTGCGAGCATGTGTTGCGCACCGGCGTGCGCAAGGTGCTGGTAGTAACCGACAAACCCCTGCGGGACCTCGGCATCGTCGATACGGCAATTTCCGCTCTCACCGGGGGGGGAGTTGATATCGCCTATTACGACGGGGTACAGCCAGACCCCACCTACGAACAGGTCCTGGAAGGTATTGCGGTGGCCAAACAGCATGCCAGCGAGGCTGTTGTGGCAGTGGGTGGTGGCTCATCAATGGATGCCGCCAAAATCATCGCCGCAGGCGCTACCAGCGATGATTCGCCCCGGGACTGGATCGGTTTTGGCAAGGTCAAACATGAGGTTCTGCCCCTGTACGCCATTCCGACTACCTCTGGCACCGGCTCCGAGGCCACTATCGGTGCGGTGATTACCAATACCGAAACACATGAAAAGAACGTGATTTCCGGCGGAACATTGCTGCCACTGGCGGCTGCGCTGGATGCCGATCTGATCACGGGTCTGCCGCCGCACATTACGGCCGCCACGGGGATGGATGCGCTGACGCACGGCGTGGAGGCTTATATCAGTGTCTGGGAGCGCGGTACGCGCAAGGCCGACGCGCGGGTGGCGATCAAATTGATTTTCGACAATCTGGTGACGGCGTACCGCGATGGCAGCGACCTGCAGGCGCGCAATGCCATGGCCATGGGCGCCTATTACGCCGGTCTCGCTATTAATCAGGTGAACGTGGGCAATGTACATGCCATCGCTCATCAACTGGGCGGCCGGTACCATATTCCGCACGGGCTGGCCAACGCGCTGGTGCTGCCGCACGTGCTGGACTTCTGCCGTGAAGAGGCGGAGCAGGATCTCGCGGAACTCGCGCTGCTGGTGGGCGCGGGCAGCGAGGGGGAGAGTCCCTCGGCGCTGGCGCACAAGTTCATCCAGGCGGTGCGCAATCTGCGCACGCAAGTGGGCATTCCCGATCACTCAGACCTGTTGCGGCGTGAAGACTTCGATTCGCTGGCGGATCAGGCGCTGGCAGAAGGTTTTGCCTACCCTTCGCCGCGCCTGCTTGAACGCGACAGCGTCATTTCCATACTCGGCAACATCGCCGCCTGAATTAGCGCCGCAGGCCTCCCGATGCGTCTACGCTGAGGCCGGCGCATCGCGCTGTCAGTCGTCGAACTCGGCGGTTTCCGGCACCTGTTGGTACCAGCTCACACCCGCATCATCTTCAGTGCGGGTGATACGCCTTTGACTCAACAGGCAATTGAGGTGCGCCAGGGTTTCCCCCGTGGCAAGGCCCATGGAGTCTCCCTTGATTTCCCGCCGGAAGAGTGCGGGGAAACAGTCCACCGCCCGTTTCGGTTCCTGCAGAAATTTGAACAGGCTGTTGAGGTCTTCCTCGTGGCTTTCAATGAGCTGGCTCATGCGTACGTGCAGCCCCTTGAAGGGGGCCTCGTGCGCGGGCAGTACCAGCAGATCGTCTGGCAGCAGTTCGCGGATACGCGCACTCGAGCGCAGGAATTCTTCCAGCGGATTGCCCTCCGGTTCGGTGGGAAAGACGCTGACGTTGGGCGTGATGCGCGGCAGCACCTGGTCGCCGGAAATAAGCAGTTTCAGTGCCGGACAATAGAGCGCGGCGTGCTCGGGTGAATGCCCGCTACCGCCGATAATCTGCCAGTAGCGGTCGCCAATCGTGATGGTTTCGCCGTCCACCAGCCGGCGGAAACTGTCGGGCAGCGTGGAGATGGCGCGGCCGAAGTTCCCGAATTTCCGACGATAGGTTTCCAGTTGCTCTTCAGTGTAACCGGCGCCGCGGTAGAAGCGGATGGCCACATCCGGTGCCGATCGCCCGGTATCCGCGGTCATCGCGCGGCACATGAGGAATTCTTCCCGCGACATCCAGAGCTGGCAATCGAAACGTTCGGTGAGCCAGCCAGCAAGGCCGACATGATCCGGGTGCAGGTGGGTACAGATCACACGCTTGATCGGCTTGCCCGCCATGAATCCGTCAAACAGCGTTTCCCAGGTGGCCCGCGCGCTGGGCATGTTGAGACAGGTGTCGACCACCGTCCAGCCGTCGCCGTCCTCCAGCAGCCACAGGTTTATGTGATCCAGCGACATGGGCATGGAGAAACGCGCGCAATACACACCCTCGGCCACCTGGAAGGGTTCTCCGGGCTCGGGGTTCCAGTGGCGACCCCAGGGGTAGCTCAGGCCGCGCCAGACTTCTGTCTCGGCAGGGGAAGACGATTGGGGCTGCATACTCACGGCAAGGAATCCATCGCTAGAGGGGAAGTGTGGCCATGGTACAACGTTTGCCGTGCTCCCCGACAGCGGCCGGCCCGCTGGCACTATGGGCGGGCGATGCGCAGGCTCAGGGGTGATACCAGATGGCCGAGGTCACCGCGCGCTCCTGCAGGCTGGTGGGCTCGGGCGCCGGCATGCCGAGTTTTGCCGCATCGTATGTCGTCCAGCGCGGGGTGGGAATCTCGATCACCCGGGCGTAGTAAAACGCCTCCTGTGTCGGCTCAAATTCAGGGTCGGTCCACACGGCGCCGAGCTCCGCGGCCCCGATGCTGTTGTCGTAGGTGGCCCTGGCGACGTCCACCGTATTGCCCACGGGCGCAATGGCGCCATCCGCGTCTGGCGCGCGCTCGCCCGAGTAGGCAACGTCGAAGATTTTTTCGTGCGAGTTGCCGGCTGCATCCACCCAGCCCTTGATAATCTGTATGCGGTCGAGGTTGGCGCTGTCCGGGTCGCGCAGCGCCCACACGGCGAACTGCGGGGCGGCATCGCCGCGCCGTGCCAGTTCTCCGCCCATGGGTACACCCGATGCCCCGGCGAGCGCCGCGCGATCAGGCTGTGCCAACAGCTCCTGCGTGTATCCCCAGCCACCGAAAAAGCGCACCAGCATGCGCGGCCCCGAGGTGGCATAGGTTTCGCGGCGCAGCATCGCATCGAACAGGGCCGCGCGCGTATTCTCCGTGGCCCAGACCGCGGCGAGGCCCGCGGCGCTCCAGCGCCAGCCCCCGGCCATGGATTCCGCGGGCCAGTAGGTGGCGCGCCCCATGCGCAGTGCAGCGCTGCCGTCGAGGATGGGCAGCTTGCCGTGATAGCTGTCTTCCTCCACCGGACTGGAGGCATTGTGGCCATCCGAGCTGCCGATCACGCCAAAGCGATAGGGGTTGAAGCCTTCGCTGTGCGACATCTCGAGACCTGTGCGCAGTGCATCCCGCACATAGCTTCCCTGCGGCTGCGAAAACGCCTGGCTGTGAGCGAGCTGGGTGTCGTAAATCTCGAAGCCGGCGAAGCTGTCTTCATCGGACAATAACGGATGCGTTTCCGAAGAGCCCTTCACCTGGAATATCTCGCTCACTGGCTCGTTCGCCATGCGCGCGCGGGCGTAGTCGGCGTTCATCTGCTGGCCGTCGAACATCACCGCGTCGTACATGCGGCCGTCACTCACGTTGCCGTTGTGCGGTATGGCGAACACCTGCATGCCCTGCTCGCGCTGTTGCTCCAGCGCGCGCCAAAGGTCGCGCGGGTCTTCGGAGTCAATTGAGCTATAGGGCACCTCCGGCACCTTCGAGCCGCGGTAGATGACGTTGCGGTGCAGGTTTTTCTCCTCGGGCATGGATGACCATTCGTAGCCGATGAAGGCGCTGAAACGGCCCGGGTCGTTGTGCCGCTCGGCGGACTCGATGATGGCCTGCCATGTGCTGCGGCTGATCTCCTGCCAGCCGGGTATCACGGCGTCGTCGAGGTCGAAACCCAGCATCGTGCGCGCCAGCAGCGCGGTGTTGAGCAGGCGGCCGTCCTCCAGCAGGCGTTCGCGCAGGCCACGCGTCTTCAGCGGCAGATCGGGGTCGCTCGCCCGCAGTACGCCGAGGTATTCCGAGTGATCGGTAACCGCCGCGAAATCCAGCGGCCTGCGCAGGCGAATGCCGTAGCCTGCCGCATGCTCGATCTCCCCGCCCCGGGCGAAACGGTAGGCGTCATCGGGCATTGCCCGCACGCCGTTGGTGTAGGCGTCGGTGGAGTACCCGGTGTGGATATGCAGGTCGCCCCAGTAGACGTTGCGCTGCGGGTTGAACTCGCTGGCGGTTTGCGCGGGCGGCGGGGTCGCCGTCGCCGCATCGAACGCCGGGAACAGGCTTGGGTCTTCGACCGGTGAGCAGGCTGCCAGGGCGGCCGCGGCGCACAGCAAAGTGGCGAAACGCAAGGGCGCCGGCAAACGCTGCATGCTGTCGTTCACCCCACGCCCCGCTCGCTCCCCGCCCAGTATTGTGCCTTCACTGCCTTTTTGTCGGGCTTGCCCACTGGCGTCAGCGGTATCGCCTCGACAAAATCTACCGATTTGGGTGACTGTACGGAGCCCTTCACCGCCTTCACATGGGCCTGTAGCGAGGCTACCAGTGAAGCGTCCGCTGCAAAGCCCGCTTTCAACACCACCACCGCCTTGACCGCTTCTCCCCACTGCTCATCGGGCACACCAATCACCACCGACTGGGCAACCGCCTCGTGCGATGCGAGTACATCTTCGACTTCGCGCGGGAACACGTTGAAGCCGCCGGTGACGATCATGTCCTTGGTGCGATCGACGATATACAGGAAACCGTCTTCGTCCAGCTTGCCGACATCGCCGGTATGCAGCCAGCCGCCGGCAAAGGCCTCGGCGGTTTGTTCGGGCATGTCCTTGTAGCCCTGCATGACCAGCGGCCCGCGCACGCAGATTTCGCCAGGCTCGCCGCGCGCCACCGGCTTGTTCTCACTGTCCAGCAATGCCACATGCACCCACGGCGAAGGTCTGCCGCAGGAGGCGAAACGTTCCGGCTTCGACAGGTCGTGATCTTTCTTGCGCATGTTGGCGATGACCATGGGGCATTCCGACTGGCCAAAAAACTGATAGAACACCTGGCCCCATTTCTCCAGGCCGTCTTTGAGGCGCGCGGGGTTCATCGCCGATGCGCCGTAGAAGATGGTTTGCATGCTGTCCATGCTGCCATCGGTGGCGCGCGGAGAATCCAGCAGGAAATAGATCATCACCGGCACCAGCATGGTGCAGGTAATGCGGTGCGTTTTCACCATGTCGAAGAAATCGTCGGGGCTGAAACCCTGCATCACGTAGAAGGCACCGCCTTTTTGCAGCACTGGAATGAAAAACGCTGCGGCGGCGTGGGACAGCGGCGTGGCAATCAGCATGCGCAGTTCCTCGGGGAACTCCCACTCCGCCATCTGAATCTGTGTCATGTAGGCGGTGACGCTGTAGGTGCTCATCACGCCCTTGGGTTTACCGGTAGTGCCGCCGGTGAAGTTCACCGAGGCGATATCCGAGGGCAGCACGTCCGGCGCGACTAGGGGCTCTGGCTTGAACTCCGCCGCAAGGGCCAGGTAGTCATCGCCAACCTCGTTGGGGCCAAAGCCGAGAAAGTTTTTCAGGGAGGGCACCCGCTCCTTGAGCGCCGTCGCCACCTCGGAAAACACAGAGGCATCAAACACCAGGGTATCGATTTCGGCGGCCTCGATGACATAGGCGTGATCATCCAGCGAACCCAGTGGATGCAGGGGCGTGCCGATAGAGCCATTGATCTGCATGGCGGCAATGTTCGACAGCACCTCGGGGCGGTTCGCGGAGATCACCGCGATGCGGCTGCCCGCGCCAAGCCCCTTGGAGCGCAGCGCCTGCACCATCTGGCTGGTGCTCTCGCGTACGTCTTTATAGGTCGCGACCTTGTCGCCGAGGTACAGGCAGGGCTCATCGTTGTAACGGTTCAGGCCCTCAATCAGCAGGTGGGGCATGAGTGGCTGGTGGTGCACTGTATCGTTGCTCATGGTATCTCCGTTATTGTCTGAAACTGGTTGTGCCCTCAGGCGTCAAGCTGCAGGGCACGCCGCAACACTGCGAGCTGTTCTGTCGCTTCGCGCTTGCTGATCTGCGTGTGGGGGAACATGCTGGAGCCGTGGAAGGTGCCGGGGAAACTGTGCAGTTCCGTGGCCACGCCAGCACGCAACAATTGCAGTGCGTACTCTATTCCCTCATCCCGCAGCGGGTCGAATTCCATGGTGCTCACGTAGGCCGGAGGCAGGTCGGCGAGATCCTCGGCGCGCGCCGGCGCCGCGAGGTAGGGCACATCGGCCGCGCCGCGCTGGTAGTCATCTCCGAGGTAGGCATCCCAGCTCATGACGGCATTCGGGCGATTCCACATGGGCGTGTCGTCGAATGCTCGCATGCTGCTGGTTTCGAGCCGGTCATCGAGCTCCGGGATACCGAGATACTGGAAACAGATTGCGGGGCCACCGCGGTCGCGCGCCAGCAGGCAGGTTGCTGCGGCGAGGCCGCCGCCCGCACTCATACCCAGCACGGCGATACGCGAGGGATCCACCTGCAGCGCGGGCGCCTGCGCATGCAGCCAGGCGAGTGCCGCGTAGCAGTCTTCCAGCGCGCCCGGGTAGGGCACTTCGGGTGCCAGTCGGTAGTCCACCGACACCACGACCACGCCCAGCTGACGACACAGGGCGACACAGCTGCCCATCTCCCCGTCCAGGTTGCCGACCACGAAACCGCCGCCGTGAATGTGCAGGATGCAGGGCACCTTCGCGGCCAGGCCCTCGGGCGCGAAAATACGCAGCGGCACATCGGGTGCGCCCTCGGGCCCCGGTACACTGCGGTTTTCTACCTGAACCCCGCTCAGGTCCAGGTCGACGTTCATGGAGCTGATCAGTTCGTTGAATGCGGCGCGCGTCTCCTTCGGCCTGGAAATATCCATCAGTCCCTCGGGCAGCAGATCCACCAGGGGTGCCAGCTCAGGGTCAAACGGGTAACTCGTGGCCATGTAGCCTCCTTTGCGTATGGGCGCCTCTTTCGGGGAGCGGTCTTGCATGCCTCCCCGAGCCTCGCGGGCCGCGCGGCGGCTGAGCGGAGAAGTCAGCGTATACTGTCCGCTTCGAATGTGTATCTCAAGAGTTCAAGAATAGAAACCTCCGCCAAGAGTATTGCCCAGCGGAGCACTGCCAGCCAGTGAGACGTGTGGCGCGAGCGGGCGCCCGATATGGCATCGCCAGGCGAACTGCGTGATGGCGCAGCAGTGGCTGTTGCGGTTAGGCGTCCAAAATTGGGTGAACTGCGAACTTACTCACACATTGTACTTCGATCTGCTGCGGTGGCTGGTTAAGATGAACCTCAGCCAATAAGACACAATCTCCAGGGATGCAGACGATGAGACGCAAAAGCGACACCGCGAAGCAAACCGGTTTACGTTCTACTCGCATGTACAATGAAAGCGGTAGCTGGTTCTTCAACACGCGCGAGGGCACCATAGTGGGCCCTTTCCGGGATGAGCTGGAGGCCTACACGCAGCTGGAAGTATATATACGCCTTGCCGACTCGGGCATGTTGCCGGAAGCGCTGGTAGCGGAGCCCGTCAGGCTGCGCGCCAAACCCGCGGGGTGAACTCAGGCCCCGGCTTCCCGGCGACAGGGTCCCCTGATACGCTGGCAGGTTCCTGCCTCACCACAGCGAGTAATACATGACGACGTCTTTGGCGCGCAAACTGCCAGGTCTGCTGGCGCTGCTTTTGCTCGCCGTCGCACAGACGGAGGCTGCTCCCCAGCTTGAAACGGTGGTATTCAGTACCGGCGAACCCGGCGGGGGCTACTGGCGCGCGGGCGCGCGCTTGCAGGGTGTGGCGGCCGATATGGGCTTTGCCGTCGAGAATCTGGCCAGTGCCGGGTCGACCGAAAATATCGAGCGTCTGCTCGATCCACAGAGTCCTGTCGGTCTGGCCTTTGCCCAGGCAGATGTGTTGCAACACTATTTCAATGCGCACCCCGATGCGGAGCAGAAACTGGACGTGCTCGAGAGTATCGGGCGCGAATGCGTCTTTCTGGTTACTGCCAGCGCCAGCGGCATGCGTACCGATGAAGATTTACAGGATCGGGCAGCCAGGATCACTCTCGGTATCGACAGCGAGGCCAGTGGCGTCGCTGCCACCTTCGATTACCTGCGTTCGCTGGCGCCAGAGCTGGACGAGATCACAATCGCCTTCGGCGACACACGTGCGGCGCTGGAGCGCCTGATGCAATCGGCCGATGGGGTCGACGCCGTGATGGTGGTACACCGGCCGAGGGTACACTCTCCCGAAGTGGATATCGTCATCGCCAGCCCGGGGCATTTCAATCTCGTGCATTTCAGTGACGAGCGTTTTACGCGACCTCTTGCGGGCGGCCGCAAGATATATCGCAGGATGCGACTCGGCTTGCCCGGTCTGGAAAAACCCGTGGTAACGATCTGCACGCGGGGCCTGTTAATTGCTCACAAGGAAAAACTCAGCGTGCGCCAGAGTAACAAGCTGACGGACCTGGTTAATTATCACTGGATGCGCGTGTTCGTCTCGCCCTGACGGTGCCGCGAGCCGGCTCAGCCGGCCCGCATCAGGCCGCGGCCCGGCGTTGCATCCAGCAGAGCCCGGGTATAGTCGTCCCCGGGGTTATTGAGCAACTGCTCGCTGCTACCCTGCTCCACGATCGAGCCATTGCGCAGCACCACGATCCGGTCGGCGAGTTGGCGCACAACTGCCAGGTCGTGGGTGATGAACAGCATCGTGAGTCCGTACTCCCGGCTCAACTGGCCCATCAAGTCCAGAATTTGTGCCTGGATGGTGACATCCAGTGCCGACACCGGTTCATCCGCCACCACGAACTCGGGCCGCGTTGCCAGGGCGCGGCCGATGGCGATACGCTGGCGCTGGCCGCCGGAGAACTCGTGCGGATACTTGCGGGCGAAACTGCGTGCAATGCCGACTGAATCCATCAGCTTCAGCACCTGTTCAGTGACGTTGGCGCGATCCGCCACGCCGTGCAGCAGCAGCGGCTCGGAAAGTGTTTCGTGTACCGTCATGCGCGGGTTCAGCGATGCGAAAGGGTCCTGGAATATGATCTGCATGCGACGGCGCATGTGCTTGAGCGCATCGGGTGCGAGGGCCGTGACATCCTGTCCGTCAAACAGCACCTGACCCGAGTCCGGTGCAACCAGGCGCAGCAGTGACCGGCCAATAGTGGATTTGCCGCTGCCCGATTCACCCACCAGCCCCAGGGTCTCGCCACGCGCGATGGTGAAAGACACATCGTCCACCGCCGTCACCGTATCCTTGCCTTTGCCGAAACGGGTACACAGATTGCGTACCTCGAGCAGCGGTTCGCTGCGCAGTTTCAGCGGCGCCTTGCTGCCGCGCGGTATGGATGCGAGCAACCTGCGCGTATAGGGGTGAGTCGCGGCATGAAAAATGGCCTCGCTGTCGCCGCTTTCCACCGCGCGTCCCTGCTCCATGACGACAATGCTGTCGGCGATGTCAGACACCACGGCCAGATCGTGGCTGACCAGGACAATGCCGATATTGCGCTTCTTCTGCAGGTCTGCCAGCAACTCGAGAATCTGCGCCTGAATCGTTACGTCCAGCGCGGTAGTGGGTTCGTCGGCGATGAGTAGCTGTGGCTCGTTGATCAACGCCATCGCGATCATCACCCGCTGGCGCATGCCCCCGGAGAATTCGTGCGGGTAATTGTGGAAGGTTCGCCCGGGCTCGCGAATGCCGACCTCGTCGAGCAACTGCAATGCGCGTTCGCGGGCCGCCGTCTTGCTGACCCTGCGGTGATAGCGTAGCGGCTCCATGAGCTGATTGCCGATGGTCATGTAGGGGTTGAGGCAGGTCATGGGATCCTGGAAGATCATCGCGATGTCGCGCCCGCGAATACTGCGCAACTCCCGTTCCGGGAGTTGTAGCAGGTCGCGCCCGTTGAATAGCGCGCGGCCCCCGTCGATGCGTCCGGGAGGCCGCGGTACGAGTCCGAGGAGGCTGTAGCAGGCCACCGACTTGCCGGAGCCGGATTCGCCGATAATCGCCGTGATGCTGCCTGCGGTCACATTGAAACTGAGCCCGTCTACCGCCTTTGCAGTACCCATTCGCGTGACAAAACTTACGCTGAGATCTTCCACTGTCAGCATGGCTCAGTCTCCCGCCCCACGCACGTCCAGCGCGTCACGCAGCCCATCGCCGAGAAAATTCAGCGAGAACAGGGTCAGGGTCAGCGCCAGGCCCGGAAACAGCAGCAGCCACGGGTATTCCTCCATACTCTCCGCGCCGTAGGAAATCAGCAGCCCCCAGGAGGTTTGGGGTGGTTGCACGCCCAGCCCCAGAAAGCTGAGAAAGGCCTCCAGCAGCATGACCCCGGGTATCGTCAGGGTGGTGTAGACGATCACCGGTCCCAGCGCGTTGGGGATGAGGTGCCGGCGGATGATGCTAAAGGGCGAGAGTCCCAGCGATACCGCCGCTTCCACGAACTCCTGTTGTCTGAGTGACTGTACCTGCGCGCGCATGATGCGCGCCATGGTGAGCCACTCCACAGCGCCGATGGCGAGAAATAACAACAGCAGGTTGCGTCCGAACACCACCATCAGGAGCACGATGAAAATCATGAAAGGCAGCGCGTAGAGGATGTCCACCAGACGCATCATCACCGCGTCCACGCGCCCGCCGAGGTAGCCCGCTATCGCGCCCCAGAGCACGCCGATACACAAAGCTACCGCGGTGGCGAGAAAGCCTACCGCCAGCGAAATACGCCCGCCATAGAGGATCTGGGTGAGCAGGTCGCGGCCGAATATGTCGGTGCCCAGCCAGTGCTGAGCCGAGGGTGGCGAAGCGCCCAGATCGAGGTTCTGCTCGGCGTAGCCATAGGGCGCTATCCACGGGGTCAGTAACGCCAGCAGTACGAAAATGCTCAAGACCAGCAGGCCGAACAGGGCCAGACGATTGCGCCGCAGGCGTTGCCAGGCGTCGTCCCAGAGCGAGCGGCCCTCGGGCGCCTGTGCGATCGTTGTGGTTGCGCCGTTGTGCATCAGCGACTCGCGTACTGCGCGCGCAGGCGCGGGTTCATCCACGCCGCGAGAATGTCCGACAACAGGTTGAACAGTACGATCAGCGTCGACAGAAATACCGTGGTGCCAAGAATCATCGTGTAGTCGCGATTGAAGGCAGCCTGCACATAGAAGCGGCCGAGACCGGGAATCTGGAAGATGGTTTCCACCACGAAGGAGCCCGACAGCAGCCCGGCGAACGCGGGGCCGAGAAAAGCCACCACCGGGATCATGCCGCCGCGCAGCGCATGGCGGGTGACCACCTGCCATTCGGGAAGCCCTTTTGCGCGCGCGGTGCGGATGTAATCCTGGTGCAACACCTCCAGCATGCCGGCGCGGCTCAGCCTGGCCACGTAGGCGGCGTAGGTGGAACCCAGCGTGATTGCCGGTAACAGTTTATCGCCGGGTATGTCGCCCCATCCGGATACCGGGAGCCAGTCGAGATAGATGCCGAACACCAGCAGCAGTATCGGCCCGAGCAGGAACGAGGGCATGCAGATGCCCAGCATCGCCGCCGACATGGGCAGGTAATCCTGTGCGCTGTTGGGCTTGAGCGAGGCGATCACGCCCGCCAGCCCGCCGATACCCACCGCGACCAGCAACGCGTAAAGACCGAGCTCGGCGGTTACCGGCAGGCCCGCGGCAATCAGCTCGTTGACGCTGCGCCCGGGATATTTGAAGGACGGGCCGAGATCGCCCTGCAGCAGGTCGCCGAGGTAGGTGGTGTACTGCTCATGTAGGGGCTTGTCGAGCTGGTACTGGGCCTCCAGTGCGGCGCGCACTTCCGGTATCACGGCCTTCTCGCCGTCGAAGGGCCCGCCGGGCGCCATGCGTATCAGGAAAAACGTTACCGTGATAACCGCGAGAATTACCGGGATGGCCTGCAACAGGCGAAAGAGGATGAAGCGCCACATGTCAGCGAGCGGGCTCCCCGGCGTCGAGCCAGACGTACTTCAGATTGATCGCATCCATCAGGTTTGAGGGCATGCCGCGTACGCTGGGGTGTATCAGGTGGTTGCTGGTGTAGGTGTAGATCGGAATGATCGGCATCTGCTGCATCAAGCGCGTTTCCGCCGCATGGAAAATCGCGAAGCGTTCCTCACGGCTCGCAGCGCGCGGCGCTTTTTCCTTGATCAGTTCATCGTAGCGCGGATCACAGAAACCGGTGTTGTTGTTGCCGCCGTCGCAAAGGAACAGGTCGAGGAAGTTGTTGGGATCCACGTAGTCGCCGATCCATCCGCGGCGCGCAATCTGGAAATCCATATTGTCCACGGAATCGAGATAGACCTTCCACTCCTGGTTTGCCAGGGTGACCTCAATGTTGAGCGCGTCTTTCCACATCTGTTGCAGCGCCACCGCAACCTTGCGGTGACTCTCGCTGGTATTGTACTTGAGCTCCACGCCGGGCCAGTCGCGTCCGTCCGGATAACCCGCTTCGGCAAGCAGCGCGCGTGCGCGCTCGAGATCATGTTCGAAAACCTGCGGCGGCTCGTAGCCCAGCGTCCCTGGGGGCGTAATGCCGAAGGCCGGTACGTTCATGCCGTGCAGCACGCTTCTGTTGAGGCGCGCGCGGTCTACCGCGAGCGCTAGCGCCCGGCGCACACGCACGTCATCCAGTGGTGGTTCGTTGGTATTCAGCAGGTAGAAATAAGTGCCGAGGTACGGCGCGTTCACGTAGGGGCTGTTCTCCATCGCGCGGTATACCGGGATTTTATCCAGCGGGACGGTTTGCGTGTAGTGCAGCTGTCCCACACGGAACATGCGCTCTTCGCTGGAGACGTTCTCGGTGGGATAAAATACCACCGCGTTCAGGGCAACCTTGTCGGCGTCCCAGTAAGTGGGGCTTTTCTCTACGACGATGCGCCGGTTGAGTTTCCACTCCGTGAGTTTAAAAGGCCCGTTACCGACGATATTTTCCACCCGGGTCCAGCGCGTAAAACGATCGGTCATCGCACCGAAGCGCTCAATGGTCGGTGGATGCACCGCGTAGGTACTGTAGTGATCCATGAGTTGGATAAAATAGGGGGTTGCCATGCGCAGCTTCACCTGCAGCGTCTGTTCATCCAGAGCCTTCACGCCCACCGCGCTGAAATCGTCGATTTTGCCGGTGGCGAATTCCTCCGCGTTCACCAGTGGATACAGCATGTAGGCGTACTGGTTGCCCATGGCCGGGTGCAGCGCGCGTCGCCATGACCAGACGTAGTGTTGCGCGGTTACCCGATCGCCATTCGACCAGCGTGCCTCGGGATTGAGGTGAAAGATGATGGTGAGGCCATCGTCGCTGATGTCCCAGCTACTGGCGACACCGGGCTCGGGTTCGAGCGTGTAGGGGTTCTTTACTGCAAGGCCCTCGAACAGGGCGTGCACGATATGGCTTTCCGGCAGGCCGGTGATGATATGCGGGTCCAGCCCCTGGGGTTCTGTGCCGTTGCCGAAATGCAGAATGCCGAGTCGATTGCCGCTGGCGACATTCGATTCACCGCCACCGCAGGCCAGCAGGCACGCGCAAAGCGCGAACAGGCAAATTGATCTGGCGGCAGGCACAAGCATGGATGAACATCCGGCAGCGCGTTCGTCCCCATGACGAAGCAGCATCAATGGTACGCTGCTTTGCACCCCGCGTGGAAATACTTGCGTGGATTGAGACCTCGCCGCCGGGAACAGGCCGCGTGGGGGCGCGTGTCAGGCAGCCGAGAGTTTGTGCGAGCCGACCGGCTGGCCGACATAGCGCGCCCGCGGTCTAATCAGCCGGCTATCCTTCTTGAACTCGAGGTAGTGTGCGACATAGCCATACACGCGCGCCATGGCGAACATGGCCGTAAAGTAATGCGTGGGAATACCCAGGCTGTGAAAGACAGCGCCCTTGTAGAACTCCACATTGGCCCAGATATCCTTGCCCTTGGCGGCAAATTCGCGCTGGCAGGCCTCTTCCACCGCCATCAGCACGGCCAGCAGATTGCGGCTCTCGGCATCCTGGCAGAGCTCGATCGCCATCGGCTTGAGAATTTTTGCGCGCGGATCCACCGTGCGGTATTCGCGATGCCCCATGCCCATGATCTTGGTTTTTTCTGCGAGACAGTGACTGACGTAATCGTCCGCCTTCTCCGGGCTGCCAATCTGCATGGCCATTTCCAGCGCCGCCTGATCGGCGCCGCCGTGCAGCCTGCCAAACAGCGTGCCGATAGATGCCGAGATGCTCGACTGGATGGGCGCCAGCGTGCTGGCACAGACGCGCCCGGCGAAGGTGCCGGCGTTGAAGCTGTGCTCCATCTGCAGAATTTGCGCCGCGTTGAGCATCCTGACCTGGTCGTTTGTGGGTGCTGTGCCGCGGAACATGGTGAGAAAGTTCTCGTGGAAGAGCTTGCCCGGCGTGGGTGGCAGAATCACCTTGTTCTGGCTGAGGCGGTGGTGGGCGGCCACCAGCGCAGAGATTTTTGCGGCGATAAACAGACCGTGTTCGGCATCCATGCCGGCTTCCAGGGTTTCCTCCTCGGGCAGTTGCAACAGTGGCACGAGGCCCTGCAACACCAGCATCGGATGCAGGTCGCCGGGCGTTTGTCTCAGCAGGGCCTGTTCCTCGTGCGTGAGATGCAGATGCCGGCACATGAAGGCTTTCAGCCTGCTCTTCTGCTGTGCGTCGGGAAGCTCACCGAAGAGTACCAGCCACACCACGTGCAGGAAGGGTACGCCGATGAGTTCGTTGATGTCGACACCGCGGTAACTGAGCAGGCCGCTGTCGCCCTGCACGTCGGAGATGGCGGTGTCGCCGACGATGATGCCGGCGAGGTCAGCGGAAAAGACGGGCTCGGGTGTGCTCATGGGAACTCGCTCCACGGTTTGCAGTAAAAACTGGTACTTTTTCGCAGTATACAACGGCACTATAATTAGTCAGGTTAATTTTACTTATTGAACTATAAGAGAGGCTGATATGCGGCTGGAAAATAGCGAGTTGCGCGCCTTCCGTGCCGTGATTGAGGAGGGCGGGTTCAAGCGCGCCGCCGATGCCCTGCACATCAGCCAGTCAGCGGTCAGCCAGGCAGTAGCAGGGCTGGAGGCGAAGCTCGACGCGCCGCTGGTGCAGCGGGGCAAGGGCCTGAAGCTGACAGACGTGGGTCGGCGGCTGTTCGAGCATGCGGTGGATGTACTGCGCGACGAGCAGCAGACGCTGGAGGACATCGCGCAACTCAAGCAGGGCAAGCATGCAACCCTGAATCTTGCGTTGAGCGCCTCCATCAACCGTTTCTATGCGCCTGTACTGATCAGCCAGTATTATCGCGACAATCCGCAAACGCGCCTGAAAGTGTCGGAGATGCCGGCACGCAGCATTATCTCCGCCGTGCTCTCGGGCAATGTCGAGCTGGGCCTGGGCCCCTTTCAGAAAGACATGGGCGCCTTTGCCACAGTGCCTCTGTACAGTGACTCGCGGCACCTTGTGGTGTCTTCCCGCCATCCCCAGTACCAGGCGATGATGGAGGGTGAGGCGAGCGCCCTGAAGCACACGCCACTCATCACCTCGGCGCTCGACAACCCGGAGATGCGCCCATCCATGCAGCGCATCCGCGACCAGTTCAGCACAGTCTGGGAAGTGAGCAGCCTGTCGCTGCGCATCCATATGGTGGACGAGGGCATGGGAGTGACATTCATCGATCGCAAGTTGCTGCGGGAACACCCCACCTGCGCAACCTTTCGCATCCTTGATGATGTGTCCTTTGGCACGATCGACAAGCAGGTTGGGCTGTACTACCGCGCGGGTCGCAGCGTCAGCGCCAGCTCGCGCGATTTCATCGCGCTTTGCCGGCGTTACTGGAGCCTGTAGAGTGGTGTGCATGCCAGCAAGCAGGCCGGGTGGCACAGGGTGAGGACGAACGCGTGACGCTGCGCGACAGCAATCTGCAGAAACTGGCGGGCCAGCCCTTCGACGTGCTTGTCATCGGCGGCGGTATCAACGGCGCGGTGTCGGCCGCATCACTGGCCGCCCGCGGTGTGCGCGTTGCCCTGATCGATCGGGGCGACTTCGCCGGCGGGGTCAGCTCCAGTTCCTCCAATCTCGCCTGGGGCGGCATCAAGTACCTCGAGAGTGGAGAGTTTCTGCTGGTCGACAAGCTCTGTCGTTCGCGCAACCGGCTGATGCGCGCCTACCCTTCAACCGTGAAAGAGATTCGCTTTCTCACCACCATTGCGCGCGGCTTTCGGGTGTGGCCGTTTGTTGTTTACCTCGGTAGCCTGCTGTACTGGGTCATGGGGCGTTTCGTGACACGCGCGCCGCGCTTTCACACTGCGCGATCCATTGAGCGGGCGGAGCCCATTATCGACACGGCGAATGCTGCGGGCGGCCTTGAGTACTCAGACTGTTACCTGTACGACAACGACGCCCGCTTTGTTTTCAACTTTGTGCGCCGCAGCCTTAATTATGGCTGTATCGCAGCCAATTACGTGGAGGCGCTCGAAAGCCGTTTCGAGGGGGATGCATGGATCATCCCGGCGCGCGACGTGATCAGCGGCAACAGCTTTGATATCCGCGCGCGGGCCGTGATAAACGCCTGTGGCCCTTACGTGGACGCGCAAAACCGCGCTGCGGGCGCAACCACCGAGCATCACCACGTTTTTTCCAAGGGCATTCACCTGATTGTCGACCGCGTGACGGAGAACAAGCGCGTACTGGCATTCTTCGCCAGCGATGGGCGGCTGTTCTTCCTCATTCCCATGGGGCCTAAAACCTGTATCGGTACTACCGACACCCAGGTGCAGAGCCCCGAGGTGCAGGTGACGGACGCAGACAGGGATTTTGTGCTCGATAACGTCAACGCCTTGCTGAACCTCAACCCACCGCTGACACGCAGCGACATTATTGCCGAACGGGTCGGCGTGAGGCCCCTGGCGATCAGCGGTGAGGGTGGCGAGGCCGACTGGGTGCAACTGTCGCGCAAGCACGTGATTGAAGTCGATAGTGCGCGGCGGCACCTGAGTATCTTCGGCGGCAAGCTGACCGACTGCTTGAACGTGGGCGAGGAAGTTGCCGAACATCTGGAGGCTATGGGGTTCACGCTGTCCACCGTGCGCAACCAGTGGTATGGGGAGCCGGAGGCAGATTTGCGCGCCGAGTTCATGCTGCAGGCAAAGTGCATGGAGCTCGACAGGCTCACCGCCGCTTCCTCCTCGGAGCCCTTGTCTGAACGCTTCTGGCGGCGCTACGGCGAAAGCGCCTTTGGCCTGCTCGAGCGGATCCGGGAAGATCCGAGCGGTGCCGAGCTGCTGATAGCCAATGCGGAGTACACGCGCTGCGAAATCGAGCTGGCCGCGCGCCGGGAGATGATCGTCAAGCTGGAAGATTTCATGCGCCGCCGCTCGAAAATAGATCAGGTAGTGCGGGCGGAGGATATTGCCCGCTCTCCCGGCCTGCGCGAGGCCTGCAATATCCTGTTTGGTGCGCAGGCCGAGGCGCAGTTGCAGGAATACCTCGACGGGCTTGCGCGCCGGCAGCCGCCCGTGCCCGGTACGCAGCGCGGGGCAGCGGCGTGAGCGCAGTGCCTGCTCAGAACTGTGGCGCGGGCCCGTGCACGCCCAGGTAGTGTGAACTCAGCTTCGGTCGGCCTTCCAGCGTCTCGTTGATCTCATAGACGCGCTCGTAGTTGGTCTCGCGAATCAGCCAGCGGCCGTCTTCCTTCACGTAGCGGTCCCAGTACAGCGCAGTGCCGTAGGTGAGCGCATTGTGGTTGAGAATCCACATGTGGTCGGCGAGATACCACAGGCCCGTGGCCTCCGTGTCACTGAGAATCTGTATCTCCGGATGATGCGCGTTGTGATGGCCGATAGCCTCGCTGGAGAAAGACATGCCGATGTTTTTCACGTACTCGTCGCGGCCGTTGAGATTCCACTCGTAGCCGCCGCCCTTGAAGCAGACCGCCACGTCGGCATGGAACAGCGTGCCCAGTTCGTCTAGATTGCAGGTGTCCACGCAGCGGAAGTAGGCGTGTTTGAGCTGCTTGATCGCCTCGATGTCCATCAAGCGTTGAATATCGCGGCGCAATTCGTCGATGCCGCCGGTGCTGGCTTCCAGCGGCAGGCCGGCTGTAATACCGAGGTTTTCTTTGTTCAGTACCTGACGTTCGCTCATGCGTGTCTCCTTATTGGGTTGTGGCCTGTGGCAGTGCGTGCGTAATCCGGCGCGCTGTGGCCGGGAGCTGTAGCGCAGATGATAGACCAAATGCCGGCGCCGGCCGGTCTACTCAGGCGAGCCAGGGACGGTTTTATTGCCGCGGGCGCGGCCGCTAGAGCATGCCGAAGTGTGCCGCCGTTGCGTCGAGCGCCTCGCCGAGCATGCTCACCAGGCTGTCGATCTCCGCGCGATTGCATATCAGTGGCGGCGCGCAGATCATCGCGTCACCGGTTTGCCGCACCATCAGGCCGGCGGCATTCGCCGCATCGCGGCAGAACACGGCAGCCGCTGCGTCCGGCGCCAGACGCTCGCGGGTGCCCTTGTGGCGAACCAGTTCCACGGCCGCAAACATACCCAGCCCGCGTACCTCACCGACGATGGGGTGTTCCATGAGTGAGGCAAGGCGGGTCTGGAAGTAGGGCGCGATGCCACTGGCGGCACTCTCGATGATGCCGGTTTCGCGCAGGATGCCCAGGGTTGCCAGCGCCGCCGCGCAGGCAGCCGGGTGGCCCGAGTAGGTGAGCCCGTGGGTGAACTCACCCGGGTGCGCAAGCAGCGCGTCGGCCACGCGGTCGCCCACCATCACGCCACCGAGCGGCAGGTAACCATTGGTGACCGCCTTGGCGAAGGTGATGAGGTCCGGTTCCAGCTCAAAGGTCTCGCAGCCGAACCAGCGGCCGGTGCGGCCGAAGCCACAGATCACTTCATCCATGATCAACAGGATGTCGCGCTCGCGGCAGATGCGTCGGATTTCCGGCCAGTAGGTGTCGGGCGGCACGATCACACCGCCGGCCCCCTGCACCGGCTCGGCGATAAACGCGGCCACGTTTTCTTCACCCAGGCGGTCGATCGTCTCCTCAAGCTGGCGCGCCACGCGCACACCGAATGCCGCCGGATCCTCGTCCACGGCTTCGCCAAACCAGTAGGGCTGGTCGATGTGGTGGATGTAATCCAGCCCGTGCATCTGCGCGTGCATCGCCGGCATGCCGCCGAGTGAGGCGCCGGCGATGGTGGAACCGTGGTAGGCGTTGCGCCGGCTGATGATATGGCGTTTTCCTGGCTTGCCGAGTAACTGGTAGTAGCGTTGCACCAGCCGCAGGTTGGTGTCGTTGGCTTCGGAACCGGAGTTGGTGAAAAACACATGATTGAACTGCGCCGGGGTCACCTCCACCAGCGCGCGCGCCAGCTCCACCGCCGGTTGCGTGCTGCATTGGAAAAAGCTGTTGTAGAAGGGCAGGGACTGCAACTGGTGGTGCACGGCCTCCACAATTGCCGGCTGGCTGTAGCCGAGGTTGCAGCACCAGAGTCCGGACATGCCATCGAGCATGCGCTGGTCATCGCTGTCGTAGATGTAAACGTGTTCAGCCCGGGTGATCACGCGCCCGCCGTTCTGCGCGTAGCGACCCAGGTCGGTGAACGGGTGCATGTAATGTGCCTGATCGAGCCCGCGCAGGCGTGCGCTGGTGTTCATTTCCGGGGTCTCCTCGGACTATCCCGCCCACGATATTACCGGCAGGTGGTATGGGACGCAGATTAACCCTAAAGTGGGGCCTTTGACACGCGCTCAGGGAATGCGGATGGCGACCACAATGCACTGGCAGGACCCTTTCGACCTGGAAAGCCAGCTCACCGATGAGCAGCGAATGCTGCGCGACAGCACGCGCCAGTTTGCCGAAAGGCACCTCGCGCCGCGGGTTCGCGACGCCTTTCGCAATGAGCATACCGACCCCGGGGTATTTCGCGAAATGGGTAAGGCGGGGTTGCTCGGCGCCACGCTCAAGGGCCATGGCTGTTCCGGCGTGGATTACGTGTCCTACGGGCTCATAGCGCGGGAAATAGAGCGCGTGGATTCCGGCTACCGTTCCATGCTGAGCGTGCAGTCCTCACTGGTGATGTACCCCATTTCTGAGTTCGGTAGCGAGACCCAGCGCGAACGCTACCTGCCACGCCTTGCAAGCGGCGAACTGATCGGCTGTTTCGGGCTTACCGAACCCGACCACGGTTCAGACCCGGGTGGCATGACCACCCGCGCGCGCAGCGTTGCAGGCGGCTATTGCCTCAACGGCACGAAGACGTGGATCAGCAACAGCCCGCTGGCGGACGTATTCGTGGTGTGGGCGAAAACCGACGATGACCGCATTCGCGGGTTCATTCTGGAGAAGGGCATGCCCGGTCTGAGCGCGCCGAAAATCGAGGGCAAACTTGCCCTGCGCGCTTCCGTAACCGGCGAGATCGTGCTGCAGGATGTGTTCGTCGCGGAAGAACAGTTATTGCCCGGCGCCAGCGGGCTGAAGGGGCCGTTTTCCTGCCTGAACATGGCGCGCTACGGCATCGCCTGGGGCGCCCTGGGCGCCGCGGAGGCCTGCTGGCACGCGGCGCGCGACTACACGCTGGGGCGCAGCCAGTTCGGCAGGCCGCTGGCGGCCAATCAGTTGATACAGCTGAAGCTGGCAGACATGCAGACGGAAATCAGCCTGGGCCTGCAGGGTTGCCTGCGAGCGGGCGCCTTGTTGGACGCGGGTACGCTGCCGCCGGAACTGGTCTCGTTGATAAAGCGCAACTCAAGCGCGAAGGCGCTCGCCATCGCCCGCACGGCGCGCGACATGCTCGGCGCCAACGGCATCTCCGATGAATACCCGGTGATGCGCCATATGGTGAACCTGGAGGTGGTGAACACCTACGAGGGAACCGAGGATATCCATGCGCTGATACTCGGGCGCAACCAGACGGGTATAGCGGCTTTCTAGGTTGCACCGAGCAGGGTTCGACGAGGCGGTGCAACGAAGCACGCTTGCTTCAACCGCTAGTGTGACGGCGCCTAGTACGCTGGCACTTCAGCGAGGATGCGCGCTTCTACCCGCTCCAGCTCTGCGTCGGGATGGTGCGTAAGAATCAAAGTTTCGATTTCCTCAACACGCTTTTTCGGCGTGTCGACCAGCATGAGAAATTGTCCCGTTTCGATAGCCTGCTGGAAATCCCTGTGCCTGGAATTGGGTATGTCCAGCGCAACCATACTCCCCATCAATGAACCTACCAGGGCGCCAGCGGCCATGCATACCAACAGTGCGCCCCCACCGACGACAATCCCGCCCGGCACAGCCAGCGCCACCAGCCCCGCGAGAAGCCCGCTGAAGGCTCCCAGCGGAATTCCTCTTTCGATGGCTGGCAGAAAATCGCTCTTCTGCAGGAGAGTCGCCTCGGGTAGTTCATCCAGCGACACATCAGACGCGCCGAGGATATGAATGTGCTTTTCCTCCAAACCGTTCTGCTTCAGTTCAGCGACTATTGAGCGGCTTATCTCCAGGCTGGGTACGAGAAAATAGATGCGCTGCACAATCGGCCACCTTTGGTTCTGCGGAAAACAAGACTGCGAAGCCAACAACACAGCCACATTGGAAGGCAGCAGACTAGCAAGCCTGATGCGTTTCCGCGTTGATTTGTATCAACCGGTGCGGCAGAGCCCGGATTTTCCCGGTGTGACCCTGGTCTATGTCGAACGACGACAAGCTCCGCTCAAAAAGCACCTTCACGCCACGGACCCGTAATGGCGAAGGTGACGCCCGGCGTCTGGATGTTGACGAAGAGGTACTCGCCTGCGGGATCAAAGCAGGCACCGGCCCACTCGCTCCCGCGATAGTCATCGGGAGTAATCGCGGGACGACCGGGAAGCGCGGCATCCAGCAGCATGTTGTTCTCGGCAAATACGAATGAGCTGCCGTCCTGCGCGATGCCCAGCATGCGCGTGCCGCTGATCAGTGTGCCGTTTTCGCTGATTCCTCCGCCGTCCTCACACACCAGCAGTGCGCCACGGGGGCTCACGGTAATATTGTCTGGATTGTCCGCCGTGGCGGCATCCGGTGAGACAAAAAGTGCGGTGAGGGTCTCTTCGCCCGGGATGTACGCCCAGACCGAACCCTTGCCCGCCTCTCCACCGGTGGTATCGACGAAATACACCACGCCGTCCTGGTACCAGCACCCTTCACCACGACGGAAACTGGCGCCGCCGTTAGCTTCTCCCTGCAGGAAGGGGCCCGAACGGCCATCGCCCTGGATCGGCGGAAACCCCTCCGCTGGCGGTATCAGAAATTCTGGCTGCGCAACCGGGTCGGGTACCGGCACCCACTGCACCGAAAACGACTCGCCTTGCGCGGCGAGCCCCAGATCGATACCGGGCCGGCCTGCGACGGCCAGCATTTCAAGCACACCGCCCTGCTCCAGCGAGCCGACCCGCTGGCTGCTATCGTTCGGGGTGTAGCGGTAAAAACCCGAGAGTGGGTTATTGTCTTCGGTGAGATAGACCCGGGAGTCTCTCGGGTCCACCGCGACAGCTTCATGCGGCATCAATCCCATATCCACGATCGGGACCGCGGAGGCCGGGCCGAGCGCCGGATCCGGTATTTCGAATACGAAGCCATGGTCGCGGGCGCCTATCGCGCTGGCAAGCGTCATGGTTTCTTCACAGGTCAACCAGCTGCCCCAGGACGTGGCGCCTCCCGCACAGTTGCCTACGGTGCCGCCCAGGGTCGCGCTGTCTTCGATTAATCGCCCGCCGCGTATCTTCAGCGCCGTGGTGCCGCCTCCGAGCCCCGCAACGACCCCCGGAAGTGTGATGTCGTCGTAGACCGGGGCGAGACCCCCGCCAATCACCGGTAGGGGCAAGCCGGGTGGCACGATAGCGCGCTCATGATTGCGAATCAGGACACACTCGCCGGCACTGCCCCCCTGGCCACTGACCACGGCCATGCCATCATGCCGGTCGGGTGTGAGCGTACCGTCGCTCATGGTGTCACCCGTCCACCCGAAAGAGGTGTAGCTGAACCCCTCGGGCAGTTTCAGGAGCGGCAACCCCGTGGTTCCATCGGCAACGGGTGACAATGGCCCGTAAGAGAGCGGACCAGTGTTGGAAAGACGATTATCACTGCCGTCACTGCAGGCCTGGAGAATAGGAGCCAGCCCAATGGCGATCGCCGACTTGCTGGCACCGTCTATGAATTTGCGGCGAGATAGTGATTGCAGTGGGGTTTTGCGCATGCCGGAGGCCTCCTGAGATGGCATGAAATGATACAAGTGAACTATGACTATAATGTGACTGCCAGTCGCCAGACCTCGCCTGCTCTCGGTGATACGCGCAGCCTACCGCTGCCGCTCTGCGTTGCCGCCGCGTCCGTCGGGGGCACGCTCCACGGCGAATGCGGTTGCGGTAAATGTCAGCAGTAACAGGCTGGCAAAGAGGTGGCGACGGCAGGGTTTGGACATAGTCGATCTCGATAGGTATTTTTTAGTGCAATGCGTTTTGCCCAGCAGTCTAGCGAGATATTGACGCGTCAGGTTCATCGCGGGCGTCCGCCTGCGCATTGATCAACGCGACGCGTGCAGCACTAATCGTAGTGGCTCCAAAGACGCAGAACTTTGACCGTCCGTTCGTCTTCGAGCACCTGATACACTAGGCGGTGCTGAATATTGATACGCCGCGAATACGCGCCCGCAAGATCACCGATCAGCTTCTCGAACGGCGGTGGTTTCCGATACGGATCCTCTGCAATCAGTGCCAGCAGTTTCCGGGCTTTAGACTTCAAGCCGCTGGCGGCCAACTTCTTTGCATCCTTCTGGGCTTGCTTGGTGTAAACCAGTTTCCATGTCACCAGTTAAGCGTCTCATCGCATTCATCCAGCGGCGTATCCATCCCATCGCGAATTGACTCTCGCATACCCGGCACAGACAGCAGGTAAAGCGTTTCCTGAATCGCGGACCAGTCTTCTTCCGCCACCAGGACTGCTTTATTCCGTTTGCCCGTAATGACAATTGGCTGGTGTGATTCGGCGGCTTCATCAATCAACCGATACAGGTTGCTGCGAGCCTCAGTTGCAGTTATTCCGGTCATGGTGTCCCTGTAGCGTGTGTAATTTCCTCGGATTGTACGCCATCAGGTACGTACGTCAATGCGTGCGCCCCAGGCTTCAGCGGGCCTCGTGGGGGCGCAGGAACAGGTAGTTGGCGCGCACCGTGCCGCCTTCCAGGGTGCTGTTGATGAACTGGGTGGCGCGGAATGCGATGACGGGCATGAGACCATCGCTACCCGGCAAGACTGCACCGATAAAGGTATAACGAAAATGCCAGCCGGGAAGGTCCGAGAGGCTCACGGAGTCAATTTGAGTTAGTCGATCTGCGCGATCACTATCACTAGCAACAAGCACGGGGGGCATGTCTCCAAAAGAGACTACATTCACTGAAAAGCAGAGAAACGGCTCGACATAAAAAAACGGGACTGGGTCATAATCGACTGGCATGTATGCCTCAGGCCGACCGGTCGTTTCACCACCACCCCAACCGTACCAGGGCAATTCCTCATGCGTTGTGCGCAAGCCATCCTGGTTATCGGTGCGCTGGTAACTGGAACTACAAGTCCGGCGCTTCCCATCAATCTCCGCTTCCCGAGGACTCCGGTACTCGCTATATCCCGCCAGCGGAAACGTCACCACCCAGTCCGTGCTCGCCCCCACGCTGTTTAGCGTGGTCACCTCGTTGCTGATCGCCCCCGTCTCGATGGGCGACAGCACTTTCGCCACCGCGTCGATGCCCTCCCCCGATTCCGGCAGCCACTCGCTGCCGTCGGGCAGCACCGCCACCGGCGATGCCTCCGCGAGATTGGGCGAAGGGTCGCCGGGGGCCGTGTGAGCGATGCCCTCATTGAGATTGCGCAGTGCGGTCGCCGCGAGGTCGGCGGAGAGGCCCTTCTCCACATTGACCAGCGACAGAAAGCCCGCGAGTTGGGTCTGCACTCCACTCGCGGCCTCCAGGTTGAGTTGCGGGTTCGCGTCCCACACGCCGCCGGGGTTCCAGCGCTGCGCAAACTGCGTGCAGTTCGACTGTCGCAGACCCTCGTCCAGCCGCCCCGAGATCACATAGGCCTCGACCATGCCGATATCCAGATCGAGCGGAAACTCCGCGCCGGCACCGCCGCGCGTGCCGTTGTCGGCGATCACGCAACTGCCCTCGGCGATACGCAGCAGCGTACCGCTGCCGCTCTGCGTTACCGCCGCGCCCCAGTTCTCTCCGGGCAGCAGATACACATTGAACGCATTCACCACCGCCCCGTCGCGGCCTTCCAGAAAGCGCAGGCGCACAATCTGCCCGTCGGCCGGGTCGGTACGCAGGTTCAGGTAGGTGTCCCAGCCGTTATCGGCAATGACCAGCGGGAAGAGCAATACTTCGCCGCGTCCGTCGGGGGAACGCTCCACGGTGAATGCGGTTGCGGTAAATGTCAGCAGTACCAGGCTGGCAAAGAGGTGGCGACGGCGGGGTCTGGACATAGTCGATCTCGATACGTATTTTTTAATACAGAGCGCGTTTCGCTCAGCAGTCTAGCAGTCTAGAGAGATATTGACGCCTCACGCGCAGCGCTGGAGTCCGTCCCTGCATAGACCAACGCAAGGCATTGGCGTTACAGACCCGACAGTGCTCCCTTATCTCCCGTTGCCCACCACAAAACTCGCGCAGGTGGTGGTGCTGCCACCCACATTGAAGGTGAGCAGGTTGCGCGCGTTGTCGATCTGGCACGCCCCCGCATCCCCCGTCACCTGTCGCGCGCAGTCCAGCAGCATGCGCACACCGGTTGCGCCCACGGGATGGCCCAGGCCGATCAGCCCACCGCTCGGGTTGATGGGGAAATCCCCGTCGCATGCTATTCGGCCTTCTTCGATCGCCTTCCAGCTTTCACCCGGCGCGGTCAACCCGCTGTGGTCGATCGCCATGTACTCGGTAATGGTGAAACAGTCGTGGGTTTCCATGCCGTCGAGTTGGCTGACGTGTTCGAAGCCGGCCCTGTGCAGTGCATCCTGAATGGTCGCCGCCGCGTGCGGAAACATCAGCGGCGCATCGCTGGAACGTTTCAGTTTGGTCTCGAGCAGTAGCGGCGCCGAATGGTGGCCCCAGCCCTTGATACGCGGCAGGTCATTGAGATGTAAACCCCGCTTGGCAGCGTGGGCACGCGCCATTTTTTCACTGGCAAGAATAACGCAGGCGGCGCCATCGGTGATCTGCCCACAGTCGAACTTGCGCACACTGCCGTCGATCACCGGGTTCAGCGTGTCATCGTCGCTGAAGCAGCCCGGTGGAAATGTCCAGTTGCGGGTTTGCGCCAGCGGGTTGCGGCTGGCGTTGTCGAAGTTGGTGCGCGCGATGCTGTGCAGGTGCTCGCTGCGCAGGCCGTGGCGGCTGTCGTACTCGCGCGCGATGCGATCAAACAGATGTGGCCAGGGGAAGTCGGCCCGGTCCGCCTCCTGGCCGAGCCAGCGGGCAGCGCCGAGGTGCGACGCGCCGGTACGGCCATCCACGTTGCGCATCAGCTCCAGCCCGAGTACGCAGGCAACGCCGTAGTGGCCGGCCTCAATGTCGCGCATCGCGGCCAGTATCGCCATGGAGCCCGAAGCACAGGCCGCCTCGTGCCGCGCGCTGGGTATGCAGGCGAGGTCTTCAATCGCCTCGCCAAAAAAGCCGCCGAGCAGACCTTGCCCGGTAAACAGATCGCCGACGAAGTTGCCCACATGCCCGACTTCTATCTGCGCCGGCTCGATGCCGGCGTTGCTAACGGCCGCAGTGAGAGCCTCCGCGAACATGGCGAAGATATCCAGGTCCTCGCGGGCCCAGTTGCGCGCGAAGTCTGTCTGGCTGCCGCCGAGTATATAAACAGGTTGGCCCATGTGCTGCGTGCTCCGCCTGGCAATAAAAACCGTCCAGTAGCTTTTGTATACCAGCGAGCACGCATCGGCAAGCCGACGGACTGACGGGCAGTGGCTCAGTTTGAATATTTGCCAGGGAGAACGCATGCGGCGGCAAGGGTCCACCGAAACACGCCAAAAAGCGTACATCCCTGTACAGGCTCGGGCGGCGACGTCCTGTCGCCGCACGGTTTCAGTGGGCCCTTGCCGCCTCATGCTCCGTCTGTGATTTCAAACTGAGCCACTACCGACGGACGCGCCCGACGGTCCAATGCCCTGAAACTTGCGCCTGCAGGCCTCGCCGATATACTCGGGGTTAACCCACGGAGGGCGTGTGCGCCTGCGAGGAAGTGCTGCCATGACGTTGCAACGGGACTATCCCGTCACTGAACACTGCATCGGCCCGGTAACGCCGATGCCCGATGTCCCGTCCTGGGTATTCGCGCTGGATAACCCCTATCTGCACGGCGTTTATGCGCCCACCTTGCATGAAGTGGCGGCAGAGGCACTGCCGGTGGAAGGCGAGCTGCCCGTGGACTTGTTCGGCGCCTACTTTCGCAACGGGCCCAATCCGCGTCACCCGCCGCTGAACCGGCATCACCCGTTCGACGGCGATGGCATGCTGCACGCGGTGTACTTCCAGGACGGTGCGGCGAGTTACCGCAACCGCTATGTGCAAACGGCGGCGCTGACGCAGGAATTGCAGGATGGCCGCTCCATTTCTCCCGGCGTGATGGGGCCCTTCGACTACAACATCTCGCGCTTTGGCATCAAGGATACCTCGAACACAGACGTGCTGTTCCACGCAGGCGATCTGATGACACTGTGGTACAACGCCGGTGATCCTTACCGGCTCGACCCATTGACGCTGGAAACACAGGGCCATTTCGATCTGACGGGGCGCGGTAGCCGGCGGCTGTCTGCGCACTCCAAGGTCGACTGGGCGACCGGCGAGCTGCTGTTTTTCGATTACGGCGACGAGCCGCCCTACATGACCGTGGGGGTGGCAGACCCGCGGGGGCAACTGCTGCACGAAGTGGCGATCGATCTGCCCGGCCCGCGCCTGCCGCACGATATTGGCTTTACCACCAACTACACTGTCGTGCACGATCTGCCGTTCTTCCACGACATGAATGTGCTGCGCAAGCACAAGGTGCGGGTCCTCACCTTCCATCGAGATATCCCCACGCGCTTTGGCATTCTGCCGCGGCGGGGGCAAAGTGCCGATGTGCGCTGGTTTGAGTGCGAGCCCTGCTACATCCTGCACGTGACCAACTGCTTCGAAGACGGCGACTGGGTGGTAATGGACGGCTGCCGCTCCACCAACCCCATGCCGCAGGCGCAGCCCGGCGAGGGCGAATTGGCGTCCATGCTGGCCTACATGCGGCTCGAAGCCAACGCCTACCGCTGGCGTTTTAACCTCGCAACCGGTGAGGTGCGCGAGGGCGACATCGACGACCTCAACACCGAGTTCAACAAATCCAACCCGATCTTTCACGGCGTGCCCAGCCGCTATGCGTACCACCAGCGCATTCCGCTCTACGAAGAAGGTGGTTATACGCTGCGTTTTACCGGGCTGGTGAAATACGACAACACCACGGGCGCGTCCACGCAGTGGGATTACGGCCCGGGCGTGTTCGGCAGCGAAGCGGTATTTGCACCGCGCCCCGGCGCCGGGCGCGACTCGAAAGAAGACGACGGTTACGTGATTACACTGGTGACCGATGCCAATGACTGGCGTTCGTACTGCCTGGTGTTTGACGCAGCAGATATCGCCGCGGGCCCGGTTGCGAAAGTGTGTTTGCCGCAGCGAGTGCCCTTTGGTTTCCATGCCACCTGGGCGCCGGGTGAGGCGCTGTTCGCTACGCGCTGACCCGTGGTTCGCTGCAGGCTGTTCCTTCAGCGCTCAATGGTCACCGGGTGCACCGCGGCCTTGCGTCCTGCAGGGTTCAGATCGCGTACCTCGGGAGCCATTGCCGCGAGCGCAGCCTCGCGATTTGCCGGCGCCGGGTGTGTGCTGAGGAATTCTGGCGGGCTGCCGCCGCCCTGCGCGCCCATCTTCTGCCAAAGGCTCACCGCGGCGTCCGGATCGTAGCCTGCCTGCACGGTAATGCGCATACCGAGCTGGTCTGCTTCGGCCTCGGCGGTGCGGCTGTTGGGTAACTCCAGCGCAAGCTTGGCCGCGACAGCGGCGCCACCCATGCTGGCCGCCGGGCGATCCGACATGACGCCCACGGCGACGATTCCCAGGGTGGTCGCCATGGCGCGGGACATGCGTTCCGCGGTGTGATTGGCCAGCGCGTGGGATATTTCGTGGCCCATGATGTGGGCGAATTCATCGTCTGTGAGCTTGAGTTTTTCAAACAGCCCCGTATAGACCGCCATTCGGCCGCCCGCCATGCACCAGGCGTTCACGGTTTCCGGCGCATCAATAATGGCCACACTCCACTCCCAATCCGCGGAACTCGGGTACTCCCGTACCGCGACCGTCACCAGCCTGCCCGTGATGGTCGCCACGCGGTCGGCCAGCACCGGATCGTCCACCAGTTTGTCTTCCTTGCCCAGTTCATCGACGGTGGCGATGTACGCTTTCTTCGATTCGACAATCGCCGACTCGGGCGATATCAGCATCAGTTGTGAGCGTCCGGATGGACTGGTCGCGCAGGCGGTGAGTAGCCCGGTGACGAGAAGAACAGTGAATATGCGTGGCATGGAGGAAGCTCCTGCGGCTTTGGTCGTTGGATAATAGACCATAACTTCTCGGAAGGGGTTCCCCTGACGCCGTTGCAGGCCCTTTGGCCAGAAGACAGCCGGGGGAGGTGTGTCAGTCGCGGCTAGTTTTCCGCGACAGTTTGCCGAAGCCGCGCCGCAGGCGGTTCAGCAGCCGGGCCTGCTCTGCCTCCTCCTGTTCCGCGCGCGCTCTCTCTGCGTGTGCCGCGGCCAGATCCTGTTCCCGCAATGCTTCTTCCGCCTCCAGTTGCTGGCGCAATTCATCACGCAGTGCCGGGCTCACCGTCGTCTCAATCAGCTGGGGTATCTGTCGAAGCAGCAGCTTGGCGAGACGTTCAAGCATTTCCTCGTCAAATGCCTCGCCTTCGAAGCGGTGCCTGCGCGGTTCCGGATCCTGGAAAAAATTTCGCAGCTCCACATCAATGCAGCGGTCGGCGGGGTTCGCCATAATGCGTATCCGCGCAGTCATGGGCCCTTCGAGAATAAAAGTGGCACCGCAGATATTGTAGAAATTATCCAGTTTGTTCTTGCGGTGATGCAGAAAATTGTAGGCGTGCAGGAGTTTTGCACGGTTTTCCACGCGCGATTCCGTGGGCACGTAGAACTCGCGGGGCTTGTCGAGCTTGCAGGAGCAGAGTACGTCGATCTGCCGCGGATCCTGCTTGCCGTCTGTGCGCAGGCGATAATCCGACTGGCGGAGTTCCACACCCTCCGGTTGCTGTGGGTCCAGCGGATAGCGCACGGAGATGTCGGTGCCTATCACCTTGAGTTTATCCACCAGTGCAACGAAATAGGTTTCCGCGGCGCGCATCGCAGGCCCGAGATGCTGCTGATAGAAAGCCTCCTGCGCCTGTACCATCGCATAGTCGCTGGCTTCCCTGGCGCGGATCCTGTCGACCTCGGCTTGTAATTCGTCTTGCAGTCCCATTGTTTCAGCTATGGCATGGCCGGTTGAAAGTGCTGCGAAGCGAAGTGGCGTCGCTGTTGTGCCTCGCGGCGCCATTGGTGTTGCTGCTCTGGCAGTCTAGCACAGGGCAGGCGGTTGACAGCGCAGCCGCTGCCGGTAGGCTACGTCCCCCGGGGATCACAACGAGGTATACGGCAGTGAGCAATCTGGCTCTGGTGACAGGGGCTTCCAGTGGTATCGGTGAAGCGCTCGCACGGGTGCACGCCGCAGGCGGTGGTGATCTGGTGCTCGTCGCGCGTTCCGCCGAGCGCCTGCAACAGCTCAAGGCAGAGCTGGAGGCGGCTCACGCGGTGCAGGTGATGGTGATCTGCGAAGACCTCGCGGTCGCCGGCGCGGCCAGTCGCATCTTTCAACAGACAGAAGCGGCCGGGCTGAAAATAGAGGTGCTGATCAATAACGCAGGCGTAGGCGGACATGGCAAGTTCCATGAGAGAGGCCTGGAAGCGGATCAGCAGATGATGCAGCTCAACATGGTCGCGCTTGCGGAGCTCAGTTATTACTACCTGCAGGGGATGGTGGCGCGCGGCGCTGGCCGGATTCTCAATGTGTCCTCCACGGCGGGCTTTCTTCCGGGCCCATTGCAGGCTGTGTACTACGCCTCAAAAGCGTTCGTGAATTCCTTTTCCCAGGCACTCGCAAATGAATTGCGCGGCACTGGCGTTACGGTCACCGCCCTGTGCCCGGGCCCGGTAGCTACCGGCTTTAAGGCGGCGGCGGATCTCGAGGGCGTCAGGATGATGGATACGGCAGTGTCTGCCACATCAGTGGCCGAATTCGGCTACCGCGCGATGCAGCGCGGCGAGCTGGTTGCGATCAACCAGCCCGGCCTGCGTTTCCTGCTGCGGTGGATCATGCCGCTGCTGCCGAGAGGCCTGCTGCTGAAATCCTCCCGGCGCGCGATGGAGAAATCAGGCTAGCTGTCGCTGTAGATGGGCAGGCCTTTGTCGATGTTGTGATTGGCATCCGCCGGTGTCGCCATTCCGGGCACCGTCATGAACCCGTTCACTTCCTCGCGAATGCTAGCCACCTCATCGGGTTTGGCATAAAACTGGGAGTACCACTTGCGATTGGTGCGGAAAGGGCCGTCGGTTTTCAGTTGCATTATCTTGATCGCCGGGCGCTTGTTTTGCCACACATTGAAATCCGCACCGAAGGCCTCCAGCGCGCCCGCCTGCGCCTGACGTGCGGCCTCGCGGTCTGCATCGCTTGCAGGGGCTGCCTGGCCTTTGAACAGGCAGGCGTGGAAACACTTCGAAACGCCGTCGTCCACCGGCGTATTGGCGATCAGTTCAAAGATCTCGTTGTCGGCGAAAACCTGCTTGGAGAGCAGGATTCCGGGCCCGGTATACCAGGTAGTGGTGTACAGGTAGGTATTGTAGAGCTGCATGGGGCCGCCCTGGCGCTGCACGCAGATGTGATCGCGGAACTCGTTCTCGAAGTATTCACTCGGCGCGCCATGGGTGGGGCCAAGGTGACGCACGTCGGCCATATTGTCGAGAATTTCCTGCGGGTGAATGCGCAGTTCCCCGAGATGATCCAGTTCCCAGCGCACCCACTGTGGGTCGTCCCACTCTTTCAGGAACGGCGCGTCGTAATCGGGCGCGCGGCCGTCCGGGTCGTACCAGGCCATGATGCAGCCCATATTGTCCACCACCGGGTAGGAGCGAATGGACGCGGATTTGGGACAGGGGCCGTCGTGATAGGGGATATCGTCTACGTCGCCTTCTGCGTTGTAGCGCCAGCCGTGGTAGGGACAGCGGATGGAGTCGCCCTCAATCTGCTGGCCGTTCTTCACGATCATGGCGCTGTTGCTGGCGGTGAGGTGGGTACCCATGTGGGCGCAGTACGCATCGAGCATCACGGGCTTGCCGCTCTCGCCGCGATAGAGCGCGAGATCCTGGCCGAAGAAGCGCACGGCCATGGGTCCCGCATCCAGCTCGGAACTTTCGGCGACGATAAACCAGCCCCGCGGAAAGGTGTTCGGGCCGAGTTCATAATCTGCAGATGTTGCCATGGTGGGTTTCCTCCAGTGTTCCAGTCGGCAGAGTATAGTCTGTGAGGCAGCAGACTGTATCGTCCGTTCGGACAAGGTAGCAAGCGAGCCCGGCACGGCTCAACTATTCAACTCGTTGCCGGGTCTTCCCTGGCCGCGGTGTCCGGCTGCGCATCCGGCGCCTGGCGCAGGAATTGCCGACCGAGGTAGACTCCCATGGCAGCCCACAGCACGGCGATGCCGGCGCCGATCGCGGCCACGCTAGCCAGCCCCAGCCCCAGGCCCGTGGTGAGCGCGGTGAAGGCCCAGGCGTTCAACATGTCGCCGCCGCGATACACCACGATGTCGATCACCTGTTTCGCCTTGAAGCGCGTTTCCCTGTCCACCGCGGTAAACAGCATCTCGCGCGCCGGACGCGTGATGGCGTAGTTGCCGGCGCGCCGCGCAATCTGCACGCCAACGACCACCCACACCAGCGGCGCGGCGGCCAGTGCCAGCATCCCCATGGCGATGAGCGCGGGAACCATCGCCAGGGTGATCGACAGGCCGAACCGCTGCGCGATGCGCCCGGTGGCGAAGGCAGCGATCACCAGGGTCAGGCTGTTGACGGCGAGGTCCATGCCGGCCCAGATTGCGGAGCGCGCCTCAATCGTGTGATCGGCAAGCAGGTTCTTCAGTTCGAAATAGACGAAGGAACTGATCGCGGTGTAGAGGAAAATGAACAGGCCGATGCCCAGCAGATAGCGGCTGCTGAGAAACTCCGTGAACCCGGCGAGTGGATTGCCGCCGATGTGATCGCGTTCGCCGGCACTGACTGCATGGTTGTGCAGATCGGAGATTTTCAGTCGCTGCACCCAGACCACCAGCGGCAGCGCGAGCACCATCAGCATAGACGCCACGAGCATCAGGTTGTCGGTGCCCAGATCGCCTACCAGAAACGCGGCAAACGCCGGCCCGGCGATTCCGCCCACGCTGGCGCCCGCGCCGATGAAACCAAACAGCCTGAGCGCCTGTGGCCTGGAGAATGTATCCGCCATCAGGCTCCAGAACACGGAGATGTGAAACAGACTGAACAGGCTGACCCACACATAGAAGGATTTATCCAGCAGCACGCGATCTGTAAGTACTTGCGTACTGAGATAGAAAAACACAAAGCTCGCGGCAAAAAAGCCGTACACCGTAGGCACCAGGCGGGCGAAGCGTATGCGCGTGACTGCAGCGCCGTAGAGTGACACGGCGAGAAAGCTGAACAGGAAGGTCAGCGTCCAGAGCTGGCTGACTTCGGTATCTGTCCAGTTGGAGGCCATGGCGTCGCGGATGGGTCGCAGAATGTAATAGGAGCCCATCAGCATCAGCACCAGCGCGAAGGAGGCGAGCGTGGCGCGCACCTCGTGTGGCTGAATGTTGCTGGCTAGCGCCAATGCACGTTGCAGGGGCGTGGCCCCCTGGCGTTGCGGTTCCACTCTAGAGTGACTCGAATATCCGCAGCATCTCGGCGCGTTGTTGTGCGTCCGGTACGTGGCCTGAGTTTGCGCCCATGTTGTCCTGCATATGGTGTACCTTGGAGGAGGCGGGGATGACCGATGTGACCGCCGGGTGTCCGAGAATGAACTTCAGGAAGAACTGTCCCCAGCTCGCGCAATCGAGATCCGCGGCGAGCGCAGGCAATGCATGGCCGCGAGTGCGCCCGAAAAGCGAGCCGCGCTGATATGGCCGGTTGATCATGGTGGCAATGCCGCGATCCTGCGCCAGCGGAAGGAGGGTTTCTTCGGCGCTGCGATCCTCTATGTTGTAGCTAAACTGCACAAAATCCAGGGGCTCGTTGCGCATGACCCGCGTGAACTCTTCGTGGTCGCGTCCGTGGGAGGTGGTGATACCGATGTAGCGCATCTTGCCCTGCTCTTTCCATTCGCGAAGCGTCTTCAGGTGTGTTTCCCAGTCCTGAAGGTTATGCACGGCGATCAGATCAAAACGCTCTACCTGCATGCGCCGCGCTGATTCCTGCATCTGGGCAATGCCCTGCTCCCGGCCCGTTGTCCATACCTTGGTGGCTGCGAAAATCGGCGGTCGTGGCTGCATGCGGCTCAGCACGTCGCCCACCCGGCTTTCGGCCTGGCCGTACATGGGAGAGGAATCGATTACCGTGCCGTTGCCTTCAGTGAAGGCGCGCATCACTGCTGTGAGTTTGGCCAGTGTCTCGGGGTCGGCCGGCTTGTCGAAGGTGCGCGAAGTACCCATGCCGATGACCGGCAATTGCTCGCCAGAGGAAGGTATCGCGCGATAGATTATCGATTGTGCCTTCTTCGCGGTATCGCCAGCCTGGGCCCCGACACCCAGCGCGTTAAAGGCCAGCGCGCTGGCGCCCAGTTGCAGTACCCGGCGTCGATAAAGCATAAAACCTCCATTGTAACCCTCAGGGTTGTGGGTCGGCGACGATCGTGGTGTCTGTGTTGGGTGCGACCGGCATGACTGCGGCATCGCCCCCGGCCGCGTGCATGGGATTACCGGCGCGCCATAGCAGGGGCATCAGTAACAGCCTGTCGAGGCGTGAATCCCGCGGCTCACGCCAGGCGTCCAGACCGCAGCGCATGCTGGCCTGCTCCTGCCAGGAGATATTTTGAGCGGTACCGAAAAGATAATCGAAAAGGGGCAGCACCGTGCCGAAATTGCTGTCGGTGAGGCGCTGCTCGCTGCTGTGATGGACGCGATGAAAATCGGGCGTCACCACGAAGGGCCGCAGCAGGCTATCCAGCCGGCGCGGCAGTTTGAGATTGCTGTGACTGAGCAGGACGATGGCCAGACGGATGAACATGGCGATGATCAACAGTACCACGGGCACCCCGGCCATCAGTATCAGCGGCAGTAGCAAAGAGGAGGTAATGAGCACTTCGATGAGGTGGTGTCGATGGGAGCTCGTTACATCGACCCACGGATCACTATGGTGCACGGCGTGCAGGCGCCAGAGCAGTGGCACCGCGTGAAAGAGCCGGTGCAGTGTGTACTGCACCGCCTCAATGCCAATCATCAGGGCGACCAGCGTGACGGCGGCGGGCAGGGACGCAAACACGCTGTTCTGCGGTGTGAGCGCCTGCAGCCAGGGCATGCCCGACAGGGCCAGCAGCAGGAAAAACAGTGCGAAAAAATTAACCGCGGCCAGCAACCAGTTGTTGATCCAGCGCATGGCCTGGGAATCATTCGATGTCCGGCGCGGCCAGATTTGCTCCGCCATCAGCAGCACGAGCATGCCGCCGAAGGTCGCCAGCAACAGCGCGAGATCCTGGTTGGCAAGCAACCAGTTGATCAGGGCGCCGCCGCTGCTGGCAATATTGTGCGTCGCCTGCACCGGCCGTCAGCCTGAACCTGAACCATTGGGGCCGCGAGTGATCACCTTACTCAACCACCGTCATCTGCAGGCCCAGCATCTGGTAATTGACAGCCAGGTAGCCGCTCGCCATGGGCAGAACCGCCGCTGGCATATAAGAGAGAACGTCCTGCGCCATCACGCCCGCGTACAGTTCCTGTCCACCAATATAGCGGAAGTGGTACAGCGGCAGGCCGTTGTGCGTGGTGCCAACCTGGACCACATCGGTTTTCAGGCGGCGATCACTGGCGTTTCCTCCCGTGCAGCTGATCTGGCACCCGTCATTCTGTGCGAGTTCCAGGCCGGCGCTGCAGACTGTGGGAACCGGGCCATTGGTGCAACCAGGTGGCAGTTGCACGTTCTGCACACGCATCGGGATACCGGCAGCGTTACTGTAGCTGTTGAGAACCAGTGGCTGGATGGGAAAACTCTGTCCCTGCGAGTTGGCGATGGTGAACATGGCACCGCCCCCTGCGCTGGCCCGCTCGATCAGGGTGACTCCCCCCAGCGCACTCATCAGCGAACCGCCCGCGAGTGCAATCGCCAGCAGCGCCTTGATACGTTGCTGACGCAGGCTGTTGAAAGCGATGAAGGCCAGTAGCAGCGCCAGCAGAATGAGCATTGCGCCACCCAGCGTCGGCACCGCGCTCGCCCCCTGGGAAGCCGCTGCCGGCACGAAACTGATGCTGCCTGTCGACGGCATACCCGCCCAGCTCAAAAGAGGCGCGCCGCCGAGCAGCGTGGCGGCACCGAAGGTGCAGCGAGACGGAGTGAAGAGTGTGTCCAGTTTTTTCACTGTGTTTTTCCTGTTGTTGTGTGGAATGCTCCTAACACTAGTCAGGGCCGTTGGGGGTGTCAACTGAATCAATGGGGTCAGAGCCAATGGTGTAGCACAGAGCCAGCGCGCGGCAAGCGGCCGGCCCTGCATCAATTTCGCAGGGCTGTATAATCCTGCGGGAAAGTTACGGTTGTCCCCGGGGAAGCCCGAGGAATTCCGGCTTTGGTCAGTCCGCAAATTTTAGTGCAGGGAGAGACACTGGGATGCAATCCCGACGAGGGTTTATTCATTCGGGCGCCGTTGCATCGAGCCTGTTTGGCCTGCAGGCCCTGTTGCCGCCCTGGGCACGCAGCGCTACGCGGCAAATGCACAGCCCGCTACCCACCCTGAGCGGCACCGAGTTCAACCTGAGCATCGCGCGCACGCCGCTGAGTATTGACGGACAGGCGGCGGGCGCGATCACGGTGAACGGCACGCTGCCCGCGCCGCTGCTGCGCTGGCGCGAGGGCGACACGGTGACGCTGAATGTCAGCAATCAGCTTGCGGAGGACACCTCCATCCACTGGCACGGGATTCTCCTGCCTTTTGAGATGGATGGCGTGCCGGGTATATCCTTCCCCGGCATTCGCCCCGGGGAGACATTCACCTACCGCTTTCCGGTTAAACAGGCGGGCACCTACTGGTACCACAGTCACTCGAATTTGCAGGAACAGCTGGGCCATTACGGGCCGCTGATTATTGATCCTGCGGGGCCGGACCCGGTTGGCTACGACCGCGAACACGTACTGCTGCTCTCGGACTGGACCTTTCTCGACCCGCATGCGCTCTTTGCCACCCTGAAAAAGCAGAGCGACAGCCTGAATTACCAGAAGCGCACATTCGGGGATTTTCTGGCCGATGTACAAGAGGAGGGCCTGGCGGCCACCGTCGAAGACCGATTGATGTGGGGCGCCATGCGCATGAGCCCCACCGACATTTCTGACGTTACTGGCGCGACCTACACCTATCTGGTGAATGGCCACGCGCCGGATGCGAACTGGACAGGCCTGTTCAAGCCCGGCGAGCGGGTTCGGCTGCGAATTATCAATGCGTCTGCCATGAGCTTCTTCAACGTGCGCATACCCGGTCTGCCGATGACGGTAGTGCAGGCCGACGGGCTGAATGTGCAGCCGGTGGAGACGGATGAATTCCAGATCGGCGTGGCGGAAACCTACGATGTGATTGTCAGCCCGGATGAAGAACGCGCCTATACAGTAATGTGTGAATCCATTGATGGCAGCGGCTTTGGTCGCGCAACGCTTGCGCCGCGCCCCGGCATGCGTGCTGCGGTTCCGGCGCTGCGGCCGCGACCTCTGCTGAGCATGAAGGATATGGGTATGTCGCATGGCGCTCACGGCGAGCACGCCAACCACGCCATGCCGGAGATGCCGGCGCAGCGGCATGAGCATCCCGCCGGCCCGGGCGTCGCCAACCTGGCCGAGAACCCGGTGAGCCGCCTGCACGAACCGGGCATCGGTCTCGAGGATGTCGGGCACCGCACGCTGACCTACGCTGAACTGCGCAGCCTCGAACCGAACCCGGATCAGCGGGCGCCGGGAAGGCAACTGGAGCTGCACCTGACCAGCAATATGGAGCGCTACATGTGGTCCTTTGATGGCGTGCAGTTCTCCGCCGTTGATGATTACATCGTATTTCACCATGGCGAGCGGCTGCGCCTGACGCTGGTGAATGACACCATGATGCCGCATCCCATTCATCTGCACGGGATGTTCTTCCAGCTGGTGAATGGCGGCGGGGTACACAAGCCCAACAAACACACCATTATCGTCAAGCCGGCGGAAAAACTGTCCATCGATATCACCGCGGATGCGCCGGGCGACTGGGCGTTTCATTGCCATCTGCTGTATCACATGCACGCGGGAATGTTCCAGGTAGTGTCGGTACGCGAGCAGGGGGCTGGCGCATGAGGTGGGGGTTGCTGCACACTCTCGCGGCGCTGACCGTGCTGTGCAATCCGCTGATGGCCCATGCGTCCGACAGCCATGCAGGCGCACAATCGATGCAGGCGGCGCGCGAGGCGCTGCGCGAGCACATGGGCGGGCAGAAAACCGCCACGCTGTTTGGCGACAGGCTGGAGTATCGCTCGAACGAGGGCGACCCCATGATGTTGTGGGACGCGCAGGCCGGCTATGGCGGCGATATCAACCGGGCAGTGGTGAAAACCGAAGGTGAGTACCTGTTGGACGACAGGGCAACGGAGAAGGCGGAAATCCAGGCACTGTTCAGTCGCGCCGTGTCGCCGTATTTCGACCTGCAGGCGGGCCTGCGCTACGACGTGGACCCAACGCCCGACCGCTACTCCGCGGTGCTTGGGTTGCAGGGGCTGGCCCCGTACTGGTTCGAACTCGATGCCGCGGCGTTTGTCAGCCAGCGCGGGGATGTGTCGGCCCGGGTGGAACTGGAGTACGATCTGCTCCTGACGCAGCGCCTGATCCTGCAGCCGCGGCTGGAACTGGACGTGGCGCTGCAGGATGTGCCCGAACTGGGCCGGGGTTCCGGCCTGGCAAGTATTGAGAGCGGCGTTCGCCTGCGCTACGAAATTCGGCGGGAGTTTGCGCCCTACATTGGCCTCTCGTGGGAGCGGGCCTTCGGCGACACGGCGGACTTCAGCCGCGCCGAGGGCGACAGCGTCAGCCGCCTGTCCTTTGTCGCGGGCGTTCGTTTCTGGTTCTAGCTCGCTGCGCTAGCCGCAGGAGCCGCCTGTGCACAGACAGGCGGCGCGTATAAATGGGCACAAGCGCAGCAGCGCTGGCCGTCATAGCGGGAGAACCGAAGTATGCCGGAATTGGGACAGCTCCTCCTGCTGGTGCTTGCCGCCGTGATCATGGTGCCGTTGTCTGCACGCCTGGGGCTGGGCGCGGTGCTGGGTTATCTCGCGGCGGGTGTTGTGATGGGGCCCTGGGGCTTCGCGACTATCGCAGAAGTGCAGGAAGTGCTGCACGTTGCGGAGTTCGGTGTGGTTCTGCTGCTTTTTGTTATCGGCCTGGAGCTGCGGCCGACGCGCCTGTGGGCAATGCGCAAAGCCATTTTTGGTTTCGGTGCCGGGCAGATTCTGCTGTCGGCTGTGGCGCTCACCGCCTTCGCCCTGCTGATGGGAGATGCATTCCTCACGGCGGTGGTGATCGGCCTGGTGCTGGCGCTGTCTTCCACGGCGTTCGCGCTGCAGCTCATTGCCGAGCGTGGCGAGATGACCACACGCTGGGGTCGCGCCGGTTTCGCCACGCTGCTGGCGCAGGATCTCGCGGTGGTGCCATTGCTGGCGCTGCTGCCGCTGTTGGGCAGCGGCGATTCGGGACAGGGTTTCTCGCTGGTGCAGGTGGCAATGAGCGTGGGCGCATTGCTGCTGGTGGTGTTTGCCGGGCGCTATGTATTGCGGCTGATGCTGCGTGTGGCGGCGCAAAGTCGTGTGCGCGAGATACTCACCGCGACAGCGCTCCTGGTGGCTTTTGGAACCGCTATTCTATTGGAGGCCGCAGGACTGTCCATGGCCCTGGGGGCATTCATGGCGGGCGTGCTGCTGGCGGATTCAGAATTCCGTCACCAATTGGAGGCAGATATTGAACCCTTCAAGGGTCTGCTGCTCGGCCTCTTTTTCATGGCGGTGGGCATGTCACTCAATCTTGGTCTGCTGGCTTCAGCTACCGCCAGTGTATTGCTGGTTATCGTCGCCATCGTCGGGTTGAAGTTTGTCGTGTTGTTCGGCCTCGCCCGCCTGAATGGCCTCGCAAGCGGTGATGCCTGCAAGCTTGGCATTGCGCTGTCGCAGGGTGGCGAGTTTGCCTTCGTGCTGTTTGGTGTAGCGCTGGCGGCAGGTGCCGTCAGTGCAGGGCAGGTTGAGTTATATATTCTGGCGGTGTCCCTGTCGATGGTCGTCACGCCCTTGTTGTTCTTCCTTTACGATCGTCTCGCCGCCAACTCCAAGCCCGTCGCAGAGGAATTCGATAGTATGGAGGATGCACAATCGCCGGTGATTATTGTCGGTTTCGGCCGCTTCGGCCAGGTGATTGCACGTTTGCTTACGGCGCTGAAGGTGCCATTTACCGCGCTGGACGCGAGTCACCACCAGGTGGATTTTGTGCGCCACTACGGCAACGAGATTTACTACGGCGACGGTTCGCGTATCGATCTGCTGGAGGCCGCTGGCGCCGGTAGCGCGAAGGCGCTGGTGCTGGCTATCGATAACGCGGACGCCTCGCTGGCAGCGGCGGCGGTGATTCGCGAGCATTTCCCTGCGCTGCGAATTTACGCGCGTGCGCGTAATCGCAAACACGCCTATCAGTTGATGGATCTGGGTGTTCAGGTGATTCGCCGCGAAACCCTGCTCTCGGCGGTGGATCTTGGCAGGGAAGTGCTACTGGGGCTGGGTATGCAGTCTGACAGGGTAAACACGACCGCGGAGCGCTTCATTGAACACGATCAGCGCCGGCTGGAAGAGCATCTGGCGATACACGATGACGAGCAGAAGCTGCGCGATGTGGCCAAGGAAACCGCGCGCGAACTGGAAGAGATGTTTGCGCGTGACGCGCAAGAGCTGGCGCAGCGCTGACACGCATTGCGCCCTGCCGTGCACAACGAGTATCAGTTTGGCCGGGGCATGGGCCCGCTGGTGTGCCGCCTAGAGCCGTCGGCTGAACGTGAATACGTACTGCGGGCCCGCTATGTCGATATTTCCCACGGTCTGGTCGAAGTCCAGCTCGGCGGAAAGATAGCGTAGGCCAAGCCCGAGGTACTGGTCTTCGCGGAATTCGAAATCGATGCCGGCACGGGCGTAGTAGCCGAGGGCGAAGCTTGAACTCTCGTTCTCGGAGAGTTCAAGGTTTTCCTCCGAGCCTGCCACTGATTCATTCTCTACCTGGTGATAGCCGTAGAGCACCATCGGGCCCGCGGCGGCATACGCGGTGATCCGCTCGTGCAGGCGTCCGCGCAGGTAACCGCCGAGGTGCAGCTCGGCGAGGAAAACGCTGTTGTCCACCTCAACCTGCAAAAAGCCGCCGGTGGCCTCGGTGAAGCCCCCCGAGAAGCGCGTATCGTCGCTTTTCCAGGCGATACTGCCGCCGGGGTTCAGGCCCGCGTGCACCCAGCCTTCATAAAAAACATACTCGCTTTCGAAGCCGCCACTCAACAGGTTGGAAAAATCGATGTCGACCGGTTCGTCCGAGATTTCATTCCACTGGCCGCGCTGGTCGTCCAGCTCGAGAACGCCAATGAAGGCCTGATAAATTGCGGGAGTGTCGCTGGCAGGCGTGTCTGCCAGCGCTGCGCCGCCAAGTGTGAGTAGCGCAGACGCACAAAGTGCACGCGGGTAAGAAGGGTTCATGCCGGCTCCGGTAGACGCGCGCTAGCTACTGGCGAGCATCCATTTACGCAGACGATTGGAATCCCCGAAGGGGGTGAGTTTTCCGAATGAGTTTAACAGCACGATGGAGACTTCTTCACCTTCTATCTTTGCCTGCATCACAAGACAGCGGCCCGCCTCGTTGATGTAACCCGTTTTGCTCAGGGCGATATCCCAGTCGGCATTCTTCAGCAGTCGGTTGGTGTTGCCATAGATGAGGGCGCCGCGGTTGCTGAATGGGCGCACCTCCATGCGTTCAGTGGTAGTAGAGAGCGTAATGAGAGGATAGGTTTTCGTCGCGGCGACCATTTTCGCAAGATCCGTCGCGGTGGACACATTCTGCGCATTCAGCCCCGCCGGATCGGCGAACCGGGTATTGTGCATGCCGAGGCTGCGGGCCTTGAAGTTCATGTGCGCAACGAAGCTTGGAAGCCCGCCCGGGTAGGTTCGCCCGAGCGCGCTGGCGGCGCGGTTTTCGGACGACATCAGCGCCAGCAGAATCATCTCGCGGCGGCTCAGGGTCGCTCCGAAGTCAAGCCGCGAGCCGGTGAGTTTCACTACGTCCCTGTCGGCGCGGGTGATGGTGATGGCCTCGTCCAGATCCAGGCCCGCGTCCAGCACCACCATCGCGGTCATCAGCTTGGTAATGGAGGCGATGGGCCGCACGCTGTTCGCATCCTTGCCGAAGATAAGATTGCCCTGGCTATCCAGTACCAGCGCCGATGCCGAGCGCAGGCCGGGTTCGCCCTGCAGGCTGCTGAAAATGGATTCGTCCGAGTGCACCGGCGCCGCCCCGAAGGTCAGCACGCAGACTATTGCGAAGGAGATCGCCCGAAGATTCACTCTCATTTTGCCCCGCCTCTGTATTATTGATTCTTCTGCGAGTCGGCAGCCGCCAACGCACAACCGATTTCGGCTGAGCGCTTGCCTCGGACTGCAACGACTCCTGAATGATTGTGCCCCAGTGGGCGCCGCAGCGCCAGAGTGCTCAACCGGGTTCCCATTCGGCCCCGGCCACCACCCTGAGCAGGCCGCGAAAGCCCCGGCTGGCGGTCGATTCACCCGACAGTACACGACATATTTCACTGGCGATGGGCATTTCCACCGCGTAGCGTTCGGCCAGCGCCATGACAGCGGGCGCACTGCGCACGCCCTCGGCAACCATTACCATGCCGCTGGTGATCTCCCCGGACAGCTTGCCACTGGCCAGTTCCACACCCACATGGTGATTGCGACTCTGGGTGCTGGTGCAGGTGGCAATCAGGTCGCCCATGCCCGCGAGGCCCGAGAAGGTTTCCGCGCGCCCGCCCATCGCCACTCCCAGACGCGAGATTTCGGCCAGCCCGCGGGTGATCAGCGCGGCCCGCGTGTTGTCGCCGGCGCCCTGTCCATCGCCCATGCCGACGGCGATGGCGATGATATTCTTCAGCACCCCGCCGAGTTCGCAGCCGATGACGTCGGTGTTGGTATACACGCGGAACAGCCCGCTGCCGAAAACGCGTTGCAGTTCCTGCACGATGATCTCATCTTCCATGGCGATCACGCTGGCGGCTGCCTTGCCATCCATGATTTCGCGCGCGAGATTCGGGCCGGTGAGCACCGCCACCGGATGCCCGGGCAGCACTTCTTCCACGATCTCGCTCATGCGCAAGAGACTGCCGAGTTCCAGGCCCTTGGTGAGGCTGACGATGGGCACCCAGGTGCGAAGATGAACGCGCACTTCTTCCAGCACGTGCCGGAAGTATTGCGAGGGCACCGCCATCACGACCAGATCTGCGCTGTTCACAGCCTCGGCGAGATTCGTCGTGGCGCGCAGTTTTTCTGGCAGGGTGGCGCCGGGCAGATAGGTTTCGTTGGTGTGCTGCGAATTAATTTCATCCACGGTCGCGCTGTTGCGCGCCCACAGGGTGACGGGCGCGTTGCGTGTCACCAGCGAAGCTACGGTAGTACCCCAGGATCCGCCGCCAAGTACCGCGACGTTCAGCGTTCCCATTGCCTGCAACTCCTGTTCTGTGGATAGCCTTGAGCGGTCGGGCCGGTGTCTTTGCGCAGTGCTGTGCTTTGCCCGGCGCGCGGTTGCCAGCATACCGTATTGTGCGCTCAGCAGGGCAGGGCCTGGCTCAGTATGGGACATTCAGCGCCCCGTGGTGTTTTCCTCAGGCATAAAAAAACGCCGTCGCAAGGCAGGTAGCGACGGCGTTTGAAGGGTAAAGCAATTTCTGTGTTGTCCCCAGTGTGTGTTACCCGGCCCGCAACCGGGTAGCGTCCCCTGGCCGCAAACATCTCTGACAAATGTTCGCAAGCTTTCCCTATAAGGCGACGGTTGCCCTCATTAATTGGTAATCCCAATAACCGCCACAAGGAGAAGTATAGGGATCGGGACGAAGAGATCAAGAAATAACCACATGATATTTATCTATAACATGCAATAACTAGAAGGCATATTACAGGGTCGGCATATCAGCGTTTGTAGCGAAGCCGCCGGTTACTCGGGGCAGCTCCGTGGCAGCGAACCCGCCGTGATGACCGCCAGATCCTCCTCGTTGGTCAGTCCGTCCAGGTCGAAGTCATACCAGCTCGACTTGCCGAACAGCTCCTGCCAATACCCGAGCTGTTCCACATCCTGGTCGTCGATCACGCCGTCGAGGTTGCCGTCCCCGACACACGGTACGTTTGAATCCAGCACCTCCTGCAGGGCGCTGGACAAGCTGGCGAAAGCCTGTTGTTCAGCGGATGTAAGCGTGCCGCCGGAGGCCAGCAGGTCACCCTCCTTGTTGTCCAGCTTCGGCGGCAGGTTTTCATCAATGGCATAGAACTCGGTAAAGGTTTCCGTTTGGCAGGCGCTGCTCTGGGTATCCCAGTCGGTCCTGGTTGCCTGCACGAGCTTGTAGTCGGCATTGCGCATCGCCAGTTGCGAGTCGGGTTGCACGCTGTAAGGCTGCTCGCCGTTGGCTGCCAGATACTCATTCACAGCGCAACAGCTCGACTGTGGCGCCCCGACGCCTACCCCGGAAGGATTCGACCCATCGGGCTCGCCCCACCAGACACCGCCCTCGGAATTGCACAGGCTTTGCGCGGCAAACAGTTGAATACAGGTGCTGGCCGCGTTGCCCAGCGGCAGCACGCAGGGTGGAACTTCGGTGCCCACCGGTTGCAGATTTCCGGCCAGTTGGGCGAAATTGGTCTCCCGCAGAGGTTGCTGCGCAGGATTTTCCAGGTAAGGCAGCATGCTGACCGAATCAAGTTGCCGTGAATCGGGCACTACATCGCGCACATCGATCCCGGCTATTTCGCCAAACAACTCGAACACGTCGGCGATATTGACCATGGCGCCTACCTCGCGGCCGGGCTCTGCAACCAGCGACCCGGCAACAATGAGCGGTGTCCATACGCCAGTCTGGTAGACAGAACCCTTGGCGCGTACGGGGTTGAAGGGTGCCTTCACGACCGGTGCGTAGCTGCCATTGTCACCGAGCACCACGATCATGGTATTGGCATGTTCCGGCCTAAGCTGCAGCGTGCCGTTGTTGAGCGTCGCGATGCCGGTCTCGATCAGCACACGGCCGATCTCTGTATCCATCGATTCGATCATCTGGTTGCTCAGTACCCGCTGATCCGCCACCGCCGCACAATCAAAATTATCGGTCGGCACGGAACCTGCCACCAGCAGTGAGGTGGGTGGCTGCTGGAAGGGCGAGTGCGCGGAAGAGAAAGACACCGTTGTCATCCACGGAGCCCCGGCGGGCTGGCTGTTGATCCAGTCGATCGCCCAGTCGCTTTCAAGGCTTGAGCGATACCCGCGAGCCGCCCCGGATGGATCTTCCGGAGAGAACACCTCGAAGGAGCCGTCCGGTTCATTCACTACCGCCTGACCGACGTAGTAGCCGTTCTGCAGCGTGAAATCAACGTTGGCGGGCGGAGCCCCGGCAGAGCATGCCGCGTTGGGAACGAAAATACCCCCACGCTCGAGACAGGTGCGCCCGGGCGCAGACATCTGCGCATCGCCGACCAGTTCTTCACAGCTATTGTCGGTGAAATAACAGGCGCCCGCATCGGCGCCATTGGCCGCTTCGCTGCCCGGCACGAAACCACAGGCGTAGCTGACGCCGGCCGCTGCAACACCGCCCGCGGTTGTATCGATGGGGAAGGGCGCGCCCTCCTGCCAGCCTTTGAAGAAATCCCATCCCAGCTGGTGCACCGCGGTCATGCCCAGCGGATTGTTGTCGGCGCCGGTCTGGTTCACGTTGGAGCCCGTGAGGTGGAACTTGCCAAACAGCGCGCTCGCATACCCGCGCTCGCGCAGAATCACCGGCGTGGTGCTTTCGTAGGGCGAGACCTGCGAGTTGGCGAGATCAACGGAGAGGATCGCGTCGGTCACGTTGGTGCGCAGCGGGTAGCGGCCCTCAAACAGCAGCGCCCTGCTGGGCGAACACTCGGGCATCGCCCACATATTGCGAAAGCTCACGCCGGCACCGGCTATGGCCTGGATGTTGGGTGTTCGTGGCGGCGCGGCGCCACCGAAGCCGAAAGACGGCATCTGGTCGATACCGACATCGTCGAGGATGAAAAACAGAATATTCGGTGGCGTGTCCTGCGGGCTGGAAATAGCGTTGTCTTCACCGTCACTGCAGCCGTGCAGGAACGTGAGCAGTGCAGTGCCAATCAATAATTTTAGTGGATAACGCATGCTATGTGCCCGTCCGTACAGTGATGGAGTTTGCATTCTGGTGCCCTTCCCCCTCGGGATCGGCGATGCCAGATTGCCACCTCCAAACCCCGCAAGAATCTCACGTTCCCTGTCAGGTTGAAAGCCGGGGCATGGGGAGCCCCTGCCTCGCTGCCCCGGGGCTGCAGTAACGGTCTACACTATGGTCTCGAATCACATCTGACAGGGCTCACGCATGCAACTTCGACGCAGACACTTACTGCAACTCGGCGCGGTCGCCGCAACAACACCGCTTATCAGTGCCTGCGGCGGCGGGCCAGAGGTGAGCATCGACAGTTCACTGCCCAACGGGCCGTTCGGGCCGGAAGCCACCGCCGAGGAGGTGACGCGCGGGCTTGATCTGAGCGGCCAGACCGCGCTGGTTACAGGCTGCAATTCCGGTCTGGGTTATGAAACACTGCGGGTGCTGGCGCTGCGCGGAGCGCGTGTGATTGGCACCGGGCGAACACTGGAGAAAGCCGAGGCCGCCTGTGCCAGTGTCGACGGCAACACGGTACCGCTGGCGCTCGAGCTGTCTGAGTTCGACTCGGTGCTGGCCTGCGCCGAGGCTGTGCGCGCAATGGATGCAGAGTTCGACATGCTCATTCTCAACGCCGGCATCAACACCTTCGGCGATCTGGAACTGGTCAACGGCATCGAAAAAATGTTCGTGGTGAACTATCTCGGGCACTTCGTGTTGGCCAACAACCTGTTGCCCGGGATGCGCGCCGCGGGGGAGGGCCGCATCGTGCATGTGGGTAGTCGCTCCGGCTATACGCAGGCGCCGCCGGAGGGCATTGATTTCGACAATCTGCGCGGCGAGGGCAACTTTGATGCACAGCAGGCTTACGGCCGCTCGAAGCTCGCCAACGCGCTATTCTCGCTGGAGCTGGCGCGGCGCCTGGAGGGCTCTGGCGTCACCTCCAATGTCATTCATCCCGGCCTGGTACAAACCAATATTGCGCGCACTGCACCGGGCTGGATCCGCACGGGCTTCGATCTGTTGGGTGGTGTTGTCGCCAAAACGCCGGAGCAGGGTGCTGCCACGCAGGTGTACGTGGCAACCCAGCCCGCGCTGGAGGGGGTGAGCGGCGCATATTTTGAAGACTGCAACCCGGTGCGCGTGAGCGGCGAGCACCACATGTTTGACGCCGACATGGCGCGCCGCCTGTGGGCCGAGGCTGAAAGCATGACGGCGGGGTACCTGCCGCCGGGCTGAGCAGCCCAGGCCCAAAGAGCGCTCAGGCAGCGGCTGTTACTTTCGCGCCTTGCGAAACAGCAGCGTCATGCGGTCGGATTCGCCGATGGCGAGCATGGCCTCTCTCAGTTCGGCGTTGTCTTCACTGCCGCGCAGTGATGGCGGCAGGCGCCAGACGATGCCTTCCTCGCCCGGCTGGTCAGCGGCGTTGGCGTTGATCTCACTGCTGGCAACCAGTTCGAAGCCCGCCTGCTCAAACTGCTCGACCACGGCGCTCTGTTTCAGGTAGCCGCGTTCGCCCGCGGCGCTCGCATCACTTACTGATTCCGGCGCGCGGTGCTGCACTACGCCTACCAGGCCGTCGTCCTTGAGCATTTTGTGAATGGCCTGCATGGCCTGGGTGAGGGTGCCCGCCTGCTCTTCAAAGCGGCTCAGGTTGTGCAGGGCGCGAATCAGCAGCACGCGGTCTACCTGTCCCTCGGCTGCTTCGGGCACGCTCTTGAAGGTAAAGCCCGCCGTGGCAATGCCGTTGTCGGTGAAACCGGCAACCTGCTCCGGGAAGGCGGCGGTGGCGGCAATGCGTTGCGCGATCCATTCCTCGGTGGCATAGCTCAGCAGGGGCCACATGTCATCGGCGTAGTTGACGCCGTAGAGTGTGCCATCGGCCCCCAGGTAGTTCGCCAGAATCCGGGTGTACCAGCCGCCGCCCGGCAGCACCTCGGCCACCGTCATGCCCGGCTCCACCTGAAAGAAGGCCAGCGTGGCGGCGGGGTGGCGATACACATCGCGAGCCCGTTGCTCCTCACTGCGCTCGCTGATGGCTGCGTTCAGGGCCGCGTCCCAGGTGGGCGCTGCATTGTCAGCCGCCTGGCTGTCCGGCGCATGCTCATTCTGTGCGTGGCTGAAGCCCGGGAGCCACAGCGTGGTGGCAAGAAGAGCAAAGAGCAGATGTTTCATGGCGGTGTCCTCAAAGGGTCGTAGAGCCAGTGGATGCCCCGTCAGTATTTCGGAGCCGGTATTTTGCGGGTAGGCCGCGCAGCCCGCTTGCCGTTAGAATGGGCGTTATCGGTCATGCTGCCTGCACGGCGCACGTCAGCCTTACCACAACCAATAATAGCAGCAGGAGAGCATGAAATGGGCAAGGTTCTCATTACCGGCGCCACCGGTTTTATCGGCAATCACGTTACGCGGTTGTGTCTGGAGAAAGGCGACGATGTGCGCGTTATGGTGATGCCGGGTGAGAATCGCTCACCGCTGGATGGCATGGACGTTGAAATCGTGGAGGGCAACCTGCTCGATCCACCTTCGCTGCAGCGAGCGGTTCAGGGCATAACGCAGCTCTATCACCTCGCGGCCATGTTCGCCGTCTGGACCAAAGATCCCGATCTGCACTTCAAGATCAACGTCGATGGTGCTCGCAGCATGCTGAGCGCAGCCCTTGCGGCCGGGGTGGAAAAGGTGGTGTTCACCAGCAGCATTGCCGCCATCGGCATCAACGCCGACGGCACCTGGGCCACGGAAGACACCGCATTTAACGCCTGGCCCTGGGCTAGTGAGTACATACTATCAAAGTTCATCAGCCACCAGATGGTGAAGGGCATGGTGAGTGATGGCTTACCCGTGACGATGGTGCTGCCGGGGCTGCCCTTTGGCCCGGGGGATCGCGCACCCACGCCCACCGGGAGCATGATTATCAGCACCCTCAAGGGCAAGATGAAGAACTACTGGGATGGCGGCGTGTGCGCCGTGGATGTGCGCGATGTGGCCGCGGGCCATGTACTGGCGATGGAGAAGGGCCGCATCGGCGAATCCTACATTCTCGCCAACGCCGCGGGCAACATGAGTAACCGGGAGTTTCTGCAACTCATCGGCCGCATCGGTGGCGTGGAAAATGTCGCGCGCAGCGAGGTGTCTGGCAAAACCATGCTGCGGGTGGCAAAGCTCGCGGAGGCGTGGTCGAAGCTCAGCGGCAAGGCTCCCATCACCACCTACAAGAACACCGTGTTTGCCCTGCAGCATCCGTATGTGAATCCGGCCAAGGCGGTGTCGGAACTGGGCCTGCCGCAGACGCCGATTGAAACCGCTGTGGCGGATTCCGTGGCATGGTTTCGGGAGCACGGATACGTATAAGTGGCGTCCGGTGCGAACTTCGACCGTCCCGGGCCACGTATTGTGCTCTACCTGTTCGCCCTGTTTATCCTGGCTCTGCTGCCGCGCCTCTACAGCGCACTCACGGTGGGTTGGGGGTGGGATCATCCCGGCAGTTTCTCCCTGGTCAATTTCGACGAAGCCGGTTCCTGCCGCGCGGCGCTGGGTGGCTTTGATTACACGCCATTCGTCGGTGCCCAGACGGTAGCCCTCGCCTCGGCGCTGGGGTCGCCGCCGCCCGCCGGCATTCACGGCAACGCCGCCGCGGTCAAACGCTACTGCCACGGGCCCGGGCATCTGATGGTGGCGCGCGGCTACTCGGCGGTAGCCGGTGCGCTCACGGTGGTGCTCACGGCGCTGATCGGGCTGTGGCTCATGCCCGGCCAGCCCGCCGTGGGCTGGACGGCGGGGGGGCTGCTGGCGCTTTCCGGGTGGCACATGAGCGAATCCCAGAGCGGCACGGTAGACGCCCCCTCGGTGTTTTTCATCTACCTGTTCCTCGCGGCGCTGGTATTTGCCGGCGCCCGCGGCTCGCGCCTGAGCCTGCGCTTGAGTCCAGCCCTGCTGCTGGCTGGCGTCTGGGCCAAGTACTGGGTGTTTGCACTGCTGGCCTATCTGGCATGGCTTCCGGAGAAAGTGTGGGCTTACTTACACAGGGGTTTCAGCAATCGGCGCCTGGCAGTGGTACTCCTTGCCAGTGCGCTGCTGTTTGGCCTGCCGAGTATTCCGGGGTTTCGCGAACATGCCTGGCTGCCCTATACGCTGGCCCTGTGGTACCTGCTCATTCCCTGGCGGCACATTCACCGCGGCATGCTCGCAGTCTGGATACTGCTGCCGCCGCTGGCCTGGGCGCTCAGTCATATCGACCTGATAGCGGCATACACGATGGGCAGTGCCAGCGGCCGCTTCGGTACCTCCTATGCGGCGATCGACTGGCACAAGCTGCCGCGCAACCTGCTCAATCTGCCGCTGGTGCTGCTGGTGGGCGTTGGCCTGCCGGCCTGGTTGTTGTTGCCAGCGGGTGCGCGCGCCGTGCTGCGCGGCGGTAGCGGCAACACCCGCGCCTGGGGTTGCCTGTTGCTGCCGCTTGGCGCCTTCGCGCTGTTCATGGCCTTTGTCTCGCCCATCACCTACTACCGGCACTACCTGCCGCTGCTGCCGGTGGCCTGCATCCTTGCGGCCTGCGGCCTTTACGCCACCCGGTGTGGCGCGCGCCGCTGGTGTGTGGCCCTGGTGCTGGTATGGCCGGCCCTGCTCGCGGTAGACCTGGTGAGTGATTATCATCGCGACCCGCGCATTGCACTGCGAGCGTTCTATGCCGAACATCCGCACGTGCCGGTATTCACCAGCTTCTATGTGAATCCGCCGCCGGGAAACAATGCCCTGTTCCGGCCCGAGTATGCCGACGACGACGCTGCTGTTTTGCGCCGGGCGGGGTTTCTGATTCTCAGTGAAAACTGGTACGACACCGCATTTGCCAACGAACTCAACGGGCCACTGGTGCACGATCTGTCGCGCCTGGTGAAAACGCGGCCAGCCTACGCCGCGTTCTACCGCGAGGCGCTGGCCGGCCGCCACCCGCACTTGCAGCCCTACCTCACGCTGCCGGTGCGCAATGTGATGCCCGAACTGCTGCTGCACAAATACCTGTACGGCACCTTCCAGCTGTTCGTGGGCGACATTCGCATATTGCGTGTTGTAGAGTGAGCGCCCCGTGAGCAAAGCCGACACACGCGTGCCCGACCCCGCTGCAAATGCTCGCTACACCCGGCTCTCGGCGCTGCTGTTGCTGGTTGCGGGAGCCCTCATGTATCTCTCCTTCGGCTACACCGAAATGGCCGGGTCCGACATGTGGTGGCATGTGGCGGCCGGGCGCGAGCTGGTGCAAACCGGCAGCCTGTGGATGGTGGACGACTGGTCCTACACGGCGCTGAGCCACACCTGGCTCAACCATGAGTGGCTCGCCGATCTGGTGTACTACGGAATCGCCGCCCAGTGGGGCGTGGAGTCGCTGGTTTACTGGAAGTGGCTGGTGATTGTCGTCACCTTCACCCTGCTGCAACTTGCGCTCGCCCGCGTCAGCGGCAGTCATTTTGCCGGCTTCCTGTGCGCGGTGGGCGCCGCCGCCATCGCCGCGCCGTTCCTGGATGTGCGTCCACACCTTTACACGCTGCTGTTTTTCAGCCTGTTGATGTACCTCTTGCTGCGCCGCCGCCCGCGGCCACTGCTGCTCGCACTGATTTTCGTGATCTGGGTGAATATGCACGGCGGGTTCTTCTTCGGCCTGATGGCCCTGGGGATTCTGCTGTTTCCCTGGCGCGACCTGCGCCTGGGCACACTGCGCAGCGCCGCACTGGTTGGCCTGCTCTGCGCGTTCGCCGCGGTACTCAATCCCTCGGGCTTTGGCACCTTTCTTTACCCCCTTAAATACGCCTTCGACGAGACCTCTCCCTTTCGTTCGCTGGCCGAATGGCTGCCGCCGAACGCGCCCGGCGGCATTCGTTCGCCACTGTTTTTCGTCTTCCAGTGGGCCCCGCTGGCGGCACTGCTGTACCTGTTGCCAGAGGTGCGCAAGCGCACGGGCTTACCCTGGGAGGGGCTCGCGCTCACAGCGCTCACACTGGCCATGGCACTCACCAGCCGGCGCTTCATTCCCATTTTCGCGATTTCGCTGGCGGTGTTGCTGGCGCCGCTGTTCGGCCTGGGGTTGCGCGCACTCAGCGGCAGGCTGGTGGCCGTGCCGGTGGCGATAGTGGCGCTGTTGCTGGCGGCGTGGCGCGTATTGCCCTACCCCCTGCAGGCGGCGCCGGCATTCCACTATCTGGTGGCGGAATACTCCTATCCGGTGGATACGCTCAACTTCATGCGGGCCAACGATCTACAGGGCAAGCTGTTTGCCTACTACAACTGGGGCGGCTATGTGCACTGGCGCAGCGACGGCGATTTAAAGGTGTACATCGACGGTCGCGCCGACACGCTGTTCGACGCCGATACCTACCTGAAGTATGTGTTCGTGCTGCGCTCCCGGCCCGGTTGGATCGATGTGATCGAGGCGGATGAGCCCGATTTCATTCTCTGGCCCCATGCACGCGGTGACGGACACGAGAAACTGTCCGCCCTGCTGGAGACGGGCCGCTGGCGCGCGGTGCATCGCGATGGGGTGTCCTGGTTGCTGGCGCGGGTGGATTACCCCCTGCCCGCACCCCCGCAGCCCGCACCGGAAGGGCCATGGCGCGACACCAGTCGGGCCTATCAGGCGGCGCGGAGGGGCGATGTCGACAGTGTGATTGCCTACAGCCGGTATGTGCGCGCGCGGATGCCCTGGAACCGGCACGCCTGCAGAATGCTGCATCGGGCACTTACCGCGCGCGACGGCGAGTCCGCGGCGCGGACGGTGCTGGAAGACTGCTGGCGGTACTTCCCCTCGCGGGCGCTGCTTTAGGAGGCTGCCAGGTACTCCCGGGCAATTGACTGCCCGAGTTCACCCGCCAGACGCGCACTGTTGCCGGCGCTCAGTTCGATCTGCCGCGCCATCAGGCAGTAGCGGAACAGAATATAATCGCGATCCACGCCGGTTCCGCCGTGACAGTGCTGCGCCGCCTGACTCACGCGATGGGTGACATCGCCGCACCAGATCTTTGCCATGTTAGCGGCTTCTTCGGCGGGGCGCTCCTGGTCGATAAGCGAGGCGGCCTGCTGCGTAACCAGACGCAGGCTCTCCACGTCGATATAACAGTCGGCCACCCGGTGGCTCACCGCCTGGAAGGTGGCGATGGCGCGGCCGAACTGCTCGCGTTCGGAGGTGTACTGCCCGGTGATGCGCATCATCTTGTCGCAGAGGCCCAGCGCCATGGCGGACAGCGCCGTGCGCGTGGCAGCCCGTGCCCAGTGCATGGCAGCCAGCGCCTCGTCGCCGCGGGCGACAACGTCTCCGGCGGCTACCTGTACATTCTCCAGTACCAGTTCGTGCAAGGTCTCGCCGCTGGTGACGACCTGGGCGTTGAGCGTAACGCCGGCGGCCTGCGGGTCGACGAGCACAACGAGCAGTTCATCTCCCGTTGTGGCCGGCACCAGAATGCGCGCTGCCCGGGTGGCCGCCGCTACGCAGAGCTTGCTACCCGAGAGCGCAAAGCCCCCATCCACCGCTTTGGCGGAGGTGGCCGGTGAAGCCGGGTCGTCGTTCTGGTACTCCTCAAGCGCACTGCTGAGCAACGCCTTGCCGCTGGCGATGGCGGGCAGCCACTCGTCTTTCTGCGCGTCGGAACCGAAGCGCCGGAGCGTGCCGGCCGCGCCCACCAGCACCGGCACTACCGGCACCGGCGCCACGCTGCGGCCCACTTCTTCACACAGCATGCTGAGGCTGTAAAAACCGAGATCCATGCCGCCGTGGGCCTCTTCGATATCCAGTCCGAGCAGGCCGGCTTCGGCCAGCGCCTGCCACAGTGCCGGGTCGAAGCGTTCCGGCTGCGCCTCGATGATCTTGAGCTTGTCGACCTGCGTGAAGTCGCCGAGAATCTGCGCCGCCAGTTGCTGCACACTTCTCAATTCTTCCGATATGACGAAATCCATACTGATTCCTTTTCCAATTCCCTAATCAACCGTTATCGATGCAGAGCCTTTTCGGCTAGCGTGTGCGCGGCATCCACAAACCCGCCATGGCGATGATGTCGCGCTGGATCTCGTTCGCGCCGCCACCGAAGGTGAGGATGGAACCCACGCGCCAGCGAAACTCGATGCGGCCTTTCAACACCGCGCCCGGCGAGTGCGCCGCAATGGTGCCCGCGCTGCCCATCACTTCCAGCAGCAGGCGATACAGCTCCACGAAAAATTCACTGGAGTACACCTTCGCCATGGAGGCTTCGGCCATATCCAGCGGGCCCTGATCCATCGCCCAGGCCTGCTTCCAGCAGATCAGCTTCACTACTTCCAGCCCGCTTTTTACGCGTGACAGGTTGTGCTGCACCCAGGGCTGCTCGATGATTTTGCCGCCACCCGGCGCGGCGGTTTCCGCCGCCCATTTGCACACGTCCACATACAGGGAATCTACCTGGCCGTGGGTGAACAGCGACAAACGTTCGATATTGAGCTGGCCGGTGATGAGCTTCCAGCCGGCGTTGACCTCGCCCACGCGGTACTTGTCTGGCAGGCGAACGTCGTTGTAGAAGGTGGCGTTGGTGCGTACGCCCAGCGTGTGCACGGGGCTCACGGAGAAGCCCTCGTAGCTGGTGGGCACCAGGAACATGGTCAGGCCCTTGTGCTTCTTGGCGGCGTCCGGATCGGTGCGCGCCGCGAGCCACACGTAATCGGCGTAGTTGGCCAGGCTCGTCCACATTTTCTGGCCGTTGATGATCCAGTGGTCACCGTCTTTTTCCGCTTTGGTTTTCAGGCTCGCCAGATCGGTGCCGGCACTGGGCTCGGAGTAGCCGATGGCAATTACCACCTTGCCCTGCTTGACGCCGCCGACCACTTCTTCGCGCACCTCGGCATTGGCATTCGCCGCGATGACCGGTGTCACCGCTTCGGTAGTAAGAAACGGATAGGCAAAGCCCGAGCGCACTACCTCGTCGGTAAAGATGTACTGCTCGAGGTGCGACATCTCCTTGCCGCCGAGTTCCTTCGACCAGGAGAGCCCGATCCAGCCGTCGGCGCCCATGCGCGCGTATTGCTTGCGAAACTCCGGGCCACCGCCTTCCTTGAGCTCGTCGTCTTTCATTTCCTGCAGCAGTTCCGGGGTCATGACGGTCTTCATGTACTCCCGCACTTCCTGCTGCAGCGCCTTCAGTTCCGGCGTCAGTTCAATGTTCATGTGTTCTATCCTCAAACGTGCATTGCATGAATTCTAAAGTGTGCGTCTCACTTCGCCTGCACCGCCGTCACCAGTTGCGTCTGCAGCTCGTGGCTGCCGGCATCAACCGTGCACATCCAGGTGTCTATCAGGCCGGCGTAACGTGCTTTCAGAAGCGCAGGCACTGCCTCGAGATCCTCTGAAACAATGGCAAAGGTTTGCAGAATCTCGTCTGTGATCAGATCGCCCATGTCCTGCCAGCGGCCCTCCCTGGTGAGTTGGTTGGCCTCGCTTTGCAGATCGCCCCAGCCGTGCAGCTCCAGTACCGGGCGATAGGCCGGTGTTGAGGCATAAAAACCGATCTGGCTCTGCACGGCCTGTTTACTCCGCGCAAAGGCCTCCTCGCTGGCGCCGGTTACCACGAACACCGGCGCGGAGATGTCCAGGCTGGCCCGCTCGCGCCCCGCGGCATTCAGCCCGCGTTCGACGGCTGGCAGTGTCACCTCGCGCAGGTACTTCGCGGTGGTGAAGCCGTGGGCGATCATGCCGTCCGCCACTTCCGCGGCCACTTCGGTCATGCGCGGCCCCACGGCAGCAACCCGTACACCCGGCGCAGCGTACTCTTTCCTGGCCGGCACGAACATCGGTGTCATCAGCGTGTGCGAGTAGAATTTACCCTCGAAGGCCAGCTTCTCACCCGTTTCCCAGCACTGCCAGATGGCGCGCAGGGCCTGGACGAACTCGCGCATGCGTGACGCCGGCTGCGACCAGGGCATGGAAAAGCGCCGCGTGATGTGGGCCTTGATCTGTGAGCCCAGCCCGATACTGAAGCGCCCGTGCGAATACTGGTTCAGGTCCCAGGCCAGCGTGGCTACGGTCATGGGGCTGCGCGCAAAGGCCACGCTGATGGCCGTGGTGAGCGCGATGCGCTCGCTGTGCTCGGCCGCCAGCAACAGGGGGAAAAACGGGTCGTTGTTGATCTCGGCTGAAAACGCCGTGTCGTAGCCGCGCTGTTCCAGCTCGGCAATGGACAGTGGCGCCATATCCAGGTCGGCGCTCAGCATTCCGCTGACTTTCATCCGCTGGCCTCCTCGCTGGCAGTGGTTCAGGGTAGTTGTGCGATCAACCTGTCTGCGATGGTCTCGGCCCGATGCGTGCAGCCGTCGCCGAACAGGTTGAAGTGGTTCAGTGGTACCGTGTGTGAAGCACTGTACGGGATTCATGGCCCGGTTCAATGGCCCAGAGGTTCACGTGGGACTGGTAAAAACGATCACCGGGTTGCCAATGGCAGAAGACAGGCTGTTGTAGTTGGTGAGGGTGAAGGAATGATTCCTGCAGGTGGCTACCGCCGGTTTGACCGACTGCGGATTTGACCACTGGCAAGCGACAGGACCGGGCTCGAGTTTAGAGGTATACCTCGTCAGGCCCGTTCCCGGGCCCGCATATTCAGTGCCGCGCCTGCCAGCAGCGCCAGCGCCAGCAGCGCCAGGGCATAGATGCTGAGAGCCGGCACCGCCGACGGCGCTACCACCCTCACCAGCATCGGCGCTTCCGCTACGCCCTGCTCGCCCGCAACGCTGATCCTGACGTCGAGAGAGAAGGTCCCGGTCCATCCCAGTGGCAGCGAGAAGTTGAGACCCGACGGCGGGGGCCCACTGAAGGCCCATACCCCCGGTGACTCCTCGGTCCCTGCGCTCAGCAGCGTGCCCGCGGGGAACCCGCCGAGCACTACCCGGTCAACCGCGCCACCGGAACCGGCCACCTGGAAGCGCAGCGGCGTTGTGGTGTCCACGGATGTGACGAGCTCCTCTGGCAACCGCAGGGCGGCATTACTCGGGGCGTTGTCGTCGATCTGGGGAATCGCGACCGGCGCCGGGGCGAGCACCGCCATGAACGCGCCGCCCGACGCCTGACTGTTCGCGACCAACCCGTTGTTGGCTTCAGCGTTGCTGATACTGTTCCCCTCGGCCTGAGAGGTTGTCGTCGAGCCGTCGAAGGCGTCCGCGGTTGCCACCGAGCCGTTCTCCGCGGATGCACTGGCCGAGGCAGTGGCATTGGTATTGGCTTCCGCCGCCGAACCGAACTGTGCGGAAGCGAGCGCATCTGAGCCCGCCGAGGCCGAGGCGCTGGCGGCGGAGTTGTCCGCCGCTACGGCATCCGCGATGGAGCTGTTGAGAGCGTTGGCCCCGGCGACGCTCGAGTCCTGGGCATTGGCGGTGGCGGACGCGAGGTTGTCCGCGCCGGCAACCGCGGTAGACCCGGCGTCTGCGGTCGCGGTCGCCACCGCCTCGTTCGCGGCATCCGCGGCGGCCGAGCTGACTGCGGTGGCCGTCGCGTCCGCGGCAGAGCCGTTAATGGCCGAGGCGGTCGTGTCCGAAGTGTCCGAAGCCACGGCGCTGGCCGTGGAGTCCTCACCGGCGAAGGCGGTGGCGGTCGACTCGTTGTCGGCTTCGGCGTTGCTGACGCTGTCCGCGGTGGCGAACGCGGTAGCGGACGCGACGTCCTGCGCCTGTGCGGTGGCGGTCGACGAGCTTTCCGCCGTGGCGGTCGCCACCGACCCGTTCTCCGCCGTGGCGTCGGCCGTGGAGTCGTCACTGGCGATCGCGATGGCGATCTCGGAGCCGGGTGAAGTGCCCGGTGGTGGGGTGATCGCCGCGAAGTCATAACTGGCCAGGGCCGATTCCACCGTGCCGGGACCGGTCATGACAATCGAGACCAGCGCGTCGCCCACGCCGGCCACCGCGCCGGCAGTCACGCCGCCGGCTGGAAGGCCCTGGTGGTCGAAGCTCAGCTCGTCGTAGGGGCCGGGATCGCCCGCCACGGAAAAACGCAGCACCCCGGTGTCGCTGTCGAGGTCGGGGTCGGTCACCGTGTAGGATATCTCCACGGTGGCCGAGTCGCCCGGGGTGAGCCCCGCAAATGCGGGGACGGCCGGGTTGATTGTGAACTCGCCAGCCGTGCCCGCCCCGGGAGTGTAGGCGAAACCGGCGTCAGCGGGGCTGCCCACCGGCAGGCTGTTGATGGTGGCGCCGTCGAAATCCAGCGAGCTTGCGCCGAGGGGTCCGTCCGGGTCGGTGGCGAAGGAGCTCACCAGGTCGGCGGCTGTGACGCTGATCACGGTGTTGACCGGTACAGGGTTGAGATCGAAGTCGGTCGCCGTCGGCGCTGCCGCCGCGACGGGGGGCGCGAACGACGCCAGTGCGAGCATCCCGATTGTTGCCGTCGCCAGTAATCGCACGATGGGAGTTTGCCAGCGGCACTCCCCGGTAGCCGTCCTTGACTCTCCCATCATCTGCGCCTCATCCTTTTTAGACAGTCGTTAAGCTAGCTACTGCGCCGAGTGTTGTCCAGTTTCACTGTTTCGGGGGAACGTCCCGCGTTCAGGTTCCGATAGCTCCCGACAGGATCCCGTAGCGAAATGGGCAGAAAGTATTGAGCCGGACCCGATCGACACTTATACTCCCCCTCCCGTTTTACAGGACTATAGCTCAGTTGGTTAGAGCGCTACCTTGACATGGTAGAGGTCCCCAGTTCGAATCTGGGTAGTCCTACCAAACCAAAAAGGCCCCCGCTTTCCGGGGGCTTTTTTGGTTTGGCTGGGGTTACTCTAGCGAGAACTGGCGTTCGACAAAACGCGACCACAGGAGCGTTTTGGACGCGGGAGCGCAGCGACGGCGCCCCGCAGGGGTCAGAACGGTCCTGAGGCCGTTCTGATCCATCTGGGTAGTCCTGCCAAACCAAAAAGCCAGTGATGCTCCCACACTGTTACGCTACCTGGGCACCATCCCCCCATCAGCGAATAGCACCTGTCCTGTGATAAAGCTTCCCGCGTCCGAGGTCAGCAGCAGCGCAGGGCCGACCATTTCGTCCGCTGCGGCCATACGCGGCATAAGCTGGATTCCGATCATCACGTCCTGCGCTTCCTCCGGATTCGCCCTGACCATGTCCGTGTCGACCGTGCCAGGGGACAGCGCGTTCACGCGGATGCCGAAGGGGGCGAACTCCGCCGCCATGGCCCGGGTGCCGGCTACCAGGCCCGACTTGCCGATGGCATAGAGAGAGATGGTGGAGGAGAACAGGAAGGCGGCGCCCGTAACCACATTGAGCACGGCTGCGTGGTCGCTTTTCTTCAGCCAGGGCAGCGCTTCCTGGATCAGGAACATCGGCCCACGCAGGTTGACGTCCATGGACTTGTTCCAGGCCTCTTCGGTGTACTCGCCGACCGGCATGGCGAGTGCGGTCGCGGCGTTGTTCACCACCACGTCAATGCCGCCGAACGCATCGACGGCTTTCCTCACCAGATCACGTAGTGCCGACAGGTCTCCCATGTGAGTGGGCACGCCCAGGGCCTGTGCCCCCATGTCGCGCAGATGCCGTTCCGTCTCGGTGCAGGCTTCAGGCTTGCGGCTGGCCACTACCACTTTCGCGCCCGCGGCAGCGTAGCCCTCGGCCAGTGCGCGGCCGATCCCGCGAGTGCCTCCTGTGACAATGACGACCCGGTCCGTCATATCAAAGAGCGTACCGAGCTTTAGTCTGTCCATATGCGGTTCCTTTTGTGTTGGCTGATGTCCATTGACGTCATGCATTGGGGGCACTCGCCGAACATGGTTCAACACACTGTGCCGGGTTGTCGAAATGCTGCCCATCGGCTTTGTACGGTTGCGACCGGGTTGACCACGCTGTGATGCTCCAGATAATCTTATACATAAGTAAATGTGCTCTGGTCAACCGCGACCGGCCTTGGAGGTCGGCACGCAGCCTCTCCGTAAGGCGAGCAGACAAGGAATCTTTTCCAGACATGAGCTATCAGATTGACGCCGACGGCACCGTCCACCTGGGTGATGTGCGCATTCCCGTACCTGACAGCCTCAGCACCGAAGCGCGCGCCTATCTCTCGACAGACCCCTGGGCAGCGGCGCCGATGCCGGATGAGCCAGTGCCCATGTGGGCGATGCGCGATGCGATGGCACCGGCCTTCGACGCCTTGAATGCGCAGGCGCAGGCAATGTACCCGGTCGACATCGAGGAGGTCAGCCTGGGCGGCGTGCGCTGCCACCGCGTCCGACCGGCGGAGGCTGACCGCCGCCGGCCGGGCGCGCTGCTGATCAACCTGCACGGGGGCGGCTTCGTGGTGGGTTCGGGCGCGCTCGTAGAGGCGATCCCGGTCGCGGTGCTCACCGGTTTCGAGGTGATTGCCGTTGATTACCGTCTCGCGCCCGAGCACCCGTATCCCGCCGCGGTCGAGGATGTGCTGGCCGTGTACCGCGCGTGCCTGGCTGAACACGATGGCGTTCAGGTGGGGCTGTACGGCAGCTCCGCCGGCGGCTTCCTCACGGCGCAGGCGATCGCCCGCATGCAACGCGAGGGCCTCCCGCTGCCCGCCTGCGCGGGCGTCTTCTCAGCGGGGGGTAATCTGGCGGAGTTCGGCGATACACGCAGCATCTTCACCCTGAGCGGTTTTTACGGCCAGCTCAGCCTGCCCCTGGGGCACGAGTTGAGCGAGGTCACGGCCTATCTCGGCGGTGCAGACGCGCGCGACCCGCTGGTGTCGCCCGAGCTTGGAGATCTTGCCGCCTTTCCGCCGACACTCCTGATCTCGGGCACGCGCGACGCGTTGCTCTCCGGCACGACGAACTTTCACCGCGCGCTGCTGCGGGCCGGCCGCACCGCAGAGCTGATCGTGTACGATGGCATGCCCCACTCCCACTGGTACGCACTCGACCTGCCGGAAACCCGGGAGACCCTGGGGTTCATGTCAGAATTCTTCGCGCGTCAACTCTCCGGCTGACTCTCCTACAGGATGCGCTGGGTAGCCAACCACTCAACCGAGGTACCCTCATGTACGCCATGATCATCGAGGAAACGGGCGGGCCGGACGTGTTCCGTTACGCCGAAGTCGACACGCCGCGGCCGGGCCCGGGGGAAGTATTGGTGCGGGTGGCACGCGCGGGCGTCAACCCCGCCGACTGGAAAAACCGGCAGGGGCACCTCGCGCAGTTCCGCCCCTACGTGTTTCCCTACATCATCGGTTTTGATGCGGCGGGCGTGGTCGCCGCCGTCGGTGAAGGTGTTGCCGGTTTCTCGGTGGGAGACCGGGTGGTCACGCCGACTAACCACGGGCAGGGAGGGCAGGGCAGCTACGCCGAGTACACGCTCGCGAACGAAGACCGCGTGGCGAAAATTCCGCACAGCCTTTCTTTCTCGCAGGCCGCCGCCCTGCCGGTCGCGGCGCTCACCGCCTGGCAGGGGCTGTTCGACCGCGGCGGGCTGCAACGTGGTCAGCACGTTCTGATCCACGGCGGCTCCGGAGGTGTTGGCACCTTCGCTGTACAGTTCGCGCGCTGGGCGGGCGCACATGTTGCGGCGACCTGCTCGACCGCCAACGTCCAGTACCTGGATTCTTTGGGCGTGGAGCGCGTCATCGATTACCGACGGGAAGACATCGCCGATGCCGTTCGGAACTGGGCACCCGGGGGCGTGGACTTCCTCATGGACGTCGTGGGTGCGAGCACGTTGCCCCAGGCCCTCAATCTGGTGCAGGAAGGCGGCACCTTCGTCAGCATTCCCACCCTGGTGGACGACGGCGATCTGGAGGCTTCCGCGACGGCAGCGGCACAGCGAGGCGTCAACCGGGTATTTTCCACGATGAGTGATGTTGGGTGCGCGCAAACACTCGAGCGCATCCTGGAGCTTGCGGCGCAGGAAGAAGTGCGCCTGCCGCCGCTGCGCGAGTTCGACCTGCAGGAAGTGCGTGATGCGCACCGTGTATCCGAGACCGGCCACGCGGGCGCTAAGCTCATACTCAGGGTATCCGAAATCCCGAACGCTTGATCGAGAGGGCCGCGAGGGTATCCCGCGGTTCGCGTCGGCGTTTTGTTTGACAATAAACTTATATATAAGATAATAGTAAATACAGGCGCGATGTCCTGCCGTCAGGAGCCTTTTCAGGGAACAACATGAACGATCCGATTATCGATATCCATCCGCAACTCCCAGTGCGCGACGAGGCGATGTTGCGCCGCGCGCTGCTGGAAGGCGATCTCCCCACCTGGCTCATGGTGCTCACGCATTTCGAGCGCGATGCGGCGTTTCTCGAGCGTTTCGCCCCCTATGTCGGGTCGGTCTTCGAGCCGCCCCGGGAGGTACCTCAGGCGCTGGCCGGTGAGTTGCGGGAGCGCCTGTTTACCCTGCTCACCCGCGACCCGCCGCCGCAAGACAGCGGCCTGCCTCCCGACCTGTTCCGCGCGATGCTCAGCGCGGACGTGGGCGAGCCCGTCAGCGAAGAATTCATTCCCATGCTGCGCGAGCAGATGGGTTTCGACGCACCGGAACGGCGTAGTGAGCGCCCCGGGCGGCGGCCGCCGCCCGCGGATTTCCGGGTGCTGGTGATCGGTGCCGGGCTCACGGGCCTGCTCGCGGCCATCAAGCTGGACGAAGCGGGCTACCGCTTCCAGGTGATCGAAAAGAATCCGGAAATCGGGGGCACCTGGTGGGAGAATACCTATCCCGGCTGCGCGGTAGATACCCCCAGCCACTTCTATTCCTATTCCTTCGAGCTGAACCCGAACTGGTCCCACTACACGCCCCAGGGTCCGGAATTCCAGAAATACCTGCTGGCGGTGGCCGCCAGGTACGAGCTGCGCCGCCACGTCGTGTTTGAAACGCGGGTGCTGGGCATGGCCTGGGACGAGCAGCGCTGCGAATGGGAAGTGGAAGTCGAGGACGCCTCGGGGCGGCGCTTCTTGCGTGCCAACGCCGTGATCAACGCCCACGGGCCGGTGAACCGCTGGTCCCTGCCGAAAATTCCGGGCCTTGGAAATTTTCAGGGGCCGGTGATGCACACCGCTGGCTGGGACGACGGCGTGGACCTGCGCGGCAAGCGCGTGGCCCTGATTGGCACCGCCGCCAGCGGCGTGCAGCTCGGTGCCGCGATCGCCCCCATCGTCGGGCATCTCACTGTATTCCAGCGGTCCCGCCACTGGGTAATGCCGAACACCTTCATCGAAGTGCCGGAATCCATCCGCTGGGCGCAGCGCGAGATCCCGCACTACGCCTCCTGGTTTCGCTTCCGGGCCTATTGGTTCGCCGCGGACGGCCTGTACGAAAACATCCGCGTCGACCCTCAGTGGCGCAGCGAAGACGGCAGCTCGGTATCTGCCGCCAACGAGGCCGTGCGCCAGTACTGCCTGCAGAACTACGAGCAGAAGCTCGCGCACAGACCGGACCTCCTGGAGAAACTGGTTCCGGACTACCCGGTATTCGGCAAGCGCATCTGCATGGATATCAACTGGCTGGATACCCTGTGCCGCGACAACGTCACGCTGGAGGACAACACGCTGGAACACGTAGTGGCCGACGGCATGGTGCTGCGCGATGGCAGCCACGTACCCGTGGACGTCATCCTTTGCGCCACCGGTTTCGACATCGCCGAGATGACTGGCGGCCTGCGTATCGAGGGTCGCGGCGGGCGGAGCCTGCGGGAGGAGTGGGGTGAGGACGACCCGCGCGCGTATCTTGGCGTGACGGTGCCGGGCTACCCGAATTACTTCATGACCGTTGGCCCCAACAGTGCGCCGAATCATGCGGGCGGGCAAAACATCACCTCCGAAACGCAGATCCACTACATTATGGAGTGCCTTGAGGCATTGACGCAGAGTGGCCGGCAGGCGTTGGAGCCGACCGAGGAAGCGGCGGCGACGTACAACGAGCGAATCGATGACATGATGCGCACACTGATCTGGTCGCATCCAAAGGCCAGCAGCTACTACAAGAACAGCGCGGGTCGCGTCTTTCTTTCCTGCCCATACCGTCTTGTCGAGTACTGGCAAATGACGCGACAACCTGACCTGGCCGATTACCGCTTTTGCGATACAAGCCAGAAGGATGGTGCCGTGAACCACGCAGGGCTTGCTGCGCAGGGCGGCCCGCCGCTATAGTCTCGGCAGGTCCGGTCGCGACAGGCGTGACGTTAGAGGGGCCGATTCGCACGGGGCGCCAGCATGTCAGGAGACACCCAAAAGGCCGGAGGCCTCGGTAAACCCAAAGGTGGCGCCGGGACCAGGAGCCGTGGCAAGGCCGCGGCGGGTCGCAGCGCCGCCCGAAAGCGTCCGGCGAACAACGCGAAGACAACAACCAAAACCAAAACAACTACCAAGGCAAAACCAAAAGCCAAGGCGAAAACAGCAACCAGCACCAGGACAAAAAAGAAAACGACGGCTCGCCGGCAAAGCTCCGCAGCCGGCAATGGACGGGCAGGCCGGCCCCCACGGCTGTCACGCGAGCTGGTGCTTGATGCCTCCATCAAGTTGCTGGAGCAGCAGCCGGTAGAGCGGTTCACCATGGCGCGAGTCGCCAAGGCGCTCGATACCGTGTCCATGGCGCTGTACAACTATTTCCCCAGCCGCGACGCGCTGCTGGCGGCCATCGCCGATCACATCTGTATGCAGTTCAGCATGCCGAAGCCAAAACGCAACCAGACCTGGCAGGATACCCTGTGGCAGTGGCTGTGGGCGTTGAAAAAACACACCGACGACTACCCGGTAATCGTCGAAGTGATGGGCGCGGAAGGCCGCTACTCGGCTGGCTGGCTGCGTATCACCCTGACCGTCTCGCGCACGCTCTATGAAAACGGCCTGCGCGGGCACGATCTCGCGCTGCACGCCTGGATGTTCTGCAGTAACGCCCTCGCAACGATCGTGTTTGAACGTGAGGGCAGCGCGTGGCGTTCACCGATCTCGCTCACGGAACTCGATCAGCTGGAGCGGGACGAGCAGGACTTTTTGATCATGCTGCGCAAGGAAAACGTGGAGTTGTCCTCGCAAGAGATCCTGGACCTCGCCTTTCACCAGCTCATCGCCAATCTCGAACGTGCGTTACAGACGCCGGGTACTGCAGACTGAACCAGTGGCGATCGTCAGCGGCATTTAATTACTGCTAAGATAAATGCTTTTGCTGGCGCAGGAGGGCATGACGTGCCTGATGGGATGGAGGTTTTTCGAGGCGGGGTCGCTGTCATCACGGGCGGGGGTTCGGGCATCGGCCGGGGTCTCGCGTGCCTGGCGGCGGAGCAGGGCATGCGTGTGGTGGTGGCCGATATTGACCTGGAACGTGCACGCGGCGTTGTGGCGGAAATCGAGGGCGCCGGCGGCGAAGCGCTGGCGGTCTGCGTGGACGTGGGCGATGCGAATTCGATGGATGCCCTTGCGCGCGCAACCCATGACCGTTTCGGCGATGTGCGGCTGCTTGTCAACAACGCCGGCATCGAGACGCTGGGCTTCAGTTGGGAGTTGGACGCTGCGATATGGGACAAAACCCTGAATATCAATATTCACGGCGCGGTGCACGGTGTGCGCGCATTCGCACCGCGCATGCTCGCCAGTGGCCAGCCCGCCTGGATCGCCAACACTGCGTCTATCGGCGGCCTGGGGATCATGCCCATCCAGACATCCTATATTATGAGCAAGCATGCGCTTATCGCGTTTTCCGAATGTTTGTATCTTGAGATGCAGCTCAAGCGGGCGCCAGTGCATGTTTCAGCCATCCTGCCCGGGCCGGTGGCGACGCGTATTTTCACCGACAGTCATACCGGCGGGGACCAGGGCAGTTCCAGGCATCGCGACCTGATGCACGGCATGCTTGAGGCGGACGGGATTAGTGGAGAGGAGGCCGCTCGACGTATTCTGCCGCAGATCGCCGCGGGTGACTTCTGGGTGTCGACACACCCTGATATTACGCGTGAGTTCGCAGCCAACCGCGCCCGCCATCTGGAAACGCTTGGCGTGCCCTCACTGCCGCAGGAGACGCTGGCGGCCATGGGGCTTTCGACGGCGGTCTGACCCGCCTCGGGAGTGATCGATCCCGGCGCGGCCTGGCGCTCATCGCGCCTCGCTGAATAAATCCTCGAATTGTCGGCGCAGGTCGCGTTTGAGGATTTTCCCCGAGGGGTTGCGCGGCAGTTCATCGACAAACACCACGGCCTTGGGCACCTTGAAGCCCGCGAGTGACCGCCGGCAGTGAGCGATGAGATCGTCGGCGTCCCGGGTGGCGCCGCTCTTCGCCACGACCACGGCGGTCACCGCCTCGATCCAGCGCGAGTGGGGCACGCCGATCACCGCGACCTCCGCCACGGCAGCGTGACCGTAGACGGTCTCCTCCACTTCGCGACCCGACACGTTCTCGCCACCGCTCTTGATCATGTCCTTCTTGCGGTCGACGATGGTCAGGTAGCCCTCCTTGTCGACGGTGGCCAGGTCGCCGCTGTGAAACCAGCCGCCGGCGAAGGCCTCAGCCGTCTTTTCCGGGTTCTTGTAGTATTCGCTCAGTAGCTGCGGCGAGCGGTGCACCACCTCGCCGATTTCGCCGATGGCCACGTCCTCGCCGTCATCGTCGACCACGCGTGTTTCCACGTTGATCACCGGTCGTCCGGCCGAGCCGGCCTTGCGGATCTGGTCAGCGGGCTTGAGGATCGTGGCCACCGGGGCGATTTCCGTCTGGCCGTATAGATTCCACAGGCGCAATTGGGGCAACCGCCGCTGGATTTCCCGCAGTATTTCCACCGGCATGATCGAGGCGCCGTAGTAGCCCTTGCGCAATTGGGAAAGGTCTGTGCCCTCGAAGCGGGAATCGTTGAGCAGGGCGATCCATACTGTGGGTGGCGCAAAAAACGACGTGATGCTTTCTCGCTCCAGCAGCGTGAGCAGGTTGGCTGCGCTGTTGTCATTGGTGATCACGTTGAAGGCGCCGACCTGCACTGCGGGACCGAGAAAGCAGTCCAGTTGCGCGCAGTGGTAGAGGGGCATTGCGTGCAGCAGCCTGTCATCGGTGGCGACTTCGGCATCGGCGATGATGCTGCCGTACTGCCACAGCACCGCCGCATGACTCAGGACCGCACCCTTGGGGGCGGATTCGGTCCCGCTGGTGTAGATAATCTGCGCGGGCGCGTCGGAAACTATGGCGGTGGGCCGCTGGAGCGGCTGCGCCGCCAGCAGTTCGTCGAAGGCCCGCATGCCTGCCGGGGCCTCACCCTGCGCCAGCCACACCAGCGACTGAAGGTTGCTGCACTGCGCCGCCGCCGCGCGCGCCTTGTCCACCTCGGTGGCTCCCACCATGAGCAGGCGCGCCTCGCTGTGCGACAGTACGTAGGCCGCTTCTTCGGTGTTCAGCATGAAGTTCACCGGTACCAGCACCGCGCCCAGGGCACTGATCGCGAAGCGCGCGATGGCGAACTCGGCCGAGTTACGCGAGAGTATCGCCACGCGGTCGCCTTGGACGATACCGAGCGACTCCAGGCCTCCGGCCACGCGCTCGGCCCGCGTCAGCCAATCCCGGTAATCAAGGGAGATGTCGTGCTGTTTCAGGGCGGGCTTGCCCGGGTGGCGAGCCGCGCTGCGACGCAGCACGTCGAAGAGGGTCTGTCGGGCAATGGATGGGTCGGTCATCTAGGGCTGGCTCCTTTGTAATCTTTGGGGCGTTATTCGGTTTGTCGGCATCGCGATGGACATAGGCACACCGGTAACCGGGCGGTTGAGCCTTGGGTTGAATGGGCATGCCGCGCGGGGCCGGGAGCGATTGCGCATCCCGAATGGTTGACGCGCTCGCCGATCACGGATAACGTAGAAATTAAATTATACATAAGTTAATAGTCCAGCGAACCCTGGGCGAGGGCGCCCAAAGGGCCGCATCTGCCCCTCCAGGGAGTGGAGCGGCGAGCCGGCACAGTGCCGTACCCACGGCTGGACTGAGACACAGGCATGTACCAACAATCAGGATGAACACCATGGCCACCACTCAATCACAACATTTCGGCTTTACCAAACTCCTGGTAGCGGACCTCGAGGCGAGTGCTGCCTTCTATACCGAGGTGTGCGCCCTGCAGGAACTCGCCCGTGTGGAAAGCAGCATCGGCGGCCGCCCGATCAAAGAGATAATGTACCAGCCGACGGGGGAGGGCGCGGGCATGTTCGTGCTGCTTCAATTTACCGATCAATCGGCGCCGGGCAGAGATGAGGTAATACTGGGCTTCCAGACAACGGATGTCGGGGCCTTCATCGAGCGCGCGCTTGCCGCGGGCGGTTCGCTGGTGGAGCCGGTTAAAGACATGCAGGAGCACGGCGTGCGCGTCGGGTTTGTGGCCGACAATGAGGGCCACCTGATCGAGGTGGTGGAATTACTGGAGCAACCGGCGTGAGCTTTTCCGGTTCGCGCGGAGGGTGCGAAGCGTGATCACGGTACAAGATCGTATCGTCGTCCATGCCGGCGACCTGGCACTGCTGCGGACGCTGCTGCGCGAACGGTATCTGCCGGGTGCCGAGGCCCGCGGGCTGACGCTGGTTGGTACCGGGGTGTCGCCCCCGGTGCTCGCGGCCAACGCGCCGGTAACCCTCTGGCTGCGCTGGCAGATCGCGGACGTTGGAGCCTGGTGGGCGATGCGGGCTCAGTCCGGCACTCCGGAAGTCGTTGCTTTTTGGGCCGAGGTCGACGGATTCTGCCTTGAACGTGAGCGCTGCTACCCGTGTGAACCCGATGCACTCGGGGCGGAGCAGCCTGTCGACGAATCCGATGCTGCAGTCGCCACCCGCGGCTACCGTGAAACAGCCCAGCTCGCCCTGCGGGACGGACTCGGGGCAGAGCAGGTAACCGCATTCGCCGAAGAACTGCAGCGCGCCGCGCAAACCCTCCCCGGCACCGAGGCCGTAAGCCTTGCGCGCAACTACGCGCCGGAGTACGCGGCCGGTGACTTCACCCTGGATCTGCTGTACGCGGACGACGCAAGCGCAAAGGCCGCGCGGCAGTCTGCCGTGTGGCGGGATGCGATCGCACCGGCCCTGGATACACATTGCGCCGCCGTGCACGCGCTGGCGCTGGACACTATCGGCGCGGGCCTGCGGGAGCCTGCGCTGTCCGGCAGCGTAAAGCGCACTGCCTTTTTCCGCCTGTTGCCTGGAGTCGGTGGCGAAACGGCGGTCCGCTTCGAGCGCGACCTGCTCGAAATGCCGTTACACATTCCCGAGATCCGCAACTGGCGCCTCAGCCGCGCGATAGCGGCCGACTGGTGCCGGGTAGGGGAAGCCCCCTGGAGTTACGTGTGGGAACAGGAGTTCGCCGACCTGAACGGCCTCATCGGGCCCTATATGGTGCACCCCCATCACTGGGGGCATATCGACCGCTGGTTTGATCCGGAGTCGGGCGTGCAGGCGATTGACGCCAGGTTGTCGCACGCCTTCAGTCCGCTGAGCTCCAGCCTGATGTCATTGGAGGCCGTGCCGCAGTCGCGGTAACGGCCCGGGTAGCCCCTTACAGCCGGGGGCTGTGTTCATACACGAATAGCGCCATTCTTCCGGGGAGAGAATCTACATGAGCAAATTGCTGGAAAACAGGATCGCACTGATCACGGGCGCGAGCCGCGGCATCGGCCGCGCACTGGCACAGCGGCTCGCCGCGGAGGGCGCGACCGTCGTGGTCACCGCGCGCAGCCTGGACAGCGCCGGCAAGTACGAAGGCACCCTCAAAGAAACCGTTGGTTTGATCGAGGCCGCTGGCGGTACCGCGTATCCGCTGGTCGCGGACCTGGAGAAGGATGCGGACCTCGATTCGCTGGTCCCGCGCGCGGTGGATCTCGCCGGCGGCCTGGACATCCTCGTACACAGCGGCGGCAAGGCGGAGTACGCGCCGACGGTGGATATGGAGACAGACGTTTTCGACCGCACCCTGGGCCACTACCTGCGCGCGCCGTTCCGGCTTTATCGCCACGCTGTGCCGGAAATGCGTCGGCGCGGGGCGGGCTGGATCGTCACCCTGGGCTCGGTCACGGCACTGCCGCCGCTGCGCCCCTATGACGAGTGGGCGATGCACGGCGGTGCGACGGTGTACGCCGCCATCAAGGCCGCCGTGCACCGCATGACCCAGGGACTCGCCGCGGAACTCCTGCCCCACGGTATCGCCGTCAATACGCTGGCGCCCAGCACCGCCATACGCACCCCGGGAGCCAGCGAATACATTCCGCAGGACTACCCGTCCGAGCGTATCGAGTACATCGCCGAGACCGGCCTGGCCCTGTGTCACCTGCCCGCCAGCGAACGGACGGGGCTCACAGCCTACAGCCTGCATTTTCCGCATTTTCATAAACTGTCGGTTTACACGCTGGACGGGAAAAAGCGTATCGAGGATGCGGTGTTGCCTGAATACGCACACCCGGATATTGACGCATCGGGCATGGGCAGCTAGCAACTGCCAGGACCCCCTGATCTCTGTGCGCGAGTTGTTGACGAGGGATGGGGTATTGCGCGATGATTACAATTAAATTACATATAAGTTAAATTGTAGCCAGACACCTACAGCCGGCCGGTCGCCCTACCACGCAGAAGATTTCACTGCCGGAGCAGGCACAGTCCCGGATAGACCAAACCGATATAACAAAGCGTTCATACGCAGGAGAACCGCCATGCTTAGGAAAGCCCCGCTGGCCATCGCTGTATCGATGAGTTGTGCATATGGTTTCACTGGCCTCGCCTCGGCCCAGCCGTCCCCGGTGACCGCCGCGTCTTCCGGTCTGCTGGAAGAAGTGATCGTTACGGCGACGCGCCGTGAGGAAAGTCTTCAGGAAGTGCCGATGACGGTGACGGCGATCACCGCCGAGGATGTACAGGGATACAATATTTTCCGCTTCGATGACCTGCAGCAGCTTTCCCCGGGCCTTGCGCTGGACAGCCAGGGAGCCTTCGGCTCGGCGGCGAGCCTGCGCGGTGTCGGCTTCGACTCCAACTCCTCCGCCGATCCCGCCGTGGATATCTACATTAACGACACGCCGGTGGACGCGAACTACGCCTTCCAGAGCATTTACGACATCGGCCAGGTGGAAGTGCTGCGTGGCCCCCAGGGCATTCTCCGCGGACGGCCCTCGCCGGCCGGTGCCATCACCCTGACCACGCGCCGTCCCGATCTCGATGCGCTCGGCGGATCGATCTCCGGCGCCTTCGGCAACGAAGGCACGGTGAATGGCCAGGCAGCGGTCAACCTGCCGATTGTCGAGAACCGGCTGGCGCTGCGCATCGCTGGACTCTACGACGAGGACGAAGGCAACCAGGTCGAAAGCGTGAACTCCAACGCCAGTAGTGAGCGCGAGACCACGAGCTGGCGCACCTCACTGCGCTGGGCGCCCACTGACAACCTCGACGCGGTCCTGATGCACCAGTCGCTGGATTCAGACCGGGTCAATCTAACCCCCGTTAACGGCCCGGGCGCCGGCTACAACGGCCCGCCGATCGACGGCCGCGCCAATCTCGGCGTCTACGAAAACGGCACCGGCGGCAACCAGGAGTCGCAGATCACCACATGGAACGTGGCCTGGGACCTGCCGAGCCACCGGCTCGTGTACGCCGGCGCCTACCAGGACAACTCCTTTTCCTACGATGCGGAACTGGATCTGTACAACGCGGCGCTCAACTACCCGCAGAACCAGGTGACTGATTCGAGTTACGAGCTCGACAGCCACGAGCTGCGCCTTGAATCCACGGCTCCCGACCAGTTCGCGGATTACCTGGTCGGCGTTTGGTACCAGAAGACGAAAACCGAGACCACCTTTGCGCAGGACAACGTCAACCCTGGCGCCTTCGGCTACCCACTGGAGCCTGATCCCATCGGACCCCTGGACTCGGCCTACCTGCTGGGCGTCAGCGGCGAAGTCACCACGGATGTGGAGAACATTGCCATCTACTCCAGCACCGTTTTGCATCTAACCGACAGCACCGATCTCAGTCTTGGGGTTCGCTATCTCGAGAACGACTCAAAGCGGAACGAAGTGCTGAATTTCGAGGACGCCCTGATCGCGGTCGGCATATCGCCCGGCGTTTCCATCGGCGATGCCGGTTGTGCAGGTCTGCAGGCCTTCGCGCCGTTTACCGGCATCGAGTCATTCCCGGGTTTCTGTGACCTGGCGCTGGACCTGCCGCAGTTCACCGCGCCGGACAGGGATAAAACGGACGAATGGGTCTACCAGGCGTCGCTGAAGCAACAGTTCACCGATGACCTGATGGCCTATTTCACCTATGCCCATTCCTGGCGCCCGGCGGGCGTTACCGTGGGCGTCACGACCCCCGTCATGGACCGCTCGCTGATCAAGGGCGACGACGAGGAATCCGATGCCTACGAATTGGGCTTGCGCTCGGAGTGGCTGGATAGCCGGCTGCGGGTGAACCTGTCAGTCTATCACCAGGATTTTGACAACTATATCGGCCGCTTTAACGACATTCCGGTGCTGGACATGACAACTGACCAGATCTTGACGGCTGCTGGCTTCACCTACCCCGGGGACGCCACCGTCGACGGCGCTGAACTGGATGTTGCCTTCGAGGCCACCGAAAACTGGTGGCTGCAACTCACCACGGCTTACGCCGACGGCCGCTATGATGATGCCGATGTGCCCTGTCGGGACACGAACCTCGATGGCAGCCCCGACGATGGCGACGTGGGCAACCTGACCCCCGGTGATTTCGGCGGCAACGATGTAATTTTCTGCACGGTGGACAGCCGCATTTCAACCGTACCGGAATGGGTGACGACTCTGCAGTCGGAGGTCACGTTCCCCCTCGTGAGCCAGCAAGGCTATGCCCGGGTGCTCTACAACTACTACTCGGAGGAAGAGAACGACGGCGGCTTCGAGGCCGATGCCTACGGCCTGCTGAATCTCTACCTGGGCCTGCGCGACCCATCCGGTGAGTGGGAGGTGGCGCTGTGGGCGAAGAACGCCCTTGATGAGGATACGCAGCTTGATCGCACTGATCCGCAGAGGGTCTATGACGCCTTCCCGACCGGGTACGGCAGCGTGCGCTATGTGCAGGAGCGTGAGATCGGCGTGACGATGCGTGTGTTGTTCGGCGGCGGTTGATTGCCAGGACGCCGGCGCCGAACTTTAAGGGGCGTCGGGCACGCAGCCCCTGGAGGAGCGTGTCGCCTTCGGGCTTCGAGCAATTGAGCTATTTCCTCTGGAACACCACGCCCGACGATGCGTTGCTGGCTGTCGCCGGAAACGGGGAGCTGCACACTCTGGACGGGCTGCGGCGGCCTGACCAACAGGGAAAACATCCATGTTGAAACGTGCGCTGAAAATCGTCGGGATCGTCTTTGTGGTGCTGCTGGTGGCGGCGGCAGCGGGTGCCGGGTGGTTCCTGTATCGCCAGCAGGCTCATCTGGAGCCGCCGCCGGACCCGCCGGGGCAGCCCAGTATCGCCAGTTACGCCGCGGACGCTCCGCTTCCTGGAGACGCTTTCGAATCACCCGTGCCCGGCGCCCTTGCCGGTTTCGACTGGTCGCGTATAGGCGATCCGCCCATTGCGGCAAGACCCTGGACGCGCTGGTGGTGGCCGGGCGGCGATGTCGACGTGGAAACCGCCCAGAGCCAACTGGACGTGCTGCGCGCTGCGGGCTTCGGCGGCGTGGAGATTCAGCCTTTCCTCGGTGGCATGATCAACGTGACGGACGATGACGTGGTGATGGCCCGGGTCTATTCGTTCGATACCCCCGCCTACTACGAAACGCTCAACGAGACGGTGGCGCATGCAGATGGGATCGGCCTGCAGGTGGACCTCACGCATTTCAGCGGCTGGCCGCCTGGCGGACCGGAAATATTGCTGGAAGACAGCAATACGATCCTCGCCTATGGGGAGGCGTCGGTCACCGGAGGTAGAGTTTCCATCGAGCTGCCGCGTCCCACCACCGGGCTGGGGGAATACATTTTTGCCATGATTGAATTCGCCGGACCGGACTTCTCCAACTTTCCCGCTGGCCATGCACGACTGCTCAGCGTGGTGGCGGCGCGCGTGGAGTCGGGCGAACGCCGCGGCGGCATCTTCCATCTCGACGATACAGTGCGTTTGAAGGCGGACTCCCTGCAGGTGCTCACGCAGCACGTTTCAAACAGGCGTCTGGAGTGGGATGCCCCGGAAGGGGAATGGTTGATTATCGCCAGCTATTTGCTGCCTTCGGGCGAGGTTCCCATGGGAGCAGCTCAGAAACCACAGGGTTTCGTCGTCGACCACCTGCGCAAACCCCAGGTCATCGGGCATTACGAGTACGCGTATGGTGAGCGTACCGGGTTGCCGCAGCACTACGGCGAGGGGCTGCGAGGGTTCTTCAACGACAGTCTCGAATTCCGCCTGCGCCGCATGGCGGTGGAGGACATTCTGCCGGAGTTTCGCGAGCGCCGGGGTTACGACCTCGAGCCCTACCTGCCGGCGGTGTACGTGGAAGGGATCGACAACTTTTATTTCCGCGAACTGCTCGGTGTATACGCGGCGCCGGAGTTTCAGGTCACGCCGCTGGACGAGCGCATCCGTCACGACTACCAGCAGACGCTGTCCGACCTCATCCTAGAGCGCTTCGTGGAGACTTCCGCCGATTGGGCGCATGCCCGCGGCCTGACTTCCCGCGGGCAAAGCTACGGGATGGACATCGACCTGCTGCGCGCGTTGGGCGCCAACTCGATTCCGGAAACGGAGCAATTGTGGGCTGGCGGCGCTAACGTTGGCCTTAAGTTCGCCAGCTCCGCCGGCGCGCTGTACGGCCGGCCCCTGGTGAGCGCCGAGTCCTTCGTGTGGATCAACCGGGATTACCAACCCACGGCCAGGCGCCTGAAGGCGGCCGCAGACAAGCTGCTGCTCGCGGGAGTGAACCACATTGTCTACCACGGTACGCCCTGGCCCTGGCAGGGCAGCGGCGCGGGCGATTACGGTGAGGAGGGCTGGCAGCCTTTCTCCGGTCCGAGCAATCCCGCGCACTTCTCCGGTTTGTACGGGCCGGCGAATACGGCACTCTGGCCCGACATCCCGGCACTCAACGAATACATCGCCCGCAGCCAGTACCTGTTGCGCCAGGGCGCGCTCTCCGCCGACGTACTCGTGTACTACCCCTTCCTGGGCTTCCACGGGCCGAATCGGGATGTCGGTACCGGTGAGGCGCTGGTGGCCGGCAGCCTGCCGGACGCAGATCCGGCGACCGTGGCGCTGGAGGCCCCGGAGCTTTCCGCCGGCAAGGCGCAACTGGAGCGCCTGTTGAGCGTCCCGCCCGAGCACGTTGACCCCAGGGTGGCCTGGGTGGAGCGGATACAGCCCCTGCTCGCCGGGATGGAGCGCCGCGGGCTCACCTGGGCCTGGCTGAATGATCATGCGTTGCAGAGCGGAAAACTGCGCTCGGGTGAATTGACCGCCTCCGGCGGGCGCTACGGCGTCATCCTGCTGCCCGAGGTCGAGGCAATGCCACCGGCGACGGTGCAGGCGCTGCAAGAGCAACTCGATGAGGGCATTGAAGTGGTGTTCGCCGGCAACATGCCCGAGCGCCAGCACAGTTTCCATGAGGCGGAGGCGGGCGACCTCGCCGTACGGCGCGGTGTCGCGCAACTGCGCGGGGCGGGGGCCGGGCACTTCGCGCTCGACGACGGACGCCTGGTATCGCGCCTGGTCGATGCGACCAGCGGCGCACTGCGCTATGCGGCGCCGTCCGATATTCTTCGCCACCGGCGCCTGCTGGACGATGGGGGGCAGATCCACTTCTACGCCAACCAGTCCGCCGCTCACGTCGAGCTGGAACTGGCGGGGGCCCCGAATGCCGGCGCCTGGTGGTTCGACGCGAGCACGGGCCGCGCCTGGGCTGCACGACCGGCCGCGGGCTCGCTTTCCCTGTCCCTCACCGGCTTCGACAGCCGCTTCCTCATCACGGGCGTACCCATGCCGGACGCTCTGCGCGGCGCTCCGCCGCCCCTGCCCGATAGCGTACACACGGGGCAAAGTCGGCTACTCACGGGTTGGCAGTTCGAGTTGGGCGATTACCGCGCCAAACTGAAGGATTTACCCGACTGGCGCGACATCGAGGCGCTGAAACACGCCCGCGGTCCCGGTGTCTACCGGCACACCCTGGAAATCGAAGACACGGTTGAGCAGTCCAGGTACATCCTCGATCTGGGCCTGGTGCAGGGCTCGGCCGTCGTATCGGTGAACGGCGAGTCCGTCGGCCGGGCAAGCCTGCCGCCCTTCAGGCTCGATATCAGCGACGCGCTGCGCCCCGGGGTGAACACGGTCGAGGTCTTTGTGACGCCGCCGCTGCGCAATTATTTCGTGGGCCGCGCGCTGGCGGGCGATCCGCTGTACAGCCACATGGCCGGCTTCGAGAACCAGCTCGTCGCGGCCGGGCTGCGTGGGCCTGTGAGACTGTATGTCTCCGCTCCCAGATAACCGCACCGCGGGAAGCCCGGCGTCCGGTAAATCCCGCGGTGATGCCGAAGGCTCAATGCATAGAGGGTTACACCCGGTGAAATGTATCGAACGCCGCGTGCAAATTCTCGCGGTGGCATGCTGTATAGCTCGGTGTCCATGGGCAGCACGGGGCGCGAACTACATGGCCACCAGTCCCGCTGCCTGGATCACGCCGCACTGGTGTACAGGGGCGTCACCGGGGCGCACTCGGGGTAGCTGACAGGTCCGCCCACGTCGTATACCGCGTTGATCGCCTGGATGAAGGCGGGATCGTGCAGCGGGTCACTCGGCGTGGCGATGTCGTGGCCGCGCTGGCGGGCGTCGTCGATCAGCATCTCGATGGCGCGCTCGTGGGTGAGGTTGTCGGTCCCGTCCATATTCTTCTTCAGCTCTTCGCCGTCCATGAAGACTTCCGCTGACCAGTGCACGAGGAAGCGCAGTTCCCGCGTGTGGTGACGGGCGATCACGTCGTTCCCGTTCTTGAGCAGCCAGTGATCGGCGCTGCCGGGATCGCCCGAAAACAGCGTATCGAAGCCGAGTCCGGGGGGCCGCTGCTGCTCCAGCGGGCCGTTGGCCTCTCCGCGGTGATACATCATCTCGTTCTGTACTACCACGCCGCGGTTGTAGATGGGAGAGGCCAGACGCTGCGGTGGCTCAAGAGGGCCCCGCGGCCAGAAGGTGAAACCACTGTCCGGGTCGTGCGAAAACCAGGTGATCACCTGCGCCATCTTGATCATGTAGTCGCGGAACAGGCCGGACTTGCCCATCACGCTGCACAGCCAGGTGGGGGAATTCTCGTAGCGCACCCCTCGAAAGCTCGGGGTGTCCAGGTGGCCAGGATCGGTATTGCCGCAGGGCCCGTTGACATTGAAGAGCATCATCTGCGGTTTGGCGTACTTCGCGCCCCAGTACGCCTTGGCCAGTTCGAGGAAGCGCGTGTTGTAGAAGCAGTCCTGGATCTCGGGGAAGAGACTGGCCGAGTAATTGGCCAGGAAGCCGCGGAAGGTCGGCGTGAGAAACATATCCAGGGTGAGACCCGGATTTTCCGCCCCGCCCGACAAGGTGGCGATAAGTTCTTCCGCGGAGGCGAAATGCTGCGCGATGATCAGCTTCCAGGGGCCGTGATCTCGCACCACGCCCAGCAGGCGATCGAGCTGATCCTGTGTGTAAACGTCTTCAAGCTCCCGCGGCGGCGCCGCTGGTTTCAGGAGAGTCGAGAGTTCTTTTCTGCGTTGTTCGCTGAGTGCCACGGGGAGTTCCTCCTGTCTGGGTACTGGCCGGAGACTTTCGATCCTTTGTCTTCGTGATATATTATCTTAAACATAAGATAAATATAATAGGGTGGGTTCGTTGTCGAGGTTTCAACCGCATTATGGGAGGGGCCTGCGACACTAAAGGTCAGCGTTTCTGCTTTATCGCTTCCCGCCACGTTGCAGGCGCACGGATTCGCGGCCGGAGAGCGCGCACCCGGATCAGAACAGCGAGTCTACCGCGGTACGTTTGAACACAAGGTCATCGAAATGCTGCCGGAAGGAACTTGCATCAGCTATGGCATCCAGGCCAGGCAAGGTAGCGCAGGCAACAAGGCGGGCAGGATTCTGATTCGCCCCAATAAAACTTGTTGAGAGCGCTACCGGCGTACCGTGAAGCCCGCTAGAATCGATTGTCATTTTATGCATAGAGAGGCGGAGGCCATGACTTGAAGCGCCTTGAATGTCTGGCTACGATGATCGTGCTGCTGAGTCTCTGCGGTATTGCCCCGGCCCATGCACAATCCGCAGATCCCCCGGTGACAGCCAGGCCGAATATCCTGCTGATCATGCTGGATGACATGGGCTACAACGACCTCGCCATCAACAATGACAACACTGCGATCAATACACCCCATCTGGATGCGTTTGCCCGGCAGGGCATGCGCTTTACCCGCCACTATGCCACGGCCGTTTGCAGTCCCGCCCGGGCAGCCCTGCTCACCGGGCTCTACCCCGAGCGGGTAGGGTTTCTGCCCTCGGGGCGCGGTATTTCACCGCAGATCGTGACACTCCCCGAGCGTCTGCAAGACGCGGGATACACCACCTGGCATCTGGGTAAATGGCACCTGGGGGAGTACGAGCGCGAATCCTGGCCAGACCGGCAGGGTTTCGATCACTGGTTCGGCTTTCTCAATCAGGCGTTTCTCGGTGGCGTCATCGAGGAGGGCGAGCTGCGTCCGGCAGGGATCAGCTATGAAAACCCATGGCTGATGGGCGATAGCGAACCGGGGGCCTACTACACCGGACACCTCACCGATATTCTCGCCGACCGGGCGATCGCCGCGCTGTCGGAATTGCAGGCCTCCGGGCAAAACTGGTTCCTCAACCTGTGGTTCTATGCGCCACACTGGCCGATAGAGCCTGCGGCCCGGTTTGCCAACAACTATCCTGATACCCCCGCCGGACACTACCGGGCACTCATTGATCAGCTCGACCACAACGTCGGCCGCGTGCTGGCCCACCTGGATGCGCTGGACGCCGCGGGCGAAACGATCGTGGTGGTCGTGAGCGACAATGGCGGCACCAACTTCCAGGTGGACAATAACGCGCCCTTTACAGGCAAAAAGGTCAGACTGACCGAGGGGGGCTTGCGCACCCCACTGATTGTACGCTGGCCCGATGATTCACTGAACGGACAGGTATTCGACGGTCTGGTGGGAATTGCGGATCTGTACCCGACCCTGTTGGACGTCATCGGCGTACCGGTTCCCGAGGGCCTGGACAGCGACAGCTTTTTGCCCCGTGTGCAGCACGCTTCGCCAGCCCCGGAGAGGGCGCGGTTCTGGGAGATGGCCACCACCAATGCCTGGAGCATGCTCAGTGCCGATGGCCGCTGGCGCTTGGGGGTGCCCTTCGATCCCTGGCGCGGTGCCCAGCCCAAGCTCTACGATCTGCAGGCCGACCCAAGCGGAACAGATACGGTGGAGCCCCCGCCGCCGCAGCGCTACCAGCAGATGCTACAGGACTACCAGAGCTGGTACCGCGATGTGCACACCGTGAACACGACCTACGAGACGCACGCCTCGGGCGCCGGGACACTCAGCGGCAGTGACTTCCTGCGTACACCCGGCGACGGCACAATCACCTTCGGCATCGGCGTGCCCGATGGTTTTAGCGGGCAACTGGCGCGGCAGGAAGGTATCTGGTCCCTGGAACGAGAGGGGAACCAGGTTACGGCACGTTTTGGCGGGCTGATAACGTTGCGCGGTGCGCTGCAGCCCGGCCCTGCCTGTCACCCGGTCGTGCTCAGCGGTAACTTTCACCGGCAGCGCCGGGCCGGCAGGCGGGAGGACGAGATCTCGATGTCGCTGTATATCGGGGGAGTCGAGTTGGCGGCGGTCAAAATGATGGGCGTTCTCGACGTTGGGGATGCGGCTATGCCCACGCTGATCGGCAATCACGATGACGCGGCACCGACTGCCAGTTTACCGCGTCCGCTAATGTTGAACAGCCGCATCGATTCACGCACAGCCTGGACCGTGGAAGAATTCAGCGCGGCGCTGTGCGAAGGCAGTGACGCATGAGCCGCCGCACGCAGCGGCTGTCACGCAACAGCATCTGCCCGGCGGGTTTTGCTGCCCTGCCGCACCCGCCGGAGTGACTCGAGGGGCTACTCCTCGATCAGTAGCGTCTCGCCAATCTGCTGCGCGGCAATCTGTTCCTCGCAGAAGGGCCAGCGTACCCACTCCTTGTTGCTGTAGAGCTTCGTCTGGTCGGCGAAGTACGGTGAGGTCGGGTCGGTGGACTGGGAGGGCACCAGGATCACGTCGGCTATCGGGCACTCGCTGTCGTCCCAGGTGACTACCTGTATATAGGAGTTGCCGCTTGAGGGGTTTACATAGCCGCTGTCTTTCAGGCTGACGCTGATTGCACCGTATACGCCGGCAGTACCGGCACCGCCGTGGATGGGCACGCGTTCGCCGTTGCGCTCCAGCACCTGCACCTCACGCCACGGCGCATCCAGCGCCACTCCGGCATCCGTGAGACGCGTGCTCGCGGTTTGCAGTGCATTGATGACGCGTTCGTGATTGGCCGGCAGGGTTGTATCGATACCCCGGGGCGTGTTCAGCGGGTCTTCCGGGTCGAAATCCACCCGCCAGAACTCATCGCTCTGCACGATGTTCTGGAACGGGTTGCCCAGCTCGTCGCGGATGATGCTCCAGAACTCGAGGAATACCTGCGCGCCGCGGCTGTCCAGCTCCACGTGCTGGTCCCAGCCCGCCAGGGCTGAACAGGCAGGCAATATCGGCTCCGCCGCCAGCGTGTTGCAAATCGCCATGATGTCGTCCATCACGATCTCGGCCCCGTACACGCGGTTGCTGTACATGAAGGCTTTCAGATTTTCAAAATCGAACAGGGGTTCGGGATCCAGGTCATCGCTCGCTGCCTTGCGTTCGTCGACCATCAGGTGGCCGATGCGGGTACGCAGGAACTGCTGGTTACCCTCGTAACCGAGGGGGCCCATGATGGTGGGGAAACCTTCCAGCGGGTTGTTCGCATCCGACAGCCAGTAGCTGTTGTTGCTGTTGCCCACGTAATCCGTGGTGCGAATCTGCGGCAGCTTGCCGCTGCTGTACAGGTTGCTGCCTTCGGGCGCATCCGGGTCGGTGCCCCACTCGCAGAACGGGTCGGCGCCGTCCAGGGACACGATCACATTGGTGGTTAATTCCGCCAGCAATGGCCCGACAAGCCCGTTCACGCAGGTATCGAGCTGTTCCTGCGTGATGAACGGTATGGCGGATATCTCACCGTAGAAGGCGTCGCCGTGGCGGTCCGCCGCGATTTCATGGAATACCGGGTTGCCGATAATCGCCAGCGCGTCGATGTAGCCGTCGAGACTGCTGGCCTGCGCCTTGGTCACCCATTGCTCGATGAGTCGCGGGCCGGTGTCGAGGTTGGCGTCGCGGAAGGCGAGGATCGAGCCGTTGATCATCGGCCAGCCATCGAGCAGCGGCTCCTCGTTTTTCAGGTTAATGACGGGGCCGTAATGGGATGTGTAGAAGGTGTAGGAACGCGTAGCCATCGATCCGTCGTCCTGTTTTGCCTGGATTTCGATGGTTTGCTGTTCGATGTCGCGCCATTCGCCGTCGTAGTCATACTGCAGCAGGTTATTCGGGTTGAGCTTCAACTCGTACAGGCTGAAGCGGTTGGCGTAGGACACCGTGTGCGTCCACGCCAGATCCTTGTTGAAACCGATACCGATAATCGGCGTGCCGTGCAGCGAGGCGCCCGCCACGTTGTACTCGCCGGGGATGGTCAGTTGCGACTGGTACCAGGCGCCATCGCCGAACCACGGCTGGTGCGGGTTGCCCAGCAACAGGCCGCTGCCGTCCTGGGTGGCATCGCGCCCCAGCGCCAGCGCATTGCTGCCCTGGCTCAGGTCGCGCAGTTGCTCGGACGCGCGACGCAGGGCTTCGGAATTGGCGAGCAGCGCCATGTCGGAGCTCTCTCCCTGTGGTGTCGGGTTGCCGGGCCCCTCCACCGACAACAGCGCATTGCGGAAAATGCCCTGGTCGGAACTGCCGCGCAGCGCGATTTTGCGCAGGTACATCCAGTAGTCAATGCTGTCGAACTCGTATACCCAGGGCTCGTTGCGGCAGCCCCAGTCGCCCTCGGGCAGGTTCTCCACCCCCGTCTCGCGCAGGTAACGGTTCATGCCGGCGGTGTAGCCTTCAGCCACATCGATGGCGAACTGCGGCAACTGGTCCACCACCATCTCCTTGAAGGTTTCCTTGTCGCCGTTGATAAACCGTTGCAGGAAATCGGCCTGATTCCGGCTGTTGGTCTCGCCCATCAATTCAGACGAGCGGCCGCTGCTCTCGGCAACCAGCCGCATGAGCACGCAGTAGTTGTCCTGCGCGTAGGCGTAGCCATGGCCGTAGCCGAGGCCTTTCCAGTCGCTGGCGGTGATATGCGGGATGCCGTAATCCGTGCGCCGGATTTCCGCGGCAAACTCGGCGGTGCCGATCTCGATGCTGTTGTCGCTGGAATCGCTGCAGGCGCTGAGGGCCAGGATGAAAGTGCTGGCGAGGCAGGTGAGACGAAACATGGAGAACTCCTGATTTATATTATCCGGCCATTATGGCCGCTGTGGGCCAGTTGGCAAGCGAATCGCAAAATACAGGACCTGCAGCGCAGGGATACTTTCGCCGCGCGCCTGGTCGTCGATTCGCGCCCGGTGGATGCCTTGCTGCTCGGGCTGATTGCCCGTTACCAGAAGGGTAGCGAGCGCGCTACCAGGGGAGATACTCGGTTTTTCTCAGCGACGTGGCGGCGTGAACCAGGTGGCTGAACTTCAGCTCGGACGCAAAGCGGCCCGGAATGTCGTGCCCCCAGGTGCTCATGTTGGGATAGGTGCGACCCGCCTCCCAGGTGGCTTCGTCCACGGTGAGCGCGTCCCAGCCGATTTCCAGATCAAAACCCGATGGTGTCGCGAGGTAGAAGGAAAGCTCCCTGTCGTTCGGATGCTGGCCAACACCGCGCTCGAATCGGTAACCCAGTTTGCTGCAGCGTTCGTAGGCGCCAGACAGGTCTTCCAGTGAAGCGACCTCGAGGTTCAGGTGCTGAATGCGTGTGCGGTACATATCCACGGCGAATTTCCGCGTGGCCGCGATAGCGACCGAGTGGTGCCGTTGGTTCATGCGCAGGAAAGTGACATCGAGCACTGCTCTGTCGCCGGCGGCAATCTCGATGCGGTCGCTTGTTCTGGCATCGAACAGTTCCCGCCAGAATGCGGCCTTGCGTTCAGGTTCCCGCGACATGAAAGACAGGTGACCCATGCCAGCATCGCCGGTGACGAAGCCACCGCAGTGCATCTGCAGCGGGCTTGCATCCAGGATAGGCCGGGTGAACAACTCGAGCGTCAGGCCCTTGGGGCCGGCGAAGCGATGCAGGGCGTTGACTCCGCGGTCGGCCGCCGCCTGGCCTTCGACGATGTCTACCTGGACAGCATTTTTCGCCAGGCGGTCCAGTACCACTTCGAGTATTGCGTCGTTATCTAGTTGCCAGCCGATTGCCGTGACGTCTTCGGCGTTGTCGCTCTGGATGATCAGGCGCCGGGCGTGATCATCCATGCGAAACGCCAGTTCGTGGGCAGACTCCACGGCCAGGTGTAAACCGATGCCTTCGGCGAGGAACGTTTTCCACTCGTCGAGTTTTCGCGAGCCGATAACGATGTAGCCCAAACGGACTGCGCCGAAAATATCCACGCTGTTGCTGTCGACCATAAGCTGCCTGTATCCCCTAGCTGCGGTACTTCAGGCTGACGAAGAAGCGACGCGGCTCGGTAAAGCTCACGGTGGTGTTGCCGAATGCGTCCACGCCGAAGCCCCCGCGGATCTCACGCGTGTCTCCCAGGTTGCGGCCAAACACGCCGAACTCCCACTTGTCGTCGCTGCTTATGTAGCTGATGCCCGCGTTGATGATGGTGTAGCTGCCCGCATGCAGGCGTTCGAAGCTCGCACTTTGCTCGTCATCGCTGTAGAAAATATCGCTCTTGTAGGACATATCCCCGCGCAAGCGCAGGCTGCTGGCGTCCTGGAACTCGTACTCATACATGGCCAGCAGGTTTGCCGTCCAATCCGGTACCGAGGCAAACGGTCGGTCGCTCAGGTCTTCCAACTCCCCGGTGCCGGGATCAACCGCTTCGAAATTCTCGAACTCGGGCTCGATATAGGAGAGCCCGCCGCTCAGGGTGAGGCCCTGCATGGGTAGCACCGTGAATTCCAGTTCGCCCCCCCACAGAGTGGAATCCGCGGCGTTGTCCACTACCAGCGCCAGTGCGGTGCCCGCATCGCCGGAGGTTCTGTTCACCAGGAACTGTCGATCCTGGTAATCGTTGTAGAAAACCGCGCCGTTGATCTGCAGGCGTCGGTCCCAGAGCTGTGATTTGAAGCCGACTTCGTAGCTCATGAGTGTTTCCGGGTCGGCAACCGAAATCTGGGACGTCGCGGTGGGTCGGCCGTTGTACACGCCGCTGCGAAAGCCGCCGGAAATACTGGCGTAACCCATCAGGTCGTCGCTGAAATCGTAATCCAGCCCGATGCGCGGCGAGAACTCGTCCCAGTCTTCATTGCAGGAAACCCGCGAGCCCGGGCCGTCGGCCACCACGTCGCTGCAGGCGTCCGGCGAGGTGGGGCCGGGAATCAGTACGGGCGTCTGGCTCGCACGCTTGATGGTGTACATGTCGAGATCTTTTTCATCGTAGGTATAGCGCGCCGCAAGGTTCAACCGCGCGTTGCTGGTCATGTGCCAGGTGGTATTGAAAAACGCGGCGTAGCTGGTGGTTTTCTGGGTTCGATCATAGGACAGGGTCAAATCCAGCGGCACGCTGCCATTGGCTTCAAACAGTCCGCCGCCGACGGTCAGGTCGCTGATGTGATCGCCGTCTTCCTCGAGGTAATAAATGCCGGCAAGCCATTCCAGGGTTCCGCCCGTGGCATTGCTGAGCAAAATCTCCTGGCTGAACTGCTGTACATCGAATGACGAGCCGACCGAGAAGAAGTCACTGACATCGTTGTCGGCATCGCGATAGGACTCCGTATCCATGTCGCGATAGCCGGTGACAGATTTCAGCTCGAGGCCGCGAAGCTCCCAGGTGTTGGTCCAGCTCAGCCCCCAGGTGTCGCCCTTATCCTTGTCCAGCTCGTTGAGGGCGCTGCTGCGGTCGATGTTGTCGATATTCGGTGTACAACAGGATTCACCCTGCGGCGCCAGCACCGCTCCATTGTAGGCCGCGGCGAGAGCCGCATTCGGGTTGAAGTCGGCGAGCACCTGCGGGTAGACGTTCTGGTCTATGTGCGTGTAGTCGGCCACGAAGTGCGAGTTCCAGCGCTCGGTGAAATCCGTGTCCAGATGGCTGCGCAGCGCCCACATGTCGTCGTTGCCCGCATCATCACCGCGATCCCGCTTCTGCCAGCCGTCCGAATTCTTTGTCAGAAAGGCAACGCTGGCCGCCACATCGTCGCTCACCGGAAACTCCACGTAGCCGTCCAGGGAAATGTAGTTGTCCTCGCCAGCAGTCACCTCGGTACTGAAACCGGTTTCTCCCGAGGGCCGGCGGGTGGTGACCGCAATGGCGCCGCCGATGGTGTTTTTGCCGAAGAGTGTGCCCTGGGGGCCGCGCAGCACCTGAATCTGTTCGATATCCGAGAGCTGAAAGTTCGCTCCTATCGTTCTCGCCAGATACACGCCATCCACGTACATGGCGACGCCCGGGTCCACGGTGAGCGCGAAGTCGAACTGGCCAACGCCGCGCAGGTAGGCCTGCAATGCGCTGCTGACGCCGTTGTCCGAGGCCCTGATAGTCAGGTTCGGCGTACGTTGCTCAATGTCGGCTACATTGAAAATTTTCGTCTGTTCAATCATGGCGCCGGAAATGGCGGTGACCGACACCGGTATATCCTGCAGGTTCTCAACCCGCTTGCGCGCGGTAACGGTCACTTCTTCCAGAACGCCGCTGTTCTGGGCCAGGGCCAGCGGCGCGGCGGTCATGGCGCCGACGCTGAGCGACAAGACTGTGGCGAGTGTTCTGCGGTTGTGCATGGCAAGACTCATGGCTCTACCTCGTTGTAGTTATGATAAGAGGACCAGGCGTGGAGGCTGGCCACACTGGCGATTGCCAACCCTAGCGCCGGTAGGGTGTGCGGAAAAACCCCTTGCGCGCGAATTAACTGTCCTTGAGCGCGTGCCAATGCCGGTCGCTGGCCGCGGTCCCGCGGGCTTGCACCCGCACACGGGGGCATCGCCGCCCGATTGCCGCCCCGCCAAGGACAATCAAATTCCAGGCAAGGCTTTATCAGCCGGCGAGCGAACCGCTAGAGTGTGGTTTCGCGTTTTCAATCACAAGAATCTCAAACAGCGAGCTGATTATGGATCAATTCAACGGCAAACTCGCCGTGATTACGGGTGCGGGCAGCGGTATTGGCAGGGCGCTGGCAACACGCTGCGCGCAAGAGGGCATGCGCCTCGCGCTGGTGGATGTGCAGGCGGGCAAACTGCAGGCCCTGCGCGATAAGCTGGAAGGCGATGGCGCAGAGGTTCGCGCGCAGACGCTGGACGTGTCGAATGCGGCCGATTACAACGCTTTCGCGCAGCAGTGCATCGCTGAGCTCGGCACCCCGGATCTGCTGTTCAACAACGCCGGTATCCTGCGTTTCGGCGACACCTGGTCGCACACCGGCGACGAGTGGCAGAAAATCCTCTCGATCAATGTCATGGGAGTGGTGAACGGGCTGAATGCCTTTGTGCCCGCCATGCTGGAAGCAGGCAAGGCGGCGCATATCGTCAACACGGGCTCCGTGGGTTCACTGGTCGCCGCGCCCGGCATGGCGCAATACACCGCGGTTAAAATGGCGGTGCGCGGCATCACCGAATGTCTGGCCTACGATCTGGCGAATCAGGGAGCATCGATTGATGTGTCGCTGCTGTGTCCCGGCCCGGTGTTGACCTCGATCAGCGACGAACTGCTCGGCATTGAATCCGGTAGCGCCGAAGTTGACCCCGCCGACCACATGATGGCCGGTCAGCCGGATTTCATCACGCCGGATGAGTGTGCGGATCGGGTGTTCAAGGCAATTCGTGAGCGCAGGTTCTGGATTTTTCCGCATCCGTTCAACGACTACCTGACGGCGAAAACGCAGGCTGTCATCAACGGTGAAAACCCGGTGTATCAGGAAGTGGTGTTCGACGCCAGCACCTGAAGACCGGGGTAATGCGGGAAGCGGGTTTCGGGAAGTCAGTTACCGGCCACATCCCTCGCCAGAAAGTCCAGGCAGGCGCGATTGAACAGTTCCCTGTGCTCCACCATGGCCCAGTGTCCGCACTCGGATAACACAAGCATCTTCATGTTCGGGCAATTTTTTGTCAGGGCCAGCAGGCCGCTGTCCGGCATCATTTTGTCGTTGGCGCCCCAGAAGGCGAGCACCGGGCACTTGAGTTCATGCAGGCGCTCGGGAAGAAACGGGATGTCCATGCTCGCCATCACCTGAATATTCATTAACGCCATGATGTGCATGCGCTGGGCGAGCAACTCATCGGTGACATGCCGCGGGTTGTGCACAAGGCCAAACTCGAACAGATCGCGCATCGACGCCAGGGTGAGCTCGCCCTGTGACATGTAGATCTCAAACATCTTCTGCATGGCGGGCATTTGCAGGTATTCATCCCGCTGGCTCATGCCGCCCGGCGCCATCAGTATCAGGCCCGCCACCAGGTCGGGGTAATCCAGGGCGAGTCCGAGGGCCACGGCGCCGCCGAGGGAATTGCCCACGATCGTGCAGCGGCTTACTCCAGCCACATCCAGTGTTTGCTTGAGACACTCCACGAACAATGCGAGTGGATACTCCACATCTTCCGGTTTGTCTGAATAGCCGAAGCCGATCATATCCGGCACCAGGCAACGATAGCCCGCCGCCACCCATTCGGGATAATTTCCCTGGAAGTTACTGTGTCCGCTGGCCCCGGGTCCCGAGCCGTGCAGGAAAACGACAACGGGGCCTTCGCCCCGATCGAGGTAGTGGATTCTGTAGCCGTTGGGACAGTCTGCATAACTGCCTTCCGGCAACGGTTTTGCTTCAGACATACAGGATTCTCCAGTATTCAGGGATGTATGATTGCGCGGATATCGCGCGCTGCGGTGTGTCTACAGGCTCGGGTCGATCGATTCCTGACCAAACAACATGCCGCCCAGGTTGACCTCAAAGGGCGCGGACACATTGGCGATGTGAGCCTGGCTCGCAAGTATGTCGTTGTGCTGTTTCAGCAGCGCGCTGCCGTTTCTGATGCCAGAGGAACCCGACGCCTTGAGCATGCGCGACGACAGCCCCACGCAGCGGTCGGCGACGATCGCCGTGTTGTAGCGGAAGCGGGCCCTGTCCAGCGGCTGTGCAATCTCGCTCTGACGCGCACATTGCATGAGGAAATCAAAATTCTGGAACAGCGTGGTTTTCATGCTGGCGATTGCGGTATCCACCTCCGCGGCCAGGCGTTTTGCGTCCGGGTCATCTTTCATCGCGATTGCGCCCGCGAGTCTGGTCTGGGCAACTCCGATGTATTTTTCCAGCGCGCCTTCCAGGGCGCCCAGCGAGGGAGTTGACACGGCGCGGGAGAATACCTGCATGAAAGGCAGCCGGTACAGCGGCGGCTTGTGCATGAACTTTCGCCCACCGTCGTCGGCAAGCATGTTGTGCGTTCGATGTTCGGGAACGAATACATCCTTGACGACGATATCGTGACTGCCAGTGCCGCTCAGCCCCACCACGTCCCAGTTCTCAACGATCTGGTAGTCGCCCCGGGGCAGCAGGAAGGTGCGGTAGTTCAGCATGTCCCAGGGCGCTTCTTCGGTCGGTACCACGGCGCCGAGAAACACCCAGTCACAGTGCTCGCACCCGCTGGAGAAGCTCCAGCGACCGCTCAACCGGAAGCCGCCGTCGACCACGCTCACCTGACCCATCGGCGCATAGGAGGAGGAAATCAGCACGCTACTGTCCTCGCCCCAAACCTCTTTTGCGGCCTCGTCATCGAACAGGTTCATCTGCCAGTTGTGCACGCCGATGACGCCGAGTACCCACGCGGAAGACATGCATGTCCTGGCAATTTCCAGCAGTACGGCATAGAACACCTGGGGGTCCATCTCGTAGCCGCCGTACTCAGCGGACTGCAGGATCCTGAAGAATCCTGCCTTGTGAAAATCTGTAATCGTCTCTTCCGGCACCCTGCGATCCCGGGCGCAGCTTTCCATGCGCGCTTCCAGCACCGGTCCTAAGTTTCTCGCGGCTTCGAGCAGCGCATCCGCACGCGGTGAGCCGAGGCTCCGGGAACCCGCAGTTTCGGGTGGGGTTGACTGAACTTCGCTGGCAGTGGCCGTCATGGCATTCTCCTGATTTCCTGAACTGGGGGCTGTCCGGTTGTGGTCAGTGCAAAACGCTGTGGTCCTGCAGGCTGGATGCTGGATGTCCCGCAGTACTCTAGAGGCCGCGCGCGAGCCAGAGAAGGCGCTGGTTATAATTTCATTGTTTTCAGCGGAAGCGTAATGCAGGGCGCCTGATGTTAAGGCGGTGTTGCGCACGGGAATGCGGGAGCGAAATTTGCGCGCGACTGCTGCCTCGCGCGGCTGCGTTCAGCGGGTTGAAGTGGCGGGCAGTTCGTTTATTCGACGAAGCCCTCTAGCAGGGTGTTGTCCTGCAAGTTGTGCAGATACTCCACAAGGAAATTGATGAAGTAGCGTACTTTGGCAGACAGGTGCCGGGTGTTCGGGTAAACCGCCCAGGCGATCCGGTAGTAGAGACTCCAGTCCTGGTGTTCGAGTTTCACCAGTTCGCCCGCGGCAATCGCGTCCCTGATATAAAATTCCGGCAGCTGGGCGATGCCGATACCGGCTTTCGCCGCCGCCAACAGGTTTGCGCCGTCTTCACTGACCCAGTTGCCCGTGACTTTCACTTTGATGCTGTCGCGTCGATCGGGCGTATTGAACAGCCAGATACGGTCGGGCGCCGACAGGCAGTTGTGCGTGCGCAGATCTTCCGGGCATTCGGGCTCTCCGTGCTCCTCCCAGTAGCTGGGTGCCGCGCAGAGGCAGAGCAGGTGTCCGCCGAGGCGGCGGGCTACCATGCTTGAGTCTTCCAGTTTGTTGTAGCGCACGTTCAGATCGTAGTTTTCCGAAAGCAGGTCTACATCCTGGAAGCTGGAGTTAACCTCCACGGTGACCTCCGGGTATTTGCGCGAAAACGCCGCGACCGCGCCCGCCATGTACTGTGTGCCATAGCGGCTGTTCAGCGCCAGCCTGAGAGTTCCGCGCGGACTTTGCTGCATGTCCGAGAGCGTCGATTCGGCCTGGTCCAGCAGGTCGGCCATTTCCTTGCAGTAGCCGAAGAAGCTGCTACCGATTTCGGTCAGGGTCAGGCGCCGCGTGGTGCGTTGCAACAGGCGCACACCGAGGCGGTCTTCCAGCAGGCTGACCTGTTTGCTGACATAGGATTTGGACACGCCAAGGCGCTCGGCGGCAGCGGTGAAGCTGCCCGATTCCACGACGCAGATATATTCTTCAATGCCTTCCCAACGACCCAGGCTCAATAGTCGCCTCCCGGTTAGTGGTCGGGCGCAACGCGGCGCCTCGCAGTGTGAATGACAGATTCGGGGCAACCGGCTGTTATTTTTTCATTGCCGATAGCAGGTTGGCCCGCAGGTGTGTTGCAGCGCTACAAATATAGGCGCAATCACTGTTTCCGTACAGACCCCAATGCACAATGCACAATGCACAATGCGCACGCTGTTGTTCCGGCGTGGCCGAATACACTGTTACTGGAAACACTCTGGCCACGCTCGCGGCCTTTTCTACGGCGTGCGGCACGCGTACCCTGCTGGGTTCAGCGGGCTTGCGCGTGCGGATAGTGTCAACGCGCATGGCGGCATACGAGCGGTGTTAAAAGACGTTTTGATGACCATCAGAGTTTGCACAGGCGCACCGGGCAGTCTTCGCTGGACGGCAATCCTGTGCCTGGCGCTGCTGTGGCCGCTGGCAGGCGTTGCCAAGGAGCGGCCGAATATCGTGCTGATTGTCGCGGACGATATCGGCTTCTCAGATTTTGGCGCTTTCGGTGGCGAGATAATGACCCCGAATATCGATGCGCTGGCACGGCGGGGTGTGCGCTTCTCGAACTTTCACGCGGCATCCAGTTGTGCGCCGACCCGCGCCATGTTGCTCACCGGTGTCGATAACCACCTGGCCGGAGTGGGTAGCATGCGCGAACTGATGCCCCTGTCCCACCGCGGCAAGCCCGGTTACAACGGCGTGCTGAACGACCGGGTACAGACGATAGCCAGCATGTTGCAGGCATCCGGCTATCGCACAAGCGTGGCGGGCAAGTGGCATCTCGGTACCGGGGCGAACAACCTGCCTCCCGCACGCGGGTTTGAGCGCTCGGTGATTCAGGCGGACAGCGGTTCCGACAACTTTGAAATGCGTCCCTACCTGCCCATGCAGGCCGAGGCCTACTGGTATGCGGATGGCGAAAGATTGTCAGCGCTGCCTGATGATTTCTACTCCTCCACATTTTTTGTCGACAAGACGATCGAGTTTCTGGAGGCGGGCAGGGCAGAGGCCAGCCCCTTCTTTGCCTATATCGCCTTTCAGGCGAATCACACGCCGATACAGGCTCCCGCCCGGTTTATAGAGCTTTATCGGGGCCGTTACACAGAGGGCTGGGCGCAGGTGCAGCAGGCGCGCCTGCAAAAAATTCAGAAGTATGGGCTGCTCGATGCGCAGGCGGGCTGGCCAAGCGGCCCGTCGCAGGCGCAATGGGATGCACTGACGCCGGAACAACAGTATTTCGAAGCCCGCCGCATGCAGGCCTATGCCGGCATGGCCACGGCGATGGATCATGAAATCGGCCGCTTTGTCTCTTACCTGCACGACACCGGCCAGTACGGAAATACTGTGTTTGTAATCCTCTCGGACAACGGTGCCACGACCGCAGAGCCTTATGCGAACGCGTTCGGGCGGCGCTGGCTGGAGAAACATTATCACCGGGAGGTGGAGACGCTGGGGGAGAAGGGCAGTTGGGTCGCGGCTGGCAGCCACTGGGGCGTGGTTGCGAATACGCCGCTACAGGGCCAGAAGTTTTCCGCCGGCGAGGGTGGCGTGCGTGTACCGTTGATCGTGACAGGCCTGGACTCGCCCGCCTCCGGAACAGTACATCGCGGGTTTGTCTATGCGACCGACATCGCCGCGACGCTGCTGGATATCGCGGGCGTGACGTTGCCCGCCGCGAACGAAAACCTCGAACCCATCAGCGGCCGGAGCCTGCTGCCGGTTATTGGCAATGCGTCCGCCAGCCTGCGCGAAACGCACGCAACAATCGGTTACGAATTTTCCGGCAATTCAGCGCTCTACCGCGGAGACTACAAACTGGTGAGAAACCAGCCCCCGGCGGGAGACCGAAGCTGGCGGCTGTACAACATCAGCGAAGACCCCGGCGAAACGACGGACCTGGGCGGCCGCCTGCCCGAACTGTACCGCGAGATGCAGGCACACTATGCCCGCTATGTGCAGGAGGTGGGCGTACTGCCCATGCCGGAGAATTACTCGGTGGCGAAGCAGGTGGGAATAAATTCCATGCTGTTCGTGTTCCTGCCGCGGTATCTGCCCTATGTGGGCGCGGTGCTGTTGCCGGTTGCCGCTTACCTGATCATCCGGCGCCGCCGGCGGAGGCCTCGATGACGCACGGCCCCGTGTTTTGTTTAACGCCTCAATAAAAATGGAAACACGATGAGACGAAGTGCGCGGACGCTCTTTGGCTGCAGCTTCATGCTGGCCCTGTTGATCGGCTGCAGCCCGGTTGAGGATCCCACCCTGTTTCCGGCCTTCGATCCGGCGGACGCGGAGCCGCCGCCACCCAAGCCGGCGGTTGACCACAAGGCCACCCGGCATCTGCTGTGGGGCGATCTGCACATTCACACTAGTTATTCCACCGATGCCTACGCCCTGGGTGTAAAGGCGCTGCCGGAAGACGCCTATGTGTTTACCCGGGGCGGCACCATCGAACACGGTGCGGGCTATGCCATTCGCATCGATCGGCCGCTGGACTTCGCTGCCGTGACCGATCACTCGGAGTATCTCGGCGTCGCCAGGGTGGATGATGCCATCACCCTGCCGCTGGAAATGCGCAGCCTGCGCGAGCGGCTGTTGAACGATAGTCCGCTATCTTTGTCCTGGGCGATGCTCATGACCATGCGCGACATTACCGGCCTGAATACCTATGCGGATTCCCCGCAGCTCAGGAAGATCGAGCACGATGCCTGGCAACTCATGATCGATACCGCCGGCGAGCATTACGAGCCGGGGGTGTTTACCACTTTTATTGGTTACGAATGGTCGTCCATGCCGGAGGGCCAGAACCTGCACCGCAATGTGATCTACCGCGACGCGAATGTACCGCGGCGACCTTTCTCCTCGCTGGATTCCAATAACCCGGAAGATCTGTGGGACGCGCTGGACGCGCAGCGGGCGGAGGGCAAAAGCGTGCTGGCGATCCCCCACAACGGCAATGTGTCCAACGGCCTGATGTATGACCGGGTGCAGTACGACGGTACGCCGATGACCGCGGCGTATGCCGAGCAGCGCCTGCGCAACGAACCGGTGAGCGAGATTCTGCAGATCAAGGGCAGCTCGGACACGCATCCGCTGTTGTCGCCGGAGGACGAGTTCGCCGATTTCGAAATCATGACCTCGCAGCTCAGCCCAAGCGGGGACTTCAGCGAGCCCCGTGGCAGCTACGCCCGGGATGCCTTGCGCGCGGGCATCGAATTTTCCCATGCAGAGGGCTTCAACCCCTACCGTTTCGGCGTGATCGGCAGCAGCGACAGTCACAATGCCAGCACTTCCGCGGAAGAAGACAAGCATCACGGCAAGCTGCCACTGATGGATGGCACGGCCGGGCTGCGCCTCGGCGAGTCGATATTCCTGCCGGAATCGCTGCGCCGCTCCCGCAAGTGGGGCTCGGCCGGGCTGGCTGGCGTGTGGGCGCAGGAGAATACCCGCGAATCGATATTCGATGCGTTGGTGCGCAGGGAAACCTATGCCACTTCGGGGCCGCGCCTCAGCCTGCGTTTTTTCGGCGGCTTCAATTACAGTGCCGACCTGCTGCACAGCACCCGCCTGCTCGAGGAGGCCTATGCCGGCGGCGTGCCGATGGGCGGCACCCTGTCCCCTGCATCCGCCCGGACTGCGGTTGCAGACAGCGATTCAGGTGCGGCGCCGGGCTTTGTTATCTGGGCGGCCAAGGATCCCGAGGGGGCCAACCTGGATCGTCTGCAGGTGATCAAGGGCTGGGTTGATGAGCGCGGTGTCAGCCACGAGAAGATATTTGATATCGCGCTGGGCGGGCGGACCGTGGGCGACAACGGCGAAGTGCCGCCGGTGGGCAATAGCGTGGATGTTGCCAGCGCCACCTACAGCAATAGCATTGGCGCGAGCCAGTTGAGTGCGTTCTGGCGGGATCCGGAGTTCGACCCGGCCCGGGACGCGTTCTACTATGCGCGCGCGCTGGAGATTCCCACGCCGCGCTGGTCAACCTACGACGCCATGCGCTTGGGGGTGGAGGCGCCCGCGCCCACATCCATCCAGGAGCGGGCGATCAGCTCCGCCATCTGGTATCAGGCAGGCGAGGCAGGCTCCGGGGTGCCTGAAAAGGGCGAGAATACCCCTTAACCGGAAACACTCTAACCACGCTCACGCGGTTTTTCCGGCCGACTCTCGCGTGTAGTTTGTAGTCTCGGCTCAACAAGGAGGCTGCAATGTCCGACCCCACCCTGGAACCCATGACAAGCCCTGGTGAAATCAGCCAGTGGCCCATGCTCAAGATCGTCTACCGCACCGACCCGGACAATATTGCCGAGCTGTTGCCACCGGGCATTGAGAGTAGCGCCAACCCCAATGTGAATCTCACCTTCTACAACCTGCCGGTGAACGAAGAGCCGGAATACGGCATCCTGATGACCGTGGACGCCACCTACGATGGCATACCGGGCGAGTGGGCTTTGGGCTACGGGATCGACCAGGAGGCGCCGATTTTTATCTGCCAATCCGCCAACGGACAGCCCAAGTTCCCCTGCGACACGGCCTACTATCGCCTCGGCGACAGGGTGGTGGCGCGTTCCACCCATCAGGGTTACACCTTCGTCGAGTTCGAGGGAACGCTGGGGGATGCAGACCCGCTGCCCGCCGATGGCATAGAGCGCCATGAATGGTGGGTGAAGGTTTCGCGCCAGGTGGGTTTCGGCAAAGGTTATGATTTTCCGCCCCATGTGGTGCATATACACGGCAAATACGGGCCGGGGCATCGCATTGCACTGAACGGCAGGCTCACGCTCAGGGAAAGCCCCTGGGATCCTATCGCCACCCGCCTGCCGATGCTGGAGCAGCTCTCGGCACACTTGTGGTGGCCGGAATATCTCAGTCGTGACATCTCACTGGCGGGCGCGCTCGACCCGGAAGGGTTCTGGCCCCACATCGACACCATCTCCGGCAGCCGCTGGCCGGGACACCTCGGCGGCCCTGTTCAGGGTTGAGCGGCGAGGCGTAACAAGAAAGGAGTACTGATCATGGATCGCTATCTGATTGTATCCACCGACGGCCACGCTGGCCTGCCCATGGAAGGCTACCGGGATTATTTGGAAAGCAAGTACCACCAGGCTTTTGACGATGGTCTGGCCGCGCAGCGCGAAATGACCCGCAAGATGGAGGAGAAGCTCCTGCTTGACGAGTTCAACGACAAGTGGCGCCAGGGCATCGAGGAAGATCTCAAGGGCGCCTGGGACGGCAGCGTGCGCAATCGCGTGCTGGACGGCGACGGGGTGGCCGCGGAGGTACTCTTCCCGGACGGTATCACCGAGCAGAATGCGCCGCCCTTTGGCGCCGGCCTCGGCCTGCGGCCCTGGGGCGTGGACCCGCAACTGCAGTGGGCGGGCGCGCGCGCCCACAACCGCTGGATCGCGGAATTCTGCCGGGAAGAACCTACACGTCGCATCGGGCTCGCCATCGTGCTCATGCTCTACGACGTGGACGAGGCCCTGGCGGAAGTGAAATGGGCGCACGCAAACGGCCTCAAGGGCATACTGATCCCTGCGCTGATGGGAGACAGGGATGCCTATAACCATCCCAAGTACTATCCGATCTGGGAATTCTGCGAGGCGCACAACATGGTCGTGCACACGCATTCGGGTCCGTCGCCCGATTACGACTACAGCCTGCCGGGTTCCATCGGAATCTTTCTCACCGAATTCGCCTGGTGGGCGGGACGCCCGCTGTGGTTTCTGATCTTCGGCGGCGTGTTCGAGAAGTTCCCGCGACTCAGGTTCGCCCTCACCGAGGTGAGCGAGTTCTGGGTGCCGCACCTGCTGGAACTGATGGACGTGCGCGCATCGGTCAAGCACACCTCGGGCAAACTCGGGGATTTTCGCAGCAACCTGAGCATGCCCCCCAGCGAATACTTCCGGCGCAATTGCTGGATCGGCGCCTCGGCCCTGTTCGACGAGGGATCCACCGCGGTGCGCCACCAGATCGGTATCGACCGGGTGATGTGGGGCACCGATTACCCGCACCCGGAAGGTTCCTGGCCAAAGACCCGTGAAAAGCTGCTGACCTACATGAAGGGGCTGCCGGAGTCCGAGATAGAGGCTATGCTGGGCGGCAATGCCCTGAACTGTTACGACCTGGATGTCGATGCGCTGAATGCAATCGCCAGGCGCATCGGCCCGCTGAAATCCGACTTTATTGACGTGGCCGCCTGAGGGGCGCGAGGAGACCAAGCATGTCTGATCGATTCCCCATGCCCATGCCCTTCGGCTGGTTTGGTATCGGCTACAGCGATGAACTCGCCATCGGTGAGGTGCGCAACGTCCATTATTTCAATCGGGACATGGTGTTGTTTCGCACTGAATCGGGCCGGCTCGGCCTGGCCGATCCGGCCTGTCCGCATCTCGGGGCCCACCTTGGCCACGGCGGCACGGTGCAGGGTGAATCGATTCGCTGTCCTTTTCATCACTGGCAGTACGCCACGGATGGGGTCATTACGGATATCCCCTACGCCAGCCGCATCCCGCCGAAGTGGGAGGGCAAACCCTGCCTGAAAACCTATCCCGTGTGTGAGGAGAACGAGGTGATCTGGGCCTGGTACCACCCCGAGGGGGCGGCGCCGGATCACGAGGTGATCGCCCTGGACGAAATCGACGACCCGGAATGGTCGGAACGAGCGCGTTTTCAGTGGTCTTTCGATTCCTGTCCCCAGGAGATTGCCGAGAACGGCGTGGATGTCGCGCATTTCAAGTATGTGCACGGCATGGAGGCGGTACCCGAGGGCGAAACGAGCTACGAAAAGCATATTCGACGCAGCCGGGTCAGCGGCTCGCGCACCGTGAGCGATGAAGCCGGGAACGAGTTCGAGATTGAATCCGCCGTGCAGGTGGTGCAAAACGGCGCCGGCCAGAAGTGGGTGCGTTTTTCCGGGTTCATGGAATACCTGCTACAGGTGCTCGTGACGCCGGTGAACGACGCCCGGGTTGAGGTGCGCTTCATCTACATTCACCGCCCCTACGCAGAGGATTCTTTCGAGTACATGGGCATTCAGGGAGCGATCGAGAGCACCAATGGCCAGCGCGGTCTGGAGGGCGACATTCCCATCTGGCAGAACAAGTTCCACCAGCGCAACCCGGTGCTCTGCGATGGCGACGGTCCGATCATGCGCTTCCGCAAGTACTTCGCCCAGTTCTACGTGGGTGGCCCCTATCCCGATGAGGGCGGCCTGCCCGCAGATCTCGAAGCAGTGTCCTGAGCAGAATAATCAGCCGGCGTACCGCGCGCCGACGTGTCGCGCGCCGTCCTACAGGAGTGAAACAACATGGAAGATGACTTCCAGGGAAAGACCGCGGTGATCACCGGCGGCGCCTCGGGTGTGGGGCGCTGCCTGTGTGAACTGTTTGCGCGCCAGGGGATGAACGTGGTGATGGCCGACATCGAGGCCTCGGCACTGGAGAAGGCCGCCGCCCAGCTCAGGGACGCGGGTTTGAGCGTTGTCGGCGTGCAGGCGGATGTCACCTCGCCCGATTCCATGGCCGCCCTGGAAGTGGCCAGCCGGGAGGCCTTCGGCAACGTGCACATTCTGTGCAACAACGCGGGCGTGGGTATCAAGGAGGCCCAGCGCCGCATGTGGACCCTCACGCCCAACGACTGGAGCTGGGGCTTCGGCGTGAATGTGATGGGGGTGGCAAATGGCCTGCGCGCCTTTGTACCCAATATGCTCGCGCACGGTGAGCCGGGCCATGTGGTGAACACCTCCTCGGGCAATGGCGGCCTGACGTCAATGCCGACCACGCCGATCTACGCCGCCACCAAGGCGGCGGTGACCAGCATGAGCGAGGTGCTGCACTACCAGTTCCTGATGGATGGCGCGGCCCTCCAGGCCCACGTGCTTTTTCCCGGGCCGCATATCGTGAATACCAATATACTCAGTTCCATGCGCAACCGCCCCGACCACCTGCGCGACGATAACGAGCCGGTGGCCTACACCAGTATGTCGGACCTCGCCAAAGCGTCCGGCCTTAAAAACATGCCGCTCACCGAACCGCATGAGGTGGCCGAGACCTGTCTGGCGGGAATCCGGGCCGGCAAATTCTGGATACTGCCGGCGAGTGAGGCCAACGACGCGCAACTGCGAAAGCGCACGGAAAATATCCTCGCGCGCGCCAACCCGGCCCTGCCGGGGTAGCGGTATGGGATCGCGACTCGCACAGTTCTGTATTGCGGTTACCGACCTCGCCCGGTCCGAGCAGTTCTACACGCAGGTAATGGGTCTGGTGCTGCTGGACCGCATCGAAATCCCCGAGGCAAAGGAAATTGTGCTCGGCTCCGAGGGCTCCGGCAACAAGTTGCAACTGGCGCAGAAGACCGCGCAGCAGGGTCCCATCGACCACGGCGATGAAGCATTGTGGAAGTTTTATATCTACACTGACGATATTCACGCTGTGTTTCAGGCGGCGGTGGATTACGGCTGCAAGGTTGAACTGGCGCCTGTCCGGCTGGAGCAGTGGCCGGTGACCGTCGCCATGATTCTCGACCCTGATGGCTATCGCATTGAGTTGTTGCAGTCGCACGGCTGAGCGGCGCAACAAGAGGAGTCAGGCAATGAATCTGCAAGCACTGCTGGATGAACGTGACATCACTCGCGGCTTATCCAGCTTCGCGCGTATTCTCGACACGAAATCCTGGGAGGAGTTGCCGCAGGTATTCGCGGATGACATCGTGTTTGACTACGGCACGGGTGAAGAGCGCCAGGGCATGGATGCCCTGCGTGACAACATGACACGCTATCTCGATACCTGCGGCCCGACACAACACCTCATCGGCAGTATTCTCGTGGATATCGCGGGCGATACCGCGGTGAGCCGCGCCTATGTGCAGGCGCGCCATCAGGCCCTGGATGACCCGGGCGGCGCGGTCTTTGATACCAGCGGTGAATACATCGACCGCTGGGAGCGCCGTGCAGCAGGCTGGCGCATTGTCCGGCGCGATGCCATCTGGGCCATGCACGCGGGCGAGGCGGCCGTGATCGGCATGCGCTGAAGCCTGCTGCGGGCCCGCGCTATGCGGCATCAAACGTGATTGGCATCGCCTTGATGGTATTGATGAAGATACTGCGCATGTAGGTCACTTCGCCGGCAAACTTCGGGTTGCGCAGGCGCGGGATGAGCTCCTCGAAAATTACCTGCAGCTCCAGCCTCGCCAGGTTCATGCCCAGGCAGAAGTGTTCGCCGATGCCAAAGGAGCGCAGCTCCCGGCGGATATTCGGCAGGCGCCTGTGACGGTGAATGTCGAACTGCATGGCGTCATCGCCGAAAGCGTCCTCATCGTGATTCACCGCGTGGTAGTGCAGGATGATTTTATCGCCCTGCTTGAAGCTGTAGCCGTTCCATTCGATATCCTGGGTGGCCGTTCTGCGCATGCTGATAAAGGCCGTGTTGTAGCGCAGGATTTCCTCCACCGCCATCGGGATGTCTTCGGGGTGCTCCACGAGATGCTGCAGCTGTTCCGGGTGTTCAGTCAGCAGGCGCATGCCGTGGGAGGTTACCGTGCGCGTGCTCTCGTTACCGCCGACCATGATCAGCAGGAACATCCAGGCAAACATCTCGCTGCTTATCCTGTTGCCGTCGACCTCGCCGTCGATCAGCGCTTTCAATACCTTGCGGTCGGTGCCCTCGGTCGCGGCTTTTTGCGCCAGGTTCATGGCGTAGGTGATCACCTCGATGGAGGCCTGCTGTGCAGCCTGCGGGTCCGTGGTGATGTCCGGGTCGTCGGCAAATGCCATGGTATTCGTCCATTCGAAGAACTGCTTACGGTCTTCGATGGGCACGCCGAGAATTTCCAGAATTGCCATCAGCGGTAACTCGGCGGCCACCTCTTCTACAAATTCACACTCGCCCTTGCCGGCTACGCGGTCGACAATGCTGCGCGCCTGCTCCCGCAACCAGGGCTCCATCTCGGCAACCGCGCGCGGCGAGAAGGCATCGCGCACCACCTTGCGGTACTTCATGTGTTTCGGCGGGTCCATGGCGATGATGAAGTTGTCGAACATCAGGGCCTGTATCTCGGCTTCCTCCGGCGACATTTCTATCGGGAAGGGACCCTTGAGGCTGGACGAAAACAGGTCGGGATTCTGTGAGACGAAGTCCAGCGCGTCGCGTTTTACGGCGGCCCAGTAGGGTACGCCGGTTGCCGGATCGTCAAAGTGCACGAAGGAACCCTGCTGGCGCAATCTGGCCAGCTCGGCATAGGGCATGCCGTTTACGTAGGCGTCGAGGTCCAGCAGGTGGCTAAACGGGCATTGGCTCATGATGGCTCCCTGGTATGTGGTTGGCATGGATCATGGTTGTTGATCGCTGGCATATATGCGATTGAGCGCCGGATCATTCGGCGGGTTCCACACGCAGCGCGTGCCAGCCGGATGGTAGATGTAGGCCACGCAGGCGTTGCAGTTATCGCAGCCGGACGCGGTCCGTTCTCCACTCGCAAATTTGTTCACCAGCGCCGGGTCATGCAGCAGGGCACGCGCGAGTACGATGCAGTCAAAGCCTTCGGTGAGGGCCTGTTCGGCGTTTGCCAGCGATTTTACGCCCCCAAGATAGGCCAGTGGCAGATCAACCGCCGCGCGAATCTGGCGGGAGTACTCGAGGAAGTACATTTCCCTGAAGCTGATATCCGGTTCGCTGGACGCGGCCGCGTTCATCGCCAGGGCCGAGAGGTATTCACCCTGTTCCTTCAGCACCCTGCTGATTTCCCGGCGGTTCATTTTGCTGCCGAACATGAACCAGGTGGACTCCACATTGCGGCCGCCGCTGAGCACCAGCATATCCGCGCCCGCCTGTTGCAGGATGCGTGCAGTGACGATGCCGTCTTCTGCGCTGGCACCCCGGCGCACGCCATCGGCCACGTTAATTTTTGCCAGTACGGCGGTGGTATCGCCCACGGCCTCTTTCACCGCTGCCAGCACACGGGCGGGGAAACGCACGCGATTTTCCGCGCTGCCGCCGTACTGGTCGGTGCGCCGGTTGTTCAGGGGTGAGATGAACTGGTTGAGCAGGTAGCCGTGGCCCATGTGCAGTTCGACGGCGTCAAAGCCGGCCTCGCGCGCGAGTTTTGCGGCGGCCACGAACTGCCCGGTCACCCGGGACATATCCGCTTCATTCATCGCCCGCTGCAGGAAGTTACCTTTCAGCGCGCCCGCCGGGTTGAAGCCCGATGAGGCACTGATCAGACGGCCTTTGACTTTCATGCCGGTGACGAAGGCGCCGCCGTGGGTGATCTGCGCCGAAATGGCAGCGCCGCCGGCATGTACAGCCGCGGTGAGCGCCCTGAGGTCGGGCAGGAATTCCGGGTTCATCCAGATCTGGTTGGCCAGTGTGCGGCCCTCCGGCGCCACCGCCATGTAGGCCACGGTGGTCATCCCCACGCCGCCGTCTGCGAGGTCCCGGTGGTGCTTCACGAGCGCCTTTGTGGGCCGGCCCTCGTACGACATCGCCTCGTTCGCACCGGATTTGATAAAGCGATTGCGCAGCTTCAGGGGGCCGATGGTGATGGGATCGAAGGCTGAGGTTGTTGGCATCAGGTTTACCCGTTGGCAGGCTGTGCAGTGAATGATTTCGACCGCCGGCTCAGGATACGCCATTCGCAAAGATATTTCGGCAGACCGCGCGCACCTGCGCTGAATGGGCTACATAGTCAACCGCCGCTACCTTTTTAGGGCGAGTGGGTATGCAGCGCGGCGCATTCGCGCGACTCTCACACCGTCACCCTGAGCCATGCCTGGCCCGAATCTGGAGAAAGTTCTCTATGTCCGAGATCATCATCGACTACCCACGCCCCGAGATTGCGCTGCTGCGTCTGAACCGTCCGGACTGCCTGAATGCGCTGTCCTGGAACCTTGTGACCGAACTGCATGCCGCGCTGGATACCCTCAATGCCAACAATGAGTGTCGCGTGGTAGTGCTCACCGGCGCGGGTAAGGGTTTTTGCGCGGGGCTTGATCTGGGTGACCAGGGCAACCCCGGCGACATCGTGGCGGGGCTGCCCGCTGGTCCGCAGGCCGGACTGATTGCACAGAATCATATGGCCAGCCTGATGCCGCACCTGCGTCGCATCCAGCAGCCACTGATTGCCGCCATCAATGGCGTAGCCTATGGCGGCGGGCTCGCGCTGGCGCTGGCTTGTGATGTGCGGATTGCCGCCAGTTCAGCGCGCCTGTGCACGCAGTTCATTCGCCTCGGCGTATCCGGCTGCGATATGGGGGTGAGTTATATGCTGCCGCGATTAATCGGCGCATCGCGTGCACACGATCTGATACTCAGCGCGCGCGTGATCAATGCAGAGGAAGCGGAGCGCTACGGGGTGGTTACGCGTGTGGTAGGGGATGAGGAGCTTGAGCTTAGTGCGCTGGCACTCGCCGAAGAGCTGTGTGATTTCGCGCCCTTCGGCCTGATGGCCACTAAGCAGGTGATGTGGGCGAACCTGGATAGCCCCAATCTCGAGGCGGCGATTCAACTGGAGAACCGCAACCAGATCATGGCAGGGCTTTCCGGTGAGGCGGAAGAGGCGGGCCTGGCTTTTTTTGAAAAGCGCAAGCCGCGCTGGTCTCATCAGCGCGAGGAGGATTGACCCGCGCCTTGGGGTACGGCCGTGTGCGTGGCGGCGAGCGCGATTTCAGCGCCGCCGGCGTAAACCCGCCAGCGCGATCAGTAACGTCAGCGCGCCCAGCAGCCACAACAGGGGCAGGCCCATTACCGGCACCGCTGTGGCGCTGCCGGTATTTGCGAAGACTGCGCTGGTGACGATGTTGTCGAGTAGAGAATCGATGGAGGGGTATGTGTCGTGCACAATCTCCACCCTTTGCACATTGCTCAGTGCGCTCAGGTCCACCGTTACCCAGTTGTTCGAGTTGATGTTGTGCTGCACCAGAACAGGCGCCCCGCCGCCCGCGGGAAAGCCGGTGATGTTGACGGTTCCCGCCACCGTATTGGGGAAACGGCTGAAGTCGATAGAGATGAGGTTGAAAGGCGCCGCGTCCAGCCGTGAAAGCGTCAAAGTGATGGATTCATCACCGCACTCGCCACAAAAGCCAAACACGCTGGTGCCGTTGGTGGGAACGCCGGGAGGGTCGGGAAAATTGTTGTCCGCGCCGAGCACGCAGGAGTCGGGATCGGTTGGGGGAATAGGCGTATCGTCAGAAATGCGCAGGCCGTTTTGAGTCACACCGTTGGCGCCGTCAGGGCATACCGCTGTGGCGGGAAAGATGTCGAAGTCCATCACCTGAGCCAGGGAGTTTGCAGATAAAACCCATAGGGAGAGAAATGAGACTGCTTTGAGGGATGATCTCATGAACGGGGCGCTCCATGCGGTTGTTCCGGCTGAGGCCGGTTTTTTTTTGGGTTGCGGAAATTATGTCAGCGTTTAGTGCAGCAGACAATTTGAATTATTTACTTTCGGTGTCTGGCCACCGCAATCGGCTTTGTAATCATTTCCGCAATTGGATGCGACGTTGCTCCGCACCGCTCGCACTGTGCCGCGACCAGACCACGGCGTGACTTTTGGCCGCGACACACAGGGCTGGCAGTAGGCCCGGTTCGATTTACCTTGACATGGCAAGCCGTCGCCGGGACGATGTTTCGCCAATATTCAGCATTGGTGGGGGAACCCCGCTCAAGGTCAATTGAGTATCGATTATGCATTCTTTGCGGAGCCTGGCAGTCGCGGTGATGGCGAGCAAAGTGGGCACTACTCGGGTGGGGACGAAGCTTTTATGCGCGTGGTTCTGACTTTTTTACTGTGGATGACGATCTGGCTATTGTGGAGTGGCTTGTACAAACCACTGCTGATAGTGCTGGGTTTTGTGTCTTGTTGCCTCACGCTATTTCTCGCCCAGCGTATGGGTTTCTTCAAGCGAGAGGTGTTCAGCCTGCATTTGGCGGTTCGTTTGGTCCCTTTCTGGTTCTGGCTCGGTGTTGAGCTGGTGAAATCCAATCTGGTTGTGGCGCGGATTATTCTGAGCCCCCGCATGCCGGTCAGTGCAACAGTGGTGCAGTTGACGGCGCAAACAGACGATCCGGTGTTGCAGGCAATTCTGGGTAATTCAATCACCTTGACGCCTGGCACAGTCACACTCGATGACCACGAGGGAAAGCTGTTGATTCACTGTCTCACGCGGGCGGGCGCGGATGCCCTGCTGGAAGGAGAGATGAATCGACGCGTCTCTGCTCTCTCACGCTCCTGATGGCACTGAATTGATGAGCGCAGCTTGATGGGCATGTATTACGTAGCGTCAGTGGCTATTTTCCTGACAATGATCCTGGCGTTGGCCAGGGCTTTGATGGGGCCGACGGTTTACGACAGGGTGCTTGCAGCCAATATGTTCGGTACCAAAACCGCTCTGCTGTTGGCAGTGATTGCGTTCTTGTACGGGCGACCGGATTTTCTTGATCTGGCACTGGCCTACGCGCTGATCAACTTTATTGGCGTACTTGCGGTTCTGCAGTTTTTTCAGAATCGGCGGGATGACGCGGCACAGCGGCAGGAGAAGCGATAACATGGCGCAGCTTCTCGATTTGCTCAGCTGGTTTCTGCTTATTGGTGGCGGCATATTCGTACTTGTTGGCGGCATTGGTATCCACCGCTTGCCGGACCTCTACACGCGTATGCACGCCGCCGGTTTGACCGATACCATGGGCACCTTGATGATTCTGGTTGGCATCATGTTGCAGGCGGGTTTGTCCCTGGCAGCACTGAAGCTCGCAGCCATTGCGATATTTCTTATGCTCACCGGGCCCACCGCGACTTATGCGTTGGCCAATGCGGCAATGTTGTCCGGGTTGCGACCAGAAAATGTGGAAATGCCGGAAGATCTGCCCGAGGACATGCGGTTGTGACAGTTCTATTCGGCATTTTTTTGCTGACGTTGCTGATCGTTACCGCAGTGGGCATCGTGCGCGCCGAGAATCTTTTTACCGCGGTAATACTGACGGGCATATTTTCGCTGTTGATGGCCGCCAACTTTTTTGTTCTGGACGCCGTAGATGTGGCTTTGACGGAAGCGGCGGTGGGCGCGGGTGTCTCGACTGTTCTGTTGCTGGGTGCTTTGGCGCTTGTTCCCGGAACTGAAAAGCGCCCCAGGATCGGCCGCTGGGTTTCGCTGGCGGTGGTCACCCTCACGGCGCTCACAATAGGTTATGCGACTTTTGAAAACCCCCGCCTGGGCGACCCTGAAGCGCCCGTGCATCAACATGTGGCACCCTGGTACCTGGAGCAAACGCCGCTTCTGATAGACATACCCAATGTCGTGACAGCAGTGCTGGGGTCATACCGGGGGTACGATACCCTGGGGGAAGTGATTGTTGTGCTCACGGCAGGTATCGGGGTGCTGTTCCTGCTGGGCCTCCCCGGCGCCTTTGGTGATCGTAAAGCCGAAGACATCGCGGCCGGGCGAACCTATCTCAATCACCACCTTGTGCCCCAGGTGGTTGGCCGGCTGTTGGCGCCTTTCATCATGCTGTTTGCCCTGTATGTGCAGTTTCACGGTGAATATGGGCCGGGGGGCGGCTTCCAGGCGGGCGCCATTTTTGCGGCGGCGGTTATTCTGTTTGCGCTGATACAGGGTGAACGCGAAGCGCTCGTATTCATACCGCCCCGGGTGCTGGTGGTGCTGATGGCGAGCGGCGCCCTGCTTTACGGCGGTGTTGGTGTGCTGACGATGTTGCTGGGGGCTAACTTTCTCGAGTATGGGGTTCTGTCGAGCAATTCCGTGAAGGGTCAGCAGTGGGGTATTATTCTCATTGAACTCGGTGTCGGTATCTCGGTGGCGTCCGTCCTGTTGTCCATTTATCACGCGTTCGCGGCGAGAGGACGCTAGCGGTGGAGTTTCTCGGGCTTTACAACTACTTCGTTTTTATCATCCTGCTGATGATCGGCTTCTACGCGGTCATTGCCAAAGCCAACCTGATGAAAAAACTGCTGGGCCTGAGCATATTCCAGGCGGCGGTTTTTCTGTTGTACATCACCATGGATAAAATCGAGGGGGGAACGGCCCCGATCATCCAGGGTGATGTAGCCGGCCAGATCTATGCCAATCCGCTCCCGCAGGTGTTGATTCTCACCGCGATTGTTGTCGGCATCTCCACCATCGCCCTGGGCCTTGCCATCGTCGTGCGTATCTACGAGGCATACGGCACCATCGAAGATGATGAAATCCAACAGGCAGATCGTCAGGGGTGAGCCTAAGCAGCCAATTACCCGCGTTGCAGATCGTGGTGCCACTGTTAACGGCCCCCCTGCTCATTCTATTGCGCAATGGCAGCCTGGCCTGGGTTGCTGCCGCGGCTGCCAGCGTGATGGCATTCTGTATTGCCCTCGCCCTGACGTTCAGTGTGCAGGAGCTTGGGGTGCTCTCCTACGCGATGGGTGGCTGGCCGGCGCCGTTTGGTATTGAATTACGAATAGACGCTTTTAATTCGCTCCTGTTGCTGGTGACAACCGGTGCTTCAAGTGCCGCATTGCTGAGTGGCCGTGTCAGTCTGGCCCGGGATATTCCGGAGGGCCAGCAGCCGCTTTTTTATGCCGCCTGGATGATCGCCCTGGCCGGTTTGGCGGGAATCGCGGTAACCGGTGATGCATTTAATGTCTTTGTGTTCATGGAAATATCCTCGCTCGCAGGTTACATCCTGGTAGCCGCTGGCGCGGATCGGCGCGCCCTGCCTGCAACCATCAAATACCTGATCATGGGCACGATTGGTGCAACCTTCTATCTCATTGGCGTCGGCCTTGTGTACATGATGACGGGCACCCTGAACTTCGCCGACATGGAGGTGCGCCTGGCTGAAGTCACCGCCAGGAAACCGATTCTCGTTGCCGCCGGGTTCATTACCGTCGGGCTGGCCTTGAAAGCGGCCGTTTTCCCGTTGCATATGTGGCTGCCGAACGCGTATCGCTTCGCCCCGCATATTGTCACGGCCTTCATGGCGGCCTGTACGACCAAGGTTGCGCTGTATGTTCTGCTGCGCTTCGATTTTGTTGTCTTCCAGGGTAATTTATCGGGGCACATGAGCCAGTACGCCGGGTTCCTCGCGCCGCTCGCGATTCTGGGCATCCTGGTTGGCTCGGCAGTGGCGGTGGTTGAGCCGCACCTGAAGCGGCTGTTGGCTTACTCGTCGGTTGCACAGATCGGCTATATTTTGCTCGGGGCGAGTTTTGGTGACGCCGGGGGCCTGACCGCCGCATTCGTGCACATGTTTAATCATGCGCTGGCGAAAGGCGGGTTATTTCTTGTGCTTGCAGCTTTTGCCCTCCGGGTAAGCGGGTTGCGCATGGCGGACATCGCCGGGCTGGCGCAACGTATGCCGCTGACCGCGGCCGCCTTTCTGGTACTGGGAGCGAGCCTGGTCGGCATTCCGGGTACTGCCGGTTTCATTTCCAAGTGGCTCCTGTTGTCCTCGGCTTTGCAGCAGGGCGCGTTCGGTGTGGCCGCTGCCGCGGTGGTGGTTTTGAGTTCCCTTGCAGCGGTGTATTACGTCTGGAAGATAGTGGAGATGCTGTATTTCGGAGAACCTGTCGAAGAATCTGCCGCCGCTGATGCCGCGGCAGTTTCCAGGTTTGAAGCGCCGCCGATGCTGCTGCTGGGGATCTGGGCAGTGGCGCTGGGCAACCTCTATTTTGGCCTGTTTCCGGGGTTCCCCGTCGGCCTGTCGGAAAGTGCAGCAGCGGCGCTGGTGAGTCATCTGCCATGAGTAGCGCAACCACCATTCTGTTGTCGCTGTTGTTGCCTTTGTCGGGCGCGGTTCTGATCAGCATGACGGGACGCTGGCCAAACCTGCGCGAGACGGTCACCCTGGTGACCGCGGTGGCGGTCGCCCTGGTGGTGACCTCCCTGATTCCGGAAGTCCTGGCAGGCGGCCGCCCTGAACTGCTGGTAATGCAGCTGGTTGGCGGCTTGCAGATCGCCTTTACCGTTGAACCGCTGGGCATGCTGTTTGCCGCACTGGCGGCAACCCTGTGGATTGTTAACTCGATTTATTCCATCGGGTATATGCGCGGCAACAATGAGAAGAAGCAGACGCGATTCTACGTCTGTTTTGCCATCGCCATCGCCGCGGCACTGGGCGTCGCGTTTGCCGGCAACCTGCTGACCCTGTTCCTGTGTTATGAAATCCTGACGCTTTCCACCTACCCGCTTGTCTCGCACAAGGGTGATCGCGCAACCGTTGCCTCGGCGAGGGTGTACCTGGGTATCCTGCTGTTCACCTCGATTGGCCTGTTGCTCCCGGCAATCATCTGGACCTATCTGCTCGCTGGCACCCTGACCTTTTCGCCGGACGGTATCCTGGCGGGGCATATCAGCGGGCCGGCGGTGGGGCTGCTTCTGGCGCTGTATGTGTTTGGCGTAGGCAAGGCCGCCGTGATGCCGGTACACAAGTGGCTGCCCGCGGCGATGGTGGCGCCCACGCCCGTCAGTGCCCTGTTGCACGCGGTGGCCGTGGTGAAAGCGGGCGTGTTCACCATCACCAAGGTGATTATCTATGTGTTTGGTGTGGATAATCTTTTTGCCGAGCCCTCCAGCGGATGGCTGTTGTATGCGGCTGCGTTCACGGTTATCGCTGCCAGTGTGGTGGCCCTGCGCCAGCAGAACCTGAAGCGCATGCTGGCGTATTCCACCATCGGCCAGTTGTCCTACGTGATCATGGCGGCTGCGGTGCTGACACCGCTGTCGGAAATCGGCGCGGCGGTACATATTGTGGCCCATGCCTTCGGCAAAATTACGCTGTTTTTTGCCGCGGGCGCAATCTACACCGCCGCGAAGAAAACAGAGCTGAGTCAGCTCAGCGGTATAGGTGCGCGCATGCCCTGGACGATGACGGCCTTCACGATAGGCGCGCTGTCGATGATCGGGGTGCCCCCTACAGGCGGCTTTGTGTCGAAATGGTTCATCCTTGCGGGCGCGTTCCAGAGTGACAACTACGTGGCCATTTTTACCGTTATCGCCAGTACGGCCCTGACTGCCGCCTATTTTCTGCCGGTGGTGTTCAGCGTCTGGTTCGGCCGCGAAGTGCCGGGCGGAAAAGAGCATGGTGAAGCCCCCTGGCCGGCAGTGCTGGCGCTGATGTTGACGGCGCTGGCAACCCTGGGCTTCTTCTTTTTTAATCAGCCGGTGCTGGACCTTGAAAGCCAACTGGTGGCACAACTGTGATGAATAACCGCGAAGAGCAGAAAGAACCGGGCAGGCAGGAGGATCACTGGCTGGTGCGCCCGGCCACTGTCCGCAAGCTCTGGATCGGCTTCAGTGTGGTACTGGCCCTGACGGTGGGCGCACAGTTCTTCATCAAGATCAAAGGCTACTTTGGCGTCGACGGCTGGTTCGGGTTTGGCGCGATCTACGGGCTCATCGCCTGCGTGCTGATGGTGGTGGTGGCCAGGTTGCTGGGTAAATTCCTGAAGCGCCGGGATGACTACTACGATGTTTGAAACGGTCATTCCGCCCGCGTTTTTCCTGCTCGCGGGTGCGCTGCTGATTTTCCTGACTCGCGGCTGGCTGCGCACCGCCGTATTGCTGCTTGCGCCACTGGCCGCGCTCTGGGCTGTCTGGCAGGTACCGGATGGCGTCGCGGTCACTGCGCATTTCCTCGGTTACGAGATTGAGCCCGTTGAAGGCAGCGCGCTGCGGCGCCTGTTTGCCACGATCTTCTCGATCATGGCCTTTGTGGGCGGCCTGTTCGCTTTTCGTCAGGCGCGCTGGTTCGAGCTGGCAGCGGCGCATGCCTATGCAGCCGGGGCCGTAGGGGTATGTTTTGCCGGGGATCTGATCACCCTGTTCCTGTACTGGGAACTGATGGCAATTTTCTCCACCGTTGTTGTCTGGGCGGGGAGAACACCCGCCGCCCGCGCCGCCGGTATCCGATACGCCATCATGCACCTGCTGGGTGGGGTGATACTGAAGGTCGGGATAGAAGGGATCGTGGTGCACACCGGTTCCGTGGATATCCAGCCCATGCTGGCGACCAATTTTGATACCTGGATGGTACTCATCGGTATATTGATCAATGTGGCAGCGCCGCCGGTGTCGGCCTGGCTGGCAGATGCGTATCCCGAGTCGAGCCCTACCGGTTCAGTGTTTCTGTCGGCTTATACCACCAAATCAGCGGTACTGGCGCTTATCCTGCTGTTCCCGGGGGAATCCGTGCTGATCTGGGTGGGGCTGTACATGGTGTTCTACGGCATCATTTACGCGCTGCTGGAGAACGACGCCCGCCGCATCCTGGCCTACTCGGTGGTTAATCAGGTCGGTTTCATGGTGTGCGCCGTGGGTATCGGCACCGAAATGGCGCTGAACGGTGCCGCGGCACATGCGTTTGCCCATATCATTTACAAGGCGCTGCTGTTCATGTCCGCCGGGGTGGTGTTGTATCGCACCGGCTTCTCACGCTGTACCGACCTGGGCGGCCTGTTCCGCACCATGCCGTTCACCACGCTTTGCGGCATTATAGGCGCGTTGGCAATCTCCAGTTTTCCGCTGACGTCGGGGTTCACCACCAAAACGCTGATTTCCGTGGCGGCGGAGCAACAGGGTCTGGCGGCAGTCTACTTCCTGCTTGCCGCCGCATCAGCCGGGGTGTTTCTGCACGCGGGCATCAAGTTTCCCTGGTTTGTCTTCTTCCAGAAGGATTCCGGCCTGCGTCCGCAAGACGCACCCTGGAACATGGCGTTGGCGATGGGGATATTCGCCTTCCTGTGTATTTTTCTGGGGGTGTATCCCGAGCCGCTGTGGGCGCTTTTACCGTATCCGGTAGAGTATGAGCCCTATACAGCGGGCAAGGTGCTGTTTTATCTGCAACTGCTGCTGTTCTCCGGACTGGCGTTTTTCCTGCTGTTGCCGTGGATGCAGCGCACCATGACCGTATCCCTGGATACGGACTGGTTGTGGCGCGTGCTGGGGCGCCGTATTGCGCTGGCGGGGATAGACGGGCTCAGCTTGCTCGGCGCACGGCTTGGCGGGGGTCTTGCGACGCTGCGTACCCGGATAGCGCCCCCCCTGCTGCGGCTGCTGGGACATACCGGTGCGCTGGGGCGTACCTGGCAGGTAGGGACTACGGCGTTGTGGATTATGGTGTTGTTGACCACCTACATGCTGCTCTACTTCTTGTAGGACAGCGGCTCTCTGGCGGCCTGGCGCGGCGGAAATAACGTAGACGCTGACTGGCCCGGCGCGAGGTCAGCCTGCTCTGTCAGGCTTTGGTAATCAGGGCTCGAGGGCCGCGATGAATGGCCCGTCCACGCAGATTCTGCGTCCGTCCGGCGCGGCGCAGGCGCCGCAGATACCCACCCCGCATTTCGTGAGGTAATCGATGGCGCTGTAGGACTGTTCGGGCCGGCAGAATTCGCGCTGCACCGCGAGCGCGGCATGCACCATGGGTTCCGGGCCGCAGTTGTAGAACACCAGCTCCTCACGCTCGCTTGCGGGCATGGCCTGCAGGCGTTCGCGCAACAGTTCGGTGACGCGTCCGTGGAAGCCCTCGCTACCGTCGTCGGTGGCCACGTGTACCCTGGCTATGCGCCGACATTCATCGAGAAAATACAGGCGGTCGCTGGAGCGCGCGCCGGCGAAGATCTCCGCATTGCCAAAATCGCGAGCGAGCTGATACACCGCAGCCAGGCCGGTGCCGCCTGCAACCGCCATGATTTTCGCGTCTTCCGGCGGCGATGCGGGAATACCGTGCGGGCCGCGCACGTAGGCCTCGGTGCCCACGGGCAGTGACATCAGTGCGTGGGTGAACTCGCCCAGATCGATCACGGCGAGGGTGAAAGGATTGTCGACCAGGGCCGAGAAAGGTTTCTCTCCCAGCCCGGGAATCCACAGAAAAATGAATTCACCCGGCTGAATATTGATGCCGCGGTCAAAGGTCAGCAGGGCCATGTCCTCACAGATGCGGCTGTTTTCCACCAGCGTCACCGGCCGAAAGCGCATGTCGATATCGTAGCGCACCAGGGCCTCGGCGCGTTCGCCGGAGTTGTCGAGGTCGGCCTCCAGGGCGTTAAAGTACTGCGCTATCTCCGCGGTGGTGAGGCCCACCAGCGATGAGCCCACGCCAATCACCGTAGCGCCGGCATCTCGGTAGGCGCGCACATCGTCGGCGCTGCTCACACCGCCGCAGCCGATGATCGGGACATCCGTTATGGCCGCCACGTCACGCACGCATTTGAGCCCGGTGGGCAGCACGCCCTTGCCCGAGATGCCGCCTTCGCCATTGCTCAGTACCGGGTGGCCATAGGCGGATGTATACCCGGGCCCCACGGTGTTGATCGCGCAGAGGCCGTCGGCGCCGGCCTCCAGCGCGGCGCGCGCGATAGTGGCGATATCCGGTGTATTGGGTGTGAGCTTGGGGATCACGGGAATATCCACTGCCGCTTTTACGGCGGCGGTTATCGCGTATACGAGAGCCGGATCCTGGCCCATGGCCATTCCGTAGCCCTGGGCGTGCGGGCAGGAAAGATTCAGCTCAAGGCCATCGGAGACCGGCGCCAGCAGCTTCGCCACCGCCACGAACTCCTCCACACTGCCGCCAAAAATGGAGGTCAGCAGAAAGCGGTCTTCGGGTATGCTCAGCGCGCCTAGCAACTCCACAGACTGTTCCGCCCCGGGGTTGGTAAGGCCCACCGCATTCACGAAACAACCCGGCGCGTACTGGCTGAGCACCGGTTCGCGGTTGCCTGTGCGCGGCGCGAGACCGATGCTCTTGGTGGTAATAACCCCGACCTGGGGAATATGGTCGAAGAAGTACTGAATGATCGGCGCGGCGGTGGTGACGATACCGGAGGGAATGGTGAATTCTCCCGACAGGCGCTTGCCGAAAAAATCGATGCTGCGAGGCGTGTTCACGTTCAGGTGAGATCCTTGACAGTCTCACTGGTGCCGTTGGTTTTGCACGACTCGATGCCGTTGCTGCAGCCTGCATCCGATTCATACATCTGGCTCTGGCCGATCACTTGGTGATTTTTCGCTTTCAGCAGGAAATAGGGTTTGCCGTTGGCAGCGGTTTTGCACTCGTACTGGCTATCTTCACTGCAGTTTTTCTGTACCGAGGCGATACCGTTCATTGCCGCGGATCGCGAACTGTACATCTCGCTCTTGAGAATGTTCTGGCCGTTCCCGGCCAACAGGTTGAAAAAGTACTCGCCGTTCTTGGCGAGCTTGAGTTCAAAGCTTCCAGCCATGATGGTTCTCCTTGCGGTGAAAGGGATCTGCCGTAGAGGTCGGCAGGCACAAGTCTAGACGTTGCGGCGCATGCCGCCAATAGGGGCCTTGCGAATGCCGCCGCACGCTGCGTGCTCGCGCTCAGGTGCCGCAGAAAGTCTGCCTGACAACTTCTTCAGTCAGCGGCGGCGCCGCGAAACGGCGATCTTCCCGCCGGTAGCTGTGCGGCGCATCCAGTACGCCAGCGAGCTGATGAAAGGGCTCGAAATCTCCCGCTCGCTGCGCGGCGTCGATCGCGGCTTCTACCTGATGATTGCGCGGAATGAAGGCCGGGTTGGCAAGGTACATCGCTGCCTGTCGCTCTTCCGCGCTTTGCGGATCCTCCTCTATGCGCGCGCGCCAGCGTTCCAGCCACGGCGCGAGCGGCCCGGGTACGGGAAAGTCGTCGCCCAGCTTTTCGGCGGCGCTGTCTGGCGCAGCGAGATCGGCGAGCTGGCGAAAAGTGAGGGTGAAATCCAGCCGGTTGTCGGCCATCAGCGCGAACAGGTCTTCCACCAGCGCGGTGTCGGATGCAACAAGTGCCGTGAGGCCCAGCTTGGCTGCCATGCCGGCGCTGTGAGCGTCCATGAATTGTCCGGGAAAGGTGTCGATCTCGGCCTGTGCCAGCGCCGCCGCGGCCTCCCGGTCTGCATCCAGCAGCGGCAGCAGCGCGCGCGCCAGGCAGGCGAGGTTCCAGTGCGCAATACCGGGCTGATTGCGGTAGGCGTAGCGGCCGGCGTGATCGATGGAACTGAATACCTGCTCCGGGTTGAAGGCGTCCATGAAGGCGCAGGGGCCGTAGTCGATAGTCTCTGCGCAGAGCAGCATGTTATCGGTGTTCATCACGCCGTGGATGAAGCCCAGCAACTGCCAGCGTGCTATCAGCGCGGCCTGTCTGGCGATTACACCCTGTAGCAGACCAAGGGCCGGTTTTTCCGCCGTGGCGGCGTCTGGATAGTGGCGTGCTATCACATGCTCCACCAGCAGTTCGAGAGCGTCGGTATCGTTCTTCGCGGCAAAATACTGCAGCGTGCCGATACGGATATGGCTACTGGCTACCCGGGTCAGTATCGCGCCCGGCAACGGGCGTTCACGGATTACTGCCTCGCCGGTGGTGACGGCGCCGAGGGCGCGGGTGGTAGGCACCCCGAGACGATGCATCGCTTCGCTCACCAGGTACTCGCGCAACACCGGCCCCAGCGGGGAGCGGCCATCGCCGCCGCGGGAGTAAGGCGTTGGCCCCGAGCCTTTCAACTGCAGGTCGAAACGCTGGCCGTCGGTAGCAATCAATTCGCCGAGAAGGATCGCGCGGCCGTCGCCCAGTTGTGGGTTATAGCTGCCGAACTGATGGCCCGCGTAGACGGTGGCGATGGGGTCGGCGCCCTCCGGCAGTGCGTTGCCGGCCAGGCATGCCACCCCCTGCTCGCCGGCGAGCCAGTCGGCGTCCACCCCCAGGTAGGCCGCGAGCGGGCGGTTTATGCGGATCAGCTCCGGATGGTCTACGGGCGTCGGCGCAAGCCGTGCATAAAACCCCGGTGGCAGTGAGGCGTAGCTGTTGTCGAAGGGCAGTGGTGGCAAAACGTGATCTCTGATGCCTCTCGGAATTGCACGAACGTGTCGTGAACAGGCTTGTGTTGCTCCGCGCTCTGGGCGCGAGCATCCAGTCTGCCAGCATAGAACATACGCGAAGGTTTCGATACCATGCCCTGCACGGCCGCTATCGGTCCTGCCGATGCAAGTCTGCCGGTGTGAAGAGGAAATACAGCATGTCCAACAAAGCCTGGGATACCCTGATTAAAAATGCGCTCGTGTTCGATGGTACCGGCGGGCCACCTCAACAGCAGGAAATAGCCATCAAGGACGGGCGCATCGCAGCCCGCGGCACCGCACTCCCTACCACGCAGGCGGCGCGCGTGATTGACGGCGAGGGCAAGTGGCTGATGCCCGGCCTGCTCGACATCCATACCCATCTCGATCTCGAGGTGGATCTGGAGCCAGGCCTGCCCGAGGTGGTGCGCCACGGCACAACCACCGTACTCGTGGGCAATTGCAGCCTCGGTACCTGCTTCGGCCGCCAGCAGGAGGGCGACCAGAATCCCATCGTCGATTGCTTCACGCGGGTGGAGAATATTCCGAAATCGGTGCTTAACAAATGCGTAGAGGCGGTGGAATGGGATAACACAGGCGCCTACATGACGCATTTCGACAGCATGCCGCTCGGTCCGAACATTGCCGCGTTCGTGCCGCACTCCATGCTGCGCGTGGAAGCGATGGGGCTGAAGGACAGCATCAGCCGAGCTCCCACCGAGGCCGAAATGCAACGCATGGAACAGTTGCTGGCAGATGCCATGGACCAGGGCTACATGGGAATGAGCACGGACGGCCTGCCGTTTCATTATCTTGCCAACGCGCCGCACACCGACAAACGCATACCCACGCAGTTTGCCAGCATGAAGGAAATGAAACGCCTGTTGCGCGTGGTGCGCGAGCGCGACCGCGTCTGGCAAACCACGCCGATTATTGAGAATCGCGCCAAGGCATTCATGTATTTCACGCTGTCCAGCGGGCGACTCTTCGGTAAAACGCTGAAGACATCCGCGCTTTCGGTGATGGAATTTGTCTTGATGCCGAAAGCACATCGGGCCTTTCTCGCCTTTGCCGGTCTGATGAACAGTCGCCTGTTCAAGGGCAACATCCACTTCCAGGCGCTGGGCACGAATTTTCGCGTGTGGTCGGACGGCATTGTGTCGCCGCTCTACGAGGAGCTGGAGTCCACCTGCGAACTGATTGCCAAGGAGTACGACGATGTAGAGGGTCGCATGGCGCTGCTGAATGATCCGCAGTTTGTAGAGCGGTTCCGCCGCGATTGGCAGCATGGCCGTACCGGGCGCAACCTGGCCCATCTGCGCACACGTCTCGGCATGCCCGACAATATAGTCATTCGCGATCTGAAACTGATGGTGTTCGACGGCGCGCCGGTGCCGGAGTGGGATGGCGAGAGTATGCAAACGGTGTTTGAGCGGGTGCTGCGCTATCAGGCCGGCGCCGCCAATGCAGCGCGCTCGGATGCGGAGCGCGAGGCGCTGGAACTGTTCCCGCGGCCGCTCGGCGACGATGCCGATTTCATGCTGCATCTGATGCGCACCTACGACAAGAGCTTCCGCTTTTATGTGGATGTGGGCAATCTCAACCGAGAGGCGACGCTGGAACTCCTGCTGCACAGGAATGCGTTGCCCGGGTTCAATGACTCCGGTGCGCATATCACCAACATGGCATTTTTCGACACCAACCTGATGTCGCTGAAACTGGCCAGCGAACAGTCGCTGGATACGGTGAGCACGATCGTCAAGCGACTCACGCGGGAACCGGCTGAGTTTTTTGGTCTGGACGTGGGCACGCTGGATATCGGCGCGCAGGCAGACATCGTACTGATCGACCCCGAAGTGTTGCGCAACTGGGACAGCAACGAGACCCGCCAGCTCACCTATCGGGAATTGTTCGAGCACGACCAGATGGTCAGCCGCTCAGACGGCGTGGTGAGCTGTGTGTTGATCAACGGCGAACCGGTGTGGGAGGCGGGCGGATTCACTCCGGCGCTCGGCAACCAACGGCTGGGGCGCGCGCTGCGCGCTGCCTGACGTATCGACAATGGGCGCAGCCTGTTGCGAAATGTCAGCAGCGCCGGGGCAGTTGGCTTTTTAATAGCCTGTCAGGTGAGGGCGCGACTTTTCCCTGCGCACAGGCTTAAAGCGGGTGGCTACTGAGTGTTGTCGTTGCCGCTGTCTTCACCGGCATCCGCGGCGCCATCGCTGATGTCGATCTCGATCAGCAATTCGTCCGCCGCCACCTGCGTGCCGCTGGTCACCAGCACCTCGCGCACACTGCCCGCGGCCTCGGCGGTGATTTCGTAGTGCATCTTCATGGCCTCCAGCACGGCGAGAGTCTGGCCCGCTTCAACGCTATCGCCCGCTGCGACCTTCACCGCCAGTAACAGGCCGTGCATGGGAGCGGTGACACTGCCGCCGCCCGCCTGCGTGTTCTGCTGACCATCCAGGCGGATCAGGTCGCGGTATTCGCCGCTGCAGCCGGCCAGTGACAGGAACATGTGCCCGGGGGCCGCGAGATGAAAGCGCGCACTCTGGCGCAGCCCGTCAATCTCGATTTGCGCGCTACTGTCTGCCAGCCCCAGCAGCGCAACGCGCACGGACTGCTCGGTTGTAAATACCCGGTACTCGCAGCCAGCGCGCAGGGGGCTGACGGCGAGATCGTGCACCGTGTCGCCGCACTGGTAGCGTTTGCGCGCAATCAGCGGGCTGGCACTGGCCCAGTCGCGCAGCTCTGCCGAGACAATCACGCTCCGCTCTTGTGCCTGTGCATGTTCCAGGGCCAGTTCGATTACCGCCGCCACCGCATGCTCCTCGAAACCGGCAGGCCGCATGCCTGTATCGAGTGCACCCGGCCCTGCGCCGAACGCTTCCTGTATGAAGGCCGTGGTGGCCTCGCCGCGCGCGAAGCGCTCCTGCTGCAGGCAGGCAATGAGGAATTCCCGGTTGTGCGGCGGGCCGAACAGCACCGTGTTTTCCAGCGCGTCGATGAGGCGCAGGCGCGCGACTTCACGGTTCGGCCCGGTGGCGATGATCTTGGCGAGCATGGGATCGTAGTATGGCGAGATCATCTGCCCGGTGCAGATGCCGCTGTCTACCCGCACACCTGCGCCCGCCGACGGCGACCACAGTTCGATGCGCCCGGAGGTCGGCAGAAAATCCTGCGTGGGATCTTCGCTGTACAATCTCACTTCAATGGCGTGTCCGCTGAGCGTTATATCACTCTGCCTGAACGGCAGCGGCTCGCCCTGCGCAACCTGCAACTGCAGGGCGACAAGGTCGAGTCCGGTGACCATCTCGGTCACCGGGTGCTCCACCTGTAGCCGGGTATTCATTTCCAGAAAATAAAAATCGCCCCGCTCGTCGAGCAGGAATTCCACCGTGCCGGCGCCGCGATAGTCGATGCTTTTGGCGGCAGCCACGGCGGCCTCGCCCATGGCGCTGCGCAGCGCGTCTGTCATTACCGGGCAGGGCGCCTCCTCAATGACTTTCTGGTGGCGGCGTTGCACCGAACAGTCGCGCTCCCCGAGATGCACGGTATTGCCCTGCGCGTCGGCAAACACCTGCACCTCCACGTGGCGCGGTCGCAGTATCGCCTGCTCCAGAATCAGCTCGTCGCTGCCGAAGGCGGCCAGAGCTTCGGCTCTTGCGCCTTGAATTGCGCTTTCCAGTTCCCGCTCCGAGTGCACCAGCCGCATGCCGCGTCCGCCACCGCCGGCAGCCGCCTTGACCATCAGCGGCAGCGGGATGTCTGCCGCCGCCGCCAGCAGCGCGGCGTCTGTCTGGTCTTCACCCTGGTAGCCGGGCACGCAGGGTACGCCGGCCTCCAGCATGCGGCGCTTGGCCTCGGCCTTGTTGCCCATCAGCGCAATGGCTGCGGCGGACGGGCCGATAAATATGAGCCCCGCTGCTTCGCAGGCGCGGGCGAACTCTGCGTTTTCACTCAGGAAACCGTAACCGGGGTGTATAGCCTGGGCGCCGCTGGCCCTGGCTGCCTCGAGAATATTGTCTATCAGCAGATAGGATTCTCCAGCCGGCCCCGGCCCGATGCACAGTGCGGTGTCGGCCAGTTGTACGTGCGGCGCGTCCTGGTCGGCTTCGGAGTACACGGCCACGCAGCGGTAGCCCTCGGCCCGGGCGGTGCGCATGATACGCGCTGCGATCTCGCCGCGATTGGCCACCAATATGCTGGAAAAGCGTTGCATAGAATTCTCCGCGGGCTATTGCCCCGCCCAGTTCGGCCGGCGTTTCTCCACAAAGGCGGCGATACCTTCGCGGCCTTCATCCGACAACATGCAGGCCGCGAAGCCGCGAGCCGCGAAATCCAGCGCCTCGGCGCGTGGCATGCGGCTGCCTGCAAACAGTATTGCCTTGGTGGTGGCGTTGGCGCCGGGCGCGCACAGCGCGATCTGTTCCAGCACGTCGGCACACAGGGATTCAAGCTCCGCGGCGTCTTCGGCGAGCAGATGTCCGACGCCATAGCGCACGGCCTCATCACCCTTAAAGCGCGCACCGGTCAACATCAGGCGTCGCGCCTGTGTCAGCCCGATGCGCTCGGTGACAAACGGCGCGATCTGCGCAGGCGGAATGCCCAGGCTGGTTTCAGACAGACGAAAGCGGGCCTCGCGGGTCACCAGGGTTACATCGCCGATGCAGGCGAGGCCGAAACCGCCACCGATAGCCGCGCCCTCTACCAGCACCACTATCACCTGCGGCTGCTCGTTGAGTTTGAGCATGAGATCGCCGAATTCGCGATTCGATTGCGCCACCTCTTCCACAGATGGCGCGCCACCGTGCAACCCGGATTTAAAACCCTTGAGGTCGCCGCCGGCGCAGAACACGCCGCCCTTGCCGCGAAGAATCAGCGTGCGCACACTGCGGTCGTCCCGGATGGCATCGAGCACAGCGTGCAGTTCATCCACCATCTGTGCCGATAGTGCGTTTTTGGCCTCGGGGCGGTTCAGCCAGACGGTGAGCACGCTGCCCTTCCGTTCCAGGCTCAGGCATTCCGTGACGGGCAGCTCAGACATGCTTCTCTCCACTTGTTGCGTAGTTTTATTCGTCCGGCTCTCACATGCGCGCAATGCCGAAACTGTTTTCGCGCACGCTGCGGTGGCGTGTTTCCCACACGGTTTCCAGCAGGAAGCCGAGGGTCTTGCGCGCATCGCGAGGGTCAATCATGCCGTCGTCGAGCATGTGGCCCGAGGTGTAGAAGGCATCCGACTGGCTGTCAAACAGGTTCGCCAGGTAGGCCTCCTGTTGCCCCAGGGATTCTTCGTCAACTTCCTTGCCAGCGGCCTTTGCCTTGCCGCGTGCCACCATGGACATGGTTTTTGCCGCCTGCTCGCCACCCATGACGCCGGTGCGCGCATTCGGGAAGGTGTAGAGGAAATCGGGTTCGAAGTGGCGCCCGCACATGCCGTAGTTGCCGGCACCGAAGCTGGCGCCGGTCATCAGCGTGATGCGCGGCACCTCGAGGTTGCGCACCGCCTGAATCATCTTCGAGCCGTGCTTGATCATACCCGCGCGCTCCGACTTCGTGCCGACGATATAGCCGGTGGTGTTCTGCAGGAAAAGCACCGGCAGGTCGGCCTGGTCACAGAGCTGCAGAAACTGGGTCGCCTTGGTCGCGCCCTCCGGGTCTATCGGCCCGTTGTTGCCGAGAATCCCGCAGGGCAGGCCGAAAATTTCCGCCTGCAGGCATACGGTCGCCGGCCCGTAGCGCGCCTTGAAGTCCATGAAGTCGGAGCCATCCACCACGCGCGCCACCAGTTCGCGCATGTCGTAGGGCGTGCGGTAGTCACAGGGAATGACGCCGGCGATTTCATCGGCGTCGTACACAGGCGCGGCATGGTCGCTACGCCCAGGACTGGCGCAGTTCCGGTTCCAGTGCAGGCGCCGCAACAACTCGCGGCACATCTGCACGGCCTGGCCGTCGTTCTCGGCGAGATACTCCGCCAGCCCCGAAACGCTGGCGTGCATCTCGGCGCCGCCCAGTTCCTCTTCCGTGGCAATCTCCCCGGTTGCCGCTTTCAGCAGTGGCGGGCCGGCGAGAAAAGCCCGCCCGTTGTCGCGTACCGCGATTACGTAATCGCTGAGGCCCGGCATATAGGCGCCGCCGGCGGTGGAGGAACCGTGCAATATCGAGATCACCGGTATGCCGGCTTTGCTGAGCTTCGCGAGATTGCCAAACAGCGCGCCGCCTCCGGAGAAGCTCTCCACGGTGTAGTTCAGCAGGTCGCCACCGGCACTTTCCACCAGATGCACGAAGGGCAGCTTCTGCTGTAGCGCAATTTCTTCTGAACGACGCACGCGGAAGCCGCCTGCCGTGGTTAGCGTACCCGCCTGAATGCCGCTGTCATCCACCACCACCACGCAGCGCACGCCCGCGATAAATCCGATGCCGGAAATAATGGTGGAGCCGGGGATGGATTTTTCCGGGTCCGGCGTATCCACCAGGTAACCCGCGATATTGCCGATACTGAGAAAGGGCATGCCGGGGTCGAGCAGGCGCGCGAGGCGTTCGCGCGGCGTCAACTGGCCCCGCGCCTCAAAGCGCGCTTTGCGCTGTTCCGAGAGCATGGCCCCGCGCGCGTTAAGTTCCTGCATGCGCTCGATGAGTGCCAGCATGTCGGCGCGCTGTTTCTGGTAGGTCTCGGAGTGGGTATTGATCCTGGACTGGAATACCGGCATTACAGGGTCTCCGCGAGAGCGACGGGCAGGTTCACCGGGCAGGACAAGAGTAGCTGCGCGTAGCCCTTGCCCTGGGGGTCATTGCGCAGGCTGGCGATGCCGCCTCCGCCAAGTACATCGTGCAACAGGAAGTTGATGGCGTGACTGCCCGGCAGCAGGAAGCGTTCCACGTCGGACTTTGGCCCGCTTCCACGCGGTGCGGCCTGCGCCAGGAAATGGGCAAAACGCTCGCGCACCACGTCTTCCGTGAGCGCGGCCCATATCCACGGCAGGAACTCCGCGCGCCGTGCGATGATGCCGACATTCGCGTTGTTGCCCTTGTCGCCACTGCGTCCCCAGGCCAGCTTGATCAGTGGCACGGCCACGGTGGCATCCTCTGTAGTGGCCGCCGGCGCGCTCGGCCGCGCAGGTGCTGCGCGCCCTGTCAGGGGCTCGCCGTGTTCCTCATTGCAGGCTTCCTGCACGCCGTCGAGGTCGATGGCAACCGCAACACCGGTTTTGCATACGCTGAAGGAGAACAGCCGCACGACCGGCGAGGGCGCGGGGCGACTGCCGGCGAAGCCGGAGAGGCCGGGCGGGGTGGCCAGGCCCAGCCCTACCGCTTCCTTCAGCAGTATGCCGATGCCCATGGCATCGCGGTGTTTCGCGGCGAGTTTCATGGCCACTTCGCGGCTGCCGCTCAACTCGCTGAACCTGCCGTACTGGCTTTCCGCGCCGATCAGCTCAATGCTGGTTTCCAGGAAGTCATCAAGACCGGCGCCCTGCAGCGTTGTGCGCGCAGCCTCCAGTACCGCCGCACCCAGCGCAGCGGCTTTCCTGTCTGCGTCGATACCGTAGAAGCTCATATAGGTGCCGCCGCGGAACGCATCGGCAAAGGTTGCACAGACTTTATAGGTGTCGGGCGCGGGATAGCCGCGCGCGCCGCTGAGCTGCACGCGGTTTTCACCGGCGGGTTGCAGTTGCACCGTGGAAAAATCGCAGACCACGTCTGGCAGGATGTAGGCCTGTGGATCGCCAATTTCGTACAGCATCTGTTCGCTCACCGTGCCGACCGTCACCAGCCCGCCGCTGCCTGCGGGTTTGGTGACTGCGAAACTGCCGTCCGCACTTATCTCCGCAATGGGATAACCGATGCCGGCGAGATCCTGCACCTGTTCCCAGTCGGTGAAATTGCCGCCGCTGGCCTGGGGCCCGCATTCGAGAATGTGACCCGCCAGTGAACCCATGGCGAGCGCGTCATAGTCCGTGCGGCCCCAGCCGAAGGCGTGAATGCAGGCGCCGAGCGTCACCGCGCTGTCCACGCAGCGTCCGGTCACCACGATGTCGGCTCCCAGTGCCAGGGCCCGGGCGATGGGGAAGGCGCCCAGATAGGCATTGATACTCTGCACACTTTCCGGTTCGGGAAAGGCTTCGCCAGAGAACATCTCCAGCACGCCCTGCGCGGCAAACGCCTCGCGCTCGGATAGCAGATCATCGCCGGTGACGCAGGCTACCCGGAGGTCGAGACCCTGCGCGGCGATCGCAGCGCGCAGGGCCGCCACGCAGGCTTCGGGGTTCACCCCGCCAGCGTTGGATACCACTTTGACGCCGCGCTCGGCAATGCGCTGCAGGTTGGGCTGCATCGCGGCGCCGATAAAATCCGTGGCATAGCCTTTGCTGTCGTCCTTGGCGCGCGCGCGGGCCATGATCGACAGGGTAATTTCAGCGAGGTAGTCGTAGACGATGTAGTCGAGGTCCGGGTGGGCCAGGAGTTGCGGGGTTGCGCGCGCGGCGTCACCCCAGAAACCGCTGGCGCCGCCGATGCGCAGGATGTTCCCGTTCATGGGGCTGCTTCCGCTTTCATTCTGTCGAGACAGGCATCTTACTCAAACCAGGTTCCCGGCACATGGGTTAGGGCGCCACGGGTGTGGGTTTCTGCGCCAGCGGGCCGGTGCTGCGGAAGTTATAGCGCACCCGCGTATTTTTATCACCCCCTGGAATAACATCCGCCTGCTGGGATCGATCCGCTATATAAGGCTATTTGCCCGTCCATTGGCTGGCAATCGGACGTTGCGTTCTCTAGGGTAATACCTAAAGCGGGCCTGTGACCCGACGCGTACATTGCGCCCCGGGTCGTCGGCGCCCCGTCGCTGGCGGGCGTACCGCCAGCCAATGTATGCAGACGCAATGGAGGTTAAAGAATGGCTACGCAACAGAAAAGAATCGCGGATATCATGTCGAAAGATGTGGAGTTCGTACGCTGCGGCACGTCGCTGGCCGACGCGGCTAAAAAAATGCAGGAGCTGGACTGTGGCTTCCTGCCAATCAGTGACACGCAGGGTAACAAGCTGCTCGGTGTGGTGACGGATCGAGACATCGTCTTGCGCGGGGTCGCCCTGGGTAAAGACCCGCAAAACACGACAGTGGATGACGTTTGCGGCAACCAGGTGCTTTACTGCTTCGCCACTGATCTTGTTGAGCGCGCCGCGAGCAGCATGCAGGAGCAGCAGATTTACCGGCTTGTTGTGCTCGACCACCCCGACACCAAGAAGCTCTGCGGTGTTATTTCACTGAACGATATCGTTCGTCACGATGAACGAATGCTCGCTATGGCCGCAGTGCAGGGTATTGCCGCGTGACAGACTCCGCAAACCGGGGCACGGCGCCGTGGTGGCGAGCCTGTGTCGGATGAATCCCGGCAGTTGCTGCGCAAGCGGCGCCTGCCCAACATGTCGTCTTATGCCTGGCTGCTGTTGCCGCTGCTGGCTGCGGTGGTCGGGTTGATTGTATTGTTCCACGACCCGGACTCCCCGGCGCCTGCGCCGTTGGAGATTGTCGAGCGGTCTGCGGCGGGGGCAAAGGTATACATGGCCGGGCCGGCTGCCAGCAATGGCAGCTGGGATAGCGTGCCCGTGAGTGGGCAAAGCAGGCAGAAGGTGTTTGAAAATCTTCGTGACTTTCGTGCGGTGTACAAGCAGGCGAGCGTGCAGATGAGCGTTGTGCCCGCGGGCGAGGGTGCCCGCGAGGTGGCCAGAAGGCTGGGTTCCGCGCTTTCGCATTATGCGCTGGGAGGGGTGGGTGATGCAGATTCCGCTCCCGCGGCCACGCCTCCCGGTGTCGAGGATTTGCCGCCGGTGATGTTGCTGTTCTGCGCAGAACGCGACAGCGGGATAGCCCTTGAACTGCTCGCAGCGCTGGAACCCTATCTGGCGGGTCCCGTCACGCTGGTGTGGGACGATGCGTTGCGCATAGACCAGCTGCGCCTGGAGATCCGCGGCGTACCGAGGTTCGCAGACAATGGCGAGGCGCTCTTTGCGGCCGGCGCGTTTTCTGCTCCGCCGTGAACATAGAGTGCATCGATCGTCCTGGGCGTGCCGGGCTGAGCCGCCACCATGCGTGTTATTGCCACCAGGGGTAGAAGGGCGGCATATCGCTGCTCGCGCTGTCGGTAAAGACGGCCTCGCGCTTCTCCAGGAATGCGGCCACGCCCTCCTTGCCGCTGGTCTGGCTGGCGTAGAATATCGCCAGCGAATCGACCTTGTGGGCCTCGATGGGATGCTCCTTCGCGGCATTGCGATACATCATCTGGCGCGTCAACGCGATGGCGACCGGGCTGTGCTTCACGATACGCCGCGCCAGCGTGTAGGCCTCTTCCAGCAACGCCTCCGGCGGCACCACGGCTTTCACCAGCCCACCTGCGAGAGCGTCTTCCGCCGACAGTATCTCTGCGGTGTAGGTCCACTCGAGCGCGCGCGAGATACCCACGATGCGCGGCAGGAACCAGGTGGAGCAGGCCTCCGGCGTGATGCCGATTTTGTTGAAAACGAAACCGATACGCGCTTTCTCCGAGGCGATACGAATATCCATGGCGCAGGTCATGGTGGCACCGATACCCACGGCGGCGCCGTTGATAGCCGCGATCACGGGGACCTTGCAGTCGAAAATCGCCAGCGCTACACGACCGCCCGTGTCGCGCACCTTGGCGATCATCTCCGGGTCATCGAGCCGCTGGTGCATATCCTCCATATCGGGGTGCAGGCTTTCATCCAGGCCGAACACGTTGCCCGCCGTGGAGAGGTCCATGCCGGCGCAGAACGCCCGGCCCTCGCCGGTGACGACCACCGCGCGCACGGCGTCATCCTCGCTGGCGCGCTCGAAGGCGTCTATCAATTCGTTCGCCATCTCGATAGTGAACGCATTGAGATGATCGGGGCGGTTCAGGGTGAGGGTGAGTATGTTATCGGCAACTTCGTAGCGTAGGGTGTTGTAGGGCATGCTTGCGTCCTGGTTGAGCGCGCCGGTGGGCAAATGCGCATGGGTGGCGTTGTTGGGCCCGTCAGTATACCCGCGCAAACGTTCCTGGCGCACGGCCTGTGGCAGCGGCCTATCAGTAGTATTTGAGTTCGCTGGCCTTGCCCCAGAATACCCGGTAGGAAAAGGCGGTATAGAAGAGAATCACAGGTACCACCAGCACAACCCCTACCAGAATGAAGCGCAGGGATTCAGGCGCGCTCGCCGCTTCCATAAAGGTCATTCTGCCCGGAATGGCAAAGGGGTAAAAACTGTAGGCGAGGGCCTGGAAGCAGAGAAAGAAAATTCCCGCCGCGCAGGCGAAAGGCAACCAGCAGCTATGGTCTTCGGGATAGGGGATGCGTTTCAGTGCCTGGTGATTGATCACGAACAGCAGCAGGCTGAGCACCGGAATCTGCAGAACCAGAATGGCGCCCGGCAGCGAGAACCAGCGCTCGTACACCCCGGGGTTGACCAGCGGGTTCACGATGCAGACGGCGATCACCCCGATGCCGGTAAGCACACCGCACAGGCGTGTCCAGCGAGCAGCCCGGCGTTGCAGGTCGCCCTCGGTTTTCATCACCAGCCAGGCGCCGCCTATATAGCCATAGGCGGCCATCACGCAGCATCCGCTGAGTATCGCGAACGCTTCATTCAGTGGGCTGCTGTCGAGACCGACCACATAGTGCCCGAGCATGTAGCCCTGCATGAACGCCGCCAGGCCGGAGCCGAACTGGAACAGGTAGTCCCACAGGCGTTTTCGCGCGGGATCTACCTTGGCGCGGAAATCGAAGGATACGCCGCGCAGGATCAGCCCGGCCAGCATCAGGGTGGCGGGCAGGTACAGTTCGCGCAAAACGAGATTGTAGGCGGCGGGGAAAGCGATCAGCAGCAGGCCCACCGCCAGTACCAGCCAGGTCTCGTTGGCATCCCAGAACGGGCCGATGGATGCAATCATGGTATCGCGTTGACCGGCGGCATCCGGCCCCTGACCGGAGGGCAGGAGTATGCCCACGCCCAGGTCATAGCCGTCGAGCAGGGTGTACACCAGAACCGCCAGGGCCATCAATCCGGCGAACGCCATCACCAGTGTCTCGGGTTCCGTCATACCGTTCTCCCGCTAAAGTGTGCCCTGGCAGAGTCGCCGGGCCTGTCCTGGGACTCGTATTCCTCCACCTCCACAGACTGTCTCGCCATGCGGAACAATACATGCACGTAACTCGCGAGCAAGCCCGCAGAGAGTACAGCGTAGAGCGAAAATGAAGCCACCACGTTGCCCAGTGGCACGTCGGTGACCGCGTCACTGGTCCTCAGTATTCCCCACACCAGCCAGGGTTGCCGCCCGATTTCGGTCACATACCAGCCGGCGAGGGATGCCACCCAGCCGGCGAAGGTCATGCCCACCAGCATCCGCAACAGCCAGCGTGGCAGCTCACGACCACGCACCAGTTGCAGGCTGGCGAACCAGGCCACCGCCAGCATCAACAGCCCCATGCCCACCATCAGCCGAAAACCGAAAAATACCGGTGCCACGGGCGGGTGGTCGCCGGGAAAGTCATTCAGGCCCGCTACCACGCCGTCGGGTGAATGCTTGAGAATAACGCTGGCGAGGGCGGGAATGGCCAGCTCCAGGCGATTCTCGCGCGCCGCCTCGTCGGGCCAGGCGAACAACAGCAGGGGCGCGTGACTGCGCGTCTCCCACAGGCCTTCCATCGCCGCCACCTTTTGCGGCTGGTGTTGCAGGGTGTTGAGCCCGTGCAGGTCGCCCATGGCAATCTGCAGGGGCGCGAGAATGGCCGCCGCGAAAAGGGCCGTGCGCAGCGCCAGGCGTGGTGCGTGCTTGCTGTCGCCGCGCAGGATCCGATAGGCCGAGAGGCCGGCGATGAGAAACGCGGCGGTGAGCCCGGATGCCAGCAGCGTGTGGCCAAGGCGGTAGGGCAGGGAGGGGTTGAACACCACGGCGAACCAGTCGGTGGGTAGCGCGCCATCGGGCGTCATGCTGTGCCCGGTGGGCGTATGCATCCAGGAGTTCAACGAGAGAATCCAGAAAGCGGAAACCGTGGTTCCGACCGCTACGGTGGCGGTGGCGAAGGTGTGCAGTTTTGGCGACACACGACCCGTGCCGAACAGCATCACGCCCAGAAAGGTGGCTTCGAGGAAAAATGCCGTGAGCACCTCGTAGCCGAGCAGCGGGCCGGCGATATTGCCCACTGTGTCCATGTAGCCGGGCCAGTTGGTGCCGAACTGGAACGACATGGTGACGCCGCTCACGACGCCGAGCGCAAAACTGAGGGCGAACACCTTGACCCAGAACCGGTACGCCCGCTGCCACACTTCGTCGCCGCTGCGCAGGTAGCGAATCTTGAAGTAGAGCAGGAACCAGCACAGCGCGATGGTGATCATCGGAAACAGAATATGGAAACTGATATTCAACGCGAACTGCATGCGGCTTAACATCAGTGTGTCTAACATGCTCTCTCCCTGGGCACCGGAGGTGCCCGCCGCAAAGCGTCAGGGGCGGCCATTCAGTCGCGCTTGCCCTGTTCGCCGCGCAGTCGATCGGTGAACTCCAGCAGTTTTCCCATACTGGTGCCCAGCTTTAACAGTCTCTGCACGTGTTCGCTGCGCAGGGTCTGAATCTCGCGCGCCCACTCGGCAGTGGTGTCGAGCAGGTCGTGAATTTCCCGCAGCTTGTGCAGCGCGTGCCTGTCTGCTGCATTGTCGGGTTGTTCCAGCAGCTCGCCCAACAGTAACAGCGTGGGTTCCACCTCGCGCCGCATGCGCTCCTCGAGCACCCGCCGCGCCAGTTCCAGGATCGGGCCCGCGGGCGAGAAGTACACCTTGCGATCGCCGGCGATGCGGTGCTCGCGCAACAGCCGCCAGGCCTGCAGTTCCTTCAGGCCCATGCTGACGTTCCCGCGCGACACCCCGAGCGTTGCGGCGAGTTCGTCGGCGCATAGGGGGTGTTCGCCGAGCAACAGCAGAGCGTACATCTGGCCAACCGTGCGATTGAAGCCCCAGCGGCTGCCCATTTCGCCGAAATGCAGTACTAGGCGTTCAGTCAGTGGTGTCATGGGTCCATTATAGTCTGAATTTTCAGAAAAAACTGAAAATACGCCTGTTGCGGAAGCTGACCTCCAACGCGGCTGCGGACCGAGGGCGGCCTGGTTGCGTGCCGCAGCGCCAGCGGTATGATCTGCAGGAGAGCCAGCCCCCCGAGCGTGGTGGCCTTGTCTCCAAACTGTGTCTGTGGCCAAACAGGAGCTGCCATGAAACTCCAAGGGATACTCTGCCTCTCGTTGGGGCTGCTGGCCGGCTGCACCACCACCAACGAAATCATCATCGACGAGAAGGGCGTTGATATGTCGCGCTACCAGCAGGATCTGGCCGAATGCCAGCAGTATGCCGAGGGCGTGAAAGCCGGCGAGAAAGGCGCCCGCGGAGCAGCGTCCGGCGCTCTCATAGGCGGCGCGGTGGGCGCGATATTCGGCGGGGCCGACGGCGCGGCCCGCGGCGCGGGCGCTGGCGCGGTCACGGGAGGCGCCAGCGGTGTGAGTGAGGGCGAACGCGACAAGGTGAGCGTGGTGAAACGCTGTCTGCGGGGTCGCGGTTACAGCGTGCTCAACTGACGTGCGTGACCGCCGTGCTAGACCGCCGTGCCTGGCGGTCGTGCTTGATCAGGGCGGGCCAGTAACGCCGTTGGCGGGCGCGCCTCACGAGGGATGACCGATGCCGGTCAATCCCCCTGCTGGTCGCCGCCGAGGAATCGGTTGAGCAGCTTGCCGGCCTTTTTCTCCAGTTTGCGCTTGCCCTCGGAGAGCGCCAGGTCTTTCAGAATCGCCTCGCTGTCCACCTTGCACCAGTCGCCTGGCGAGCCGCTGAGCGAGCCGCGGCAATTGACCGGAAAGTCCAGACCTGTCAGACGTTTGCTCAGGCGACAGGCCTCGTCCAGCTCGCCCAGTTCAGGCGACAGCGTGGCGGCGAACGTGGTGTCGAACTTCTGTTCCAGCAGATCGAAGTAACCAGAGCCGACAAGGCCCAGACCCGTCAGTTCGGCTCTCAGCGGGCTGAGCGCGGCGCGCCCGTCGGCGATGTCCAGCGTGGCGGCCAGTGTCCTGAAACGGGTGTCGGGCCCGAACTCCGTGCTGAGCTTCTCGTTGTTGGTCATGGCCACCGTCTGGCATACCAGCTTCTCGACGCTGGTGCCCTGTAGCGTGACTTCCTCCGTGGTCAGCTTCACCGGGCCATTCAATGCTGCCACGAGCTCGTTCGGCGTTGTGCCGCGGCTGCTGAGTTGCCACTGCAGGGTTGCCCGGCCGCTGAGAATATCGGCGCTTTCCATGGCCTGTATCGCACTGGCCAGGTCGAGCCCGGTGAGGCCGCCGCTGGTCTCGAGCGTGGCGGTATTGAGCCGTCCGTTGAAGGTGGCGCTGGCCGCGAGCTGGCCCGCGTGCAGTTCACCGCTGACCTCGCTCAGCGTGATGATCCCCTCTTTGGCGCGCAGTTGCGCGGCGAGGTTCTCGATAGTGTGGGCTCCGAAACGCGCCCGCTCGATGCGCAGTGCCGCTTTGGTGTCGATGGCGCGAATGGCGTCCAGCGGAAGGGGCGCATCTCCGTCTGCCGGCTCCGCGTCGTCGGCTGTGGCCGCGGCTTCCGGCCCCGCGAGCACCAGAAGCGCCGGGTCGAGCAGGTTGAGCCTCAGGTTGGCGTTAATTTGCGGACTCTCGAAACTGGCATAGCGCAGGGTGCCCTCGCCGCGCGTGGGCCCGACTTTCAGTGTAATAGTGGTATCCGCAATCTGCCGGGCCAGATCTGCAGTGCCAGTGAGGGTCAGTTCCAGGGGTTCAGCGGTGGCGCCCGTGACCTCCACCGATAAATCCGTGAGTGTCACGCTGTCGCTGTCCTGTTCGATTGCAATGCGCCCGGCGGCCTGCACGCGTATCGGTTGCTCGCCCGCAATGCTGAGATCGAGAGACAGCGGAATGGGCTCGCCTTGCAGGTTCAGACCGCGTGCCTCGAGAGTCGCAAGCTCGATCACACTGGTTGTGTCGGTGGCGGGGTCGAGGGTTTCCAGGCGCGCATTGCTGATGTTCAGGGCAGAGACATTCAACGCCAACGGTACCGCCAGTACGGCCTCGGCGCCCGCGGTATCGCCCTGCCCCGCGCGTTGCCGGCTGCGCTCGGCGTACCAGGCGTCGAGTTGCTGATCGTTCATGCCCGCGGTGGCGGCTCGCGGTTCTTCGGCGGGAGCGGACATGCGCAGCGTGAGTCCATCCACGGTGATGCTGTCGATTTGCAGCGTGCCCGAAAGCAGCGGCAACAGCTCCACGCCGATCCCGGCACTGCCGATTTCCACGTCCGCCTGCTCTTTCCCGGGCAGCGTGATGCTCGCCTCGGTGAAGGCAATGCCCAGGGTGGGAAAAATTGACAGATCTACCGTGCCGGCCACCTCCAGTGTGGCGCCGGTCTGCTCCCTGATGGCGTCGGCCGCCAGCGCCACCACGCGCTCCTTGTCGAGGATCAGCGGCACCAGCAGAAAGGCTGCGACGACCAGAACCAGCAGCGTGGCGAGGATGATGAGAGCAATACGGGGCATAGCGATCTCCTGGCGCGCGACGTGTACGGCATGATAAGTCAGGCGCGTGCAAATGTCCCCGGTCGCCTGGAGCGGTGCCCGGCGCTGTGCGCATTGCTGTGCAGGCTCCGGTCGCGGGCGTATAATGGCGCTTTTGGCGCCGTGTTGTGCAATGACTCGCGATTCCTATCTCAACCAAACCGCGCTGGCGGCGATCGACCCGGGCGAATTCCGCGCCAGGGCGCCATTTCCGTGGGCTAATCCGCAGTATTTTATCGATCCGCGGCGCTATCCGACGCTGCTTGCGGAGCTGCCGCCGCTGGAGTCTTTTCGCGGTTTTTTTGGCAAGCAACGTAAACACGGGCAGGTCAGTCACGACCGCTACGTTCTCGACTATGAGCGCGGTATGCGTATTTCCGAACCCTGGCGAGACTTTATCGAAGAGCTGTGCGATGACACCTACAGGCAATTCGTCTGCCGATTGTTGAACGTGAAGGCGGTGCGCTTCCGCTTTCACTGGCACTTCACGCCCAGCAGTGGCGAAGTGTCTCCGCACTGCGATTCAAAGGGGAAGATCGGCTCGCAGATTTTTTACCTGAACACCGAGGACGACTGGGACTGGCGCTGGGGAGGAGAAACCATCGTGCTCGATGATGGCGGACGGTTCGATCCCGCCAGTGCACCGGCCTTTGAGGAGTTTGATGCGCAGTACCCCGCCGAGACGCGGGATAACCGCAGCCTGATCTTCGGGCGGCGCGGGAACTCCTGGCACGGCGTGCGCCGTATCACCTGTCCCGAGAACTATTACCGCAAGGTGTTCATTGTAGTGTTCGAAGAACACCGGCCACTGCGAACGCTGGTGAAGAAATCACGTCGATTGCTCACCGGCAAGGAACTTGTGACGCACAAGGAAAGCCTGATGTACTGACAACCTGGCTGCGTGGTGCGTGTAGCAGGGTCGCGCGCGCTGCGACAGACGGTGCCGGGCCGGCACCGGCATGCAGGATCAGGCCCTTAACACCGAGCCAATGACAGGAGCAGTTGCCATCTCTACCGCAAGCCCGGCGCGAACACGACTGTGGTTGGCCTCACCGCATTTCTATCCCACCTACGGTGGGGCGCAAAACCGGTATCGGCAATATATTCCGGGTCTGCTCGAGCGCGGCCTGGAGGTGCAGCTGTTCACCGGAACGCCGCTTCTCGAGGAGCGCTCCAACGACGAGACGGAGATGGCCTGGTACGGCTTGCAGCCGGGTCAGTCCCAGCCCACCAGCCGCCTTGACGGCGTGCCACTCGAGCGTATTCGCTTGCCGGACAGGAAGGGGCGTGAGCGCACCGAGATTTACTATGATGCGCTGGTCGAACTGTGTACGCGCCCGGCGGCGGGCCCCGTGGTAACGCAGCTACTGACCAACCTGCGTCCGGAGGCGCGGCCCTGGATCGAGCGCCTGAACAGGGCGGGCGTGGCCACACTTTACTCCGTATCGCAGTTTCCCGCCTGGCCTTCCAAGCCGACCAAGCGCTGGTTCCGGGGTGCGGGTTATCGCCAGGTGTATGATGCGTTTGACGCCCTGGTGACCAATAGTCCGGCCATTGAGGAGTTCCTCTGGGAGATCGGCGTAACCACCCGGGTGGAATATATTCCGAACGGCGTAAACCTCGACCGTTTCCAGCCCGCGCACAGCCCCGAACTGCAACGCGAGCGCGACGCGCTGCGAGCGCGACTCGGCATCGCCGAATCAGACCTGGTGTTGGCAACCGTGGGCGCCATAATGCCGCGCAAGGGGCCGGATTTTGCACTGGAGGCCTGGCGACAGTTGCTGCAAGCGCACCCCGACACCCACATTCTGCTTATCGGCCCGCGCGCGGACCAGTACGATGCACGGCTCGAGGGCTTCTCCCGACGTATTGAGGAACTGGTGCAGTCTTCCGGCGCGCCACAGCAGGTGCACTTCTCGGGCCAGGTCGATGACGTCGAGCGCTGGCTGAGAGCAGCCGATGTATTCATGCTGCCCACCGAACGCGAAGGCACGCCGAATTCGGTGCTGGAGGCGATGGCCACGGGTTTGCCAGTGATCGTAACACCCTACACGGGCCTGTCGCAGGCTATCGGTACGCCGGGCAGGCAGTACCAGCTGGTCGAGCGCAGCGCCAATGCGCTGGCGGCCGTGGTGGCGGGCCTGCTGCAGCACGCCGAGCAACGTCGACACTGGGGTGAGGCCGGTCTGCGCTACATCCGCGAGTATATGGATCAGCAGCGAAGCCTTGATCACTACGCCGCGCTTTACCATGAGCTGGGTGAGCGCGCCGAACGCCGCAGTGCACGTGGGCCAGGCGCTGTACCGCAGGCCAACCTCGCGCCGGTAGCGCGGCCCGCGCGCAACAACAAGCCCGACCTGCTGGTGCTCGGCGCCCCCCCGCGGGGCGGCAACCATTTGTTGCGGGGCCTGCTGGACGATCATCCCCAGTTGCTGTTGCCGCCCGACGAAGACTACTTCATCCGCCATCTCGCGCGGCATCCGCTGCTGCGATTACGCGGTCTGCTGGTGTCGCGCAGCGGCGCCCCCGGCTTTTACCGCAGGCTACAGAAAGACGGGCATCTTGAACGCGTAAACGCCGGGCACGGTACGGAAGTATTCGGCTCCGAGGATTCGCTGGATCTGGGCGCCTACTATGGCTTTCTTCGCCGGCACCACAAGCGGCTGAGTCCGGACAACCTGGTGCGCAACCACGTCGAGGCGCTCGCCGTTGCCCTGGGACATCGTCCGGGCGATGGGCGTCTGCGCGTGTGTTTCTGCGCCATGCAGCCAAGCAATCTCGATCTCAGCAAGGTGAGTGCCATGCTGTCACGCAGTTATTCCATTCGCGGGATTTTTCTGGTGCGCGATCCGCGCGCCCACCTGGCGTCCAAGCTGGTACGCAATCCGACGCTGGATCTCGGCCGGTTTTGCCTGCGGCAGAATCGCTACTGGCAGGAGATTGAGGATTTTGCGGCGAAGTACGGCCCGACACTGCGACTGCGCTTTGAAGATCTGGTGCTGGATACACCCGGCACCATGGCCAGAGTGTGTGAGTTCGCCGGTATCGAGTTCAACCCACGCGTGCTGGAGTACACACAGGGCGGAGACATAAGCCAGAGCAACTCCTCCTTCTCCGCCTCTGCGGGGGTGGATCAGGGGGTCTTGCACCGGTATCGCCAGACCCTGCCGGCGGACACTATCCGCTTTCTGGAGGCAAACTGCAGGCAGGAGCTTTTCTGGCATGCCCCGGCGGGCACGGACGCGCCGCTTGAGCCGATACCCGAGGGAGTCTGATGCGCCCACGGAAAACCCTGAAACGACGCGTCAAGGCGCTGTTCAGGCCACCACCGCCGCCACTACCGGACACTCGCGTGGCGGTGTGGGAAGCGCACAAGCTGCTGTACGTGCGCATACCCAAATGTGCCAATACCTCGATCATGAATTCCATCGAGGGCGTGGAGAAGCGGCGGATGTGGTACCGCGATATTCGCGCGCTCGATCCGGCCTGGACCAGCTTCTCTTTTGTGCGCAATCCCTGGGCGCGGATCGTCTCCACCTTCCGCAACAAGGCGAGTGTCGATTCCGAATCGCCGCGCATGGAGGGTGGTGTCTTTCAGGGTTTTATCGACGCCGGCATCCCGGTATACCCGAACATGGGCTTCGCCGAGTTTTGCGAGGTGGTGTGCGCCATTCCCGACGCAAAGACAGACAAGCACCTGCGCTCGCAGTCGAGCTTCCTGCTGCCCGACGGTAAGCCTGTCGTCAGCATCATCGGCAAGGTTGAGGCGATGCACGCGGATTGGGACGCAGTGATGCAGCACGCCGGGCTGGGCTTTGAACTGCTGCACCTCAATCGTTCCGAGCACCGCCATTACAGTGAATATTTTGCCGACGCGGCGTTGGTGAATCTGGTGGGAGATCGCTACGCCGAGGACGTGCGCAATTTCAACTACAGCTTCGAGCGCCGCTAACAGCCGGTTCCGGAGCCCCCGGGTGACGGTCCGTTTTCCAGATCAATAACCTGGTCCGCGGCTTCCACCAGCATCGGGCGGTGGCTGGAGCAAAGCACCGTATGCGCGCCCCGCAAGCTGCTGATGGTGCGGCATATCTCCGCCTCTGAGGCAGGGTCCAGCGAGCTGGTCGCCTCGTCGAAAATCAGCAGCACGGGTTTGTGCACCAGCGCCCGTGCAATCATGATGCGCTGTCGCTGACCGCCGGAAAGGCGCGAACCGCGCTCGCCGACATTGAAGTCGACACCGCCGGGTAGTGCGTGTACAAATTCCAGTGCACTCGCCTCGGCGAGCGCCTGCTCGACGTCGTCGGCCCCGATACCGGGATCTCCCAGCGTGATGTTGGCCATGATGCTGTCGTGCAGCAGGAAGGCCTCCTGGGGTACGTAGCCAATCATCTGCCGCCAGGCGGAAATATCCAGCTCTGCGAGCGGTTTGCCGTCTACCCAGATGGAGCCGCTGTCGGGTTCAAGTAGCGCCGCGATCAGATCAATGAACGTGGTTTTGCCGGAGCCCGAGGCGCCAATAAGCGTGGTGATCTCACGCGCGCGAATACGCGCGTTGAGCCCGCGGAATACCGGCTTCTCGCCGTAGTGGAAGCCGACGTCGCGGAATTCGATTTCGCGTTCCAGCCTGGGCGGCAGGCCGCCGTGCACCACCTCGAAATGCGATTCCGCCTGCTGCAGGAAATCCTCCAGGGAGCGGAAAGCGGATTCTCCCACGGCGACTTTCTGTATCTGCGTAGCCACCTTGGTGGTCTGCGTGAAAAAACGCATGAGTACGGCCGCCAGCAACATGACCTCCACGGGAGAAACCCACTCGGTATAGAAAGACGCGAGCAGTCCCAGCAACATGAAGAACAGGATGATTTCCTTCTGCCACATTTTCAGTCGCTCGGCGGCTGTGATCTGCCCCGTCTGGCTTTCCCGTAGCTGGTTTATTTCACTGAAGAAGGCCTTCTCGAGCAGCGGCTCCTTGCCCATGGCCTTGATCGCCTTGATCCCGCTGATGGACTCCACCGCGCGTTTGGAAATCTGTTTGATGTAGTTTGTGTTGGCTTTGCCGTACTGACCGGAGGCACGGATAAACCGGTTGGAGAACAGGAAGGCGAGCAGTGCTACGGCCAGCGCAAGCGCCGTGAGCGGCAATGACACCAGCCCTGCGAGCACCAGATAGGTGATGCTCTGGGCGACGAATGCAAGCAACAGTGCTGAATCCATGTAGGTTGTGGCCGCGCGTTTTACCTCGTTGGTCAGGCGGCTGCTGAAGTGGCCGGTGGGTTGCGAGGCGAAGTAGTCCCAGCGCGAGCGATAAATGCTGCTGAGTATCTTGATGCGAAAATCGAAGGACAGTTTGGCCAGCATCACGCCGATCTGCTGGTTGGCCAGCAGGATCAGATAGTTGTTCACACTCAGGCCGATGAACAGCACGATAATAACGTTTTCGATCGTCAGCAGCGGGCCGAACAGGCTGGTCATCTGCGCAACCAGCTCGACGTCTTCCAGTAACTTCGAGCCTTCGGCACTTGCCGCACTCTGTGAGTTGTTAAGAGCCAGGTAGAGGAGCGGCACGAAACTCAGCAGCCCGATGCCCTCCGCGATACTGGAAAACAGGAAGGCAAACACCGTGATCAGGCTGGCCCGGGGATACTGCCGGAAAAATGACAGGGTGATCTGCACGCTTCAGTCCGCAACGCCGGCAGGGCCGGCGCGCCTGCGACCCAGGATTGAGTTACACATAAGCGCGCTGCCTATTCATCGGCAACAATGGTGAAGATGGCGTCCATTTCGCCGTAGCTGCGCGATGCCTGCGTTTTCCACGCCGGGGCGAAGCGTGCCGCGTCCGCCTCATCTTCGAGTGCTGTCCACGCTTCGGCGTTGGCGTTGCGCCGGTAGCGCAGGTCGCGGGGAAACGGCTGCCAGGGCTGCGTGTGCAAAATGGTGTAGTGCAGCAAACAGCTACTATCGGGGTCGTACTCGTGATCGCGCGCATTCCAGCGGCCGTCCAGGTTGGCAATGAGATGGCGCTCGCGGAGTTTGCGCAGCATCGGCGTGTGCAGCTTGCCATCGCTGATGCGGCCGATGTCTTCTATTGTCCACAGCTCTTCCAGCCGCGCGCAGTCCATCAGCATGACCGAGGTGTCCCGCGACTCCACGGCGAGCACCGCGTTAGCTGCCATATCCAGGTCGAACAGGCGTGCCGGATCAGCCAGGTAGATCTGGTCCACGTCGTTGTAGATGGCGCGGCCCTGAAAACCGGTGAACTCCGGTATGGCGTAGCGATAGGCGGTGAAACCGGTTTTCCACTTGCGCCTGTCAAAGCCCGCGAGATCCTTCATGAGGTAGATCTCGTAATGTCGGCCGACATTGCGATTGCGGTAAATTGACCACAGCAGCACCCGCTCGGCGCGATGCTGTGCGGGTTCGGTGCCGATAAAAATACGTACCGGCGGCTCTCCGGCACCCTTACCGTTCTCCGCCGGCAGATCCAGCCGTGCCGGTGCCCGGCGCTGCCCCGCGTCGCGACTCGCGCGCATTTTCAGTGCGCCGCGCACGGTCATGTCTGACCAGCCCGTGCCGAATTCGCTCTTGCGAAAGGCTTTGCCCTTCAACAGGCGCTTGCTGAAGCGCTTCAGGGATTGCATATCAGTCGGTTTCTGCATGTGTGTACTGTGTGAATTTGAGGCCAAGGCTCTCGCCAACGATGTTCAACTGCCCGCTGTAGGACGCGAGCAGGTGCAGAATCATGTCCAGTTCCCTGTCCGGGTCGTGGACGGAGGTGTAGTGGTTGGGCGTGTTGCTCGCATCAGGATAACAACCCCGGGGGTCCTGATAAAGATCGATGCCCGCGACGGTGAGTTGCTCGGGTTGCAGCTTGACGGCCAGATGCAGCATCAGCAGGCCATTGGTGGGCTTGTGACGGCCGAACGCCGCGAGGTCAAAGCCGAGGTCGGTAGCGCTGAAGAAGCGCAGCCCCTGGAGACTGCGACTCGCCTTGCGCACGATGGGCAGTGCCCGGGCATCGTTGAGGAAACCGTAGACCGGCGCCGGACCGATGCGCAACAGGGTGTCGGCGGCACCGGTGAAAACCACATCGGGGCGCGTGAACAGCCCCCGCTCCAGCCAGCGGTCGTTGACCCGAAATACCGCATCGTAGCGCTCTTTCGCCGTGCTCAAGCCGTTTCGGGCCACATCCTCGCCGGCCGCGTCCTCGCCGGCCACATCCTCCGATGACGGGCCATTGCCCAGGCAAAGTATGTGACGGGGATGCCCCAATTGTTCCGCGAGCGCGTTAAGGTCGCGCAGTCGCCGCAGCCCGCCCCCGAACCAGCGCACTGAAATATGGCGCCAGTACAGGGTCTTGAGTCGTTTCTTCAACGATTCCGGCGTCTCCTGTTCAGCGCCCATGGTGGCGGCAAGCAGCGTCAGCGAGGCACGAAATCCGTCGCTGTGTGCGTCGACGAGAAGCTGTCCGGGGCCTGCGAGTGATGCCAGCGCCACGGGGGCCTGCCGCTCCACAAATACCAGCCCGATCCTGCGTTGCAGGGCGCGCCTGAGGAAGCGGGTCGGTGGCCGGGCCCCGCGGTCGACCAGGATGAGCGTGGCGCGCAGTCGCCGCAGATAGCGGTCGCAACCCCAGAGGGGGAAAGGGTAGGGCAGCAGGCCGCCATGGGTCACGGGGCCTGCCGGTGCCCCGTGTCGCAGGTACAGCACATGTTCGCGCGGGAACGCCGCTTCCACCTGCTGCACGAAGCCCAGCGCCTCTGGCGACAGCGCATCGCCCCTGCAAACCAGCACGGTTTTCCCCCCCGGCGGGTCGAAGCGGCCGATGCGGCTGCGATAGCGGTCGAGGGCGGCACGCCAGCGCCGCCCGGCTTGCGAAAGCAGGCCGGAGGCCACTACTGCCACCCCGTGGGCGCAATCGCGGGTAGTGCGCTATAGCCGAAAGAAGGGTGCAGCGTGTCGGCCACCAGCGCCTCAAGGCGCGCGCAATCCTCCTGCCCGAGGTACTCGGTATAGCCGCCCACGCCGCCGCGCCGGGCTTTGAAGCTGTCGGCGCCGCCGCAGGATGCCTTGGTCGAATTCGGCACCAGCGGCCCGTCCGTCGATTCGCGCTGGCGCATGTTCTCGAAGCTTGCGTGCGCCACCGCGTCCTCGACCACCCCGGTGCCGGCTGCGATCCCGAAAAATGCGAGCGCCGTGGCCAGGCTGGTGGCAGTATCCACCAGCATGTCTTCGTAGCGCAGCAACTGTGCAGCGCGCAAACGCGGCGCCTCCCGGTGCCAGGTATTCAGCTCCCTGCACAGTTGCTCCACGCCGGTGTCGCGATGCAGCATGAAATCCAGCAGACTCATATTGCTGGTTCTCGCTGGCCAGCCTTTCAGTTTGATATTCGCGTCCTTGCTGCGATTGCGCCACTGGAAATACTGCGACACCGCTGTGTCCAGCGGGTTGCGCACGAGCACCAGTACCCGGCTCTGGTAGTAGCAGGCACATTCACGCCCGGGTCGGGGCCGCCGATAGTAGCGGAGCCAGCGATTGTGCGTAACCAGAATCCGCGGCACCCGCGCATCCTCTTTGTGGCGATTGTCGAAATCAATCAGCGGGCCCGGCCCCAGGGAAAAGTGCAGTTCCAGCGCCCTGCTGAGCATGGCCCTGAGCCAGGTGCGGCCGCTATTCCCGGGGGAAAAGAGTACGCCTTCGGCTTCCCGAATGCGTCGCGCCTCGCGTGCGCCTCGCCGCCGTCGTTCGCGGTAGATACGCAGGCGCTCTGTCAGCATTGCGCCTCCCACCAGGCCTGGAACATCAGGATACTCCACAGTGGGTCGCTGTGGTCGCGCCAGTGTGAGCTGTGCTGGCGCCAAAGGCGGCTTACCTCGGATGCATTCAGCAAACCGGCGTCACGGATTCTGGTGGGGTCCAGCAGCGCCTCTGCCCAGTCGCGCAGGGGCCCGCGCAGCCAGTCGCCCACCGGCACGCCAAAGCCCTGTTTGGGGCGCTCGGTCAAAGCCGGCGGGAGGTGCCGCGCAAGCACCTCGCGCAGCACGCGTTTGCCGCCGGCGGCATCGCTGCGCAGCTCGAGCGGCAGGCTCCAGGCCAGCTCGACCACGCGGTAATCCAGCAGCGGTGAGCGTACCTCCAGGCTGGTTGCCATGCTCGCGCGGTCCACTTTCACCAGAATATCGTCCGCCAGGTAGTTGTAGAAATCGAGCAGCATCATACCCTGCTGCGGCGCGGCGAGTTGCCGCGCAGCGTGCAGATGCGGCAGATCGTAGTGGGTGAGCTGTGCGCCGTGCACCAGCGCTGCCCCCTCGGCGATACGCTGGCGCTGGCGGGCGAACAGCGAGAGCTCGTCCGACACCCACAAGGCATCCGTGTGCTTGTCCAGCCGCGCGCACAGCCGGCCCGCGCGTGACTGCAGCGTGTTCCAGCCGAGCCGGGCCCCGCCTTCGAGCAACCCCGCCAGCGCGTGGTGCAGCGGCCCCGGCAACCACGCCCAGCGCCGCAGATCGCGCGCGGGTCGGCGATAGCGACCGTAGCCGGCGAACAGCTCGTCGCCGCCGTCGCCGCTCAGGGCCACCGTTACGCTTTCCCGTGCCAGCCGGGACACCAGGTGCGTGGGTATTTGCGACGCGTCCGCGAAAGGTTCGTCGTACATTGCCGGCAGCGCCGGTATCAGCGCCATGGCATCCTGTGGCGTGACCAGCTGTTCGGTATGATGCGTGCCCAGGTGCGCCGCGATAGCGCGCGCAGAGGCGGATTCGTCGTAACGCGCGTCGTCGAAACCAATGGTGAATGTTTGTACCGGCGTTGCGCTCAGGCTCTGCATGAGGGCGGTGACCGTGCTCGAATCGATGCCGCCAGACAGCAGCGCGCCGAGGCCGACGTCGGCCAGCATGCGCTGCTCGACCGCCTCCAGTAGCAGCGCCTCCAGTGCATCCGCGGCCTGTGACAGGGTACCGCTGAAGGGCTGCGCTTCACCCGTGCTGGCGGCGTCGAAGGCTGACCAGTAGCAGTGCAGTGAGGTATTTCCCCCGGCGGTGATGCGCAGGTAATGTCCGGCCGGCAGCTTCTCAATGCCGTTGTAGATGCTGCGCGGTCCGGGCACCCAGGCGTAGCTGAGATAAAGTGCCAGGGCATCCCGATCGATCTCCGCGTTGAACCCGGGGTGCCTGCGCAGGGCTTTCAACTCAGAGCCAAACAGCCATGCGCCATCGCCACGTCCGAAATACAGCGGTTTCTTGCCCACTCTGTCGCGGGCGAGTACGAGGGATTTCTCGTTTGCATTCCACAGCGCCAGCGCGAACATGCCATTGAAACGGCGCAGCGCGGGCTCCACGCCCCAAACCAGAAAAGCATTCAGCACTACCTCGGTGTCGCAGTGCCCGCTGAATGCTTGCCCTGCCTGTTGCAGCTCGCGCCGCAGGGCCGGAGCGTTGTAGAGTTCGCCGTTGTAACTGAGCACGAGGCGGCCGTCTGCAGAGCGCATCGGCTGGGCGCCGGCGTCGCTCAGATCGACGATCGCGAGACGCCGGTGCCCGAGTGCAATGCCGTCGGCCGGATCCACCCAGCAGCCACCAGCGTCGGGGCCGCGATGGCTGAGGGTAGCCGCCATGCGGGTGACTGTCTGAGCCAGCTGTTCGGCATCAGCGGCTGGTCGATCCTGCCAGTAACCCGCTATGCCACACACGATTGCGTCATCCTGCTATTGCCCGGCCCGGCGCGACAGGGCGTTGTGGCCGAGTTCGCGGTACAGCGCGGCGTAGCGATCGAGCGTGTGTTGCTGGTCGGCGTGAGAGCCCACGAAGGCGTGCCCGCGCGCGGCCAGATTGCGCGCGGCGTCACCGTCACTCAACAGCTGGCGCAGCGCAGCGGCGATTCCCTGCGCGCTGCGTTCAGCCGGCAGGTAGTGCACTCCCGCGTCGCCGATGGCGCGCGACAGCCCGGCGAAGGGCGTCACCACGCAGGGCAGGCCTGTGGCCATGGCCTCCAGTACGGAATTTGGGGTGCCTTCGCGCTCGGAGGCGAGTACCAGGATATCCGCCGCGGCCAGGTAGTTTTCCACGTCGTCGACCACGCCGGTGAAATGCACCTGCCCGGCTGCGCCCGACGCCCTGATATCCGCCGTCATTTCGGCGCTGAACTGTGCCAGTTTTGCATCGTGCTGGTCGGCGCGCGGGCCGACGAACAGGAGCTGTGTAGCCGGAAAGTCCTGCAGCAGGCGACGCCATGCACGTATCAGCAAATGGGGGCCTTTGCGTGGCATCACCGAGCCTACCGCGATTATCAGGCGCGCGTCGTCTTGCAGACCGAATTGCTCGCGCAGCGCAAGGCGGCGCGCGTGGCGCACAGGGTCGAGCGGGGGACAGAAGCGCTGCAGGTTGACACCATTGGCAATGTATTCAACGCGGGTGTCCACTCCCAGCTCGTGCAGGAAATCCTCAATCGCCTTGCTGTTGGTGATCACGGCGTCCACCTCGTTGTACAGGCGCCGGTAGCCGCGCTGGCGCAGCAGGCGTTTAAGGCGCTTCTTCTGCCAGCTGGGAAACTGTGAGATCGAAAAAACCGTTGCCACACCGCTCTCCCGGAGTCGCCGCAACCACGGCCTGGCCTCGGGGCGCATATAGGTGAGCATCTGCGCAATGACCGGACCCGCGGCCGGACGGCTACAGACCTCCACCAACGCGCTGTAGTAGGTTCGCAGGCGCGCGGCGTCATTGCTGTCTGGCAGGCGTATGCGCTCGAGTTCAGCGCCTTCCACACTGGTGCGCGGCAGCCAAATTCCCGGGCTGGCGGCGTACCAGTCGGCATCCCTGTCGGCCTCACTGCGCTCGGAGGCAAGTGGAGTGCCGGTAACGACATGCACCTCGAGCCCGCGCTCGATGAAACCGGGGATATAGCTGCGGTAGCGGTTCTGGGCGCCGCCGTATGTGGGGTAGAAGTTCGGTGATGCCAGCCACAATGTTGCGCGCTGCGTGTCTGCGATTGAGATGCGAATCTCCTTGTGCCCGGAAATGTACTGGCGCTTCAGGCCGCGCAGACCTTGTCTGGGGCAATCTAGTTTAATGGAAGGGACGAGATCAGAGAAGCTGTCAACGGGCGCTGTTGCCGCTGTTCGGGGTGGGCGATCCGCTATTGGCGCGGTACACTCGCGCGCCTGAGTTCGTACCCTGTGCAGGTGCGTTGTCTGCAGCCTGCGCTACTAGCCGGTGATAGTGTTGTTCGAGAAGCTAGCCATGCAACCTCCCGCAGCGCGCTGGATTGAAATCTCCGGCGTGGGTGGCTTGTGCCTGTTTGCCGCAACGGGCCTGCAGTACGCTGAGGCCGCGGGCTTCGCCGCCGCGATGCTGCTGGGAGTGTTGCTGTTAAAGCGCCGACAGGTCGTTTGGCCTGCCTGGCGGAACCCGCTTCTGCTACTGCCGGCCATATTCACGCTGTACGTGCTTTGCCGGGCACTGCTGCGGTATGTTGAGGCCCCGGAACAGGCGGCGGCGATCGTCGAATGGACGCGGTACTACGTGGTAGCCGCCGGTTTGCCCGCGGTGGTGCTCGCGTTGCTGCTGGACGCCAACCGGGCGCGTATTCTGCTGGTGTTGAACGTGGCGCTGGCCGCACTGCTGCTGGCGATCATGCGCGAACTGGATGCAGCGCAACTCGCCGCTTACCTGCAGGGAGAGCGCGCCTTTTTTGGCCTCGGCAATGCCGCCGGGCTGTATATCAGCAGTGCTCTGCTGGGTGTGTTGCTGCTCGCGCCCTGGGACACGCAGGGCCGTTCCTCGAACGCGGCCTGGCTGTACAGAATGCGCCTGGCGCTGTATCTGGCGGTGTTTGCATTGCTGGCTCTGGCTTTTGTCTGGCACCAGAACCGCTCTGCACTGCTGGCGGTATTCGCGGTGTTTCCTGTGCTCGCCTGGCATTCGCTGCGCCAGCGCAGGGCTGATGTCGCGCCGCGGTTTCCGCGCTGGTTGCTGATAGCCCTGCCCCTGTGTCTCGCTGCGCTGCTGCTTTTGGGCGGCGGGGAAATCAAGCAACGTTTTGCGGAAGGTTATGCGTCTGCGCGGCTGGCATTCTCGGCGGAGACAGACACGCCGCCGCGATCAGCCGCGGGCGAACGTATCAGTCTGTGGCGCATAGGCTTGCACAGCGCGGGCGAATACCCCTTGTTTGGTAAAGGCCCGGGGAGTGTCTCGGAGCTGGTGCGGGAGGATCCGGTGGTCGCCCGCCATTCGCACCTGCACAACCTCTATCTGCAACTACTGGTGGAAATCGGCCTGGTGGGCCTGTTGCTCTATCTTGCGTTCATGGTTTGCCTGATCCGCGGCCTGTTGCGGCCGCATGCCGCGTTGTCAGCAGACCTGCGACGGTTTATCGGCGGCTCGCTGGCGCTGTTTCTGCTGATCAATTTTACCCAGGTACGCATCGACGGCACGCATGCCCAGTATTTCGTCACGTTGCTGCTGGGCCTGGCGATGAGCGGCTCGCTGTCATCGGCCACGGACGTCCCGCGGCGGTTTTGAGCGCACAGGCCTGCGGCCTAGAGTTTGTGCGCCTTCGGCCAGCGTCTCTTCAAGCACACCCACTGTTCCGGGGTTTCCCGAATCCAGCTTTCAAAGTAGTGGTGAATGCGCTCGGTGATCGCCACCGCCTGTTCCTTGACAGGCGCGTGGGGTATGGGGCTTGCCACCGGATCGTAGGCGGTGATGCGAAAGCGCGCGCCCGGCAACCGCTCTCCACGTGCCAGCAGCACGGTGGCGCCGGTGCGCAGCGCCAGACCTGCGGCGCTGGTATTGCTGATTGCCTCGCGGCCAAAGAAGGGCAGTAACTTGCCGGTGTCGGGACGCGTATCCATGGCCACCATGATGCTGTTCCCGGCGTTCAGTTCGCGCAGCAGTGGGCGGGGGCCGTCCTCGGCGGATATCAGGTTCGCGGCGATGGACCTGCGCAGGCCCTGCATGAGCTCATTCATCGCCGGATTGGATTCCGGGGCGTAGACAGCGCTTACGTTGAAATTGAACTCGCGGGTAATCAGCGGGGCAACCTGCCACGCGCCCACATGCGCGGTGACGAAAACAGTCGGCGCCCGGCTCTCGAGATGTTTGCGCGCGCCGGGTTCGAGGACGAATTCGATGCGCTGGTCTTTTTCCTGCCAGATTTGTTCGAGACGGATCAATTCGACCGCAGAGTATCCGAGATAGCGGAAAATCTGCCGGGTGGCCGTCTCGCGCCATTCCACGGAACGTTCGGGAAACGCGATGGCGAGATTGTCACGCGCCTTCTTCGCCTTGTCGGAGAATCTCCCGAGCAGGCCGAACAGCGCTCCGGAAAGTGCCAGTGCGTGCTCCAGCCGCAGCCTGCGGATGAGCCAGAACAGGCTGCGAAAGATGCCGCCTTCCAGCCTATGGCTGAGGCGTGCCAGTGCCGGTGCCCTGCGCGCCAGCTTCTTCGGAACGAGATAGAACTCCGGCACGCCGTCGTGCTCAGCGGCGACCCGGGTCCGTTCTGAAAATGCGATCCCAGAGTGGCGAACTCACGCCGAAGCGCCCGCCGTCCCCCGAGAAGTGGTGCTTGAGGTGGTAGTGCTTGAGAAACTTTGCCGCCCGGTTACGCATCGGAAAATGATGGGTCGCATAGTGGATGTAGTCATAGATCAGGTAACCGATGATAAAACCGCCACAGAAGGGCTGTATCCAGGGCTGTGGAATGAACAGGCCGAACAGCAGGTAAAGCAACGCCATGATCGGGATAGCGCCCGCCGGCGGCATGACCAGCCGGGTCTTGTCTTTCGGGTCGGCGTGGTGGTTGCCATGGAACAGGAACACCAGCCATTTGCCCGCCCTGCTTTTCGCCGGGAAGTGGAACAGGTAGCGGTGCAGGCAGTATTCGCTCAGGGTCCAGGTGAACATGCCCGCGAGCGCAACCGCCGCTACCGGCAGGGGCTCGAGCGCGTATACGCTGAAGCTGCGCACCAGCAGCCACAACGCGATGGGCGCCCAGACCAGCAGCGGGGTGATGGGATGCACGTGCGAAAGCCGCTCGAGCAGGTCATTCTCGAACAGTCGGATGGACGTGTGTTGGTCGTCACGCTGCACGGGAGTTGATATGGGCGCCACGGGGAGCCTCCTCTGTTACGGGCAGTTTAGCCTTTTTGGCTTTTGGCCACAGACGCTTGGAACAAAACCAGTCCTGAGGGTTCCCTTCAATCCACCGCTCAAATAACTGGTGCGCCTGGCGGGTCATATCCATGGCTTGTGTCTGTTCATCGGCCGGGCTGTCTGCGGGCCTGATCGGCGGGTGAAATATGACCTGGTAGCGCGCGTCCTGGAGGCGTATCACCTGTATGGGCACGAAGTCGCAGTTGTGCTTGAGCGCCAGTTTGGCGGGCATGAGTGTGGAAGATTTGTCGCGCCCAAAGAAAGGTATTGGCCTGCCTTCGTCGACGCGCCGGTCGATAATCATGCCGATGGTGCGACCGTGGCGCAGGGCGCGCAGCAGGGCGCGTGCGCTGTTGTCCCGCGGCAGCAATTCACAACCCAGCGCCCGCCGTGAACGCAGCAGCAGGCGATCGAGCCATGGATTGCTTGGCGGCGAATAGAGACTGGCGTTGGGAATGCCCATCCTGGCGAGTGCGAGCGCGCAGATTTCCCAGTTGCTCAGGTGGGCTGAAATCACCACTGCCGGGCGTGTCGGGTCGGCGTACGTGGGGATTGCCTGGCGAATCTCGATCTGCAGGCGTCCCGGCTCCTGCCCGATGGTGCCGAGGTGCGGGTATTCGGCCAGAATTCGTCCGGCGCGCCCCCAGACGCGCTGCACCAGCGCGTCCACCTCGGCGTCCTGTAACCCCGGAAAGGCGACCGCCATGTTATCGCGAAGGATCGCGTTCTTGCTGCGCATGAATGGGCCGATGAAGGTGCCGATGCGTTCGCCAAGCCTCGAGCTCAGGTCGACTGGCAACAGCCGTAGCAGGCTTTGCAGCAGCCACAGCAGCGCATAATCCAGCCACCACAACATCTGTTGCAGGAGCGGGTATTTGCGCGCCCATTTGCGCAGGGGGTTGCCGATAATGAACTCAGCCACGGAAGAATAACCTGGAAAATCAGTTTGCAATCAAGCGGCAGAGTATAACGCAGGCCGCCGCCCCATTGCGTGGTCATAGTGCGGATAAATACTGTAGATAAATAGCGCGGTTGCGTGTCGCGGCGTTGTTGTCACCTTAGTTCAACGCGCAGTTGCTCAAGCCCTTCGCGCAGGCCGATCACAGGCTCCCAACCGGTGAGGCGGCCAATGTCCGCGTTGTCCACGACCCAGTCCGGGTGGCGCAACTCGCGCAGTTTGGGCGGCGTGAGCATGGCCTTCCGACCGCTGATGCCCGCCAGCCCGAGATTCACTCTGGCAGCGCTGTTCAGCAGCCAGTGCGGTACCTCCCAGAGTCGCACCCGACGTGCAAAAACCTGCTCCGCCACCGCCGCCAGTTCGGGCCAGCTATAGCCGCCGGCCTGCCCGTCACACAGGGTCAGGATATGGCCCCCCGCGGCCGGGCAACGCAGGCAGGCGAGGAGCGCAGCGGTGAGGTCGGCCACGTGCACCAGCGAAAGGCGCGCCTGCAGCGAGCCGGGTACCGGCGCGAACCCGCGCGCCATGCTCTGGAAAATGGGCAGCATTTCCCGGTCTCCGGGGCCGTACACTGCCGGCGGGCGCAGAATCAGCCAGTCTTGTGCAGAATCCCGCACCAGGTTTTCGCCCTCGGCCTTGCTGCTGGCATACCATGATAGATGGGGTTCGCGGGCGGCCAGGGACGATAACAGCAATACGCGAGCTTCACTGGCCTGTGCGCGAACCGCCTGCAGCAGGGCGCTGGTGCCCGTCACGTTGACGATGTCGAAATCCTGCTGTGAATTGCCGCGCACCGCGCCGGCGGCATGTATCACGGTGTCGCAACCGCGCACGAGCCGGGCGAGAGCCGCACGGTCGCTGAGGTCGCCGGTTATCAGTTCCGCGCCCGATGCCTGCAGAGGGCCGCCGCGGGCCGCTGACCTGGCGAGCGCGCGGACCCTGAAGCCCGCCTGAATCAGGTGTTGGCAGAGTGCGAATCCGATAAACCCGGTAGCGCCGGTGACGGCGATGCGCCGACCCGCGTGAGAGTGGTCGGTTCCGGCGAGGTCGGGCGGGATCAGGCTGAAGCCACCCTCAGGCGTATTTCCTCGGCGGCTGCACCGAGTTGCTCGACGTTGTGCGCGTTGATGAAGTCGAGACGCGCCTTGGCGCGCGACAGCTTTCCGGAGGAGGTACGCGGCAGCGAGCGGTTGGGCACCAGCTGCACATAGCAATCGAGGCCCATCTCCATGCGCAGCAGGGCGGTGAGACGGCGCACGAGGGCGTTGCGCTTTTGCGCGTCACGCTCGCGGCATTGCACCATGAGCACGCACATCTCTTCGCCGTTTGCATCGGGAGCCGAAAATGCCACGGCGTCGCCGGAGCGCACTTCCGTCTGCGTTTCCGCCACGTGTTCCAGGTCCTGCGGCCAGATATTGCGACCGTGGATAATGATGAGGTCTTTCTTGCGTCCGGTGATGGTGAGCACGCCATTCACCATGTAGCCGATATCGCCGGTATTCAGCCAGCCGTCGTCGCTGAGTGCGTGGCCGGTTTCTTCCGGCAGGTTGAAGTACCCGGACATGACGCTCGGGCCGCGCAGGTGAATGACGCCAGTCTGCCAGTCGCCGAGGACTTTGCCGTCGTCGCGAATTTCGATTTCAAAGTTGGGCAGGGGCACGCCGCAGTTGACGAAGTGGCGGCCGCGGCCGCGGCTCCCGGTGTCCTGAATCAATACGGCTTCGTGATTGTCCGACAGGTGGTCGGCATCGATGTAATGCGTGCTAAAGCCTGTCCACAACGGTGAGAAGCTGATGCCCAGCGTACATTCTGCCATACCGTAACAGGCCAGGAAGGCGCGGCGATCAAAGCCTGCGGGTTCCATCATCTCGGCGAAATGCTCCAGCGTCTGCGGGCGGATCATCTCCGCGCCGATGCCGGCAACGCGCCAGTTGCTCAAATCGTAGTGCGCCACGTCGCTTGCCCGGACGCGCCGCGCGCAGAGTTCGTAACCAAAGGAGGGCGCGAAGGAGATCGTTGCGCGGGTCTTGGTCATTAGCGAGAGCCACTGGCGTGGGCGCAACGCGAATTCGCGGGTGTCGAGATAATCGATTGAAACCTGTGCGGCCATCGGTACCAGGACGAAGCCCACCAGGCCCATGTCGTGGTAGAAGGGCAGCCACGACAGCATGCGATCTTCGCCGCTCATCTGCAGGCCGTGCGCGATAATCGCCTGCAGGTTGGCGAGCGCGGTGGCGTGCTTGATCACCACGCCGCGCGGAAAGCGCGTGCTGCCGGAGGTGTACTGGATGTAGGAAATATCGTCAGGTGCTGGCCGGGGCAGGGGTTCTTCGTTCGCGGGCAGCGCGTAGAAGGCTTCGGGCACATCCACCATGCGCATGGTCAGCGTCTCGCTGGCCTCCTGGAGGAAAGACAGATAGCCCTCACAGGCGACACCGATAGCGGCATCACTGGCCTCGAGCAGGCGCTTAAGCTGCGCCACATAGGCCTGGTGCCCGCCGACTTTCACCGATGCCGGCAGCGCCACGGGAATCAGGCCGGCATACTGGCAGGCAAAGAAAAAGCGGATGAAATCCGGATTGGTCTCGGCGACCAGCGCCACGCGATCACCGCGAGACACGCCAAGCCCAAGCAGTTTGTGCGCCAGATCGATGGCCTGCTCACGCAGTTCCCGATAGCTGACACTGGCGTAGATAGCGCCGCGGCCGGTGTAATAGTTGGATCCGGTCGAGCCCTGCGCGGCGTAGTCGAGCGCCTCGGTCAAAGTGGAGAAGTCGGCGGGGCGAAACGGCAACTCGTGGCTGGTTGGTGTGGCGCTCAAATGTATCTTTGACAATGACCCGTCCTCAATATTTTTGGCGACTGTTTTCGCCTGCGCTTTTCGACTGCGCTTTGGTTGGTGCACAATTGTCGGTACACCACGCTGTTTACTCGCCCCGGGAGGCGCCAGTGAACCGGAAAACTACAAAATGCCCTACAGCTTTTTGCGGCCCACTGGGTGTTGTCGGTACAGGCGTGCCCCTGAACTAAGGCCCGGAAAAGCTGGCCATCTGATTGACGCGTATCCTAGCATTTCAGGCGTTCGAACTTATAGGTAATAATACCAATGGAGCACCTGTAACCCCCTGTAATAACGGCAATTTTGCGCGTGAATATACCCCTTTTGGGTCGCTCGTGGCGCTCTTCTCCGGCACTGCCTGGCGCCGTCAGGGCCGCGTGCAGGACGCCTCAAGCGATTGTTATTTTTGGGAAAATGGCCGCGCTGGCCGCCCGCGCCCGGCGTTGGGCGCTATACTGCGCGGCTGGCGCATACAAGCCATCGGTCAGTGAGACAACTATGAGCGCGCAAGGCAGCGGTGAAGTACAGATCAGGGAGGTCACGACCGGCGCTGTGCGGCGGGATTTTCTCGCGCTGCCGAGCCAGCTTTATGCCTCTGATCCCGCATGGATCGCGCCGCTGGCATTCATGCAGAGGGCGCTGCTATCGCCGAAGAATCCCTTCCTGGAGCATGCGCGGATGCGCGCCTGGGTGGCGTACCGCAGTGGCCGGCCGGTGGGACGTATTACCGCGCAGATCGACCAGCTGCACCTCGCCCAGCACCACGATGCAGCCGGCTATTTCGGCATGTTTGAGGCTGAGGAGGACCCTGCCGTCTGGTCTGCCCTGTTTACCGTTGCCGAGACCTGGCTCCACGAGGAGGGCATGCAGCGCGTCATCGGGCCATTCAACCTGCACGTGAACGAAGAGGTGGGGCTTCTGGTGGAGGGCCTCGACACCCCGCCCTTCGTGCTCATGGGTCATGCGCGCCCCTGGTACGACGCGGCTGTCAGGGCGCAGGGCTACGCCCAGGTCAGGGATCTGCTGGCCTACCACATCAAACCGGATTTCGAGGCGCCGCGGGTGATGCAGCGACTGGCGCAGCGGGCCTCCGGGCGCGTGGTGGTGCGCAGCCTGCGTCGCACCGACCTGGCCGGGGATACGCGCGTGATGCGCGAAATCTTCAATGACGCCTGGCAGAACAACTGGGGCTTCGTGCCGCTCGCGGAGGCGGATTGGGCCGAAACCGTGTCCACGCTAACCAAACTGATGCCGGATGACTATATCCAGATAGCAGAGTACGACGGCGAGCCCGTGGCGTTCATTGTCGCCCTGCCCAACGTGAATGAGGCCGCCCGCGACCTGGGTGGGCGCCTGCTGCCCTTTGGCTGGGCGAAGCTGCTGTGGCGGCTGAAAGTGCGCCATCCGCGCACTGCGCGTGTGCCCCTGATGGGCGTCAAGCGGGCTTTCCAGCACTCTCGACTCGGCCCCACGCTGGCGTTTATGGTGATAGACGCGGTGCGCAGGGCCCTGCACGCCCGCGGGGTTCAGGATGTGGAGATGGGCTGGATACTCGAGGATAACGAGGGCATGCGCAATATCATTGAAACCATCGGCGGCGAGGCGTATAAACGCTATCGCATGTACCAGAAAGATTTCCCGCCAATCAGCCCCAAATCCCACGATGCAGCTTGATCCCGTTACTCACCAGATGACAGCCATCGTGCTCGCAGGCGACCGCACCAAGGCGGATTCGCTGATCAATCACACTGCGGCCGGCAGCAAGGCCATGATCGATCTCGACGGCACGCCCATGGTGCGCCGTGTGCTCAACTCGCTGCGCGCCGCCCGGGTAGTGGGGAATATTCGTCTGGCCGGGCCGGAGGCGAGCGAAGTGGCCACGGATGCCGAACTCAAGGCCTGGATAGACAACGGGGAGATTTACTGGAGCGAGCCGGGCATCAGTCCGAGCACCAGCGCCTACAACGCCATGCTTGGTCTGGATGCCGAGGACTCCGTGCTGTTGACCACGGCAGACCACCCCCTGCTGACGCCCGAAATCGTCGATGCCTTCGGGCGCCAGAGTCTGGTAGACGATGTCGATGTGACGGTTGGGCTGGCGCCCTACCCGCTGATCGCGGAGACCTACCCGGGCATCCGCAAGACCGTGCTGCGCTTCAGTGATGGAGATTTCTGCGGCTGCAACCTGTTTGCGTTCATCACGCCCGAGGGGCGTCGAGCCGCGCGCTTCTGGCGTCGTATTGAACAGGAGCGCAAGAAGCCACTGGTGGTGATCGGCCTGCTGGGGTGGTCGGCAGTGATCCGCTATCGCCTTGGGCTGCTGTCGCTGGAGGAAGCACTGGCCAAGCTCAGCAAACGCCTCGGCCTGCGCATTCGGGCGGTGATTCTGCCCTACGCCAACGCCGCGATCGATGTCGATTCGATTGCCGATCTGATGCTGGTGAAAGGCGCCCTGGAGAAAGCCGCCGCCGAAGACGCCTGAGTTTCAGGCGGCCAGCCGTGCGCGTGCTATCGCAACCTCAGTGCGCGTGCCCGCGACAAACGCCCGCGTGCCGCTGTTGTAGCGACGCTCGTCGATGCCGAGCGTCCACCCCGTTGCGTGCGCCGCCACCGTGAAGCAGTTATAGGCAGCCACATCCCTGCCGTGCAGACCGAGCGCAGAGGCCGAAGGCACGGCGATGACCGGCGCGTTGCCAGCGCGGGTTGCCAGCTCGTTGCGATGGCCTCGATGGCCGTGGCCGTGCAGCACCAGTTCCACGCCTTCCTCGGCGAGCACGCTCTCAAGCGATGCCGCGTCAGTGAGCCGCTTGCGCCACTTTTCGCGCCCGGCGAGGGGGCAATGGTGCAGGTATACCACGCGGAACAGACCCCGCGCAGCGGTCTCCCTGAGCACGCCGGCAAGCCGGCGGATCTGCGCGGCGCCCGCGGTGCCCGTGGCCAGCAGTGGCGGCGTGGGCACGGCTGTGGAGACGCCGATGAATGCCAGTTCGCCACGCACGCGCAGCGAGGGAAAGAGATCAGCGGGCGGTCCGTCCCGGTCTGGCGCGGCCCGGTCCTGCGCGACCCGGTCGTCAGATGCCATGTAGGGTAGCCATTCGGCGAACGTGCGCTCCCAGGGCGCAGAGACACAGGCATCGTGATTCCCCGGCACCAGCGCGACGTCGGCTGGCGCACCCAGTTCACGCAACCATTGCGCCGCCTGCAGGAATTCCGCTGGCAGGCCGATATGAGTGAGATCGCCAGTAATCAGGAGTTGGCAAAGCGTGCGCTGTCGCAGGTCTCGCCCGAGCGCGGCGAGCACCTCGGGGCGGTGTTCATGGCGCCTTTTGCGACGCCACGAGAGGTAACCGAGCGCCCGCTTGTTGAGCAACTCGAACGCGCGCACCTGTTCAAGGGAAGTCAGGTGAGGATCTGAAATGTGAGCGAACTGCTGCATGGATTCAGTGTATCAGCCGCGCGCTGCTCAGGCGCGCCGGATGCTCGCGCCCAGCTCCGCCAGCTTGGTGTCAATGTGGGCATAACCCCGGTCGAGGTGGTACACGCGATCTATGCGGGTCTCGCCCTCCGCGGCCAGGCCGGCGATGATCAGTGAGGCGGAGGCGCGCAGGTCGGTGGCCATCACCGGGGCTCCCTGCAATCGCTCGCGCCCGCGCACGATGGCGGTGTTCCCCTGAAGCTCGATGTTCGCGCCCATCCGCTGCAACTCCGCAACGTGCATGAAGCGGTTCTCGAAGATGTTCTCAACCACCGTGGCAGACCCTTCTGCCAGGGCATTGAGCGCCATGAATTGCGCCTGCATATCGGTGGGAAAGGCGGGGTAGGGCGCGGTATGCACGTTCACCGCGCGACAGCGCCTGCCCCGGGTATCGAGGTGTATCCAGTCGTCGCCGTATTCGAGCTGAGCGCCCGCCTGTTCGAGCTTGCCGAGTACGTGGTGCAGAAAGCCCGGGTTGGTATTCAGTACGCGAATAGCGCCGCGAGTTGCGGCGGCGGCCACCAGGAAGGTACCCGTTTCGATGCGGTCGGGGGGCACCCGGTGTGCGGCGCCCTGCAATTGCCCGACGCCCTCAATGGTGATGGTGCTGGTGCCAGCGCCCTTGATGTGTGCCCCCATCTGCGTCAGCAGGAGCGCCAGATCGGCCACCTCCGGTTCCAGCGCGCAGTTTTCCAGCACGCTGGTGCCTTCGGCCAGCGCCGCCGCCATAAGCAGATTTTCGGTGGCGGTCACCGAGGGTACGTCGAAACTGAAATGCGCGCCCTGCAGTCGCTTCGCCTGCGCCTTGATGTAGCCTGCCTCAATTTCGATCTGCGCCCCCATCGCTTCGAGCCCGGCAATGTGTTCGTTCACCGGACGCGTGCCTATGGCGCAACCGCCGGGCAGTGAAACATCGGCCTGGCCGAACCGAGCCAGCAGGGGCCCGAGCATGAGAATGGCGCCGCGCATGGTCTTCACCAGCTCATAGGGCGCGCGCACCGACGTGATCGCATCACAATGCAACACCAGGTCGGAGCCCTCGCGCTCCACGGTGGCGCCCAGCATCGCCATCAGGCGCAGCGCGGTGTCTATATCGCGCACGGCCGGAACGTTGCTGATGCGCAACGGCTGGGATGTCAGCAACGCGGCGGCGATTATCGGCAGGGCGGCGTTTTTGGCGCCGGCGACGCTGACTTCACCGCGCAGCGGCCGGTTGCCGGTGATGATGATCTGTTCCATCAGGCCGTCGTCCGCTGCGCCAGGCCCGAGTCCACCAGGCTTTTGTAGGCGTCGATGATGGTATCGATCTGGGCGCTGGAGTGTGCCGCGCTGACACTGTTGCGCAGCAGATAATTGCTGGAGGGCGATGCCGGCGGGATCACGAGATTGACGTACACGCCGGCCTCCAGCAGCGCCCGCCAGCAATCTATGGTGGCGGAGCGATCGGGGAGTTCCACGGCGATTACCGGGCTCGCTGCAGGGCCTACCGGAAGCCCGAGTGCCTGGAGTCCGTCGTACAGGCGTTGGGCGTTGTCCCAGAGCCTGGTTCGCAGTTCGGGCTCGGCGCGCACGATACGCAGCGCTTCGCGCGTGGAGGCGATGATGGAGGGCGCCGAGGAGGCGGTGAAAATATAGGCGCGAATGCAGAAGCGGATGGCCTCCAGCTCCGCGTGGCGGCTGACGCAGAAGCCACCAACCGCGCCGAGGCTCTTGCTGAAGGTGCCGGCGAGGAAATCCACATCCGCCTCGACGCCCGCCGCCTGTGCCGCGCCGCGGCCGCTGTCGCCGAGGGTGCCCATGGAGTGGGCTTCATCCACGAACAGGTAGCCACCGTACTCGCGCTTTACCGCCGCGATCTCCCCGAGCGGCGCGATATCGCCGTACATGGAATACAGGCCTTCCGCGATAATCAGTGCATCCGCGGCGCGCTCGCCAAGGCGGCGCAGGCGTTTGGCGAGATCCTCCGGATCATTGTGCTTGTAGCGGACGATATCAGCGCCGCTGAGTTTTACGCCGGAGTAGATGCTGGAGTGGCTGTCGGCGTCGAGCAGGATGACATCGCCCGGACCCGCCAGCGTCGCGCACATACCCATGGTGGCGGAGTAGCCGGTGGAGAACACAATGGCGTGATTCACGCCGTAGAAGTCGGCCAATTCGTTTTCCAGGGCCTGGTGTTCGGTGAAGGAGCCATTGGCCAGGCGTGAACCGGTGGTGCCGGTGCCCCAGCGCGCGGCGGCCTCCTGGGCGGCTTTGATACAGCGCGCATCGAAAGATAGCCCCAGGTAGTTGTTTGTGCCGGCGAGAATGACCCGGCGGCCCTCTACCAGGCCCTCGCTGGCGGAGTAGATCGCCTCGGTGACTGCGCCGAAAGGCTTGACCTCGCGCGCGGCCAGTTCAGCCTGGAAGTTCGCCATGTCGCGGAATTTATCGAACAGCATGCGGATATGCCTGGCTGGGGCGCCGACGGCGCTCAGGGATTGAGAGCCTGAACCTTGCTGGCCAGATCGCCGATGGTGTTGACGTCCGGCAGGATGTTCAGGGGGATGGTGATGTCGAAGTGGTCTTCTATCTTCTCGATGAACTCCATCACCTCGAGAGAACTGAGACCGATATCCGCCACCAGCCGCGTCTCCTCGGTGAGCGTCAGGGTCTTGTCCTGCTGTTCCTCAAGGGCGCGGTAGAGGAAATCCAGAGTGTCCTGGTAATCGGTCATGGCAATGTGCCTTGCCTCGCACGGGGATGGTCGGTAGATTTCGGAGGCTGGAACTATACCCACGGAAGAATGCCAATGCCAGTGATTTGGTTGATCGACGCCTACCGCGCCGGCGAGCGCGGGCAAGTGCGCGCGCTGGTGGATGCGCTTGGCTGGCCGAGTGAAACCAAGGTCCTTGCGTATCGCAGCGCGGTCTTCTGGCCGCACTTGATGGGTCAGGCCAACCTGCTCGGCATCACCGCCCGCTCCGCGGCGCAGCTCAAACCCCCCTGGCCGGATCTCGTTATCAGTTCGGGCGTGCGCAATGAGCCGGTATGCCGCTGGATTCGCGCGCGCTCGGGGGGCAAAACGCGCTACGTGCATGTAGGTCGTCCCTGGGGGCCACTGGCTTCCTTTGATCTTGTGGTGACCACGCCGCAGTACCGGGTGCCGATGCACCCACGGGTGCTGAACAACATGCTCACCCTGCACGGCATCAACGTGTCGGCGCTGGCGCAGGCAAAGGAGCGTTGGGCGCAGGCGTTCAGCCAGTTGCCGCGGCCCCTGTTCACCGTGGTTGCCGGCGGCGACAGCGGGCCCTTCACGTTCGGGCCGAAAGCGGCCAGCCGGCTGGGCCGTGAAGTCTCCCAGCTGGCGCGGGCGCACGGCGGTTCGCTACTGGTGACCACCAGCTCGCGCACGCGCAATTGTGCGGTGCAGGCCTTGCGGGAGAGCCTGGACGCCCCGCACTATTTCTACCAGTGGGCCGAGTCCGACAGCGACAACCCCTATCTCGGCATGCTGGCCTGGGCAGACCGGCTGATCGTTACTGGCGACAGTATCGCCATGCTGTCGGAAGCCTGCGCCACCGGCAAGCCGGTGAAAATGTTTGATCTGGGCGGGATGCGTGATGGCTATCCCGGTATCGAACGTGATTTTCGCGTGGGTGCGAGTCTATACGCGTTTCTGATGCGCTGGCTGTGGACCCCTCTGAGCCGTGACATCACCCTGGTGCACGCGCGGCTGCGCGAAGCGGGCTCCGCCTTCTGGACCGACGAGGTGCTGGCGACCGCCCGGGTACCGGCGCAAACCGATTTGCAGCGTGCAGTTGACCGGGTGCGCGCGCTATTTCCTGAGCTCTGACAGCTCGGCATCGACCAGCAGGCGCGCGCCCCCCGGCTCCAGTTGATACACCCGATCCGCCGCGCTGACCATGGCGCGAGTGTGCGATATGGCGAGAATGGTGAGCTGGCCCTTCAGGCTTTGCATCGACTGGCGCACCGCTTCCTCGCTGTCGGGATCAAGCGCACTGGTAGCCTCATCGAGAATCAGCAGTTGTGGACGGTTGACCAGCGCCCGGGCGATCACTATGCGCTGGCGTTGCCCACCCGAGAGTTTGCCGCCGCGTTCACCCACCAGCGTGTCCAGGCCATCCGGCAACTGTTGTACGAAATCCCAGGCTCCCGCCTCGCGCAGGGCGCGTTCGGCGTCTGCCGCGCTCAGGGCGGGATCGCCGAGCGTGACGTTGTGGCCTACGGTATCGTGCAGCAGCGTGGTTTCCTGCGGGACATAGCCGATCAGGCGACGCCACGCCTTCAGATCGATATCCGTCAGCGGCGTGCCGTCGATTGTCACACGGCCCCGTTCCGGTTGCAGTAGCCCGATCGCCAGGTCGATGATGGTCGTTTTACCCGAGCCAGAGGGCCCTACCAGCGTGGTCACCTCGCCCGCCTTGACCACCAGATCGAGCTTGTCGAACACATTGTGCTGCTGATCGTAGCGAAAGCTGACCCCCTCGAACGCCAGCGCCTGCTCAAACACGGGTGTTGTCCCGCCCGCCACGCTTTCGCGCTGGTGTTCCGCCTGGTGGATGGTATCGAGCAGTGCCCAGTAGGCGCTCTCGCCCTGTGCCAGCTTCTGGTACTGCTTCTGTACCTTGCCAAAAAAGGAGAATGCACGACCCAGGCCCACTACCAGCACTGTCACGGTTGCCAGGTCCATGGCGTACTTTTCCAGAGCGACATAGATCCCGAGGCAGATAAAACCGGTGAACATCAGCTCCTGACCGGAGTCGAGCAGCGCCGAGGACAGCACCTGCCGTCGCTGCGCCTTGTTCAGCAGGCGGGTATCGTCGGACAGCACCTGATCGGCCAGGTGTTCGCGCGCCATGGCCTTGAGCGGTTTCACTGATTGCAGTGTGTCGGTGAGATTGGCCATCAGTGAGGTTGTCAGGAGGGTCTGCTTTTTGCCTGCCCTGCGCGTCATCTGTACCAGAAAGTGGGATAGCCCGATGACAATGACGCCGGCCACAATAGCCACCAGCGATGCGCGCCAGGAGATCGCAAAGGCAATGCCGCCATACACCAGCGCGGTAATCAGGTAGGTGAGGGCGGTGGCGCCGTTGACGAAAGCGATGGATGAGCGCTGTGCCTCGGTCGCCATGGCATTGGTGAGCTTGCCCACCGGCTGGCGCAGCACATATTCCCACCTGCTGCGCAGCACCGCCTGCAGCATTTGCAGGCGCAGGTCCCGGGTGACCCGCGCGGCGGTATAGCCTACCTGGCGCTGCGCCAACAGCAGGAAAATACCTTTGAAGAGTATTCCGGTTACGATAATCAGCAGCATATTGCCGAGCGTGGGCGCAATGCCAACGCTGTCCAGCGCATCCAGCACCGTCTTTTCGAAACCGCTGGCATCCGGCATGCCCATGGGCATTGCGGCGCCGGCATCCGGTCCCAGCGCGATCTTCAGCAACGGCAACAGGGCCGACAGGCCGATGCCCTCGGCAGCGCCCGAGAGCACCAGCGCGAGCAACATCAGCGCGCTGCGCCCGGGATAGGCGCGGAAGAAATTGAGCATCATGCCCATGCGCTACGCACTCCGAATTCTGTATAGCCGGTTGCCGGGTTCACACGCTGTGCTGCCGCCGTTGTACTCACCAGCGCATGCGGCCAAACAGCGCGAGCGCGACGCTGGCGATGATCAGTGCCGGGAGGGACGCCAGCAGCGCCTCGGGCACCTGAAACAGTTGCCCGAGCGCAAATATCACCTGTGCCGAGAGGTAGAAAACGATTCCCAGCAGCGCGCCGAGTCCAATTTTGAAGCCAAAGCTGTGGTCGCGGCCAACCGTAACACTGGAACTCAGCGGCGTCGCCAGCAGCACCATCGCAAGCACGGTAAACGGCATCATCAGTTTTTGCCAGAAGGTGTTGAGCTGCTGCTCAAAGGGCTGATCGATACTGCGCAGGTAGTTTGCATAGGTGTACAGCACCGATAGCCGCATCATTGCGCTCGGCAACGAGAGGTTGGGCAGTTCGTCCGGCGCCCACAGGTTGGCTACACTCAGTTCATCATGTTTGCGGCTTTGTAGCACGCCATCGACCAGGACCTTCTCGCGCACGTTGCGAAAGCTCCAGCGCCGGTCGGCGCCAACCTCGGCGGTTTTTGCCCGCAGGTGGCGCACCAGTTCCCCGTTCCGCGCGAATTCAAACAGGCTGATGTTGCCCGGCACGTTGTCTTCGGATAAATGATCCAGATGGATATAGCGGCGGCCGTCGGTAGACCAGACCCCGCCGCTGGGAATCCAGGTAGTGCTGCCGTGACGCAGGTGGTTGCGCTCGCGCTCTGCTGACTGCTGCAGCGGTGGCGTGAGGTATTCCATGCAGACCCACAACACCAGCATGAACATAAGCGTAGGCAGGAATATGGCCGCGAGCAGGCGCCGGAGCCTGAAACCGGCGGCGCTGATAACCGTCAGCTCGTTGAAACGATCCAGGCTGGCCAGCCCGACGATGCTTCCCAGCAGGGCGATAACCGGCGCCAGGCTGACCAGTTCGCCCGGTAGCACCGCCGCGGTGTAGCGCGCGGCCGCCAGGGTGTCGTAGGCCTGCTTGGCCTTGTCGAGCTCCTGGATGAAGATGATCAGGCCGAAGACCGCCGCGAGTACCGCCAGTACAATCAGCCAGCCGGTGGTCAGGTGTCGGGCAATATAGCGTTCAAGAATCATCGCAGGCGGAACCGCGGTCGCACGACCAGGAGCACCAGTACCAGCGCCTGCACCGCATAGGCGATCCACAGCCCGGGGAACGCTGCGAGCCTGTCCTGCTCAATCAGGGTGCGCAATACACTCACCAGGCTGAATAGCGCAACATAGGCCAGGATCGCCAGTGCGAAGTTGCTAAAACGCGATTCTCGCGGGGCGGTGCGTGCCAGCGGCACCGCGATCAGTGCCAGCAGCACCGTTGCCAGCGGCGTTGTGATGCGCCACTGGTATTCCGCCTGGTCCTTGGGATCCGTCGAGGTCGACAACTCAAGAGTGGATTCGGCTTTGCGCCGGTAGCGCGCCTGGGCCTCTTCATTGGGCAGGTGCACAATCATTTCCCCGAAGCGCAGTGTCACATCGCGGCGCCGGCGATTGTCCAGCAGGTAGTTGTAGCCGTCGTAAAATGTGGCCTGGCTGGCCTGTCCCGGGTTGAGGGTCGGCATGGCGGCGCGTTGGGCGACAATAATTTCCGAGCGCCCCTGCTCGGGATAGTCGCGCTGCAGGAAAACCCCCTGGTGCAGGCCGCTGTCCAGGTCTACATCCTGGGCGATAAACGTGTAGTCGCTATCGCCCATGCTGACAAATTCGCCGGCGGACATTTTTTTCAGATCAAAGCGGGCTTCTGCCTGGGACTCCAGCGCGTAGCTGGTGCGGAAAGCCCACGGGCGGCCCAGCACGGATATCAGGCCGGTGATGAGTGCGATCACCAGGGCCAGTTTCAGTACCGCCTCCAGAATGCGCGCACGGCTGACGCCGGCTGCGTACAGGGCGTTCATCTCCGAGTCGCGATACAGCCGCCCGATAGCGGACAACACCGAGAAGAAGAACGCGGAAGGCAGCAGTATTTCCAGCGTGATCAGGGTGTTCAGGCCGATCAGCTTGAACGCAGTGAGCAGATCCATCTGCCCGGCGGCGGCCATCGAAAGCTGCCGCGCGGCGCTAAAGCCGATGAATACCAGAATCAGCAGGCCGAGCCCGCCCACTAACGGGCGGAGAATTTCACTGGAAATGTGGCGGTCTAGTATCAAGGATGGCGCAGTCCTGGTCGCGGACCCCATTGTACATGAAGGTGCGCGGGGGGCCCGCTCTGGCCCTGCCAAACTGCGCACAAGTACCAGTCTCCGGGGAAGCTCTTCCCTAGTCATCGTCGCGAGCTTGCCGCATAATCACGCGCTTTCCCGCAGACTCCCAACCGCCCGGCGAGATTCGATTCCGATGTTGAACGTGAGCGATGGCGTCAAGAAGGCGCTGATTCTCATCCCGACCCAGCCGCTACCGGCTAAAGTGCGCGTTGCGCTGCGCCGCAAGCAGCTGGCAAAACTGGAGCTGGCCAAGGCCCACCGGGCCAATTTCCTGATTATCGGCCACCCCAAGAGCGGCAATACCTGGCTCAAGGTGATGATCTCCAGGCTCTACCAGATGCGCTACGACCTGCCGGAGTCGAAACTCATCAACACCGACGAGTTCGCGCGCAGGATTCCGGAGATTCCGCGTCTGGCCGCTACCAACGGCTATTACAGCTACGAGGGTGAGGTGGGGAAATTGCTGGCCGCGGGGGCGGCCGACAATCCGCTGCGTCACAAGCCCGTGCTGTTTCTCGCCCGCAACCCCATAGACATCGCCGTGTCCTGGTATCACCAGTTCACCAAGCGGCAGTCGCGGGCCAAGCAGGAGTTGATCAACCACTGGATCGGACATCCGGTAGACCGGCGCAGCATCCAGATGTGGGAGTTTGTGCGTCATTCCGATATAGGGCTGCCCAGCCTGATCGAGTACCAGAACACCTGGGTGCGCAACATCCGTGAGTTGCCGCGCGGTATGCTCGTGCGGTATGAGGATCTGCGCGCAAATCCGGTGCCTACCCTGCTCAAAATAACGCAGCTGATGGGTGAATCCTTCAGTGAAGAAGAGGTGCGAGCAGCGGTGGATTGGGGGTCTTTCGACAACCTGCAGAAACTGGAAACCCAGGGAACCTTCCGCCAGGGCGGGATGCGGCTGGTGAATGCGGGCGATCCGAGCACCTACAAGGTGCGGCGCGGCAAGGTGGGCGGTTATCGCGAGGACTTCGACAAGCGACAGGTTGCCGAGCTGGAGGCCATGGTGCGCGCCAGGATCCTGCCCGAACTCGGTTATTGCCGCGATGGCACAGCCGCCTGACCATGGCGCCACGCACATGGGTTATCCTGGGTGACAAGCGGGGCGACAATGGTCAGGTAGAAACCATCGTCGATGCGCTGTCCTGGCCGGTGGAGCGCAAGTACGTGCACATGAAGCCCAAATACGTGCTGGGCAAGCCGCGCTACCGTCCCTCTCTCGACCACCTCGATCTCGACCAGTCAGACCCTCTCGAAGCACCCTGGCCCGACCTGATTCTCACGGTGGGCCGACGCCCTTCCATGGCCGCCCTGTGGATACGCAAGCAATCCGGCAAGCGCACGAAGATCGTCCTGGTGGGCAAGCCCTCGGGGCACATGCGGGATTTTTCACTGGTAATCGCCAGTGCCGAGAACCAGATGCCTCCCCTGCAGAATTTTCTGCCTACGACCCTGCCATTGATGCGCGTAAGCCCCGAGGATGTGGCCGCCGACGCCGCGGCCTGGCAGACCCGTTTCGAGACGCTGCCCAGGCCGCTTGTCGCGCTATTGATCGGGGGCGAGACCAATCCTTTCATTATGAATCGCAAGGTGGCACATGAGCTGGTAGCCATTGCGCATTGGGTAGTGAATGAGCTTGGCGGCACGCCCTACGTCACCACCAGCCGACGCACCACAGCGGAGGTCGTGGAGGTGCTGCGGCGCGATCTGCCCCCCGAGGCGGTGTTTTACCAGTGGTCTGCCGACGCGCAGGAAAACCCCTACCGTGCGCTGCTCGGCAGCGCGGACGGTTTCATCGTCACCGCCGACAGCGTGTCGATGATGGTGGAAGTGATTTACCTGCACAAAGCGCTGGCGATCTTCCCGTTGCCCGGCGGGTGGCTTGGCAGGCTGGATCAGCGCCGCCGGGCGCTGGCCCACTGGCTGTTCAACCCGAAGCGCGAATCGACGCGAGACGACTGGCGGCATGCGCTGGGGCGCGGTGTTCATCACCTGGACTTTTTCAAAATACTCAGTGCCACCCGCGATTTCGCCGCCTTCCATAGACTGCTGGTGGAAAAGGGGCTGGCGGTTTGGGCAGGCGAGCCGTTCAGGCAGCCGGACGCGGCGCTGCCGGACGACGTGGGCGCCGTGGTGCAGCGTATCGAGGCGCTGTTCCGGTAGCTTCGGCGCGGCGGACGTTGGGCGGCCCCGCAAACGGGCGCGAGCTTTCCGCCGTGGACGGGCCGCTGCGCAACTCGACCGCTTTTCGCTGCGCGAAAAGCCGGGACTCGAACAGTGCTCGCGGAAAGCCCCCGGCCACGGCGGAAAGCTCATGCGGCGCCCTGATTGTTTGCGGGGCCGCCCAACGTCCGCCGCGCCGGGGCCCTGGTAAATCCCGCCTAGCGCATACCCAGCACATTCTTCATGAAATGCGTACCGAAACGGCTGATGCGCTGGGCCGCGACGGCCAGCGGACTCTGGTCGAGATAATTCACCTGCACCATGCGCCGCTCACCGACGAAACGGGTATGACCGTGCCAGGAATGGTCGGTGCGGCGAAACGCAAGCAGGGTGCCACCCAGCGGCGGCACCTGCGCTGCGAAATCGTCGATATTGTCTTTGCTGCGCAACATGCGCAACTGGCCGTCCGCATGCTCCCAGCGTTCATTGAAGTACACCAGCACGGTGATCACCTTGCTCTTGTGGTCGGTGTGGATGTTGCCGTCGGTGCGCTCGCAGAACTTGCGCACCGTCACCGTGGTTGGCAGTGCCGCGAGCTCCATGTTGAAGCGCTCACCCAGCGTTTTGGCGAGTTCCTCGCCCTGCAGTTCCTCCATCAGCGTATGGAAGGCAGGCCCGGCCTGCAGGCTGCCGAGTTCGTGATTTGCCGCGCTATGAATCTCCGGATAGTCAGTGTTCACGCGTGCGAGCGCATCCCGGCTGAGAAAATCAGGTACCACCAGGAAGTCGAACGGATCAGTGTGCAGCGGTGCTGCGCGCACCGCGTCCAGGTTCATGAGGGACATGTGGCTATATTATTACGCCGGTTGCGCCCGGAAAAGTGCCCCGGCGAGACTCGCGGTGTTAATAGTGCAGAAAATCGCCACTGCCCCGTAGCGCGAATTACGTTAGAATGCCCGGCTGTTTTCCCTGCCTGGAGGATCACCACTCACATGCTCGACAAGGCACGCGTCGTGCTTCGCCATCTCATTCTCTTACTCTGTTTCTGGCTGCCGGCGGCACGCCGCAAGAAGATTGAGCGCTGGCTCCGCGGACGGGAAGAATTCAAGAAGCTCGAACGTGCCGACTGGGTCCTGATGAGCTGGGGGAAATCCGGCCGCACCTGGTTGCGCGTGATGCTCTCCCGCGCCTATACACTGAAAGCCGGCCTGCCCGCCAGTTTGTTGATCGACTTTGACAACCTGAAAAAGCAGGACGCACAGTTGCCCGCGGTCTTCTTCACGCACAACAACTACCTGCGCGATTACACCGGTAACGAGAATTCCAAAAGTCATTTCAAGGGCAAACGCATCGTCTTGCTGGTGCGCGATCCGCGCGATGTGGCGGTTTCCCAGTTTTTCCAGTGGCGTTTTCGCATGCGTCCAAAGAAGAAATATATCAATGATTATCCGCCGCATGGCTCGGATATCGATACCTGGAACTTTGTGCTGGACAAACAGGCCGGCCTCCCGCGGATCATCGACTGCTTCAATGGGTGGGTGGATGCCATAGACGAGCTACAGCATATTCTCGTCGTGCGCTACGAAGACATGCGCACCAACCCTGCAGCCGAGCTGCAACGCATCCTGGATTTCACCGGTACCGAAGTCACTCCGGAGCAGGTGCAGGCTGCGGTGGACTTCGCGGCCTACGACAACATGAAGAAAATGGAAACCGAGGGCTTTTTCAGGCGCTCTGGTGCCCGGGTGAAGGCGGGCGACAACGCCAACCCCCAGTCTTTCAAGGTGCGCAAGGCCAAGGTCGGCGGGTATCACGACTACTTCACCGATGAACAATGCGCACAGCTTGAGCGCATGATTGCGGAGCTGCACCCGACTTTCGGCTACGGCAAACATTCGCCATGAAGCTGGCAGTACAGAATTTGCGCCAGGCGGCTCGAACCGGCAGGAAAAAACTGGCCCGCAGGATTCTGCACTGGCGGATGCGTGGACGGCCCGAAAGTGAAATTCTCGCGGCCGAGCGCAAGCTGCGCGGCGTAGAGCAGTTCGGCAAACTGCGCCATGCCGACGTGGTATTCGTCTCTTTCGGCAAGAGCGGGCGTACCTGGCTGCGCGTGATGCTCTCGCACCTCTTTCGTGTGATGCACGATTTGCCGGAGAACGCGATCATTGGTTTTGACAACTTCCACAATCTGAATCGCAACGTGCCGAAGATGTTCTTCACGCACGACAACTACATCAAGGATTTCACTGGCGATGCTGCAACCAAGCAGCCTTTCTACGACAAGCCGGTGGTACTGCTCGCGCGCGACCCCCGTGATGTCGCGGTCTCGCAGTTCTTCCAGTGGAAGTTCCGTATCAAACCGAGCAAGGTGGCGATCAACAACTATCCGCCTCGCGGCTCCGATATCAGCCTTTTCGATTTTGTGATGGGCGACAACGGCGGCGGTATGGCGGCCATGATCGAGTACCTTAATCTCTGGGCCGGGGAGGCGGCGAAAGTCCGGCGCTTCCACCTGCTGCGTTATGAGGATCTGCGCGCCAATACCCACGAAGAATTGCGCCGGCTGCTGGATTTCATGCAGATTGACGCGAGCGAAGAGACGGTCGCAGCCGCGGTGGAATACTCATCCTACGAGAATATGAAGAAAATGGAGAGCCGACAGCAGTTTCGGCTGGCAGGCGGGCGCATGATGCCGCGCGACAAGGATAACCCGGACAGCTACAAGGTGCGCCGAGCCAAAGTCGGTGGCTATCGCGATTATTTCACCGACGACGAGGTGGCGGCAATCGACCGGCGCCTCGCCGAAACGCTGGACCCGCTGTTCAACTATAGCTGAGTGAAGCGCTGGGCTGATCAGGCCGCGCGAATCAGCTCCAGAGCATCCGGGCGCAGATGGCCCCGGGCGATCTCTTCCTCCAGCAGCGCTTCATTCAGCGCGCCGTCTGCGAGGGCCTCGCGCACCAGGCCGAAGAAAAAGGCTTCCTGCTTCGGGTCTGGATGGGCAGCGTAGGTGCCGGCGAGCTTGTAATCGCCGAACAGCGCGCGCCGCCCGCGGCGAATCCAGTGCCGCGGAGGGAAGAGCTGGAATGTGTCTGCCGGCCGATAATCGATTTTCATGCCGGTTTTCCAGGGCTGGGTTTTGCGCTTGGTGTTGTGCAGCAGCCTGGTGCGCGCGGTGAGGTTGTCAAAATCGTTCCACTCGGGCTCCAGTTGTCCGATTATCGCCGGGTCTTCGAGCTTCAGTGACACCCAATCCATGTAGTCGCGCTTCACAGGCTCGAACATTTCGCTGAAATTCTCTTCAAAACGCCAGTGCCCGAGCTGTGCGCAGTCCAGCAGCATCACGCTGGAGGCCCAGGCTCCCTTGCGGCCCTTGCGACCGGACTTCGGGCGGCACATGATCGCCTTGCCCTGCATATCGCGTTCGAGCAGCTCACGGATATCGCCAACGGCGAAAATGTCGGGGTCGATCACGACAGCACGGCCCGTATAGCCCATCAGTTCCGGCGGCGCGAAGCGCAGCGGTGTGAAAGATTGCAGATCGTTGTTCAGCCAGGGGCGCATTTCGCCATCGCGGCGGTATAGCTGGCCCTCGCGCGCCTGCATGCAAGCATAATTGCGCGCCTCAATCAGCTGTATGTCAAACGCCTCCGGGTCGTGCGAGTGCTTTTTCAGCGAATAGCGGCTCACCAGCGCGCCGAGGAGCTGCTTGTGATTGGTGTGAATAAAAACAGTCGGCTTCAAACGCTTTCTTCTCCGCGAGTATAGAGGCATGATTTTACTGCCAGACGGACCCGCCATAAACGGTTCGCTTTGGCAATTTGTCGAGCGTGGCCTTTCACCGGTTGGCGCGCCGGGCCAGCGGAGAGAAGGATTGGGCGAACAGCAATGCAGGGTCTGGTGTCTGCTGGGCAGAAAAGCGGGCGATAACACACAGGTGCGCGCGCTCGCGCAGGCGCTGGGCCGGGGGTTTGAGGAAAAGTGGATCAGCGCCCGAAGCTGGGAACTGCTGGTGCATGCAGGCGCGCGCCCCACACTGGCGGGCATCAACCGCAGCCGATCGAGCGCGCTGGAGCCCCCCTGGCCGGATATCGTGATTACCGCGGGGCGGCGCAATGAGCCTGTGGCGCGCTGGATTCGTCAGCAATCGGGCGCGCGCAGTCGTCTGGTGCATGTGGGGCGTCCCTGGGCGCCTCTGGAGAACTGGGATCTCATCATTACGACGCCGCAGTACTTCCTCCCCGCGGCGCCCAATATCCTGCACAATCGCCTGCCCCTGCACTCTCCGCTGAATGCTGCCGAGGTACCTTCACTGGAACTCTGGCGCGAGCGCTTCGCGGCATTGCCGCGTCCCTGGATCGCTGTGCTCATCGGGGGCGACAGCGGCCGCTTTGTACTGACCCGGGAAAAGGGCCTGCGTCTGGGCGCGCTTGCCAATCAGCTTGCGCAGGCAGCGGGGGGCGCTCTGCTGGTGAGTGACAGTCCGCGCACGCCCCGCGCTGCTTGGCAGGGCTTCACCGAATGCCTGACCATGCCCAACTATCTGTATCGCTGTGCGGAGGGCGGCGACAATCCCTATCGGGCAATTCTGGCGCTCGCGGACGCCTTTATCGTCACAGGCGAATCCATGTCGATGTTGGCCGAAGCGGCTGATACCGGTCGGCCGCTGTATATTTTCGACCCGGGCGATGGGGCGGCCCCTTGGTGGCGGCGAGCGCACAACTATCGCTACAAGCCGCTCAGCTACCGCTTTGCGATGCGTTTTGGGCCTGCACGGATGCGCAGGGATGTGGGGCGTATCCAGACGGCGCTGATGGAGGCGGGCGAAGCAAGCTGGCTGGATGCCCAGAGCGCGGCAGGTGCCGGCGCGGCGCTGGGAGAGTTGTCTGTCGGTGCGCAGGTTGCGACGGCGCGTGATGCCCAGGCAGAGCTGGCGAAGAGCGCAGAGGCCGTCAGGCGGCTTCTGGAACCGCGCTGAGGGGGTGCAGTGGCGCCGGAGGAAGATCCGGAGTGCGTTCGAGAATCTCGAAAGCGTCGTGGCGCACGTGATTCTGCGCCATCTCCGCGCGCAGGAATTCGGCGTCGATCTTGCCCTCGGCGATGCACTCCTTGAGCAGGCCGAAAAAGAAACTCTCCTGGTTTCTGTCCGGGTGCCGCTTGTAGTTGCCGAGAAAGGCGTACTCGCCGAACAGCTTGCGGCGTGCGCGCATCACCCAGGCGGCCGGTGGAAACAGGCGGAAACGCTCGGCGGGGCGCCAGTCTGTCGGCAGCCCGGTTTTCCACGGCTGTGTCTTGCGCCGGGTGGTGTGCAGCATGCGGGTTGCCAGAGTAAATTTGTCAAAATCATTCCACTCGGATTCAAAGAAACCGATGGACTCGCGCGGCTCCTCTTTCAGGCAGATCCAGGGCTGGTAATCCTGGGTGAAATCAAACATCGCCTCGAACGTGGCCTCGGCATCCCAGTGCCTGAGTTGCGCGCAATCCAGCAGCATCACGCTGCTGGCCATGCATTTATCCACCAGACCCTTGGGCCCCGAGCGCATGCGGCACATGATGGCCTTGCCCTGCATGTCTTTGCTGAGCAGATCCCAGATGTCGGTGGTGGCAAAGATATCCGGGTCGATCACAACCGCGCGGCCCTCGAAATCCATCAAAGCCGGCGGCATGAAGCGGGTCGGGGTAAATGACTGCAGGTCGTCGTTCAGCCAAACGCGTTTTACACCGTCGCGCAGGTATTCCTGCCCCTCGCGGGCGGCGAAGAACGGGTAGTCGCGCGTGTCCATGATCACCACATCGAACTTGTCATTGTTCTGCGAGTAGCGACGCAGGGCGTGCTCGGCCACGATCGCGCCGGTGATCTGCTTGTGATTTGTCTGTATGAATACGCTGGCTTTCATGGCGGCTGGTAGAGAGTGGGGCAGCAAGAGATGGGGCGTAACTATAGAGGATTACGGCGTTTTTTTCTATTCATGGCGCTCGCAAATGAGCGTAAATATTGCCTCCGCTGCGTGCTCCCGTTTGCAGCCCGACGCACAAACAAGCGGGTTCACTTGAAAATACCGCGCTTGTACAGCCCCCAGAAGAATGCCCAGAGGTGAATCAGTGGCGCCCGGCGCACTTTGTCGGGAATCTCGATCGATTCTCCCGAGTGGCGTTCCAGCTTCCAGGCGATGTAGTCCAGCCCGCCTTCGAAGGTGAACAGGCCTTTCACCAGCCGCAGAATTGACAGCAGCTTGCCCTGTGCCCGGCGCAGCGCCCAACCCATGCTCGCGAGCGTGCGGCTGGGGCCGGAGGGCGCACTGGAATAGGTGATGCCGCTGGCACTCTCGCGCAGCCTGAAACCGTGGCCGATCGCGGGGGCATGCAGGCGCGTCACCGCGGCGTAGAAATCGTGGGCGTCGCGGGCCAGTTCGGCGGCCCGGCCACTGCGCTCGGTGCGCAATTCTGTGGAATAGCTCAATGCCAGCGCCTGTTCCCAGAGCGTATCCAGGGTGCCGGTTTGCGGCAGCGCGGGAATCGCCCGGCGCAGCAATGTGTGGGCGGCGTTCAGCAGCGCCTGCTCAATATCCGTGCGCACTTCGGCGTCGCGTGCATACAGCACATGGGTGGGTTGCGCGAAGCGACCCCAGATATACGATTCAAACCAGCTCCGGCTGCAACCGCGGCGAAAATCCCGCAGGGAAATCAGCGTAACTTTCGCGCGCAGCGTGCGCTCGGCTCCCGCGGCATCCCGGCCGGTTTGCTCGGCGTAGAACACATTGGGCGGCAACAGCCAGTTGGCCGCGGCGGGCAGCCAGCGCCGGTACGCGCTGCGATAGCTGTCGCAAATCAGGTAGAGATCCAGCAGCCCATCGTAGATATCCCCACTGCGCAGGCAGGACCCGTAAACCAGTGCGGCGCAGGCCGCATCATGGTGGCGCACGCGCAGGTGCTGGAGCAATTCGCCCAGCAGGGGGTCGCGTTGCGGGTCTGGCCCCTCAACCCGGGGATACCCGGTCACAGCCGCAGGAACCTGAACGGGCGACTGGCGCTGATGGCAAGAGTGCCGCCGGCGTCCAGCAGCTCGCCGTCGAGGTTGATCTTGCCCTCAATGGCAAGTTGCAGACGCTCTGCATTGTGGCTGTGGTAACCATTCGCTGGCGTCGCGTGGCGCCCGGGCCGGCCACTGACAATGGCGGTGAAGGTGCGCGCAAAGCGCGTGCAGCCTTGTTCGAACAGTGTCAGCCTGATCGCGCCGGGGCCGTCGCCATAGAATGGCCGCATGCCGAAGGACAGGCGCTCCAGCGTGCTCACCGCCAGAATGAGCGTATCGAAAGTGCGCGCCGGCTGGGCGTCCCGTGCCATATTGATGCGCACGTGCCTGTTGAATTGCGGGTCGTCCCGCAATACGCCCCACACCGTTCGCAGCGTACCCAGCGCGAGACTGAAATCGTCGCGCAGCCCGCGTGAATGTATTTCGCGATGCGCGTACTCGGTGCCGTGAATCACGGCGCCCGCACCAAGGAACATGCCGAAGCGCTCGATGCCGTCGCCCGGCGTCACACGCATCAGGGCGCGCTCCCTGAGCAGCCCCTGAGTCGGCCGCGGGCCCTCGCACCACCGGCAGAAGCGTTCGACGGCTTTCTTCAGTGAACCGCGCACGCCGACGTCGCCAGCGTTCATATTGGCCGTGCCGCCAGGTAGCAGGGCGATGAGTGGCGGCTGTGGAAACGCGGAGCCGAGCAGCAGCCTGCCGAGCACCGCAGAGCCCGTACCGTCGCCGCCGTTGATCGCCAGCAGGCCGATGTGCTCGGCCGCCAGTTCGGTGAGCGCCTGGTCTATGTCCTGCGGAGTGTTTGTCACGCGGTGATGAATGTCCGGGCAACGAGCGATGCGCTCTGCGGTGGCCCGGAACTGTTCGCGATTGTGCCCGCTGTGGGGGTTGCTGATCAGGCCGATGGGGCCTGCGCCGATGGTCACGTTGCCGGTGTCCTCAGCGTCGCGGATTTGAGGTTGATCTCGGTCGCCCCGATGCGCGGCGCATTCCCGCGCACCTGCAGCGGCAGGCCCGTGTGGCGATCAAAGAGCATGATGATTTCACCGCTCAGGCCAAACAGGCTGAAATCATCTTCTTCCGCCAGCTCGCCTTCGGGCGTGACACGCAGCGCGACCGCGGTGGTTTCGCGCATGCCCCTGGTCTGGCCATTCCCGGCCAGGCTGTAGTTCGCTTCCACCGGAACGCCGTTCCCGCTGGTGAGTCGCGCGCGGTAGAAGTTGTGGTCGGTGTGTACGAGAACTTCCAGCGTGGAGCCGGGGCCCTGCGCCTGCAAGCGGTCTGCCAGCAGCAACAGGAGATAGGGGTTGGTAACCGCCAGTTCAGTGGCTGCAGGCGGATAGGATAGCTGCTTGCGGCTATCCAGCGGCCATTCGGGCGGCGCGGTCGCGGCCTTGCCTTCCGGGCTGCGCCTTTCGCGCAGCACAAACTCCTGTTCGTAGCCGAAAGATTTCAGTCGCTGGTCTTTTTTCCCCTTGCTCAGGCGCTCGCGGGATAGCAACTGGCCTGTCGCCGGATCAAAACGCAGTGATACCTGCTCGGAATTTCCGGGCACCGAGCTGTCGGCGCTGAATTTCCAGTACTCGTCTCCGGCGTCCGGTCCGGGTATTTCGATGCGCGAATGCGCGGTTGCCCAGAAAGCCTGCTCTTCGAACTCAAGTACCTGCCAACGCGGCAGTTCAATCGCGAACACCGCCGTCGAGCAGATGAAGAGTACTGCGCCGAGCCATCCGGCGTGTGCTTTCGGGAGAGTAAACATGCCATACCACCGTGTGCAAAAAACCGGTCTGTCCCTTCGAGACATTCGCCCTGGCGATAGTTCCCGTCGGGCCGTGGTCGCGGCTTGTGAGTTTGGTAAAAACCATGGAAATACAGAGGCTTGCGTTCGACTAGCGAAAGCCGTTAAAAATACCACAGCAGCTTGAGAATGGGTCGTTCATCCGCTACCCTTCGCGGCTTTATCCTGCCCTGATTCCGGGATTCCCTCATGCATATGATTATCAAGCGACTGATCAAATGGTTGGTACGCGCGATTTCGGTATTTTTACCGCAAGCCAAAGCGCACGATCTCGAGCGCTGGCGGCGTGGCCGTGAGGAAATGTGGAAATACCGGCACTGTGATTACATTTTTGCATCCTATGGCAAGAGTGGCCGCACCTGGGTACGCGTCATGATCTCGCGCTATTTCCAGCTTGTGTACAAGTTGCCCGACAACATACTTATGGGCTTCGACAACTACCACAAGCTCGATGCGCGCATCCCCCGAATATTTTTTACCCACGATAACTATCTGCGTGGGTATACCGGCAACGTGGATTCCAAGAAAGATTTCTACGACAAGAAAACCGTGTTGCTGGTGCGAAACCCGATGGACGTAGCGGTGTCACAGTTTTTCCAGTGGAAGTACCGCATGCGTGCAGAGAAAAAGTCGATGAACAATTACCCGCAACATGCTGCCGACATCTCGGTGTACGATTTCCTCAAGCACGAGGGCCAGGGCCTGGGGCATATCATAGACTTCATGAATGCCTGGGGCCGTGAGCTTTCCAACATCAAGCAGCTACTGGTAGTACGCTACGAGGATTTGCGTGAGCAACCGGAACGCGAAATGGCCAGGATCGTCGAGTTTATGGGCATGCAGCCCGATGAGGACTACCTGAAAGATACCGCAGAATTTGCCTCGGTAGAAAACCTGCGCAAGAAGGAGCAGGAGAACTACTTCTGGCGCAGCGGTAGCCGGGTGCAGGCGAAAGATGTCAACGACCCGAATACCTTCAAGGTACGCAAGGCGAAGGTGGGTGGTTATCGGGACTATTTTGACGACGATCAGGTAGCGGAATTTGTAGCGATGGTAGACGCCAGGCTGTTACCGGTGTTCGGTTACACCAGCGCCGAACAGGGAACGGCCCCTTGAGCAGCAAATGCGTCTTTATCCACACCAACGAGCGTCAGTGGCTGGGCGCGCTGGTGGCGGCCTATTCGTTCCGGCGCAACTCAAACAACGCCGACAGGTTCGACGTACGCTTTATTCACACTCGCGATTATCCCTTTCTGCAGGCGCGGGAGGGGCAGGCATTCCTGCGTGGCGGTACTACGCGCATCTGGCATATGGACGATCTCCAGTCGTTTACCCCTCTGCGTTTCATGCCACCTCGTCTCATGCAGTTCGAGGGCAGGGCCGTGCTCACCGACCCCGACGTATTTGCAGTGGGCGATATCTGGGAGTTACTTGACCGGGATATGCAGGGTTATGCGGTAATGGGCCGACGGCGTTCGGCGAAGGAAGAGAAAGCGCAGCAGGTTGCGACCAGCGTGATGTTGATGGACTGCGCAAAGCTCACTCACTGGGATGTTGAAACTGATTTTGGTGCGTTGTTCAGCATGCAGCGCGACTACAAGGAATGGATGGTGCTGGCTTACGAACCGCCGGGTACAGTGGGTTATCTGGAGGATTCCTGGAACGACTTCGATCACCTGGACGCAAACACGCGGTTGCTGCACAACACCAAGCGCCGCACCCAGCCCTGGAAAACCGGCTTGCCGGTAGATTACACGCCTGCCGACAAGTTCAAGGATAAACCGCTGCTCGCGTCAGTCAACCGGCTGCGCTCGCGGGTCTTTGGAGAATACGGATTGCTGGGCCGTTATCGCGAGCATCCTGATCGCCGCCAGGAAGCATTCTTTTTCGGCTTGCTCAAGGAGTGCCTGGAATTTGGTCATGTCACCGAGGAACTGGTGCGTGATGAGATTCGCAAGAGCCATGTGCGCGCCGATGCCTTTGAGGTGCTGGATCGCACGCCACGCCTGAGCGATAGAGCCGCATGAAGTATCTCGACATAGAGAAGTTGCGCAGTGTGACGCGCGAGGAGTTTCTCGCCATCGAACCGTATCCGTACCTTAATGAACCGGTGCTGACGGCTGAGGGTTTCGACGAGCTGCTGGCCAATATGCCGCCGCTGTCGCTGTTTGAGCAAAAATTTGGTTACGAGCGTCGTGCCGGTCAAGCGCCCCATGACCGCTACTCTCTTGAGTACACGCCGGGTATGCCGGTACCTGCGCCGTGGCAGGCGTTCATCGCTGAGCTGTGTTCCGATGCGTACCGCGGAGAGATCGCCAGATTGCTGGGTGCGCGCAAGATCGAATTCCGTTTTCACTGGCACTACACGCCGAGCGGCGCCGATGTGTCGCCGCACTGTGATGCGCGACGCGAACACGGCTCTCATTTGTTCTATTTCAACGGCGCGGATGACTGGAACCCGGCCTGGGGCGGCGCTACCCTGGTGCTGGATGACGGCGGTCGACTGGATTTCAATTCCGCTCCGGACTACGCAGACTTCGACAACATCATTGAGTGCGAGTCTATCGGCAATTCCAGCGCGCTGATGCTGCGCACCGACCACTCCTGGCACGCGGTTCGCGCGATTCAATGCCCGGAAGACAAGTTGCGCCGCGTTTTTATTGTCGTGGTGAATCCGGACAATCTGTTCTGGAAAGTACGTGACCGGCTCGTTGGCAAGACCATACAGCGTTTCTGACGCCGTGCGCATGGGGCATGCTCAGCGGGCCGGGCTATGGTGAACGGGTTTGCAGACAGACGGATTGCGCCTGAAGACGGCGCGGCGGAGAGGACAGGATGTTTCTGCGAGAATATTTTAGCGAGGTGAATGGCAGGTTGTGCTTCACCCGCGAGCAGGGGAGTGACTTCGCCAAGCGTATCGCCGGCGATTTCAACCCGCTGCACGATGCGGATGCCAAGCGTTTCTGCATTCCCGGCGATCTTCTGTTCGCCAGCCTGCTGGCGCACTATGGCGTGAGCGAGCATATGCAGTTTCTGTTTTCCGGCATGGTGCCCGAGGGCGTTGAACTTCTGCTGCCCGCCGCGGATTCAAAGCTCGTCATTCGCGATGCCGAGGGCAGGGAATACCTGCAATTGCATCGGGAAGGGAAGCATTCCACCGATCCGGCGATGGTGGAAACACTGGTGCGCAGGTACGCCGCGTTTTCCGGGCACACCTTTCCTCATGTGCTTGAGCCGTTGTTTGCGGGCGATAAAGTAATGATCAACCCGGAGCGGCCCATGGTTATGTACCAGAGCATGAGTATCGATCTCGATACACTGGATTTTCATGAGCCGGAAGTGGCGCCTGCGCATAGCGAGCTGTTCATTGACGGCAAGCGCGGCACCGGGGACATCCGCTTCCATATTCTGGAAGCCGGGCGCGTGGTGGGCCACGGTTGCAAGCACCTGCTGCTGCGAGGATTGCGCGAATACGATCGCGAGGCAATGAATGCCTCTATCGAAGCCTACGACCAGCGCAAACGGGCCTACCTGGAAGGCTGAAGCTGTTCATCTGGAGTGCGCCGCCGGCCTGCGCTAGCGCCAGCCCCGGGGATTCTCCTTCATCGCCGCCTGTTTGGCCCTGAAGGCCGCGCGCAGCCGTTCGACTTCCCGCGGGTAGGTGGCGGACGTGTCGTAGGATTCGCGCTCATCGCCGAGCAGATCAAACAACCACTCTTTCTGCGCCATGGCGCCCCCGAAGCCCATCTGGTCCGGGCCATAGAACACCCCGGCGGCACCGCGATACTTGAAACGCTGGTCGCGGGTGGCAAACAGCGTATCGCCCGCGTAATAGTGCAGGAAATCATGCGGCGTTGGAGCGCCCTCGGTGAGTACGCCGAGAATACTTTGCCCGTCGATAATGCGATCCGGCGGCGCCGGCAATTTCAGAATTTCCAGCACCGTGGGCAGGATGTCGGTACCCATGGTCATGGCATGCTCGACACGCCCGGGTGCGATGGCGGCGGGCCAGTGGGCAATAAAGGGCACGCGCATGCCGCCCTCGAAGGTGTTGCCCTTGCGGCCCCGCTGGTCGCCGGCGTTACCCAGGAACCACGGGCCGTTGTCGGAGGTGACAATCACCAGCGTATTCTCAAGTACACCAGCGCGCTCAAGCGCGGCCATGATCGTGCCGACCGATTCGTCGATCTCCTCGATCACATCGCCGTACAGGCCCGCCCGGGAATTACCCAGCCGTTCCTCGCGCACATAGAGTGGGTCATGCGGGAAATTATGCGCAAAGTACAGGAAGAAGGGCTCGCTCGCGTTGGCATCAATGAATTGTACGGCCTCCCTGGTATAGCGCTCCGTCAGCAGGCGCTGGTCAGCTGGCGCGGCCACGGCGACATCGCGGTTCGCATACAGCGCGAAAGGCTCCATATCGTTGCTGTAGAGGGCGCCAAAATAGGAATCGAAGCCCATGTCATTGGGCAGTGAGGGGCTGGTGTCACCCAGGTGCCACTTGCCGACCATGCCTGTGGCGTAGCCCGCGGCATTTAACAGATCCGCCAGCGTGATCTCTTCCGCGGGCAGGCGCACATTGCTGTCCGGTTTTATCAACTTGCTGAACACGAAATCTTTGACGCTACCGCTCGGAAAGACCACGTTGGTCAGGCCGGCGCGCGGCGCCAGGCGCCCGGTGAGAAAGCCGGCGCGCGACGGTGTGCAAACCGCAGCGGGTGAATGAAAATCGCTCAGCACCACGCCCTGCGTGGCGAGTTGATCGATATGCGGAGTCGCAATCAGGTCGTTCCCGCGCGCCCCGAAACCAATGTCGCCGTACCCCATGTCGTCGTACAGGAAAAAAACGATATTCGGCGGCTCCGATACCGAGAGGCCCACGGCTTCGATATGCCCGAGATAATCCTGCTTTGCCGCGAGATGTTCGGCGTTGTCCTGCTGGCCGCCGCTGAATGCCCGCCAGAGCAGGAATACCAGGGCGATCAGCAGAAGGAACGCCAGGGTACCGAGGGCGGCGGTGATCCTGCGCCATATGAATGAGAGTAGCTGCATGCTGCCTTTGCCCGCGGTGTCTGGATTATTATGCCGGAGCCGGTTAATGGCCGTTTGACAGTAGATACTTGCACATTAGTCTGTTCCACTCAATGGCGTTGCCAGCAGTGGAACACGATGGGGGAACGGAGCGCAGATGAGCGACAAACTACAGGGTAAATGCATACTCGTATGTGGCGGTGCAACCGGCATCGGTGCGGCAACGGTGCGCCGATTGAGTGGTGCAGGTGCGCGCGTGGCGATTGGCGATCTGAACATTGAAGCCGCGACGGCGCTGGCCGGGGAGCTCTGCGCCTCCGGGGGTGACGTGCGGGCATTGCCTTTCGACCAGAGCGACGAGCATTCAATCAACGAACTGGTCGGCGAAGTGATACCCCACTTCGGTCGGCTCGACGGTTTGTTCGCAAACGTGGCGGATCTCAAGGCCGTGCTGGAGGATGGCGACATTCTTTCCAATGACCTGGCGCTGTGGGAGCGCACGTTGCGCGTGAACCTGGTCGGTACTGTCGCGCTGATCAAGGCCGTTCTGCCGCAGATGCTGGAGCAGGGAAGTGGCGCGATCGTGCTAACTTCATCCGATGCCTCGGCGATGGGAGAGCCCGAGCGTCCCGCCTATGCAGCCTCCAAGGCCGGCGTGAACTCACTCTGTCGACACGTAGCCTCGGCGTGGGGGCGCAAGGGTGTCCGTTGCAATACCGTATCACCGGGCTTCGTGCTCACCGAACAACTCGATGCCAATATGCCGCAGGATCTCAAGGACTGGATGCTCAAGGGCGCCCGCAGTGTGCGCCACGGCGAATCCGAAGACATTGCCGCGGCGGTCGCTTTTTTGTTGTCGGACGACAGCGAATGGGTGAACGGACAAGTGTGGCGGGTGAACGGCGGGGTCAGTTTTGCGCTTTGAGCGCCGGGCTGGCCAGGCGCGCTGTAGCCAACCCGCCATTTTCTGACAGGAGCTTTTAGCCATGATTAGCGACAACAGCGTAGCCTCCGAAACTATCGTTATTAATGCGCCGGCCGAAGTGGTGTGGTCGGTGATTGTGGATTTCGGCTCTTATCCGCTCTGGAATCGCTTTTGCCCGCAGATAGACGGCGAGCTGAAACTGGGCGCGCCGCTGGCAATGAAAGTGGACCTGGGCAATGGTCTACAGGAGCAGGTGGAGTACATTACAGTGATCGAGGCGCCGCACCGCATCGTCTGGTCGATGGAGAACAAACCCGGCGACCCGATTCACGCCGACCGCAGCCAGATTATCACGCCGATCGATGACAGCAGTTGTCGCTATGTGAGCATGGATGAATTTTCCGGCCCCATGGTGCCGTCCATGATGGAGGCGCTGGCGGAGGAAGTGGAGCGCGGCTTCAACCGCTGCGCCGAGGATCTGAAAGCGCGAGCCGAGGCGTTGTATCGCGCCTAGCGACTTAAGCTGCGGGAGCGGCGGCACATGGCCCGGCCAGGGGCCGGGACACGCCGTGAACCCTTCCATGGGGGCTTGGGCCCGGCATCCATGCCTCGCACAGTCCCGGCCCCTGGCCAGGCCACGTACTGCCTACGCGCCCCTGATCAGGCGCGGCCGAGTAGATCCTTCGCGATAGCCACGATCTGCATTTCATCCGTGCCGGCGTAGATCTGCAGAATTTTCGCATCGCGCATGAGCTGTTCCACGCGCGCTTCGCGCATGTAGCCGGCGCCGCCGAATACCTGCACGGCCTCGGTGGTCACTTCCATGGCTGTTTGCGCCGCATACAACTTCATGGCTGAAGCCTCGGCCAGGGTGAGGTCCCTGCCTGCCGCGCGGGTTTCAATGTAACGGAACACCAGGTTCTCCAGGTTCAGGCGCGCCACCTCCATCTTCGCGAGCTTCAACTGTATCAGCTGGTAGTTGCCGATAGGCTCGCCAAACTGCACACGGGTTTTCGCGTAACCTAAGGACAGTTCAAGGGCGCGCTCAACCAGGCCGAGCGCCATGGCGGCAACGCCGGAGCGCTCCGCGCTGAAAGTGGTTTTGGCGCCGGAACGGCCATAGCCGTCTTCCGATTCACCCATCAGTCGTTCTGGCCCCGCCGCAACATCCTGCAGGAAGAGCTCGCCTGTGGGCGACGAACCGATTCCCATTTTCTTGAACGGCGCGCTCTGTTCGAGTCCGGGCATGCCCGTATCCAGGATGAAGGAGACGATCTTGCGATCCTGCGCGGCGACGCCGTCCTCTTCCAGGCGACAGATGAAGACAATGGTGTCTGCGTAGGGGCCGTTGGTAATGTAGGTTTTGTTGCCGTTGAGTATGTATCCGCCTTTGCCGTCACGCCGGGCGGTAGACTTCATGCCGCCAAAGGCATCCGAACCGGAGTTGGGTTCGGTGATGGCCCAGGCGCCCACTTTTTTCAGTGTCAGCAGATCGCAGGCATAACGCTTTTTCTGTGCGAGGCTTCCCTTGGACATGATGGCGCCGCCGGTGAGGCCCACCGACACCCCCATGGCGGTGATCAGTCCCTGGCAGTGACGGCTGATTTCGATAATGGGCAGGATACCCATGGCCACGGCGTCCAGCGCTTCCTCGGTGACCGGGCCCTGTTGCTCCTGCTCCTTCGGTTTCTCTTGTGCAGCTTCGCCCCGGCCGAGGGCCTCCTCGCGTGCAATCTGTTTGTCGAAGTTGGCACGCGCCAGCTCGTCCATGCCGAAGCTTGCGAACAGTTTGCGCAGAATGTCGTAGGGGGGCATGCCGTTGTACTCGAGATCGTCCAGGTGCGGGACAATTTCCTTCTCGACGAAATCCCGCACCATGCCCCGGATCATCTGCTGCTGTTCTGTCCAACCGATCATGCGCGCTCCTGCTTCTGACTGGTGTTGCCCGTGTAATGTGAGACGCAGCATAGAGCAAAGGCGGCGCGCGATAAACCGTGCTGTTGCACGCATCCGGGGACGCCTATACGCTCCCGCGGGTGCTAGTGTGAATTAATTTCGCCCGGGTAGAGGCGAAGAGGAGAATCGGCATGTTGGAAATACGGCCTTCCGGCCAGGCCTGCGGCGCCGCAGTGCACGGCGTCGACCTCTCGCGAGCGCTCGATGCGCAAACCATCACTGCGATCCGCCGCGCCTGGATGGAACATCATGTGCTGGCCTTTCCCGGGCAGCAGCTTGCGGATGCGGATCTCGAACGCATCGCGCTGGCTTTTGGCACCTTTGGTGACGAGCCATACTTCGTGCCCATCGATGGCAGCGAGCATGTGGTGGCACTGACGCGCCGTGCGGATGAGAAGGCACCGGTGTTCGCGGAAGTCTGGCACTCAGACTGGAGCTTCATGCCCGAGCCGCCGATCGGCACCTGCCTGTACAGCCTGGTGATTCCGCCTGTGGGCGGCAATACCGGGTTCGTCAACCAGCAGAAGGCGCTGGCGGCCATGCCCGCAACGCTGCGCGAAAAGCTGGAAGGCCGGCTCGCGCTACATTCCGCCGCCGCGGGATACGCGCCGGATGGCATGTATGGCGAGGCGGACAGCGCGTCTGACCGCAGCATGAAAATTCTCAGTTCCGAATCGGCGCGCGATATTCACCCGCACCCGTTTATCCTGCGTCATCCGGAAAGTGGCCACGAGACCCTGCTCGGCTGCCTGGGCTACATCGTGGGCATACAGGATATGGCCGACGATGCAGCCCTGGAGTTGCTGCTTGAGCTGTATGCCTGGCAAACGCGCCCGGAGTTCCAGTACAGCCACGAGTGGGAGGAGGGCATGCTGGTGATGTGGGACAACCGCAGCGTGTTGCACAAAGCCAACGGCGGCTACGACGGCTTCGACCGTGAATTGCACCGCATCACCATCGCCGCGGATAGCGGCAAGTTTCTCTCACCAGGGTGACTGCCAGCGCCCGGCCGCTCGACTCAATGCCCCTGGCGGGTGCGCAAACTGCCTGCAGCTTGGTGCTAGACTTGCCCGATGGATGCCGATGAAATTCACGACAAGCACTACATTGCGCACAGCGAGCTGCGCCAGGCGGGACCGGCGGTGCGCCCGCGCGACGCCGGCACGCTGATAATACTGCGCAGTGATCGCCGGCAGCCCGAGGTACTCATGGGAAAACGCGCGGCGAGCCACCGCTTCATGCCCAACATGTTTGTCTTTCCCGGTGGGCGAGTCGATCCTGGAGACAGCCGCATTCGGCCGCCGCACGATCTGCATCCCGCGGTGCTGACCAGGCTCTGTGCGGGCTGCTCGGAAAGCAAGGCGCGGGCACTGGCGCTGGCCGCGATACGCGAGACCTATGAGGAAACCGGCCTGCTTGTGGGTGAGCCGGAAACGCCCACGCTGCGTTCACGTTCCCCGCAGTGGGCCGATTTCCTGCGGCACGACATCAACCCGCGTCTCGACGTGCTGCACTATATCGCCCGGGCTATTACGCCGCCGCATCGCAACCGGCGCTTCGATGCGCGATTCTTCATGGTGGATGCGCAGCATATTCAGGGAGAGGTGCACGAGCGCCCGCAGGGCTCGGGAGAATTGCTGGATTTGCATTGGGTAAGCCTGTCCCGCGCGCAGGAGTTGACGCAACTGCCGATCATTACTCGCACCGTGCTGCACGAACTCGAGCGGCGTTTGCGTGAGGGGCACGATCAGGCGATGCAGGGGCCTTTTGTTTATACCCGCAGGGGGCGGCCGATTGTTGATGCACAGTAGGAAACACTTTCGCGGCTTGTTTTTAGCGCTGCATCGCAGCGGCACAGCCGCGCCAGGCTGAAACCTGCGTTCAGTCTGTACCCCACACGGCCTCGAGGCGCTGGTCGCGGCCGCAACTCCAGCGGTAGTATTTGTAGCGCACCGGATTCTTCTCGGCGTAGTTCTGATGATATTCCTCCACCGGCCAGAACTTTGCGGCGAGAAGTATCTGCGTAACCACCTTGTCTTTGCCGAAGCGTTTCTCCACGGATTGCAGTGATTCCCGGGCAAGACTTCGTTGATCTTCGGTTGCGAAGATGGCGGCGCGGTAACTGTGGCCGCGATCGCAGAACTGGCCACCGTCATCGAAGGGATCGATGTTGCGCCAGAAGTGTTCAACTAAAGTTTGATAGTCGATCACAGCCGGATCGTAGGTCACTTCGATTGCCTCATAGTGACCGGCGTGGTTGCCGCTGTAGGTGGGATTTTTCAGTGTGCCGCCGGTAAAGCCGGAAACAACATTGTGAACCCCGTCGAGGTGTTCGAAGTCCGATTCCATGCACCAGAAACAGCCGCCGGCAAAAACCGCGGTCTCGGGCTCTGCCGCGTGCACGGTAGCGGTTGACAGCAAAGCGAGAAAGAAAAGGGTGATGACGGCGCGCATGTGGGGGCCCGGTTGTGTTGGCGGTAGCGGGTAGACCGCGAAATGGCTGGCGAGTTCAATCGAGCCTGAAACCCTCGCCGAACCCGGGCGCCAGCATGGCGTCACCGCCCCAGGCCCTCTATGCTGGAGTTCGGAATTTTAGCTTGAGACAGCCGATGGAGCGTCTGACACTCGAACGCCGCCAGGTGTGGATCTACCTGGTCGCGGTGCTTGCCGGCCTGTGCGTGGGCACTCTTGCACCCGGCGTCGGGCCACTCTTCGAGGTCCTGTTGTGGCCCGTGCTGGCAACACTGTTGTATGCCACGTTCGTACAGGTGCCATTGCTGCATGTACGCGAGGCCTTCCGCGACGGGCGCTTCGGGCTCGCGAGCCTGCTTGGCAATTTCGTTGTCATCCCGCTGCTCGTGTGGCTGGCGCTGCAGGCTTTGCCCGACGATCCGGCGCTACGCCTGGGTGTATTGCTGGTGTTGCTGATGCCCTGCACAGACTGGTTCATCGCTTTCACCCGGCTTGGCGGGGGTGATACTGCCCGGGCGATAGCGGTGACGCCGCTCAACCTGCTGCTGCAATTGCTGCTCTTGCCGGCCTACCTGTGGCTGATGTTGCCGGCGGCGGATTTCAGCGCAGCCATCAGAGCCGCAGACATGTTGCCCGCGGCGCTGGCGTTGATCGGATTGCCCCTGGTGGCAGCCGTGTTGACCGAGCGCTGGGTTGAGACCCGAAAGCCACGCACTGCCTGGCGCGACCGCCTCGGCTGGTGGCCCGTGCCCTTGCTGGCGCTGGTCGTGTTCCTGATTGCAGGCGCGCAGGTTGGCTCTGTGCTGGATGCCGGGCCGGTGCTGTTGACGGTACTGCCGGTGTTCGCGGGCTTTCTCGTGGTGGCCGTGTTGCTGGCGTTGGGCATGACCCGCTGGCTGCGGCTGGCGAATGGTGCCGGGCGTACGCTGGCCTTTAGTTTCGGCACCCGCAATTCGTTTATTGTTTTACCCTTCGCGCTGGCTTTGCCTGCAGGCTGGGAGACTACCGTGGTGGTGATCGTTTTCCAGTCGCTGGTGGAACTGTTCGGGATGCTGTTCTACCTTCGGTGGCTACCGAACTGCCTGTTCAGGTCGCACGTTCCCTCAGCGCATTAGACAGAAGCGAAAGGCTACAGAGTCTGGGCGGAGTGGCCCATCGCCTCTCTGGCGAGCGTCTTTTCCTGGTTGTTCGCGCAGTGAACGACCACAGTCCACCGTCTGGCATCCGCCGCGGCGCGGGCCTTGTACAACACGCGATCATGATCGGGGCGCATGGAGATCACACTGCCCGCGAAGAAGCCTAGCATCGGAGAAATCACCGCCAGCGCCATGTACGTCATCAGGGGGTTGGCGCGGGCGAGCGCCGGGCCCATGTTGACCAGCGTCCACGCCACGGCCAGACCAAGCAAAAGCCCCCCCAGCACACAGACCACATGTGTGATGCCGGTCGTAGCCCCGATAGCGCGGGTTTCCGGCTCGACTTTGTGTCCCACGTTTTCGTCGCCGGGTTTAATCACGGAAATCTGCTGCTGCTTGAAACCCTGCTCACGGGTAAGTGATTCCACAGCACGGTTGGCGAGCGGCTCACTGACAAACTCCGCACTGACTTTGCTCGGGTACTGCTCTTCCGGCACAACGGGTTGCGGCATCGTTCACCTCCGCGGACTTCTCCACTGCTTACGTTTGCTTTGTCGGAAGTCATGCAAGGCAGATGCCATCGGCCTGGTGCAATGTCGCTCAATCGCTGTTACGCGGCCATGCGCTGCAGAATAAGCTGCCGCAATGGACGCGCAGGATCGCGCGATTTTGCAGCGCCGGCTTGTAATCCTTACAAGCGGCGCCGCAAAATTTACGCATAATCGCGAGCCAGGCGCTGTCGCGCAGCCAGTTGATCAGTCCACCGGCCAGCAGCACATCGCGCTGTCGCCTCGAGAGGTCCGGGCTCAGGCTCAGCGACGTGTCATCGATCTGCATGTCGATGTTCCCGCCCTCTTGCAGCGCGACGTGTTCGCGGCTCGGAGGCTGCGAGAGGATCACCTGCTGAATTGCTTGCCAATTGCCGCTCTATGGTGCTTATATTCTGCCCGGAATATCTGCATCAACAACGACTGCTACTACAAGGATAACAGCTTATGAATATTCGCAATCTCCTCTCAAGCCTGGGGCTACTGTCCGGCCTGGTGCTGGGCGCACTGCCTGCCGTGGCCATCGCCGAAATCGAAGTTGCCGTGCAAGGCGACGGTGCGCGCGCGATCACCAGGCAGGTTACAGCCGAGATCGTTGCCATTGACCCCAAGACCCGCGGAATCACCCTGCAGGGACCGCTGGGCAACACCATCACCCTTAAGGCCGGCCCCGAGATCGAGCGCTTCGACGAGTTCGCCAAGGGCGACATGATCCGGGCCACCTATTCCGAGTCCATCAGTGGTGAATTGCGCTCCCCTACCGAGGCGGAACTGGCTGAGCCCTGGGTTGAACTGGACGCGGCCGGCATTGCCGCCGAGAACATGCCGCCCGCCGCTGGCGTGGGTGTGATCGTGCGCGCGGTGTGCACCATAGAGGGCATGAATCGCGTAAGCGGGACTGTAACGGTACAAGACCCGCGTGGTCAGTTTCACGTTATCTCAAACGTGCCCGCCGCCAAAATGGAAGGCGTTAGACTCGGCGACACTGTCGTGATCACCTACAGCCAGGCCGTTGCCCTGTCGCTGGAAAAACACGACCCAAAGTAAGCCCGCAAGTTCGCTAAACCGCCGTGCGCCGCTGGCGCCGCGGCGGCTCAAACCGGCACCAACGCCCGGTGGGCCGCGACGTGAATGGCGGGGTTCAATGACATGGGAGGTTGCAGCTCTGGCAGTGACTGCGAGGTATTCGAGGGTGGCCCGCCCGGCAGAATTCGAATCTGCGACCTCTGCCTCCGGAGGGCAGCGCTCTATCCAGCTGAGCTACGGGCGGAGGCAGCAAATGATACCTTGGCCGCCGGCAAGCGTCTACGATGCGGCGCTTGCGGCGACGGTTGAGCAGCTTCAGTCGGGGCTGTTCTGGCCTGTACCCGGCGGGAAGGATGCGAAAATCACGGTCGCCGCCTCGTTGTAGTCAGCCTGGTCGGTGCTCGGCTCCTTTTTCAGGCGTGAATGGGTGGTGCCCCGCCAGACTGATTTACCCATTTCGGGATCGATCAGATCGACGATAAAAGTACCGTCTGTGTAGTTGCGCACTGTCACGTCGGTCTGCATCTGCACGCAGCTCCAGCAATTGTAGCGGCTGTAGCGGTTGTACGGGCCGTAGAAACCGTAGTACCCGGCTGTGGGTGTGTTCCAGGTTTGCACATCGGTCTTGTGCTGCGTAACCAGGTGCCAGCTTATGAGCAGATCGGCGTCTTCCGGTTCCTTGACCATCTCAAAGCCCTTGTTCTTCAGCGCAAATACGAGTGCTTCGTCAATGCGCCCGCGTTGTATATCGCTGAGCTGCAGGGGGTTGTCGCCCACCACATCGCCCGAGTCGCGGTAGAAAGCGACTTTTTCCACGCTGGAAAAATCGTAGCCCGGCTTGAAATCCACGATCGGCTTGGGCGGGCCGCTGGCGCAGGCGCCCAGGATCAGCGTGGCCGTGAGCAAAAGCGCGGTTTGCAGAAACCTGCGGGTTGTTGGGATCATCGCGGACTCCTCGGAGTATTGTTGTCGTCTGGTATCGGATTGGACAGCAGTGTAACCAATTTCTATGCCTCCCGCGGTGCAATTCTTTCGAGCCCGGTGCAGGGCGCCTCGATAGCCTGGAGTGCTGCGACGTGGCGCTGTGGGGCGGCGATGGCCTCTGCCAGCAGCGTGTTTCTGTGCGTCATCCACTGCCGGTAAACTGCCGGCAGCGTGTCCGCCAGCCGGGATTCCAGCGCGGTGACCGGGGGCAGCAGCCGGTACTGGCTGCGACCCAGCGCTGCCGCGTGGGGCTGGATTTCGCCGATAAAATACTTGCGCACGACATTGGGCAGTATCTGGGCGGCCTCGTGGCGTATGCCGGGTGCGCAGAGTGGCCCGCGTGCCTGGCGCCTTGCGAGCAGTTCGCTGGCGGCGTCCAGCCAGGCCTGCTGGCGCAGCAGTTGTGCAAGCAGCGCGCCGCCTCCGCCCCCGGCCACCTCGCTGAGCAGCAACTCGAATTCGCCGCCGTCGGCCCGGTAGTCGCCGTTCAGCCAGCGCACGGTGTAGGCATTGATCGCAGTGAGCGCCGCCGCGGCGGCGCTGCCGCTGGCAGGGTAGGTGCCCGCCGGCCTTGCCCGTTGCCAGAAGGCGCGATACTCCTCGCTGCCCAGGGTGGCATTGAATATCCGGGCGGGTAACTGGGCGCGCTTGACTTCCCGGGCCCGGGCGAGCGTAGCCGCCAGTTCGTCGCGGTTCTCCGCCTCCAGATAGGCAATGCAGGCCGGCGCCAGGCGCAGGAACTCCAGTTCCAGCAACAGCGTCTGCGAAGCGCGCGCCATGCGGCCCAGGCTGCTGTTGCGCTTGCCAACCGTCAGCTGCAGTTCGCAGCCTCGCAAGCTGAGAAAATCCAGCGCGTTGAGGCTGCCGGGGGGAACATCCAGGCGTACATTGCCGCTGCGGGGAGGGCGGGGAAAGTGAGCAGGTGTGGGCGTTTGCGCCTCTACCCCGAGGGTTCTGGCGAGGCGGCTCAGGTAGTTGTCAAAGCGCGCGTCCGGGTCATGGCCCGTGCAGGCGCCGGACAACAGCATTGCCGCCAGCAACAGCGCGAGTGCTGCCAGTTTGCGTGTAGAACACTTGCCAAAAGCCGGCGGCATGCTGCAACCTCCTCCCGGCCCCAGTTATAGCGCAGGGGCGCGGTCTTTTGGCGATCAAATGCTGTCTCAGGTGGGCATTGCCCGGTCAGGGATTCTGCAGCGCCTGGGTCGCGCGTTGCTGCCAGGCGAGCAGATTGGTACAGGTCTCGGGGATGCTTTCCTTCACCCAGCCCATGAACTCGGTGGCTACCAGTAAGTCGATATCAGCGAAGCTGAAGTTGTCCCCAGCCACGAAGCTGTGGTTGGCAAGGTGCGCGTCCAGTTGCGGCAGAATCGCGCTGATCTGCAGCCTGCCCCGGTCCACCAGTTCAGGAATCTGCGGCGTATCCAGTGGCCCGGGCAGGGCACGATTGGCAAAACTTTTGCCGCCGTTGCGCAACACGTTGGCGATGGCCATGAACAGCCCGGTAAACAGGTGGTGGTTCCAGCTGATCACCAGCGCCTTCTCCAGCGCGGAATCGCCCAGCAACGGTTTTTCCGGGTGTAATGCTTCCAGGTAAGTGCAGATGCCGATCACGGCATGCAGCACGCTGCCGTCGTCCAGCACCAGGGCCGGCACCGTACACGCGGGGTTGATGGCGCGGTACTCGTCGGAGAGCTGCTCGCCCTTGAGCATGTCGATCTGCTGCGTGTCGATTTCAATGCCCTTGTACTGCATGAACAGGGCGAGCCGCTTGGGGTTGGGGGCCGGATCGTAAGTGTAGAGTTTCATGTCTGCTTCCCACGCTGCGTGTCCAGAAAAAGCCATATTAGGCACTCGGTTGCCCGTACGCCAGCTCGTGGCTCAAACCGGTTATGTTGAATGCCCGCGCCAGTCTGCGAGGTTCACAGTACAGATCAAGTTTTATGCGCGGGCGGAAGTGGCTATAATGGCCGGCTTACCAGATGGAGGAAAACCCCCGATGATTCGCACAATCCTGTTCACACTGGCGGCCACCGTGGCCCTTGGCGCTTCGGCGGTGGAGCTGACAGACGCACAGCGAGCGGCCATTGAAGACCGCATCGCGCCGGTTGGCGAATCCTGCCTGCAGGGAGACACGGGCTGCGGTGCCGCCGTAGCGGCCGCCACGGGCGGCGGCGAGCCGCGTTCGGGCGAGGAGGTATACAACGCGGCGTGCCTGGCCTGTCACACTACCGGCGCTGCCGGTGCCCCCAAGCTGGGTGATGCCGCCGCCTGGTCTGAGCGTATTGCCAAGGGCATGGACGTTCTGTATGACCATGGCGTGAACGGCATTCCCGGCACCGGCATGATCGCCAAGGGCGGCTGTATGAACTGCTCCGACGAAGAAGTGATCGCCGCCGTTGACTACATGGTGGAAGCCAGCCAGTAAGCCTTTACTGTCTGGCACAATGAAAACCGCAGTGTTGCCGCAGCACTGCGGTTTTTTTGTTGCCGTACTTTGCTTCGCCATCCCGCGGATGTGAATCTGACGGCGCGCTGTGGCTCCCCCCTGGGGGCGACCGCTTGTACGGTGTAGGTTATGCTTTGCGAGTTCCTTGATCCGGGAGTACCGAGGGTGAATACACGGAGTCTGGCTTTGGCCCTGGCTTTTTCGCTGCTGAGCGGCTGTGCCCAGGAGGCGCCTCCTGAACGGCCCGTTGAGGTTGTTGTCGATGAGGTTGTGCTGGAGAGTTATCAGCCCCGGGCGCGCTATGTGGGGCGTCTGCAGGCCCAGGACGATGTCGACATTCAGGCCAAGGTTGCCGGCTACCTGCAAAGCAGGGAATTCCGCGAAGGTGATCTCGTGCAGGCGGGCTCGGTGTTGTACACACTCGATAGCTCTGAGTACGAGGCGGCGCTGGCGCGGGCCCGCGCAAACCTGTCCGCCGCACAGGCCAATCTGGCGAATGCCGCGCGAAATTTCAGGCGCGGCAAGGAGCTACTGCCCAAAGGCGCGATTTCCCAGGCCGAGATGGACAACCTCACCGCCATCAAGCTGGATGCGGAAGCGCGTATCGAAGGTGCGCGTGCGGAGGTGACCAGTGCCGAGGTCAACCTGGGCTTTACCGTTATCAGAGCACCGATTACCGGTCGTATTGGTCGCAGTTCGGTGACGGTGGGCGATCTCATCGGTCCCAATACCGGGAGTCTCACCACGCTGGTCAGCATCGACCCGATAGAGGCGCTGTTCCAGGTCAGTGAAGCGACCTACATATCTGCCATCAGCGGCAATATGGAAGCCGGCCTGGATGCAGAGGAACTCAAGCGCATAGAGGTCACTGTTGAACTCGCCAATGGCGAGGTGTACCCGGAAGTGGGCCGGCTGGACTATTTTGCCAACCGCATCGACCAGAGCACCGGCACCCTGGAAGCGCGCGCCCTGATTCCCAACCCCCACTCTGTGCTCGTGCCGGGACAGTACGTACGCGTGATTCTGCAGGACACGCGCCTGCAGGAAGATCTGTTCCTGCCCCAGGCTTCAGTGCAGGCCGATCAACAGGGCAGCTTCGTGCTCATAGTGGATGAGAACAATGTTGTTCAGCGTCGCAATGTGGAATTGGGCGAGCGCATGGATGATCTCGCCCTGGTGCGCGACGGTGTACGCGAAGGTGAGCGGGTGATCGTGCGCGGCCTGCAGGCGGTGCGCCCTGGCATGACGGTGCAAACGCAATCGCTGTCCGCGGCTGAGAGCGCGTAGAACATGTTCAGCGCCTTTTTTATCGGGAGGCCAAAGTTCGCACTGGTTATCTCGATCGTAATGACGCTTGCGGGCGCGCTGTCGATCTATATGTTGCCCGTCACGGAATACCCGGCCATCTCGCCGCCCAACATCCAGGTCAGCGGCGTCTATCCCGGCGCGTCGGCAGAGGTAGTCGAAACCACTGTAGGCACGCCGATCGAGGACGCTGTCAACGGCGTGGAAAACATGATTTACATGTCTTCCAAGAGCGCCAACGACGGCAGCTACAGTCTCACGGTCACCTTCGAGGTGGGTTCGAACCCGGATATGGCGCTGGTGCGCGTGCAGAACCGCGTAAAACTGGCCGAGCCCTCGCTGCCGGCGGAAGTGACAGCGATGGGCCTGAAGATCGAAGAGCGCTCACCCGATATTTTGAAGATCGTGAGCTTCACCTCTCCCGACGATTCACTGGATTATAAATTCATCTCCAACTACGTGAAGATCAACGTGCAGAGTGCGCTCGCGCGGCTCGAAGGCATCTCCTCGGCGACTATTCTCGGCGAGGCAGACTATTCCATGCGCCTGTGGTTGAACCCGGACAAGATGACCAATCTCGGCCTCTCTGTCATGGACGTGCGCAGCGCCCTGCAGGAGCAGAATGTACAGGTGGCGGCGGGGAAAATCGGCGCGCCACCCTTTGAAGGCGAGTTGGAGACCGAGTACACCTTGCGCACCAAGGGCCGCCTGCAGGAGGTGGAGGAGTTCGAGAATGTGGTGCTGCGTGCGCGTCCAGACGGGTCGACGATCTATCTCAGGGATATCGCCCGGGTGGAACTGGGGCAGTCCGATTACAGCTTTCTGGGTGAGATCGATGGCAAACCGGCGGTCAATGTCGCCCTGTATCTGCTGGCAGACGCCAATGCGCTGGAAGCAGGCGCCGCGGTCGACGCCCTGGTAGAGGATCTTTCCGGCCAGTTCCCCCAGGGTCTCGACTATGTGATCAGTTACGACACCACGCGCTATGTCGCCACAGCGGTGAATGATGTGGTGGTATCCCTGTTTCAGGCCGTCGTGCTGGTCATTGCCGTGACCTTCATCTTCCTCGGCAACTGGCGCGCTACGCTGGTGCCGACCGTGGCGATTCCGGTATCGCTGGTGGCGACCTTCGCGGTGCTGTTGCTGGCGGGTATGTCGATCAACACCGTCACGCTGTTTGGCCTGATTCTGGCCATCGGTATCGTGGTAGACGACGCAATTCTGGTAATCGAAAATTGCGATCGTCACATGCGTGACGACCCGACGATGTCTTCCGCCGAGGCAGCGCTGATTACCATGCGCGAGGTAGGAGGCGCTATTGTCGCCACCAGTCTCGTGCTGCTGGCGGTATTTCTGCCAGTGGCGATGCTCCCTGGCATCACCGGGGAAATGTACCGCCAGTTCGCCGTGACCATTTGCGTGGCCGTGGTGTTTTCCTCCATAAACGCCCTGACACTCAGCCCTGCCCTTTGTGGTCTGCTATTGCAGCCCGGTGAAAAGAAAGAGGCGCGCTGGTACCGCGGTTTCCTCGCGGGTTTTGGCTGGCTCACCACGCGTTACGATAACGGTGTGCAGTGGGTATTGCGCCGGCTTGCAATTGTTGGCCTGATATTTGTGGTGTGGATTGCCGCGCTAGGCGTGGGTTTTTTGAAAACACCTACTGCTTTTGTGCCCGATGAAGACAAGGGCCTGCTGCTGGTGAATGTGCAACTGCCCGATGCGTCATCGCTGTCGCGCACCAAGGAAGCGATGGACAAGGTGGTGGCATTGCTGGAAGCCGACCCCGCGGTGGAACTGATCACGTCGATCACCGGGTTTTCAGTGTTGACCGGGGCCATGGCGAGCAACGGCGGCACGCTGTTTGTGGTGCTCAAGCACTGGGACCAGCGCACGGAATCCGCAAATCTCGTGTTCAATGTCAGCTCGCGCATCAATGCACAAGCGTTTGCAAAGGTTCCGGAAGCGCAGGTTATCGCGATTTCTCCTCCTGCTGTACCCGGCATGGGCGCGGTCGGCGGGCTTGAACTCCTGCTGCAGGATACGCTGTCGCGGCCGTCCTCGGAGCTCTCGCGGGTGTTGAACAACTTTATTGTCGAGGCCAACCGCACGCCCGGCCTCGAGAATGCATTCAGCACCTATCGCGCCAATGTGCCGCAGTACTTTATCGACGTGGACAGGCAGAAGGCGAAGAATCTCGGCGTCTCACTGAACGAAATTTTCCTTACTCTGCAGGCGCAAATGGGCTCTCTGTATGTCAACGACTTCAACAAGTTTGGCCAGACCTACAAGGTCATCATGCAGGCGGAATCCTCCTACCGAAGCGACCTCTCCGATCTCGGCCATTTCTATGTGAAGTCGGCACAGGGCGAGATGGTGCCCTTGAGTACACTGGTGAGAACCCGTCCGGTGCTGGGGCCGGATGTCGCGCAGCGTTACAACCTGTACCGTGCAGCGTCCGTGAGGGTGAATGTAGCTCCAGGCTACAGCTCGGGGGAGGCCATGCAGGCACTCGAAAAACTGGCGGCAGACGTGCTGCCGGCAGGCTATCGCATCGAATGGACGGGCATGGCCTACCAGCAACGTGAGGCAGGTTCTACAGCCATTTTTGCTTACACGCTGGCCCTGATCTTCGTATATCTGTTTCTCGTCGCCCAGTACGAGAGCTGGTCCATACCCATCGCAATCATACTGGTGGTACCGATGGCCATAGGCGGTGCAATCGCGGCACTTTTCCTCACCGGTTTTGCGCTCAACCTCTATGCCCAGATCGGTATTGTGCTGTTGATTGGCATGGCGGCAAAAAACGCGATTCTGATCGTGGAGTTTGCGCGTCACAAGCGCGAGCAGGAGGGCGAAGCTATTGCGGTGGCTGCCCGCGAGGCCGGACGCTTGCGGTTTCGCGCCGTGTGCATGACGGCAGTGTCGTTTATCCTGGGTATTATTCCGCTGGTGATCGCATCGGGGGCAGGTGCGTTTGGCCAGCGCGCGCTGGGCATAACGGTGTTTGGCGGTATGCTGGCGGCCCTGCTGGTGGGCACCTTTTTTATCCCCGGCTTTTACGCCATCGTACAGGGTGCGCGCGAACGCATTAAGGGAGCCCTGGGCATGGCGACTCCGGGGCCCGGAGGCGGTGACGCCCACTGAGAGGGTGTCCGGTACTCAGGCAAACAGGTTTTTCAGGCCGCTGAGGGTTTCCCTGGCGCGCTCGGTGTTGGCTTGCGTATCCTCGCCCTTGCCATCACCCATTTGTTGCAGATCATCCGCCGGTAGCTCGTCGATAAAGCGGCTGACTTCGCAGCGGATGGTTTCACCGTACTGGCTGCGCTTTTTCACACGTGTCATGGTGAGAGTTTCGCGTGCACGAGTGATACCCACATAGGCCAGTCGCCGCTCTTCGGCGATATTGTCTTCTTCCACACTCATGCGGTGTGGCAGCAGGTTTTCCTCCATGCCAATAATGTACACATGGGGAAATTCCAGCCCTTTCGATGCATGCAGGGTCATGAGTTGCACACTGTCCGGCCCTTTTTCCTCTTCATCCTGTTGTTCCAGTAAATCCCGCAGTACCAGGCGGGCGATGGCGTCGTCGAGCGCGACAGTGTCCTCCGACATAACGCGCTGCAGGCCATCAACCAGGAAGTTCACATTGCCCATGCGCCGTTCCGCGACATCCTCGCTGGAACTGATCTGGTTGAGCCAGCCCTCGTAGTCCATGTCGCGCAGCATCTGGCGGATACCGGCGACGCCTCGCTCCGCTGCGCAGCGCTCCCGCGTGGCGCTCAGCCAACTGCCGAATTCGCGCAGCCGCTTGAGCCCGCCCGCGGACACGGCCGGCTGAGCGATGTGTTGGCAGGCCCGGGCAAGACTGAGCCCTTCACCGCGGGCAAACAGCCCCAGCGCCTCCAGTGTGGAGGTACCGAGCTGGCGTCGTGGCACATTGGCCACGCGCAGGAAGGCGTTGTCATCTCTCTCATTGAGCAGAAGGCGCAGGTAAGACATGATGTCTTTTACCTCATTGCGCGCGAAGAAGGAGGTGCCACCGCTCAGATGATACGGTACCTGTTGTGCCTGCAAGGCAAGTTCCAGCAAACGTGCCTGATGGTTGCCGCGATAGAGAACGGCGTAGTCCCCGAGGCGGGTACGCTTGCGCAATTGATGGTCGAGAATCTCCGCCACCACCTGTCCGGCTTCCGCGTGTTCATCGGCACAGTGGATGAGCCGCAGTGGGTCGCCGTATCCCAGTTCACTCCAGAGCTGTTTGTCGAACACGTGCGCGTTGTTGGCAATGAGTGTATTCGCAGCACGCAAAATGCGCGCGGTAGAGCGGTAGTTCTGTTCCAGCTTGACGATCTTGAGCCCGGGAAAGTCCTGCTGCAACAGTGCGAGATTCTCCGGGCGCGCGCCGCGCCAGGCGTAAATCGACTGATCGTCATCACCCACTACGGTGAAACGCCCGCCCAGGCCTACCAGCTGTTTCACCAGTAGATACTGGCTGGTGTTGGTGTCCTGGTACTCGTCTACCAGCAGGTGGTGCAGACGTTGTTGCCACTTTTCCAGAATCTCGGGTGAGTTTTCAAACAATAGCGTTGGCAGCAATATGAGATCGTCGAAGTCGAGCGCGTTGTACGCTTTTAGCGCCCGCTGGTAGCGTGCATAGGCCTTTGCGCAGAGCATGTCGGCGGGGCTCGCTGCCTGCGCCTGGGCTTGCGGTGGTAGCAGCCGATCGTTCTTCCAGGCCGAAATGCGCTGCTGTATTAGCTGGGCTTTGTCGCCCTCGGCGCCGTGTTCCTGAATCAGCAGGTCGCGCAGCAGGGTTCGTGTATCTTCATTGTCGAAAATCGAGAAGCCGGGCATCAGGCCCAGCGCCTTGCTCTCGCTGCGAATGATCTTCAGCCCCAGCTGATGAAAGGTGCTGATGGTGAGCTGCTCGGCGGAATCGGCGCCCACCAGGCGGCGCACGCGTTCCTTCATCTCGCGCGCGGCCTTGTTGGTAAAGGTCACGGCGGCTACGCGCGATGCGTCTACACGGCACTGGCGTATAAGGTAGGCGATTTTTTCCGTAATGACGCTGGTTTTGCCGCTGCCGGCCCCGGCGAGCACCAACAGGGGGCCATCGATATACCGCACCGCCTCGCGTTGTCTGGGGTTGAGTTCGGGCACTAGCGCGTGCGCGCCAGTTTGGCGACCGAACTGGTGGTGGCGGTGAGCAGGCCCGCATCGTTGTAGAGCCGGCCTTCGAGGAAAGCAGTCTTGTAGCTGCGCTTGAGCACCTGTCCTACAGCGTGGAGCCTGCCTGCGCGGGTAGGCTCAAGATAACTGGTTTTGATCTCCAGCGACGAAACACCGGCGAGGGTGCCATCGGCTTCCACCACGAACACCGCGTGGCTCATTGCCGCGTCCAGCATTGTGGTAACGAAGCCACCCTGCACCACATCGATGGAATGACAGAAATCTGTACTGACATTGAATTCGAAACTGCAACTTTGCTGCTCTCGATCAATGGCGACAACCCGTCCGCCAAGCATGCCAATGAAACCGGGAGCGCGAGCGTTGAGCCTGTCGATGATGTCGTTGTCTGTCATGCTGAGAGTCTTCCGCGGGCGTTAACGCAATTCCAGGCCCAGGCCGGCATACTGCGTGCGTAGATGGTAGGTGGAAAGGTCACGCCCGTAACCGTCGAAATAAAACAGCACAAAACGCAGGTTGTCCCATTCCGCTCCAAGCGTGAGGCGGGCGCTCCAGTATTGTGCAAAACTGCTTTCCAGCCCGGTTTGCAGGTCGAGCCTGGCGTCTACCTGTGTTCTGCCGTCGGCGCTGCGCCAGAGTGGCCTTTCGAGCATGCCCCGGAGGCCGTCAAAATCGGCAATTTCAAGGTCGTTGCCAGTTTCCCACCAGATCCTGTCTTCGCGGTCACCGATGTAGCCAAAACCCTGGCAGTTGCAATACAGGCGCGCTTCAATCTGGTAGTTGAACCAGTTTTCCCTGCGTGGATCTTCATACAACAGCGTATTGCTGGCCCAGCGCAGCAGGGCGTAGTCCCAGCCGCGGCTCACCTCGGCGAGTGCAAAGTCGTCGCCGTAGCGCGCGCGCCGCGCTTCAAAACGGCCGAGCTCATTTTCTTCCAGTGTCTGGCCGTTGGATTCGTGAAACCAGCCCACGCGCAATGTATTGCGGCCGCGCGAAAAGTCGTACTCCAGGGAAACTCCCGGGTTCTGCCGGCGTGACACTATGGGAGCAGAATCGTAGCGCTCACTGTCTGTAATATAGAAGTCATACAGTCCGCTGTAGTGAAACAACATGCGGTCGGGGACGACACTGTTAAAAAAGTTCCCGTAAACATTCCCCCATTCGCTAAAGCTGTTCTGGCTCTTTTCGAACCAGTCGTCAATGATCGGGTATTTGAGAGAGACATAGAACTCGACGTGGTTCTCGTCGCCGATTTCATCCTTGATTGGCTGGGCATAGACGACGTAGTTCGGGTCGTCGGCGGATAGCATGCCGCGTTCCTGTTTGCGCGAGAGAGACTCCAGCCGGGCGATACGCGTCTCTCGCTGTTCCGACTGCTCCTGCTGTTCCTTGTTGGAGCGCTGGGCGTCTTCGCCCGGCTCGTGCGCTGTCAGTGCTTCCTCCTCAAGTTGCAGGTCTTCCGGCGTGGAGGGCGCATCGGCGGGCGCAGCCAGCGCATCGAAGCAACGCAGCCGGCTGATCTCGCTTTCCGTCTGCTGACAGGCCATGAACTCACGGTAGAAGGCAGCCTGGTCGCTGTCAGTGTCCTCCTGTGCCAGGCTGGTGCCAGACAGCAGCATTGCAGCGGCCATGCAAACCGGGGCCCCGCCGCGTAGCGCATTCACCGGCTCAGGCCGCGGTTGCGCTGGGCTGCGGGTCGAATGTGATCGGCAGGGCTTTCATGGCATTTACGAAAAACGAACGCACGAACTGTGGTTCGCCTGCAAACTGCGGATTGCGCAGCCGCGGAATGATCTCTTCCATCATTATGTTGAGTTCCAGTCTCGCCAGGTGGGTGCCGATACAGAAGTGCTGACCAATACCGAAGGAGCGCAACTGGTTGTAAAGATCTGGCATACGCTCGGCGCGTGTCACGTCGAAGGTCATGGCGTCCTCGCCAAACACTTGCTCATCGTGATTCGCGGCATGGTAGTGCAGGATGATCTTGTCGCCCTTGCCGATCTGTTGGCCACCCAGCTCGCAGTCCTGCATGGCGGTGCGGCGCATCGAGATGAACGCAGTGTTGTAGCGCAGCATCTCCTCGCAGGCCCCGGCGATTTTATCGGGGTTGTCCACCAGATACTGCAGCTGATCGGGGTTTTCCATCAGCAGGCGCATACCCTGGGCGATCACTGTCCGCGTGGATTCGTTACCACCCACCAGAATCAGAATGAACATCCAGCCGAACATGTCCTCGGAAATGGGCTGTCCTTCAAGTTCTGCATCGAGTAGCGCGCCGGTGATGTTGTCCATCGGCTCCCGGCGATGTTTCGCGGCCAGCGCCGCGGCGTACTGAATTACCTCAAGTGACGCGAGCTGCCCCTCCTCCATGGACGTTGCCATGTCCGGGTCGTCGGCGAAAATCATGGTGTTGGTCCAGTCGAAGAACTGCTTGCGATCCTCCAGTGGCACGCCCAACAGCTCAAGAATGCCGATCAGTGGCAGCTCCGCCGCGACTTCTTCCACAAACTCACATTCCCCGCGGCTGGCAACAGCGTCTACGATGCGCCTGGCATGCTCGCGGAAGTTCGGCGCATAGGATTCCACTCGCTTCGGCGTGAAGGCATTGCGCACAATCCGGCGCACTTTCTGGTGCAGCGGCGGATCCATGTTGATGATGGTCTGTCGGTGGATGCCTTCCACCATCTCCTGATCGTATTCCATGGGAAACGCGGAACGCTCGGCGGACGAGAATAGCTGCGGGTTTTTAGAGATGTAGTCCATTTCCGCAATGCGGGTGACGGCCCAGTAGGGTACGCCGGTGAGCGGATCTTCGATGCGCACAACCGGCCCGGCGTCACGGATTTCCTTCAACTTCGCATAGGGCATGCCTTGCGCATAGGTATCCGGGTCCACCAGGTTGGCGAAGGGACATTGGCTCATGTGTTTTATTCCTTTACAACTAGCGGCTGGACAGTGATCTGCCGGACGAGATCAATCACTGACAGTGATTGGCAAACTCTGTCATATGCGCCGGGTGCAGTAAAGGCTTGCGCGCCGCGCGCGGTGACAACCCGGCATACCCGCAACGAAAAAACCCGCCGGATGGCGGGTTCGGGAGCAGCGTGCGCTGGGGGTCAGGCGCGACGCTTGCGAGAGAAGAGGCCAAGGCCGGACATGGCGATGCCGAAGAGCGCCAGCGTAGCCGGAACCGGTACATCAATGACCACACGCTCAGTAGTGATCACCGCGGCGAACTGGAACGGCGTGTCCTGGCCTTCCGGGGTGAGGAAGCCGAGACAGGGATTCGCGGCACCAGCGGCATTACAGGCAGCTTCCGCCAGCGGGTTGAGGCCGTTGGTCAGCTCAAAGAAGCTGATGAAGTATTCCTGATTCTGCAACGGGCCACCGGCGCCATCGATATCGAAGAAGAAGGGGAAGTTCAGCGAATCTTTGTCGATGACGAAGATATCCGCACAGCCATCATCGTTGACGCCCTGGTTGTTCGCCTGGCCATTGGCACAGGGGTTGGCATTGTTGTCGGTTTCCAGGAAGTCGATCAGGAAGTCCAGGCTGTTCGGGCCAACAGAGGGCTCCGCGCTGGCGGGCAGGAACGGCGTCAGCGTAAGGGTGGAGCGCAGGGTGACGTTGTCCAGAGAGCTACCGTTGATGGGGCGGTTGAGGTGAGTCACGCCCACGTTGCCAACGGCCGGGCCGTTCGTGGTTACTTGCGATGCCGGCTGGTTGGTGATGTCCAGGCCGCTCTGGCCGGAGTTGCCCGAACCCCAGCGCATGGACTGGGCGTTGCAGGAAGTGCCGCTGGTGCCGGACGTCCACTGTGCTGTAGCGCACAGGAATTCGGCGCTCACATCTACCGTCCAGACATCCACGATGCCATCAATGAGGTCTGCCTGGGCGCTTGCGGCACCCAGCAGGCTGAGGCCTGCGGCGAATCCGGCGGCGCGGGCTTTGAAGCTTGCGTGGCGTGTTTTCATGATTTTCGTCCTTATTACTGCCAGTGTGTACGTTCGTGGTTTTGCCACTATGGTTGCAGCTTCCATGCCCGAGAACTAATAGTCTAATAAAAACAGTATGTTATTACGTTATGCGTTAAATGAGGCTGTGAGGGTGTTCACAGTTTGGTCAGCAGGGAAGATCTGGTTGTAAAATTTTTCGACAGGGTGGTGTGATGCGCGGCCAGCCACGGGCAATGCGCTATAGTGCTAGATGAGGCTTTCAGCTCGCACAACGGTAGCCCAGTGCCTCCCGTATCTGGTCTACCTGGATTCCCTCGGAACTTGCCAAATCACTGATAGTAAGTGCTACCCGCAGTAGCCTGTGTACGCTTCTTGCGGACAGGTGCAGGCGGTTAGCGGCGTTCTCAATCGCTTTTATTGGAGCGCTTCCAGGTAAGCAAGTGCTTGCTAGCTTGTCTGGCGGCAGCTGCGAGTTAGGGCAGCCCTGGCGTGCGAGCTGGCGCTCCCGGGCGCGGCAGACGCGGGAGCGGATGAGGTCAGAACGCTCGCCCGCCGGAGCGTGCCCCAGCAGGCTCGCCGGGGCTACGCGGCTCACCTGGGCATGCAGATCAATGCGGTCCAGCAGCGGCCCGGAAATTCGCGCGCGGTAGCGCTGAATCTGGTCTGGCGTACAGCGGCAGCCCCGTTCGGCATCACCGAGATAGCCGCAGGGACAGGGATTCATCGCCGCCACCAGTTGAAAGCGCGCCGGGTAAGTGACCTTGTGCCGCGCCCTGGACAGTGTGATCTCTCCGGATTCCAGCGGTTCGCGCAGCATCTCCAGGCAGTGGCGGCTGAACTCGGGGAGTTCATCCAGGAACAGCACGCCTCCGTGGGCGAGCGAGATCTCTCCGGGACGCGGCTTGCTGCCACCACCGGCCAGCGCTGCTGCACTGGCGCTGTGATGCGGCGCGCGGAACGGCCGCTGGAACAGCGCCTGCGTCGGCATCCAGCCATCGTGTATATCGCGCAGCGCCAGCCCGGTGAGAGCTTCTGCCGGCTCAGGCGGCGGCAGAATACCGGGCAGGCGGCTCGCCATGAGCGTCTTGCCCGCCCCGGGCGGCCCCTCAAACAGTAAATGATGGCCGCCGGCAGCGGCGATTTCGAGCACCCTGCGCGCGCTGTGCTGGTCTACCACATCGCACATATCCGGATAGCCCGGCGCTTCGTCTGTTGGCAGCGAGACGCTGGGCGCAATGGGTCCGGCCCCGTTGAGATGGGCGCAAAGAGTGAGGAGATCGTTGGCTGCGATGATGCAACTGGCGGGAACCCGTGCCGCCAGTGGCGCACACTGCGGTGCAACCACCAGGCTGCGTCCGGCACGCTCGGCGGCGCCTGCCGCGGCCACCACCCCGGGTACGCTGCGCAGCGTGCCATCCAGTGCGAGTTCGCCAAGGAACTCGTGGCGCGCCAGGCGCTGCGCTGGAACCTGTCCGGATGCACTGAGAATTCCGAGTGCAATCGGCAGATCGAAACGGCCGCCCTCCTTGGGCAGGTCGGCCGGTGCGAGATTGACTGTGATGCGCCGATCGGGAAATTCAAAATGGGAATTCAGCAGCGCGCAACGCACCCGGTCCCGACTTTCGCGCACAGCGGTTTCCGGCAAACCGACAATGTGGAATGCGGGCAGCCCGTTCGACAAATGAGTTTCAACCTGCACCAGCGGTGCGTCGATGCCCGCGAGCGCGCGACTGTAAATGACTGAGAGATCCATGCCTCATCCTTGAGGTTGCAGCGCCGGGTCGATCCTTCAGCGGCAGTGGGTATAGGGGCAAATAAGCGTGTAAGCGCTTACTCCTTGCCGGCGTTCCGAGTCAGCGCCTCCACCTCCTGTGTGAGTGCCGCGAGCTCCGCTTCCAGCGCTACAACGCGGGCGCGCGTGCGTTTCAGTACGTCTGCCTGAATGTCAAACTCCTCCCGGCTCACCACTTCCAGCCTGGAAAGTGCGGATTGCGTCAGCGCGCGCAGGCCTTTATCCACTTCCTGGCGCATGCCCTGGCCGCCAACCATTTCGCCGACCTGTTGCAGAACTTCCCAGGGAGGGGGAGGGGGTTTCATAGCCATTGGAACACCGCTGGATAGTGAGTGGATGACGCACCAAGCGTAGCGTATTTGGAATGGCGGTCACAGCGCATTTCAGTGCGCATAATTGGTGCGCCGCACCTAAAAAGTGCGCCGCTCCTGTGCATTGTGGCGCGGCGCGAAGCGGCAAAAATGGCGCAAGTATCTAATAGCAAAGAAAAATAAGAACTCTGGCACAGACCCTGCTCTTACCGGGTTACAGAGCTGTTAAAGCGTATGCAAAACGCCCGTTACGCAGGTTCACGCTTCCACGCAGTCTGTTTCTGACAAACAACAGGAGTATAGAGACATGTTAAACAAGAAAGTGCTTTCCGTTGCAATCGCGGCAGCCCTCGCTGGCGGCCTGAGTGCTACCCAGGCCCAGGCTGCCCCTGAAGTAAGTGGCAATGTTGCGTTGACGACTGACTACCGCTTCCGCGGGATCTCACAGTCCGACGAATCGGTTGCTGTGCAGGGTGGCTTTGATCTGGGTTTCGAAAACGGCATCTATATCGGCACCTGGGGCTCCTCGGTGGATTTCGATACCAATGGCGACGGCTTCGACGGTAGCCTCGAGCTGGATTACTACGCAGGCTGGGCCGGCGATATCGGCGACAGCGGCTTTGGCATCGATGTCGGCTACTATTATTACGACTACCCGGGGGATGACGACGCAGAAGGCGACTACCAGGAGTTCGCGGTAGGCCTGTCTTTCGCCGACCTCGGCGTGACAGTGGTCTACTCGGATGACTACTACGGTGAGACGGACGAGTACTGGTATGTCGCCGGCGACTACAGCATAAGCCTGTCGGACAGCTTCTCGATCGGCCTGCACGTTGGCTACAACATGCTGGAAGAAGACGGCGGGTTCCTGTCGTCCGATGAAGATGCCTACACCGACTACTCTGTGACCGGAACCTATAGCGTCGCCGGCGTGGACCTGTCTCTGGCGTATGTCGGCACCGACCTGGATGACGACGATGTTTTCGGCACCGACTGGGCTGATGACACGGTCGTATTCACGATCGCCAAAAGCCTGTAGTCCAATCGCGTAGTACTAAACGCGTAGTACTGAACGGTAGTACAAGACGCAGTCAGAGTCGGCCGGGACTCCCGGCCGACTCCCAATCAGGAGAACAGCAATGAAACTCATCACGGCCATTGTTAAGCCATTCAAGTTAGATGACGTGCGCGAGGCACTGTCTGAAATCGGTGTGCAGGGCATTACCGTGACCGAAGTAAAAGGCTTTGGTCGTCAGAAAGGACACACTGAGCTGTATCGTGGAGCCGAATACGTCGTCGATTTCCTGCCCAAGGTAAAGATAGAAATCGCCGTTGCCGAAGGCGTGGTCGAACAGACCATCGAGGCCATTACCAAGGCGGCGAATACTGGCAAGATCGGTGACGGCAAAGTGTTCGTCTCCCCCATGGAACAGGTGATCCGCATTCGTACCGGAGAAACCGGCGAAGACGCGATCTAGGCCGAAACTTAGTCAGAGAGAGAAATTCCAATGGAAGACAATATTTTTCAATTACAGTATGCACTCGACACCTTTTACTTTCTGGTGTGCGGTGCTCTCGTTATGTGGATGGCCGCTGGCTTCGCAATGCTCGAGTCGGGTCTTGTGCGGGCGAAGAACACCACGGAAATTCTGCTCAAGAACGTATCCCTCTACGCGGTTGCCTGCACCATGTACATGATCTGCGGTTACTCGATAATGTACGGTGGCGGGGAATTCACAGCATTTTTAAGTGGTATCGTCGGTGATGGCGTGGCCGGCGCGGAGGAGCCCGCAACCTACGCACCCTCGGCGGATTTCTTCTTCCAGGTGGTGTTCGTTGCAACCGCGATGTCCATCGTCTCCGGTGCCGTTGCCGAGCGCATGAAGCTGTGGGCGTTTCTGGCCTTCGCAGTGGTCATGACGGGCGTTATCTATCCGCTGCAAGGGTCCTGGACGTGGGGCGGTATGCCGGTATTCGGTATGTACACGCTGGGCGACCTCGGCTTCTCCGACTTTGCCGGCTCAGGCATCGTGCACATGGCCGGCGCTTCCGCCGCTCTGGCTGGGGTACTCCTGCTCGGCGCGCGTAAAGGCAAGTACGGAGCAGATGGCTCGGTCAAGGCGATCCCCGGGGCGAATCTGCCGCTGGCAACGCTGGGCACATTCATTCTGTGGATGGGCTGGTTCGGCTTCAACGGCGGCTCGGTGCTGGCAACCGCCAGTGTCGAAAGCGCCAACGCGGTGGCGATCGTCTTCATGAACACCAACGCGGCTGCCGCCGGCGGCCTGATCACCGCACTCATCGTGGCGCGCATTCTCTTCGGCAAAGCCGATCTGACCATGGCGCTTAACGGTGCACTGGCCGGCCTGGTGGCGATCACTGCTGAGCCCTCTACTCCCACGGCGTTGCAGGCAACGCTGTTCGGTGGCATGGGTGGTCTGCTAGTGGTATTCGCCATCATCACGCTGGACAAACTGAAGATCGATGACCCGGTGGGCGCGATCTCCGTGCACGGTGTGGTAGGTCTGCTGGGTTTGCTGCTGGTACCGGTTACCAACGGCGAGAACGCCTCCTTCAGCGGCCAGCTTATCGGTGCGCTCACGATCTTCCTCTGGACCTTCGTCGCCAGCCTGGTTGTCTGGGGCATCCTCAAAGCCGTGATGGGAATCCGGGTCAGCGAAGAAGAAGAGTACGAAGGTGTCGATCAATCCGAGTGTGGCATGGAAGCCTATCCGGAGTTTGTCGGCACGGGCGGCAGCGGCCGTTAGTAACAAAACTTGCGGGCGCATTTTGCGATGCGTGCTTTGGGGGCCTTTCGGCCCCCTTTTTTTTAGTTCATACTTTTGGCCGGTGCGTTACCTGCGGTCGGGGCCGACGCATCCCTACCTCACAAAAAGGACGCTCATAATGTTCAAGCAAATGTTTCCTGGCGCCATTCTGTTGGCGCTTGTGCTGGGTCTCTCCGCCTGTGGCAGCAGTACCGAAACCACGGTGCAGAATACGGAGACCCAGGGCCAGCAGTTGATGGATCTGAAAGAAGCCTACGACAAGGGCGTGATTTCGGAAAAAGAATACAACAGGGCAAAATCCAGAATTCTCAAGCAGTAAGTCGTTAACCGGTGCCGTCCGCATTGCGCGCGGTTAGTGCGCTGATGTGCTGGATGGCATCGGGTAACTCCTTCAGGTTGGCTATTTCACGGTCCGCCTGTTCCCCGCCGGGCCAGGTCTTTCGCCGGATATTGATCCACACTGTATGCATCCCTACCTCCCGCGCACCGCGAATATCGTGCTCGGGATCATCCCCCACATGCACAATGCTGGCGGCGGCAACACCGGCGCGCTTGAGGGCGGCGTGGAACATGTCTGGATGCGGCTTGCTGGCGCCGATTTCTTCCGCGAGAAAGGCGAAATCGAAATATTCCGCAGCGTCGGTCTTGTAGATGTCGGCGTTGCCGTTGGTGAGTGCTCCCAGTGTGTAGTCCCGGGCCAGAACCTGGAGAATCTCGAGCGCCTCTTCATACAGCTCGACTTTGTGTCTTTCATGCAGGAACACCGCGAATGCTTCGCGCGCGCCGCTCTCGGCCTCGCGCTCGCTGTACCCGGCGTTCAGTTGCAATTCGAACAGGGTCTGGATACGCATCTGCGTGACGTTGTGCGCAAGCTGCGGATGACGACGCCATACCGATTTTTTAAACTCAAACAGCGCATCGTGGTCCAGCAATTCAACTGCGGCCGGGCGATGTTGCAGCAGCCAGTCCTGCTGCGCTTCTTCCGCTCGCAGCAGTGCCGGCTCCACGTCCCACAACGTATTGTCCAGATCAAAGGTGACGACCTCGATCACGCCGCTAATCTCCCTTGCGACGTTTCGCCCTGGGGTGGGCGTTGTCATACACCTTTGCGAGGTGCTGGAAATCGAGGTGCGTATAGATCTGCGTGGTACCGAGGTTGGCGTGGCCGAGCATTTCCTGCACGGCGCGCAGGTCGCCGCTCGACTCCAGTAAATGGCTGGCAAAGGAGTGCCGGAGCATATGCGGATGCACATCCTGGTGCATACCTGCCCGGCGCCCCTGCAGCCGCAACCGGGCTTGAATGTTACGGGCGCTTATACGCTTGCAGCGGTTGCTGGTGAACAGTGGCTGTGCGCCATTTCCAGACCATTGGGGGCGAACCTTCAGCCATTGTGCCACCGCCGCAAGCGCTACACTGCCCACCGGCACCGTGCGCGTTTTATTGCCTTTGCCGGTGGCTGTGAGCAGCTTTGCGTGAGGATCTATATCGCCGATATTCAGCGATGCGAGTTCCGCAAGGCGCAACCCGGACGAGTAGAACAGTTCGGCCATGGCGCGATCTCGCACGGCCACAGAAGATTGGCCGTCGAAGTTCAGATAGCGGCCCATCTGGTCGGCATCCAGCGTTTTCGGCAGACGCCGGGGTTTGCGGGGCGCCTGTACACCTGCCGCCGGATTGCGCAGTTGTCCAGTCTCCCGGCCAATGAACTGATAGAACGAACGAACCGCCGACAGCCGGCGTTGAATACTGCTGCCAGCCAGCCCGCCGCGATGCATAGCGCCGACCCAGCCGCGAATGTGTGCTTCACAGATGTCTGCAGCGCTGTGACAGCGCTGCGTGGCGCAGTAGCGTTCGAGCGCGATGAGATCGCGGCGATAGTTACTCAGCGTGTGTGTCGATAACCTGCGCACATCGCGCAGGTAGCTTAGAAAGCTCTCCGCTGATTGCGCTAGCGGGGCGGTTGCGGCATCGGCCAACTACAGTCACTCCCCCGTTGGCTCAAGGCGCGGCAGCAACCTCACGATGACATCCGCGATATGCGAGAGAAATAGTGTTCCCATGCCGCTGTTGTAGCGATTGGCATCCGAACTGCCTACGGCGATCAGGCCGACCGGCTGCTCTTCGCGGCACAGTGGCATGAGGGCTGCAGAGCCTACTTCACTGCCGCCCGGAAACAGAAAAGCGAGTTCCTCCCTGCGCAGCGTGCCGCTGACACCCTTCTGGCTGCGGATGAGCGGACCGATATCGCCCTGCGCTTCCTCGAGGCTTGTCACCCGGTAATTGCCCGGGGCGTCGCTATCGCTGTAGAGGATCATGCAGGCGTGATCCACGTTGAAGCCTTCCCGCATCCCGTGCATGTACGCGCTGTACAGGGCGTCTATTGAATCGGCTTCCAGCAGTTGCAGAATGAGGGTTCGGGTTTGCTCATAGAGCCTGTCGTTCTCCCGGGCATTGCCGGTGAGCGTGCTCAGGCGATGACGCATGTCCATGTTGCGTTCACGCAGCACGCTAACCTGCTTCTCAACCAGCGACACCGCGCTGCCGGACTGGTGTTCCACGTGCAGGTAGTCGAGTAGATCCGGGTTGCGCTGCAGGAAATCGTCATGCGCCTTCAGGTAATCGCGCACCAGATCATCGTTGAGTTCAAATGGCGCGAGCGCCGCGGCCTGCTCCTTACTGGCTGACATGGTTAGTATCTCCCCTCTTGTCTGAGCCCTGCCCTGCGGTAGGTTGCCAGGCCCGGTGTGGCCGCCTCTGCGAGCCCTGTATGACAGCTAGATTTTTATACTACCTTCGAACACTACTTCAGTCGGCCCGGTCAGGCGCACCGGCTCTCCCTCACCGGCCCAGGACACCGACAGCTTACCCCCAGGCAGCTCCACTGTCACGGTATCGCGCAGCCATCCCCGGAGGTTGCCGTACACCACCGCCGCGCATGCGCCTGAGCCGCAGGCCAGGGTTTCGCCCACGCCGCGTTCGTACACGCGCAGCCGGATCTGCCTGTCTGACAGCACCTGCATGAAACCGGCGTTCACGCGCCGTGGAAACGCCTTGTGACCCTCGATCTGCGGCCCCAGCGTGGCTACCGGGGCGCTTTCCAGTTTCTTTACCCGTAGTACGGCATGCGGGTTGCCCATGGAAACCGCGCCGATTTCGTATTCCCGGCCATCTACCTGCAGCGGGTAGCAACGCTGTCTGGAGCTGGCGCTGAATGGGATGTCGGAAGGCTCCAGCTCGGGCACCCCCATATTCACCTCCACCTCGCTGCGGTTGCGCATACGCAAAGTCAGTACGCCGGTGTTGGTCTGCACGCTTATCACCCGCTTGCTGGTGAGTTGCTTTTCGCGCACGAAGCGTGCGAAACAGCGCGCGCCATTGCCGCACTGTTCCACCTCCTCGCCGTTGGCATTGAAGATGCGATAGCGAAAATCGACGTCGGGGTTGCGCGGCGCCTCTACCAGGAGCACCTGATCGCAGCCGATGCCGAAATGGCGATCTGCCAGCCGGCGGATGTCGTCGGGCCGGGGCCTGTAGTTCTGGCTGATAAGGTCGAGCACGACAAAATCATTGCCAGCGCCGTGCATTTTGGTGAACTGCAGCTGCATATCAGCCGCTACCGGTGCCGGTAAGGGTCGCGCTGTCCGGCAGGCGGTGTTCGCCCCGCAGAAGATCGGCGATAGATTCGCGTTCTCGCACCAGATAGGCGTTCGCTCCGTCCACCATGATCTCGGCGGCACGCCCGCGACTGTTGTAATTTGAACTCATGGCGAAACCGTAGGCCCCGGCGCCGAATACGGCGAGCAGGTCGTCCTGCCTGAGATTCAGCGTGCGATCCTTGCCGAGAAAGTCAGCCGTTTCGCACACCGGCCCCACCACGTCCCAGCGCGCGAGTTGCCCGTTGTCGCGGCGCGCAACCGGTTGTATGTCGAGCCAGGCCTGGTACAGCGCCGGGCGGAGCATGTCGTTCATGGCGGCGTCCACCAGCGCGAAGTTGTGCTCCTCGGTGGTCTTCAGATAGGCAACCCGCGTTAGCAGCAGGCCGGCATTGGCGGTGATGGAACGGCCCGGCTCAAACAGCAGTCGTAGCTCGCGTCCGGCCAGCTCCTCGCGAACGGCGTGAATGTAGTCTGCGATCGACGGCGGGGTTTCGTCGCGGTAACGCACGCCGAGGCCGCCACCCAGGTCGAGGTGATGAATGTGAATGCCTTTCTCTGCCAGTGCGTCGAGCATCTCCAGCATGCGCCGCAGCGCATCGATAAACGGTGCCAGGGAGGTGAGTTGCGAGCCGATATGACAGTCGAGGCCCACGATCTCAATATGCTCCATCAGCGCCGCGCGCGCATAGATCTCCAGTGCATCGTGCATGCTCACGCCGAACTTGTTTTCGCGCAGACCGGTAGAAATATAGGGATGGGTCTGCGCGTCCACATCAGGGTTGACGCGCACGGAGATGGGCGCCCGCTTGCCGAGTCGCGCTGCGACTCCGTTGAGCACGTCGAGCTCCGCCGCCGATTCGAGATTGAAGCAATGAATGCCCAACTCGAGCGCGCGGGCCATTTCTGCGGCGGTTTTGCCAACCCCCGAGAAAACGATGCGCGCGGGATCGCCGCCCGCCGCAAGCACCCGTTCCAGTTCGCCACCGGAGACGATATCGAAGCCTGCACCCAGACGCGCGAGTACGTCGAGAACGGCAATATTGGAGTTGGCCTTGACCGCGTAGCAGACCAGGTGATCACATCCCGCCAGCGCTTCCTCGTATTGCAAAAAGGCGCTGGTCAGCGCCGCGCGCGAATAGATATAGCAGGGTGTGCCGTAGAGTTGTGCAATCTCTGCAACCGCAACCTTTTCGGCAAACAGTTGTTCGTCACGGTAGGTGAAAGCGCTCATGCCTGCGTTCCTGTTAGCGGGCGTCGCGGGTGGATTCGGCGTCCGCTGGCGGATCTGCCGAATCTTCCTCGAGCGGCTGCTCCTCGGGCATGTACAGTGGCCCCATCTGGCCGCAGGCGCCGGCGGCGGCGAGTAAAATAGTTGTCAGCACTGTGGCAATGAGGTGTCGCATGGCTGCTGTTCCGGCTGCGTTGGCGCGCATTATAGCGTTCGCTGGTATACGGCGCGAACTGCGCTTACCATTGAAAAGTCACACTTTGTCGCTACGCTGCTCTCGGTAGCCTGAACACCAGTCTTTGCCTGATGGGGAAACGTCTCTTGAATGTCATGTCGATCCGAATTCTGGTTGCGGGCCTGCTGTGCCTGTGCCCCGCGCTTGGGGCCCTGGCTGACGCGTTATCGGAGGTCAGTGAGCCGCTGTATGTGAAGAACCTGAGTCCGGTCGCTGCACTGTTCGGGCTGCCCTCCCAGCGTTCCGCAAGCACTGCGGAACCCGGTGAATTAGGCGTCAGCCTGCATGCCAGCGTTGCCAGTCATTTCGTGAGCGATAGTAATCGCCGGGAGTTGATCAATCTCGATGGTGAAACGCGCAGGCTGGCGCTCGAGTTGCGCTACGGCATCAGCGAAAACTGGGATATACAACTGGAGCTGCCGTGGCTGGATCACTCCGGCGGCGATCTCGACAAGCTTATAGACGACTGGCACGACCTCTGGGGCATGGCAGACGGTGGCCGTTCCGATGCGCCCCGCGATGTGCTGGCTTATCGCTACGCCAGGGCCGAAGGCGACCTGGCTCTGGCTGAGGACTCCTCGGGTACTGGCGATGTGAGTATCAGCGTGAGCCATGCTTTTTACCGCACCGAAAGCGCGGCTGCCAGCGCCGTACTGGGCTACAAGTTCGGTACTGGCGAGATCGATGATTTCACTGGCAGCGGTGCCGATGATATGTATCTGGCGCTGCGTATGTCAGGTGACCACCTGTCGGGCCTGCCGCTCACCTGGCACGGGCAGGCGGGTTATCTGCGTGCTGGCAAGGCCGACGTGATCGGGCGATTCCAGCAGCGTGATATGTGGTTCGCGGGTATCAGCATGGACTGGCGTTTTGCCGAGCGTTGGTCTGCGATCGTGCAGCTCGATAGTCACGCTGCACCGCTTTCCAGCGAGCTCACCGCAGTGGGTGATGAAGCCTTTCTTCTTTCCGTCGGCGCACGCTGGCGTTTCGCCAGGCGCTGGCTGGTCGATCTCAGTGTGGTGGAGGATATCGGCGTGGAGACCGCGCCCGACGTCGCGTTTCAGGCGAGTATTCGCTGGCTTTGATGCGCTCCCATTGAGAGGGTCACGGCGCTGCGCGCGCCAACACCCGCTCCAGGGCGCGTTGCGCCGCCGCCGTCACCTGGGCCGGTGCTGTCCCGCCGATGTGATCGCGCGCGGCGACGGAACCTTCCAGTGTCAATACGTCGAACACATCTTCGCCGATATCTGCGCAGAACTCCTGCAGCGTGGCGAGGTCCATCTCGGCGAGATCCATCCCGGTTGCCACGCCGTGAGCCACTGCGCGGCCAACTACATCATGCGCGTCGCGAAAGGGCAGGCCCAGGCGCACCAGGTAATCGGCCAGATCAGTTGCAGTGGAAAAGCCGCGCCGCGCCGCCGCTCGCATCGCCTCGATATTGGGCCGCACAGCCGGCACCATATCGGCGAAAGCGCGCAGGCAGTCAAACACCGTGTCCACGGTGTCGAATAACGGCTCCTTGTCTTCCTGGTTGTCCTTGTTGTAGGCCAGCGGCTGGCTTTTCATCAGCGTCAGCAGAGCGATAAGGTGACCATTCACGCGGCCCACCTTGCCGCGTACCAGTTCCGGTACGTCGGGGTTTTTCTTCTGCGGCATAATGGAAGAGCCGGTACAGAATCGATCCGGCAACTCCACGAAATTGAATTGCGCCGAAGTCCACAGCACCAGCTCTTCGGACATGCGCGACAGGTGTGTCATCAGCAGTGCCGCGAAGGCGCAGAACTCGATGGCGAAATCCCGGTCAGATACCGAATCCAGAGAGTTCTCGGTGGGCTTGTCGAAGCCCAGCGCGTTCGCCGTAAAAACTCGATCAATTGCATAGGTGGTACCCGCCAGCGCCGCAGCGCCCAGCGGCGACTGGTTGAGCCGCGCGCGGCAGTCCATCAGGCGGCCGTAATCCCGTTCGAGCATTTCATTCCAGGCCAGCAGGTGGTGGCCAAAAACCACGGGCTGTGCAGTTTGCAGGTGCGTGAAACCGGGCATGATGGTGTTGGTATTGTCGGCCGCCAGACCGATGATCGCCGTCTGCAGGCGCGCAAGTTCAGTGCCGATATCATCCATGGCTGAGCGCAGAAACAGGCGGATGTCGGTCGCTACCTGGTCGTTGCGGGAGCGACCGGTGTGCAATTTCTTTCCCGTGACGCCGATCAACCCGGTCAGGCGCGCTTCGATATTCATATGCACGTCTTCGAGCTCTATTGACCACGGGAACTGACCGTTGGCGATTTCCTCGGCAATCCGGGCAAGACCCCGTTCAATGTCGGCAACTTCTGCCTCGCTGAGAATACCCGCAGCCAACAGCATGCGTGCGTGGGCCAGCGAACCCTGCATGTCGTAGGTCGCCAGGCGTTGGTCGAAGTTAACCGAAGCGGTGAAGCGCTGCACAAAGGCATCGGTGGGTTCGCTGAAACGTCCGCCCCAGAGTTTGCTGGTGTCGCTCGGGTTGTTGCTGTGGTCATCGCTCATGCCGGGAGATTTTCCGCCGTGTTTTTGTGTCGGTACCCGGGCCGCTGCTGGCACGCCGGGGTACTGTGATTGTTTGGTATTGTTCAGTCTGGATAAGGGTGCAAGTATAACAGCAACAGGCATGGGGGACGCAGGTATGGAGCCTGTCGTGGAGCAGGGGAGTCGGCGCACGCGCACGCGGGAATTTTTTATTCCCGATCTGTGTGCTCCGGGCCCGGTGTTCGTCGCCGTTGTGTTGTCAGAACTGCTGTTGTTTGTGCACGTGCTGGCCTCGGGTCCGTTTGTCGAGTTCGACTGGAATCAGCTCGCCGCCTCATCGCTATTCGTGCAGTGGGTGGTGCTGTTGAGCGTGGCGTTGCTGTGTTATCTGCGCGCGCCGCTCAGCCGCCTGAGTATGCCGCTGGCGTCGCTGGGAAGTCTGCTGGTCGTGGCGCTGGTCGCCATGCTGTCCACTGTTTTCATGTACCTGTTGTTTCCTCTGGTGGTTGCTCCCCCCGACTACTGGGCGTTGCTGCGCAATGCACTGGTGGCCACGACTCTGGCCGGCATCGTGCTGCGTTACTTCCAATTGCAACAGCAGTTGCGGCGCCAGGAACAGCTCGAGCTGCAGGCGCGCCTGGATTCCCTGCGCGACCGCATGCGGCCGCATTTTCTGTTCAACACACTGAACGGCATCGCCAGTCTTATCATGTCGCAACCGGAGACAGCGGAACGCGCCGTGGAGGATCTCTCGGAGCTCCTGCGGGTGAGCCTGCAGGAGCGTTCCGAAAATACCACCGTGGCCAACGAGCTGCGTTTGTGCGAGCTGTATCTCGGTATCGAGAAGCTGCGCCTTGGAGAACGCCTCGATACGGAGTTCGATGTCCAGCCCGACTGTCTGGATCAGCCCATGCCCTCGCTGGTGCTGCAACCGCTGGTGGAGAATGCGATCTACCATGGGGTCTCGCGCCTGCCCCAGGGCGGCCTGGTGCGCATTGCGGTGAGTTGCCAGCAGGGCGTGATCACCGCCAGTGTGGTCAATCCGCTTCCGGATGAGGCGTTTGAGTCGCGGGGACACCAGTTGGCAATGGACAACATTCGCCAGCGACTCGATGCCCTGTACGGCGCCAGCGGCAGGCTGGAGGTTTTTCCGCAGGCGCAACAGTTCGAGGTGCGCCTGAGTTACCCGCTGGAGCGACCCAATTGAAAGTGCTGGTGGTGGATGATGAAGCGCTGGCCCGCCAGCGATTGCGGCGCCTGCTCGAGCGTGTGCGTCCCGGGGCGCAGTATCTGGAGGCAGACGGTGGGCAGGCGGCGCTCACGCAGGTGCAACGGCATGAACCCGACTTCGTGCTGCTGGATATCCGCATGCCGGGCCTGGATGGGATCGAAGTGGCCGAGCGCCTGGATGCGCTGCCCAACCCCCCGGCAGTGGTATTTTGCTCGGCCTATGACGAGTATGCGCTGGAGGCGCTGCGGCATCAGGCGGTTGCCTACCTGCTGAAGCCCGTGCGTGAAACAGAACTGGCGCGGGCGCTCGACAACGCGGCACGGGTCAACCGCGTGCAGCTTGCGAGCCTGCGCGGGCTGGAAGCGCAAGACGAAAAGCCACTTCGTTCCCGGGTGAGCAGCCAGACCCACCGCGGCCTGGAAACGCTCGCTGTGTCGGAGATACGCTGTTTTATCGCCGGTGATAAATATGTCACCGCCCACGCGGCCGAAGCGGAGCTGGTGATTCCCGATACGCTGAAGGAGCTTGAGGCGGAGTTCAGCGGCCAGTTTATGCGGGTGCATCGCAATGCCCTGGTGGCGCTTGCATACGTCGAGGCATTGAACCACCAGCGCGACGGTGGCTGGTATGTGGCGCTCGATGGCCTCGCACTGCGGCCCCAGGTGAGTCGCAGACACCTCAAATCGGTCAAGGCACGGCTGCGCACACGCTGAACGGCGGTCGATGTGTTTGCCCCGCGCTGCTATCATTGCGGGTTTTCCCGCTATCGGAATCGCTGTATGTCCCGCACCTTGACCATAGCTACGCGTGAAAGTCCGCTGGCACTCTGGCAGGCGCATTTTGTGCGTGATGCGTTGCTGCGCGCAAATGCGGGGCTGGATGTCCGGCTGCTCGGTATGACCTCCCGCGGCGACCAGCTGCTCGATGTGCCGTTGTCCAAGGTCGGCGGCAAGGCCCTTTTTGTCAAAGAGCTCGAAACCGCGCTGCTGGACAAACGAGCGGATATTGCGGTGCATTCGATGAAAGACGTACCCATGGAGTTCCCGCCGGGTTTGGGTCTCGCGGTGATCTGCGAGCGTGGAGACCCCACAGATGCGTTTGTCAGCAATCGTTTCGCCTCACTGGATGCACTGCCGGCCGGCAGCGTGGTGGGCACATCCAGCCTTAGGCGGGAGTGCCAGTTGCGTGCGCGAAGACCGGACCTCGAGGTGAAGTTTCTGCGTGGCAATGTGAATTCGCGCCTGCGCAAGCTGGATGCCGGTGATTACGACGCAATAATCCTCGCCAGCGCAGGCCTGCTGCGGCTTGAGCTGGCCGCGCGAATCGCCCAGCACCTCCCCGTTGAACTGTCGCTGCCGTCGGGAGGACAGGGCGCCGTGGGCATTGAGCTGCGCGAGGAAGACTCTGCCACCCGCGAGCTGCTGCAGGTATTGCACCACACGCCAACCGCGCTGCGGGTAACCGCCGAGCGCGCCATGAACCGCCGGCTGGAAGGTGGCTGCCAGGTGCCCATTGCCTGTTACGCGGAATTGCAGGAGGCAGGCAGTGTGCTCTGGTTGCGTGGGCTGGTGGGGCGACCGGATGGCAGCCTGCTGCTGCGGGCCGAGGGTCATGCCCCCGCCAGCGAGGCCGCCGCGCTGGGTGAGCGGGTTGCGGACGACCTGCTGGCCCAGGGGGCTGGCGAAATACTGGCCGAGGTGTATGACCGCTGAGCCCGCCGCCGTCGAATTGCCTGTGGTGCTGGTGACGCGCCCCGAGGGCGCGGCCGCGGATGCCCTGTGCCGGTCCGTGGTGGCCGCTGGATTCCCGGTAATTGCACAACCCCTGATGGAAATCGAACCGGTCGTGCCGCTGGAGCCGGCGCAGCGGCAGCGCGTGCTCGATCTGGACCTGTATCAGCATGTAATTTTCGTGAGCGCGAACGCAGTGCGTGCCGGAATGGATTTGGTGGAAACTTACTGGCCGCAACTACCCGATGGCATCCAGTGGTATGCAGTGGGGGGTGCCACCGCCGCTGCGCTGGCAGATCACGGCGTGAGCGCGCTGACTCCCGGCGAGCAAATGCACAGCGAAGGTCTGCTCGCACTGCCCGCGCTCGCCGCCGTGAATGCCCAGCGCGTACTCATCATCAAGGGGGAGGGTGGCCGCGACACCATTCGCCGCACCCTTGAGGGGCGTGGCGCGCGTGTGGACGAGCTGGCCTGCTACCATCGGCGCTGTCCGACGTTTGCGCCCGGTGTACTGGCGGGGATACTTGCGCAGTCGGCGGTCGGCGTCGTGTTGATCAGTAGTGGCGAGGGTCTGTGTAACTTTGTCGAGTTGCTTAGGCCAGCGGAACCTACTAACTTTAGTGCCTTGCGCCTGATCGTGCCGTCGGAGCGAGTGGCGGCGCTGGCCCGGGCAGCGGGCTTTGAGCGGATCCTTACCGCTGGGAATGCGTCGGATGCTGCCATGCTCCGCGCACTCGAGAATTGCAAGACCTGCCATGGAGGTTGATGAGTGAGCGACCAGGAACAGAAAGCGGCCGATGACTCCGCGGACGAGGCAACCTCTTCGCCCCCTGCCGCTCCGGCGCGCCCGGGCTCCGGAGCTGCTCCCGCCGAGTCGCGCAAAGCGTCCTCATTCATTGCCTGGCTGGCTCTTCTGCTGGTGCTGGGTCTCGCTGGCGCAGCGGCCTGGTATCTGCTCCAGCTACAGACCACCGAGGAGAACCTGAGTAGCCGCATCGCGGAACTCGAATCCAGTGTTGGCGGTGAACGCGCCAGCATGAATGCGATCTCCGACAAACTTGAAAACAAGCTGCAGGCCGGACTGGGCGAACTCCGGGAAGACATCAGCCAGGCAGAATCTGCCGCGCAGGAAAGTGATCAGCGTCTCTCCCAGGCGTTGCTTGAAATGGAGTCGCAACTCGCAGAGCAGCGCGCGGAGCTGGCGCGCTTCGGCGCCAATGACCGCACCAGCTGGTTGCTGGCCGAGTCGGAGTACCTGTTGCGTCTTGCCAACCAACGGCTGGTAATGGCGGGAGATACCGCCGCGGCCAGGGCGCTGATGACCAGCGCCGACAGCGTATTGCGTGAGATAGACGATGCCGGATTGCACGATGCGCGCGCCGCGCTGGCGGCAGACCTGGCCGCTGTGCGCGCGGTACCGACTATCGACGTGGAAGGAATCTACCTGCGCCTGGCGGCGTTGATTGAACAGGCCGACGAGCTGGTCATTTTCAGTCTTCGCGATCGCGAACCGGCAGCCGAGCCCGAGGCGGCGCCCGACTGGCAGGAGCGGTTGCGCCAGGGCTATGACGCAGCGCTGCAGAAGCTCTCCGAATACATCATCATCCGGCGTCGCGATGTGCCCATGGAGGCCCTGATGGACCCCCAGTGGGAGGGCCTGGTGAGGCAGAATCTGCGCATGCTGCTGGAACAGGCCCAGGTTGCCGTGCTTTCCGGAAATGCGGTGTTATACCGGGAGAGCCTGGAGCGGGCGCGCCACTGGGTTAGCCAGTTCGATGAATCCGATCCTTCCCGCGCGAGTGCCATGATCCGCGAAATTAATCAGCTCGCCAGTGCGCGGGTCACAGTCGACATGCCCGACCTGAGCCGATCCCTGCGCGCTCTGGATGAGGCGGTCGAGCAGCATCTCGATCGCCAGCAGCGCGGAGGCAACGAGTAACCCCATGCGCAGACTTTTTGCCATATCACTGATCGCGCTGCTGCTCGGCGTGGGCGTTGTCGCCCTGATCGAAACTGACCCCGGCTATGTGTTGTTGGCCTACGACAAATACACGCTGGAGAGCAGCCTGTGGGTTGGCTTGTTGCTGTTGTTCTTCGGCATGCTCCTGTTCTACTGGCTTTTGCGCATCATATACAGGGTGCTGGGCGGGCAGCAGGCGTTCACCAGCTGGTGGGGCCGCCGGCGCAGCGATCAGGCGCAGCGCAACACGGCGCGTGGCCTGGTCAGCTATCTGGAAGGTAACTGGCGTCGCGCCCGTCGTCTGCTGTTGCGTGGTGCCCGGGGTAACGACAGCCCCTTGATCAATTACCTGATGGCCGCCCGTGCGAGCGATCTCCTCGAAGAGCCCGGGCGGGTCGGGGAGTATCTGGATGCCGCCGAGGAGGCGGATAGCAGTGGCGCTGCAGCCGTTGCCATCAGCCGTGCGGAAATACACATCAGAGCCGGCGAATACAGCGCAGCGCTGACCGCGCTGGAACCCGTGCGGTCTGAGGTGGGGCGGTATCCGCAGGTGTTGTGTCTGCTGCAGCAGGCTTATGAAGGACAGCAAGACTGGGACAAACTGGTGGATTTGCTGCCGCAATTGCGCAAGCACAATCTTCTTGGCGAGAGTGAACTCGCACAGATCGAGCGCGAAACCCACGTTCGCAGGCTGCGTGCCGCCACCTCGGCGCATCAGTTGACGGTAGCCTGGCAGGCTCTGCCCGTGCCGCTCAGGGACAACCGTGAATTGCTCTGGCTGTACGTGGCCCGGCAGGTGGAGCTGGACGACCACCCTGGCGCGGAGAAATCGGCGTTGCGTGGCCTGAAGCAGGGTTGGGACGCGCAGCTCGTGCGTCAGTACGGACTGATCGCGGGCGAGAACCCCTCGCGACAGCTCACCCAGGCGGAACGCTGGCTCGCCGACCATCCCGATGATGCCCAGCTCCTGCTGAGTCTGGGGCGACTGTGTCTGCGCGACAGGCTGTGGGGTAAGGCTCGGGACTACTTTGAGCGCAGCTACAAGCTCGATCCAGGCGCGGAAGTGTGCGCCGAACTCGGCAGATTGCTACTGGCACTGGGAGAACCGAAGGTCGCTGCGGCCTACTATCGTGAGGGTCTTTCCCTGCTGGAACCGGGATTGCCCGACCTGCCGCAACCTGAGCCTGCGGAAGTCGCCGCTCAGCAAAGTGCCTGAGCGGCAATGGTGAAGACGAGCTAGCGGCCGGCGTCCGCCGGCCGCCCAGACTCAGTACTGGTAGGTCAGGGTCACACCCCAGGTTCGCGGATCGCCGAAGGTTTGCACATCGGTGGCACCGAAGGTAGACCAGGCAGCGGTATTCACCAGGCCATACTCCTCATCGGTCAGGTTGCGGCCCCAGAGCATGACCTGGAGCGAGCCCGGCAGATGTTCCACCTGGATATCCGTCCAGCCCAGCGCCGCGCCCAGCAGGCCGTAGTCGTCGATGATGGTATTGTCAGCAGCATTCACCGAGGTAGATACCTCGTCCTGCCAGCCGTAGTCCGCATTGAACGTCAGATCGCCATTGGCGAGCGGCTTGAAGTAGTTCAGCGAGAGGCTGTAGCTGTTCTCCGGCGACGGGGCGAACACGTCGATCAGCTCGAACACGCCCGCGGGACTATCCAGCGTATCTTCGCCGAGTTCGCTGTCGGTGTAGCCGTAACTGGCGGTGAGTGTCAGCCCTTCGGTGAGCAACAGGGTGAGATCAAACTCCGCACCGGCAATGGTGTTGCCATCAATGGGCAGGAAGTCACGGCCACCGGGGTTCACCGGGTCGGTCTGCACGCTGGTCTGCAGGCCGTCGAGCTCCATGTAGAAGACTGCGGCATTCAGGCGTGCGCGCCGATCCCAGAGATCGCCCTTGAAGCCCAGCTCGTAGCTGAGAATGTCTTCCTCCTCGAAACCAATGCCAAAGAGCTCGGCATTCGCGGAACGGGTTGAGGTGCCGCCGGATTTGTAGCCACTGACAACCTTGCCGTAGACGTTGATGTTGTCGTTGACATCGAAGGCAACGGTCAACGAGGGATTGAAGTTGTCGAAGTCCTCATCGTAGGAGCCGGTAAACGGCACCGTGGCGCGGTTGTTCTCGCGATCCGCCTTGCGGTCATCCACGGAGTAGCGGGCGCCCAGCGTAATCTGCCAGCGTTGCGCCATAAAATCCGGGTTCCAGGTGGTCTGGGCGAACGCCGCCATGGATTCGTTCTTGGTTTTGGTTAAATCGGTGAAGCCCTCCAGGCCTACCGATACACCCTGCGATGCGTCCTGGGTGGATTTATCCTCGTAGTAGTAGAGGCCCGTCACATACTCCCAGTTGCCGGTGCTTCCGAGCAGCTGGATTTCCTGTGAGAACTGTTCGAATTCAGTATCGAACACGCCCACGTTCGGTGCGCCAACCCCGCGACCGATAAATGTGTAATCGCCGGTTGCAGTAGCCAGCGCATCGCCTGAAGTCAGGCTGTCCAGATCGCGGTAGCCGGTGATGGATTTCAGGCTAAGGCTGTCGCTGAGCGCCCATTCCGCCCACAGCGTGTGTGCCTCGATCTCCTGATCGTTGGCGACGATTCTGCGAAACGGTGTCACTTCATCGAGAAAGCCCATGCTTACGTCATCGGTGAACGTGGTCGCGTCCGCCAGGAAGCCCGCATCGCTCAGAGTGCGTACCTGTTCCAGGCGTTGGCTATCCTTGAGTTTGGCGTCTTCGTAGCGGTAGTCGAAAGTGAGCATCTCGCTGGCTTCCCAGCGCAGGTCCGCCACCAGGCTGCGGCGATCTTCCTCGCCGAAATCCTTGCCCTCGCCCTCGTTCTTCACATAGCCGCCGCGTTCGGAATCCACATAGATGAGTTTGGCCGCGAGGCTGTCGCCGACTGGCACATTCAACAGTGTTTTGCTTTGCGACTTGGCGAGATTGCCGAAGGTCAGGTCCTGGCGAAACTCCACTGCCTCGGTGCTGGCTCGCCGGGTGATGATATTGACTGCGCCGCCGGTGGCATTGCGCCCGTACAGTGTGCCCTGTGGACCGCGCAGCACTTCGATGCGCTCGAGATCCACGCCTTCAAAGCCGGCGCCGAAGGAGGTGCCCACGTACACGCCATCTGTATACAGGGCCACGGATGGATCCTGGGTGATCTGGATATCATTCTGCCCAATGCCACGAATGAACAGGCGAATGGCGGTAGGATCATTGTTGAACGGATTGATGTAGAGGTTGGGAATACTCGCGCCTATGTCTTTCAGGTCGTCGATGACACGCATTTGCAGTGCGCCCTGGTCGATGGTGGCGACCGAAATGGGCACGTCCTGGAGCGACTCCGTGCGCTTCTGTGCCGTCACCATAACCTCTTCCAGCATGAGGTTGTTCTGGGCCTGTGCCGGCACGCTGCCGAGCACCACCGCGACCTGTACAGCAAGGACAACGGGCATAAAGGATTGTCTGGGTGTCATGGTAGTGTCTCCGGTCTAGTTATCAGTGTTTCGTTGCGTGCGTGCAGCATGCCGGGCGTCGGGGCCATGAACAGGCGCATCAGGCGCGACTGCCATGCTTGACCAACGGCGTTGCCAGCATTGTATCTTAGGGCCAAGCGCCATCAGTTTCGAGCCCTGAATATCAGTTTCTCTGGATTGGTATGACCTTCTCTCCCGCTGACAGGCCCGACAATACCTCTACCAGGCCCGGGGCGTGGCGTTTGCCGATACGGACATAGCGCCGCTGGATACCCTGTTCGCCGGCAACCCATACCAGATCCAGCTGCCCGACGTGAGCCACCCGGTCCGCGGGTATCAGCAGTGCGGATGCCTCGCCGGCCGGCACCTGCAAACGCGCGTACATGCCGGGCAACAGGCTGCTGCCATGTTCCAGGCGGCTTTTGACCAGCAGACTGCGTGAGCCGGGATTACCCGCCGGCACCAGCTCTTCTATAACTGCCACCCGTTCGCTGTCGAGCGAGGGGATGCTCACGGTAAGTATTTGTCCAGGTGCCAGTGCGAGCGCCAGCGCCTCGCGCACATGCGCCTCCACCCGGAGTGAGAGCGGGTTATACAGGGCCAGGAGTGGCGTGCCCGCCTGTACCGTATCACCGGGCTCGACGAGGCGATCCACGATGCGCCCCGCGATGGGCGCCCTGAGGCTGGCATAACCCAGCGCCGTCCTGGCTTCCAGCAGGGATTGTCTGGCGCTTGACAGGCTGGCCAGCAGTGCGTCGTGATTGGCACGTGCGCGATCTAGATCCGCGCGAGCCAGCAGTCCGCGACGGTTCAGGTCATCCGCCCGCTTCAGTGACTGCCGCGCTTCCGTGAGTCGGGCGCTTACCGATTCGACATTCGCCTCTGCCTGTGAGACCCGCGTTTCGAGATCGGCGCTCTCCAGCTGTATCAGCAATTGCCCCTCTTCCACAGAATCTCCGGCGCGCACGCGTACCTCCTCGACACGAGCCAGCAGGCGCGAAGAAATCATGGTCGCCTCCTTGGCCTCAACCGTGGCGGGTACCTTTTCATACACCGGTATGGAGCGTTCCTGGACGGCGATGGCGTCGATGGCTGCGGCGGAATCGGTGCTGCTGCGTCCTGGAGAGATGCGCTGGTCAAAACTGCCCGCCATCCACGCAACCATCAGCAACAGGGCGGCGATCGCAACGACAGGCAGTAACCATCGAATGGTTCTAGACGTCATGTGTGGCTTCCTCCGGGATTTGTGCAGGCTCGAATACCATCTGGTATACGACCGGTACTACCAGCAGGGTAAAAAGAGTGGAAGCGACAATGCCGAACATGATCGCCAGCGCGAGGCCGCTGAACACCGGATCCAGAACAATCACGAGGTTACCCAGCAAGGTGGTACCCGCAGTGAGCAGGATAGGGCGCATGCGGATGGCGCCAGCATTCAGAAGGGCCGCGCGAATGGATTCGCCGCGCGCGCGTTCCTGCGTGATGAATTCGACCAGAATGAGCGAATTTCGCACTACGATACCCGCCAGGGCGATCATGCCGATCATCGCAGTCGCGGTGAACAACACCGGCTCCGGCGCGCCCGCGACCATCCGTTCACCGAACTGATTCATCAGCCAGAAACCGGGCATGATACCGATAATCGTGAGCGGGATAGCCGACATGATAATCAGCGACAGGCTGATGGAACCCGTTTGCACTTTCAGCACGAAGAATATACCGGTCAGCGCGAATATGAAGGCCAGGCCCATGTCCCGAAACACGTCTACAGTGATCTTCCATTCGCCTTCTCCGGTAAATCGCAGCGCCACTCCCTCGGGTAGCTGCCAGCCATCGCCGCCGCCACTGGCGAAAAAGCTGCGTCCCTGCCAGTCGCTGGCGGGGCCCTCCGCAGCGCCGAGATCTGCATTTACATCGGCGATGACCTCGGCGGGCGTGCGGCCGGAAATCTCCGCCGTTACATAGACGATGCGCTGGAGATCCTTGCGATGAATCGTTTTGTCGGCAGGCAGCACCTGGAACTCGCCCAGCTCGCCCAGCGCCACCAGCGGTTGCGGTGCGATTTCCAGGCCGCTGGGGCTGCCCTGTTTGGTGATGCCGGCGCGCCCGCGAACCTGCAGGCGCTGCAGGTCATGCAGCGAGGAGCGCTCCGCGAGTGGCAGGCGCAGTTCCATCGGGAGAGGCTTCGCCTCGCGCGGCTGGTGCATAAAGCCGCCCACTGAACCATTGTTCGCCACACTGAGCGCCTGATTGATATCGGCCGTGGAGATGCCCGACAGCGCCGCTTTCTGCTTGTCTGTTACAAAGCGCATGCGTTGAATGTCGGCTTCGACTGTGCTGTCCACTTCGGTCACAAACGGCTCGCGCCGCAGACGGGCCATAACGCTTTGCGCAGCATCCTGCAATTCCGGGTAGGACACCAGCGGGTCGCCGGTGAGCTCCACCACCAGCGTGCTGAGCACGGGCGGGCCAGGTGGCACCTCGACAACCCGCACGACCGCGCCATCACTGGAAAACGCTGCCAACAGTTCGCGCAGCCGCAGTACCACAGCGTGGGACTGATGCTCGCGCTGGCTCTTGTCCACGAGGGTCACACGCAGATCGGCAAACTGCGGTCCATGCCGCTGGTAGTAGCGCCTGACCATGCCGTTGAAATCCATGGGCGAGGGCTCGCCCACGTAGGCTGCCACGGCCTGCACTTCGTGTAGTTCCCGAATGCGTGCGGACAGGCTGGAGGCGAGCGCGGCGGTCCGCTCAAGGGTTGTATTCTCCGGCATGTCGATGACGATCTGCACTTCATTCTTGTTGTCGTAAGGTAATAGCTTCAGCGGGACCAGTCTGAACAGGGGAAGCATTGCGGCAGCGATAAACAGGGCGAGTACAATTAGCAGCAGCCCCCGCGCCCTGCTGCGACTCGACAGTATCGGCAGCATGATCCGGTGATACACGGATGCGAGCGCGGGTTGCTCACTGGTGACCGGATCTCTGGGCGCCTTCGCCAGAAACTTCATTGCCAGCCATGGCGTCACAATGAACGCGACCAGCGTACTGGTGATCACGCTGACCGGCACGTTGAACGCCATCGGCGCCATGTACGGCCCCATCATGCCGGTGATGAATGCCAGCGGTACGAAGGCCAGAATGATCGTAATAGTGGACATCACCAGCGGCAGCCGGATCTCGCTGATCGCATCGACAATCGCATCCTTGACACTATCTGTGCGTCGGCGCAGGTAGCGCTCGATGTTGTCCACACCCGTGATCGGATCGTCCACCAGCAGCCCGAGTGAAAGAATCAGTGCAAACAGCGTCACGCGATTAATGCTGTAACCGAATGCCATATCCAGCGCCAGCGTAATCCCGTAGCTGATTGGCACCGCGATACCGACCACGAGCGCGGGCCGCCAACCGAGAAATACCGCAATGAATATCACCACGGTGAACACCGCAAACGCGAGGCTCGATGTGAGATCGCGGACTTTCTCGTCCGCCGTCTGACCGTAGTCGCGCAATACTTCAAGCGCCACTTCGGCTGGCAGAATATCCTGCAAACTGGCCAGCATGGCGTGCACATCCCTGGCCACTGTCACCGCGTTGCTACCGCGCTGCTTGGCAACACTGAGCGTTACCATGGGCTGCCCTTCACGGCCGGCGTGATAGTCGCCGGCGAAATCGATCCACGTGTAGCTCTGCGGTTCTGCGGGGCCATCAACCACGCTGGCGACCTCGTTGAGGAATACCGGCTGACCGTTGACTACGTTGATTACCGCGTGACGCAGTTCTTCAGGTGTGCGGATAACGTCGCCACTCTCGAGCAGCATGCCCTCATTGCCCAGAATCCAGCGGCCGCTTTCGGCAAGCAGATTCGACAGCTCCAACGCCTGCAGGATATCTCCCACGGTGCTGTTGCGTGCCGCCAGGCTCTCGGTGTCGGGAAGTATGCGAATGGTACGCGGGCGCCCGCCTGTGACCTTTACGACTCCGGCATCGTCTACAGATTGGATGAACGTGGCGAGTTCGTCCGCGATGCGGCGCAATTCATAGTCGCCAATCCTGCCGGCATCGCTGCTCCACAGCGCCAGCATCAATATGGGGACGTCATCCACCTCAACCGGGTTCACCTGCCAGCGGTTCACGACCTCCGGCACCTGATCCTGGCTCGAATACAGCTTGTTGTATGTGTTCAGAATGGACCGCTCGCGATCCTCGCCTACGTGGAACCGTAACGTCGCGCTGCTGCGTCCCTGCGCACTGGCTGAGTAGATGTTCTCCACACCCGGAATCTGCTTGAGCAGTTTTTCCAGCGGGATGGTGACCTGTCGCTCCACCTGCTCCGCCGATAGCCCCGGCGCCTCAACCAGAACGTCCACCATCGGTACCACGATCTGCGGCTCTTCCTCGCGGGGCGTCAATGCCAGGGCGATAGCGCCCAGCACCAACGATGCGGCGAGCAGCAGCAAAGGCAGGCCTCCGCCGAGGCTATAGCGGATCAGGGATGGCAGTGGCGCTTTGGATTGCATGCGCTTTTCTGGCTATTCCTTGCGGTATCGGCTGGAGCCCGTTTCAGCCTGGGCCCTCCCTTTGCGTCCAGCCACAAGCCTTGAGGGTGTGCTGTTCCCGCTATCTGGCTGAAGTATCGGAAGTGCTGACAGGGCGAGTTTACGCCGATGTGCTTCAGCTGACACCCAGGTCGTCCCAGATATCGTCGATACGCTGCTTCACTGCCGCGTCCATGACGATGGGTCGGCCCCACTCCCGGTCAGTTTCGCCGGGCCATTTGCTGGTGGCGTCGAAACCAATCTTGGAGCCCAGCCCCGATACCGGCGAGGCAAAATCCAGATAGTCTATCGGCGTGTTGTCGATGATCACGCAGTCGCGGCGTGGGTCCATGCGTGTAGTCATCGCCCAGATAACATCTTTCCAGTCCCGGGCGTTGATATCGTCGTCCGTGACCACCACAAACTTGGTGTACATGAACTGCCGCAGGAACGACCACACGCCGAGCATGACCCGTTTCGCGTGGCCAGGGTACTCCTTGCGCAATGTAACCACCGCAAGACGATAAGAGCAGCCTTCGGGCGGCAGGTAAAAGTCTGCGATTTCCGGAAACTGCTTTTGTAATATGGGCACGAACACTTCGTTCAGCGCCGCGCCTAGCACTGCAGGCTCATCCGGGGGGCGCCCCGTGTAGGTGCTGTGATAAATGGGTGATTCGCGGTGCGTGATGGCCTCCACGGTAAATACGGGGAAGCGGTCCACTTCATTATAGTAGCCGGTGTGATCCCCGAATGGCCCCTCTTCCGCCAACTCTCCCGGTTCCAGGTAGCCTTCGAGGATGTACTCCGCGCGCGCAGGTACTTTCAGGCCGTGCTCGCGGGCGCCCGCGGTGAAGCACTCGCTCAGTTCTGTTTTGCTGCCTCGCAGCAGACCCGCAAAGGCATACTCGGACAACGCGTCGGGAACGGGTGTTACTGCCGCGAGCGTGGTGGCCGGGTCAGCGCCGAGCGCAACAGCTACGGGGTAGCGTTTGCCCGGGTTCTGCAACTGCCAGTCGCGGTAGTCCAGGGCGCCGCCGCGATGCGAGAGCCAGCGCATGATGAGTTTGTTGCGCCCGATTAATTGCATGCGGTAGATGCCGAGATTCTGCCGCTCTTTGTTTGGCCCGCGTGTGATCACCAGTGGCCAAGTGACTAGCGGCCCCGCGTCACCCGGCCAGCAGGTCTGTATGGGCAACTCTTCCAGGTTCACCTCGTCAGCCTGCTTCACGTGGTACTGGCAGGGGGCGTTGCGCACCATTTTTGGCCCCATGTTCAGCACTTGCTTGAGCAGCGGCGCTTTATCCCACAGCTCGCGCATGCCTTTCGGTGGATCTGGCTGGCGCAGGTAGGCGAGAATTTCACCGATCTCGCGCAGCCCCCCGGTGCTCTCGGCGCCCATGCCCCAGGCCACGCGTTGTTCCGTGCCGAACAGGTTGGCCAGCACCGGTACACGGTGGCCCTTTGGATTTTCAAACAGCAGGGCGGGGCCGCCCGCACGCAGCGTGCGGTCGGCGATTTCCGTCATTTCAAGGTGGGGGTCAATCTCGGTGGAAATACGGACCAGGTCACCGCGTTCTTCGAGTGTGGCGATAAAATCCCTGAGATCGGCGTACTGCATAACGCGCGGTGGCTCTGTCTAGCTGGAGCGCAGAGACTGCATGCTATTTGCGCTTCATGGATTTGAAAAACTCTTCGTTGGTTTTGGTTTCCCTGAGCTTGTCCGAGAGAAACTCTATAGCCGCCAGATCTTCCATGCCGTGCAGCAGTTTGCGCAGAATCCACATGCGCTGTAGCTCATCTTCCTTGGTGAGCAGCTCTTCCCGGCGTGTGCCGGAACGGCGGATGTTGATTGCCGGGTAGACGCGCTTCTCCGCGACCTTGCGATCAAGGTGCAACTCCATGTTGCCGGTGCCCTTGAACTCCTCGTAGATCACTTCATCCATTTTAGAGCCGGTATCTATCAGCGCGGTGGCGATGATGGACAGGCTGCCGCCGCCCTCAATATTGCGTGCCGCGCCAAAAAAGCGCTTGGGACGCTCCAGCGCGTGGGCGTCTACACCGCCGGTGAGCACCTTGCCGGAACTTGGAATCACGGTGTTGTAGGCACGCGCCAGACGGGTGATGGAATCCAGCAGTATCACTACGTCGCGCTTGTGTTCCACCAGACGTTTGGCTTTCTCGATCACCATGTCTGCCACCTGCACGTGGCGAGCGGGGGGTTCATCGAAGGTTGAGGCCACCACTTCGGCGCCGCGGATACCCACCGAGCGCTGCATTTCCGTCACTTCTTCCGGACGCTCGTCGATCAGCAAAACGATGATGTAGCACTCGGGGTTGTTGGTGATAATCGCCTGCGCGATGTTCTGCATCATGATGGTCTTGCCCGCTTTCGGCGGAGCAACCAGCAGGCCGCGCTGGCCTTTGCCGATGGGCGAGACCAGATCGATGATGCGGCCGGTCAAGTCCTCCGTGCTACCGTTACCTGTCTCCAGCGTGAGGCGCTCGTCGGGGAATAGCGGGGTGAGATTTTCAAACAGGATCTTGGACTTGGAATTTTCCGGCCGGTTGAAGTTGACCTCGTCAACCTTGAGCAGCGCAAAGTAGCGTTCGCTGTCTTTTGGTGGGCGTATCTTGCCGGAGATGGTGTCGCCCGTGCGCAGGTTGAAGCGGCGTATCTGGCTGGGAGACACGTAAATGTCGTCCGGCCCTGCGAGATAGGAACTGTCGGAAGAGCGTAAAAAGCCGAAACCGTCCTGCAGGATTTCCAGCACGCCGTCGCCGTAGATGTCCTCGCCGCTCTTCGCGTGGCGCTTGAGGACGGCAAAGATAATGTCCTGTTTTCGCGAGCGGGCCATATTGTCCAGGCCCATCTCTTTGGCGATATCGATGAGTTCCTGGGTGGATTTTGTTTTCAGATCAGTCAGGTTCATAGGAAATACAGGGGTGCATGTCTCGGGAGGAAGGAAGTTGAATATTGTGCAAACCCCGGCTGGTTGGTGAGGCCAACGCTAATGCGCTTCGGGATTGGTTTTCAGGGCTATTGTTATGGCACGGGAACGTGCAGCGAGGAGAAATGTAGCATGACCCTCTGATGCCGTCTACACATTTTTTCCCCGGGGCGAAGCCGCTGGAATTCCCGGCTGGCCCGCAGGAACGCGGTGGTACATGGCGCGGCCGCAGGCGCGCCCGCAAGTCATGTCAGGGCCCGCCTGTGGCAGGCCCTGACGGGCTCAGATCACTTCCTGAATGAACTCCGTCAGTTGGGTCTTGGACAAAGCACCCACCTTGGTCGCTTCGGCATTGCCCCCCTTGAACACGATCAGCGTGGGTATTCCGCGAATGCCGAACTTTGGCGGGATGTCTGGATTGGCATCGACGTCGACCTTGCAGATCTTGAGTTTGCCATCGTATTCAGCCGCGAGTTCATCCAGCACCGGGGCGATCATCTTGCACGGGCCACACCACTCTGCCCAGAAATCTACCAGCACGGGAATGTCTGAACTCAACACTTCGGCGTCAAAGGTGGCATCGCTGACGTGTACGATCTGGTCTGACATGCTTTTCTCCAGTTGTTTAGTGGACTATCGCCGCGCGTATTCGCAGGTGGCAATCATACCATCGGAGGCTTGACGCACAACTGGCGTTCTAGAGCTTTTCGGCCTGTGGATAGATCGTCTCGCTATAGACGTGGGGGCGGGCGATTGAACCGGGATGGCATGCTAGGATACGGGCGATCGAAAGCGCATGACTGAACGCGCGCCAGCGTGCAGTGAATCTCGGGCCAGAGTTTTCATGGTAAACGGGGCCCCTGCAACCTAAAGGCAGGCAGGATGAAAGAGGCGGTAGTGCCATCGGGCTATGGCGTTTGTCATGGCGCGGAGATTGACGAGGCAGTGGTCACGCTGCCGGCGCTGGCGTGATTGCGTGAGCGTGCGCTGGACGGTGTACCTGCTGCGCTGCGCCGATGGCACTCTGTACACCGGTGTTGCCCGCGATGTGGTGCGCCGGTTGCGCCAACACAACGGCGAGTTGAGCGGCGGTTCGCGTTACACGCGAGGTCGCAGACCGGTAACCCTGTTGTGGTCGGAAGCAGCGCCGGACCGCGCCAGCGCCCAGCGTCGGGAACGCGTTATCAAGCGGTTGCCTCGCGAGCAGAAGCTGCGACTCCTCGCGACGGAAGGTAGCCTGTGAACAGGGTGGCCGGGCGAAGCCGGCGTGGCGTCAGTACACATAAAAGCGTGGTGAGAAGAGCGAGACCTGCCCGCCCGCGCAAGTGGCGCTCGTTGCTGGCATTGTTCGCTGTGGGCCTGCTCGGCGCCTGCGGGCATGACGGCGAGCTGTTGCAGCACTATAAGGTGGAGGCCGGCGAGCCCGCGGCACGCGTTCTGTTCCTGGCGGGCCGTGACAGTCACGGTCCCTGGGCGCATGAACATCGCGCGGGCTCGCTGCTGCTCGCCCAGGCGCTGCGCCGCCAGCAGCCGGACTTCGACGTTCAGGTGGTGTACGGCGGCTGGCCGGCCGACGAGGCGATTCTGCGGGGCGTGGATAGCGTGGTGCTCTACGCCGATGGCGGTCCCGGGCACATGATCAACGCGCATTTGCCCCGGTTTCAGCAATTGCTGGATGACGGCGTGGGCGTGGTGGCCCTGCACTACGCGGTGGAAGTACCCCCCGGGGGAGAAGCGGCGTCCGCCATGCTGCGAGCCATCGGCGGCTACTTTGAAACTCACTGGTCGGTGAACCCGCACTGGAGGGCGCATTTCGCCTCACTGCCAGAGCATCCGGTAACTCGCGGTATCGCCCCTTTCGCGCTAAAAGACGAGTGGTATTTCAATATGCGTTTCGTGCCGCAGATGGCCGGTGTTGCGCCGCTTCTCTCGGCGGTGGCGCCGCTCGAGACAATGCAGCGGGATAACGGGCCGCACAGCGGCAATAACGCGGTGCGTGAGCTGGTGGCCGCAGGCCAGCCGCAGATTGTTGCCTGGGCCTATGAACGTCCGCAGGGTGGTAGGGGTTTTGGCTACACCGGTGGTCACTTTCACGCCAACTGGGAGAATGACAATGCGCGCCAACTGGTGCTGAATGCGATTGTCTGGACAGCCCGGCGGGGGCCCTAGCGCTGACTCTTGTGCCCCGTGGAAGCACTTTCCCCGGCATCCAGTTCCTCCAGAGCCTGCTGTTGTTCCAGCCAGGTTTCGTCCAGTGTATCGGCCTGTGCCTGCAGCTTCCCTTCCTCAAGCAGCAGTTTCTCGAGCGCTTCACGGTGTTCTTCCGCATAGATCTGCGTATCAGCGAGATGCTCGCGAACCGTGGCCAGTGCGGCGGCAATTTTCGACATCTCCCGCTCCGTGCGCTCAAGCTTTTTCTGTAGCGGGCGACGCTGCTCCCGGCTGGCGGCGGACTCCTGGCGTTTCTGCTTGCGATTGTCGCCGCCCGCGGCAGTGTCCGGCCGCTGTTCACTGCTGTAGCGCGACAGAATCCAGCGCTCATAGGCGCGCAGATCATCGCGGTAGTCCTCTACCTGTCCGTCGTGCACCAGTAGTAGTTCTTCCACCGTGTTGCGCAGCATGTGACGATCGTGGCTGACCAGCACCAGCGCGCCTGCATAATCTACCAGCGCCACTTCCATCGCGTGGCGCATATCCAGGTCGAGGTGGTTGGTAGGCTCATCCAGCACCAGCAGGTTTGGCCGCTGCCAGACCACCATGGCCAGCGCTAGCCGCGCCTTCTCGCCGCCCGACAGCGGCGCCACCGGGGCCTTGACGGCATCCCCGCGAAAATTGAAGCCACCGAGAAAATCCAGCACCTTCTGCTCACGTGCTTCGGGACTCAGGCGCTGGATGTGCAATGCCGGGCTGGCCTGCATGTCCAGCGCCTCCAACTGCTGTTGATCGAAATAGCCGATGCGCAGGTGTTCGCCCGCACTGCGTTCCCCCGCCAGCAGTGGCAGTTCACCGATAATGCTCTTCAGCAACGTGGATTTGCCCGCCCCGTTGCGCCCCAGGAGACCCAGGCGGGTGCCGGGCCGCAACTGCAGATCAACGCCGCGCAGCACGGGTGTCTGGCCGTAGCCGAGTACGCACCCATCCAGGCGCAATAGCGGATCGCTGGTCTTCTGCGGTGGTACAAAACGGAAATCGAAGGGTGAATCAGCGTGCGCGGGAGCCAGCACCTGCATGCGCTCCAGTTCCTTGAGGCGGCTCTGTGCCTGTTTTGCCTTGGTGGCCTTGTAGCGGAAACGCCGCACGAAATCTTCAATCTCGGCGGCGCGGCGTTGTTGTCGCTCGTAATTGGCCTGCTGGTTGGACAGTCGTTCGGCGCGCAAGCGCTCAAAATCGGAATAATTGCCCTTATAGGTCTGCAGCGACTGCTGCTCAATGTGCAGGATACGTTCACAGGTGGCGTCGATGAAGTCGCGGTCGTGGGAAATAAGCACCAGCGTGCCCGGATAGCGTTGCAGCCATTGCTGCAGCCACAGCGTTGCGTCCAGATCCAGGTGGTTGCTCGGTTCGTCAAGCAGCAGAACATCCGAGGGCGTCATGAGCGCGCGTGCGAGATTCAGACGAATTCTCCAGCCGCCGGAAAAATCACTGACTGCACGCGTCACATCGCTTTCAGCGAAGCCGAGACCCTGCAGCAGGCGAATGGATCTGCGCTCCGCACTGTAGCCGTCGATGGCCTCCAGTTCTGAGTGGATGGGCGCGGCGCGTTCGAAATCGCCCGCGGCCTCCAGCTTCTCCAGTCTGTCCTGCAGCTTTGCAAGTTGCGCGTCCCCGCGCCAGACGAACTCGCAAGCCGGCTCCGCAGAGGCGTGAACTTCCTGCGCCATGTGCGCCACACGCAGGTTGTTCATGCCCTCAATCTCTCCTGCGTCTGCGCCCAGCTCGCCCAGAAGGAGTGAAAACAGGCTGCTTTTGCCGCAGCCGTTGGCACCTATCAATGCCAGGCGCTGCCCTGGCTGCAGGGTCGCATTGGCTTCCTGCAGCAGGAGTTTGCTACCACGCCGCAGGCTGATGTCGCGCAGAATGATCATAAGGCGGCGCATTCTACCCTAGTGCTCGCGGGGGGTGCGAGGTATGGTTCAGCGGTATTCTTGCGAGGCAACGCAATGGCCGAAATCGGCGCCACCAATCCCTTTTGGGACTACTCCCTGGCCGTTTACCGTGGTGGCGTGGTGACACTTTGTCTGCGCCTGCAGGATGACTGTGGCGTGGATGTCAATTTGTTGTTGTACGCGGCCTGGTTATGGCTGCAGGGCAGGCCGCTCACCGCTGAGCACCTGGCGGAGCAAGACGTGGCTGTCAGCGATTGGCGAGTGCGAGTCGTACAGCCTTTGCGCATCCTGCGTCGCGACCTGCGCGAATTTTCTCCAGCCGCCGCTCTGCGCGAGCGACTCGCGGAGCTGGAATTGCTCGCGGAGCGCGCAGAGCAGGACATACTTTTTGCGGGAAGTACCGCTGCGGGCGCCCCGCCCCCGGGGTCGCACAATGAAATGCCCGCCGGGAGGGCACGATTGCACGCACACCTGGCGCTGGTGGCTGAATTGTCGGGTAGCGAACAGACGCGCTGGAAGCCGCTGATAGACGCGCTGGTACCGCTGCTTGCAGCCAGTGAGCCAGGGGTAGCGCCCCGGAGTAGCCGGTAGTAACATGGGCGCCCACCGCGATTCCACTGACTACAGCGAACGGATTACATTATGAAGAAGTATGCCCTGCCCCTCGCCCTGACCAGCGTATTTGTGCTGCAGGCCTGCAACGAACAGCCCCCGGCAGAGACTGAAGCCGCCGCGGAATCCACCACTTCGGTTGCCCTGGACACCTCCGACCAGCGCCTGAGCTACGGTATTGCCTACAGCCTTGGTCAGCGCATGGCGACTGACGGCATCCCCCTGGACAAAGGCGCATTCACGCAGGGTGTGATGGATGCCCTTGAAGGCAAGGAGCCGCGTTTGAGCCGCGATGTGATGCAGGCGGAAATGCAGGCCTACCAGGAGAAGGCAGTCGAAGAGCAGCAGGCGGCGCAAGCAGCCCTGGCAGAGGCCAATGAGGCGGCAGCCGCTGCCTTTCTGGAGCAGAACGCGGCGCGCGAAGACGTGACGGTAACCGAGTCCGGCCTGCAGTACGAAGTGATCGAGGCCGGAGATGGCCCCGTGCCCGGCCCCGACGATACCGTTGAAGTGCACTACAGCGGTACGCTCGTCGACGGCACCGAGTTCGATTCCTCCTACAGCCGCGGCCAGCCTGTCACCTTTGGTGTAGGTCAGGTCATCCCCGGCTGGACCGAAGCCCTGCAGCTCATGCCTGTTGGATCCAAGTGGAAACTCGCCATTCCCGCTGATCTCGCCTACGGTTCCGCGGGCGCCGGCCAGGTGATCGGGCCCAACGCGGCATTGATCTTCGATGTGGAGTTGCTGTCGATTCCGAGCCAGGCGGAACCCGCTGAAGCCGAAGAGGGCGCGGCGGCGTCCGAAGGCGAGGCTGAAGCCGAGTAACTGCTACCGGCAGCGTGCTCGCTCAGCCCTTCGCTGCAGCCTGATGCCGGCCGTGCAGGCCGGCAATGAGCCGATCTTCCAGCACGAAACGTGATTCCAGCACCTCTCCCAGAGCGGAGAGGTCGCGCTTCAGCTTTTTCTGCGAGTTCGGTTTACCACCGTACTTTTCTTCATAGGCCAGAATGACCTCGGTGGTATCGCCAATGGCGGGCAGCAATTGCTCGGCCAGCGCGCAACTGCCGTCGGCGAAACTCTCCGCTTCGTTGAGCAGTTCGTGGTAAACCTCGAAATGACCTGCCGAGATGTAGTCCACCAGTAACTCGCAGAGCAATTGCTGGCGCTGTTCCAGAGCCTTTCCGTCCAGCTGTTCCTGGCATGCCACCACCATTTCGGTGTAGCTGCCTAGCACCGTGCGCCGCTCCCGCAGCCAGCGCGTGAGCAGTTCTTCCACGGCGGTGTATTGGGCTTTCGGATTATTGCTGCGACTGGGCATGTGACGATATCCGTGGATGACAGGCGGAGCCACTATAAGGCCGCGTCGCTGTGTCTAGCAAGGTGTCTGGCAAGTTGTGCGGCAGGCCAGCGAGCGGGTTGCCGGCCTAGTGGAATCGTAGCGGCCGCACAAGCTGCCAGACCGCTACCGCGATAGCCACGCAGAACAATACCAGCGTTTGCTGCGGTATGCTGAGCCCGAGGAAAGTCCATACGGTATCGGCGCAATTGCCGTCACCCAGAAGCATTGTGTTGATGGCGTCGCGCAGCGGGAAATTTTCCAGCAGGTAATCGAGCGGCGGGCCGCACGCCGGTGCCTGATCTTCCGGCAACTGCTGCAGCCACACATGCCGCGCTGCCACCAGCGAGCCTAAAAACGCCGCCGCGCCGCACAGGGCCGCGTACACCCTGAGACCCCAGCCGCGCGGGTTGTGCAGTACCGCGAGCAGGGCGAAGCCACCCCATAACACCACGAACAGCCGTTGGGTCATACACAGTGGACAAGCCTCGAAGCCCAGCATGGCCTGCAGGTATACGCGGGCGAACAGCATGGAAAGCAGCGCCAGAAGGGCGAGCCCGAGAAAAACCTGGCGGTGTGAAAAACTGGGCGGCATGTGTCGTGTATCCGAAAGCAGAGGGAGAGCCTTGATAGTTCGCTACACTAGGAGTTTTTGCCTGGCCTTGCAATATCGCCGGGCATTGCCGTTTGCGCCTTCCGACGGGGCCACCACGCAGTGTTGCAAGAATGGCGCAACAGGGAGAGTGACAGCACGGTTGGGCTGGTAGCGCGGCGCTCAGTGCAGGGCGCGAATCCGTTGCCGGCTGAAGTGCTGTAACTGTGGGTAGAAGTCCAGAAAAGCAGATTCCATGTTCGCGCGTGTGGCGCTGATACTGGCTGCAATGTCGGTGAACGGATTGGCGCCCCGAAAACGTTCTCCAATGCGCTCAGCTGTGGCCGTAACGGTGTGCCAGTCGTGATAGAGGTTCAGAATGTCGTGCTCTTCAAGGCGCTCCAGCATGCGTTGCGAGCCTGTGCTCAGCTGGTCCCGATTGGCGGCGAGCGCGGCGTAGACGCTGGCATTGAAGCGGCTCAGTTCGATATCGCTAAACCGCGACCAGTGCACGCTGAGGTAGTGATCGAAGCTCAGGTCGATCAGAATACCCGCGTAGCGACGCAGTTGTGGCGGCAATTGGGTGCGCAGGTGGGCAATGCGCGGATGCTGATCGGTATAGGCGTCCACCGCGCGATGCAGGCGCACCCCCGCTGCCAGCCGGGGCGGCAGTTCGTCGCCCAGCGGCCCTTTGTAGTAGTCACCCTCGAGACCGCCAGCAATCAGGCCTGCGTCTGGCCAGGCGAGATGAAAGTGCGCAAGGAAGTTCACCGCAGCACCCTATAACTCCCGGTACTGGCTGAAATAGCTCTGCAGGAAGTCCTGAAAGGGCATGCTGTCGGCGTTCTCAATTTCAAGCTGCGCGGCGAGCGAGCGCTCGGCTTCGGCAACAAACCCGGCCTGTACTGCCGGGTCCAGATTGCGGGCGCGGAAAAACTCGGCCCAGCGCTCGCTGTAGCGCATCGCGAGGCGGAAAAAGGGCAGATCGCTTTCACGCATCTCGCGCAGAATGCGGGCCGAGGGCGTCAGTTCGGGGTCGGCGACCCTGGCGAGTTGGGCCGTTAATGCGAGCTGATAGTTGTCTGTCTGAAACGCCGAGTCGAACAGGGCCGCCACGGGGCGCATCGCTGACAGCAGGTTCTCGGACCAGTTTGTGAGACTGATTCTACTGCCCTCTCGATCGAGTAACAGGCCGGGTTCGCGGCCGCGCGCCACTACGGCGTCGAGGTTGGCGAGCTGGGCGGTCTGTTGCGTGTCGTCACAGGGGGGGCTGTCACTGAGCAGACAGTAAAGCAGGAAGGTATCGAGGAAGCGAATCTGCTCGGCGTCGAGGCCCACTGGCGTGAAGGGGCTGACATCGACGCAGCGAACCTCAATATATTCTATACCTCCGCGCACCAGCGCATTCAGCGCGGTTTCGCCGGATTCCGCCACCCGTTTGGGCCGGATCGGGCTGTAAAATTCATTCTCGATCTGCAGCAGGCTGTCGCTGAGTTGCTGGTAGTTGTTACCTTGCCCGGTGGGGATGTCTGCGTACGGTGGATGCGGCTGCAAGATCGCGCTGCGCAAGGTGTGCACGTAGTTATCCAGTGAGTTATAGCAGATGTTCAGGCCCTTCTGGGCCTCACTGTTGTATCCCAGGCCGCCCATGCGCAGCGCGGTGCCATACGGCTGGTAGAGGCTGCGACCCCGCTCATCGAACGGCTGCAGGCCGTGGTTGTCACGTCCTTTCAGGAAGCTGGAACAGACTGCGGGAGAGGCGCCGAAGAGATAGATCAGCAGCCAGGAGTAGCGGCGGAAATTGCGAATGAGCCCCAGGTAGCGATCGGTAATGTAATCAGCGCGGCTGCCGGGGCTGCCAGCATCTCTCCAGGCGTCGTTCCAGAACGCATCGGGCATGGACCAGTTGTAGTGTATGCCGGCTATCGCCTGCATCAGCCGCCCGTAGCGGTGCCCAAGTCCGCAGCGGTACACGGTTTTCATGCGTGCGATGTTCGAGCTTCCGTAGAGTGCCACGGGAATGTTCTCGTCGCCGCTCACGATACAGGGCATGCTGGCGGCCCACAGCAGCTCTGTGTCGAGCTGCTGGTACACGAAGCTGTGAATGTCCTCCAGGCGGTGCAGGCTGTCTGCAATCCCCGTGCTCACTGGCGTGATGAACTCGAGCAGGGCTTCGGAATAATCCGTGGTGATCGATGAGTGGGTCAGCGGGGAGCCGAGGCTCCGCGGGTGCGGCGTCAGGGCAAGCTTGCCCTCCGGTGTTATGCGCAGGCTCTCTTTCTCAATGCCGCGGCGGATTTGCGTGAGCGTTTCGAGCGCGTTCGGCCGGGCGAGCACCCGCAGCGCGGTATCCAGTGTGGAGGGCAATGGAAACTCCTTTTAGTCACCCGGCCGGTGGCTGGCCGACATTTTCCATTTTGGCGCGGGCCAAGTGTATAGTTGCGTGGGGTCGCAGTACAGGCGGCATGCGCCGGTCGTGCGCGCCTTCAGTCGAGTCTGTCCAGATGCGTTTGTAGTAGCTGGCAGGCGAAATTGCCCTGAACCTCGGATGCCTGGCCTGTGGCCAGCATGATCCGGGACAGGATCAGGCCGTAGCGCATTCCCGCGAAAATAAAATAGTAGCGGTAGTCGCGGGCTGAATGCCCGGATGCTGCCTCCCATTGTGCAATGGTGCTGTCGTAATCCGGCAGGCCCTCGAGTCGCGGCATGCCGAGCCCATCGGCGAAGGTCGAATCCAGGTAGTTGAACCAGGCGATATCCTGCACCGGATTGCCCAACACCGCCATTTCCCAGTCCAGCATGGCGGCAATGCCATCCAGTGACTCATTGAAAATCATGTTGCCGAGTCGCGAGTCGCCCCAGCACAGCACGGTAGGTTCTTCGGCGGGCTGATTTGCCCAGAGCCAGTCAAGCGCTTGCTGGCAAATCTCCTGCGTTTGTCCTTCCAGGCCCCATACGTGGTAGTGCTGCCAGTACTCAAGCTGTTGCTGCAGGGGTGTTTTGCCCGGTACATGCAGTTTTTCAAAGCCCAGTTCGCGGTAATCCAGCCGATGGAAGCGCGCCATCATGTCGACCGCTGCGCGCCACATGTCCGCGCGTTGCGCGAGTGTCGTCTCGTGCATCATCCAGCCATCCATGTTGTAGGGTGGCATGTCGCTGGGAATCCGTCCCTCCGTGTGCTTCATGAAATAAAACTGCACACCCAGCAGCGATTTGTCGGTTTCCAGGCCGCGCAGCTCCGGCACCGGAATATCGCTGTGGCGACCAATGCTCTCCATCACCTCGTACTGCAGGCTGAGATCGTAATCGGGGAACACCGGGCGATCTATCTCCGGCTGCAGGCGCGCCACTACCGGTTCGCTCAGGCGGGCGCCGTTCTCCTGCCACTGCACGTCGAACAGCAGTGTGACATTGGACATGCCGGTGGCTTCGGGAATGGTCAGCTCGGGAATATGCACCGCGGTGCCCCGGTGCTCGGACAGCCAATCCTCAAGCTTGCGCCGCGTGGCTTCGGAATCTTCGAGAAGCGGTGTGGGTCGGGCGTTTTCCACAATTTTTATCCTTGCTATATTGCGCGGCCGCACAGTATACGATTGCGTCCTGAAAGTGGCCAGTGTGCAGCCGGCGAAGGGGGTGGCTCCGCATGGGTCAGTGCCGCTCTTGTCCCACAATGGCAAGCTGCTACAGTAGGAGCAAGAAAAACCGGGGGGTGCCGTGTGAGAATAGTCGAGTGGTTAAAAATACTGTCCGCCGAGAATGGTTCGGACCTCTTTCTCAGCACGGGTGCTCCACCCTGTGCCAAGTTTCAGGGCGAACTCAAGCCCATCGCCAGTGAGATTCTGCGGCCCGGGGAGATCAAGGAGATTGCCTACGAGATCATGGATGAAGCGCAGCGCGCGGAGTTCGAGAAAGAACTGGAAATGAATCTCGCCACGTCTGTATCGGGCTATGGTCGCTTTCGCATCAATATATTTGTACAGCGCAACGAGGTGGGCATCGTTGCCCGTAATATTGTTGCCGACATCCCGAGCTGGCAGGATCTCGGCTTGCCGCCCACGCTCACCGAAGTGGTAATGCGCAAGCGTGGACTCATGTTGTTTGTGGGCGCTACCGGGTCCGGCAAGTCCACGTCACTCGCCGCACTCATCGATTATCGCAATCGTAATAGCAGTGGCCACATTGTTACCATTGAAGATCCAGTGGAGTTCGTGCACAGCCACAAGAAGTCGATCGTTAACCAGCGGGAAGTGGGCGTGGATACCCGTAGCTGGCACAATGCGCTGAAGAACACTCTGCGTCAGGCGCCGGACGTGATTCTCATCGGTGAGATCCGTGACCGGGAAACGATGGAACACGCGATCGCGTTTGCAGAAACCGGACATCTGTGCATATCAACCCTGCACGCCAACAACGCCAATCAGGCGCTGGACAGAATCATCAACTTTTTCCCCGAGGATCGTCGCACGCAGCTGCTCATGGATCTCTCCATGAACATGCAGTGCATCGTTTCGCAGCGCCTGATTCCCACGCGTGACGGCAAGCGCAGTGCCGCCATAGAAGTCTTGCTGGGTACGCCGATAGTGCAGGATCTGATCCTGAAAGGCGATATCGACGGCATCAAGGAGATTATGGAGAAGTCCGAAAACCTCGGGATGAAGACTTTTGACGCCGCCCTGTTTGAGCTGTTCCGCGAAGGCAAGATCACCGACGAGGAAGCGCTGAGAAATGCCGACTCTCCCAACAACCTGCGACTAAAGATCAAGTTCGCGACGCAGGATGGGGAATCCGCGGGTGCTGCCGGTGGGCTGGCGCTGGAGAGCGTTGACGACGAGGACTGACACCGCTGCACCGCGTGCTCGCCGGCGGAAATTCAGCGTTCCATGTCCGCGATCAGTTCCACCCAGCGACCGATGTCGGTGCTTTCGGCGTTCAACAGTTTGAATCCGGCCAGCCAGCGCAACTCGGCATCCAGGTCGTTGTACCTGCACCAGCGCACTTCGCCAGCGAGGTATAGTGGCTGCTCCTCGGTGGGCAACTCGACGCTGATTTGCAATATGGCGCCCACGGTAACCGCGTCGCCCAGTGCTACCTGCAGACCTCCGCGTGATATGTTCAGTGTCTGGCAGGTGACCAGGCGTCCGGTACCTCTGGTGCCCAGTTGGGGCGAAACCAGTTCAATGAATGTCCGGCTTTCCAGTGGTAATCTGAGATGCCTGCGTTGTTCAGACATCGTCGATCACGCTTTCTTCAAGTGTCGAGCTTCTTGCGTACATCGTTCACCTCCTCACGGAAGTTGGACGTGGTTTGCAGAATGTCCACCAGGCCCCTGGACACCAACGCGCGCAGAGCCGCACCGCTGATCTGGCGCATCTTGATGCCGCTGCGGTTGACAAAAATATAGATATCTTCCTCAGGGTCGTGCACAGCCAGTTTGGCCATTAGCGGCGTATCGCCATCGTGAAAACCGAGCCACGCGCCCATTTGCAGATCCAGACGCAGCTCAGGCTCGCTGTCGCTGCTATCCCGTGCGGTTTCAGCCTCTTCTTCCCTGGGAGACTGTTCGCCAATATGCTCTTTTGCGTCGCTGCCTCCGCTTATCGGCTGGGAGAGTGTATCGGGCACGTCATCGGGTAGCTCTGGCACCGTGGGGGAGCCCTTTACCGGGCCCGGCTCGGAGGAGGAAAGCTCCGGAGGTTGCAGCCATTGGCTTGGGTCATCGCCCGTATCAGCCGGCGGCTCGACGTCGTCCTCTGGTATTGAGGCAGAAGAATCGAGCGCGTCAGCCCCGCTTTCTGCTGTGTCCTCCGGTGTGTTGAAAAAGTCGATGTCGTCCAGCCCGTACTCGCTGGAAAGCGGATCATCGTCATCTATCAGTGCCTGTAGCTCCGCAAAATCCCCGTCCAGGCTGAGAGAATCCGCTTCGGGTTCGCCAGCCGGCTCCGGCTCTGATTTTTTCTCTGGCTGAGGCGCCGGTTCCGGATCGGACTCAGGTTCAGGTTCAGGTTCAGGTTCAGGCTCCGGCTCCGGCTCCGGCTCTGGTTGTGGCTCCTCTACTGGAGGCGCTTCTGGCGCCGCCATACGGGGCTCCGGTTCTGCATCTTCGCTGGCAGTCGCCACTGGAGCGAGCGGTGTTCCCGGTGAATCCTGCGACACGCGCGCATACAATGCATTGAGCTGGTCAATAGTGCTGATGCCCGCGGCGATGGTCAGACACAGGCTGAAGCCGCCACCGGTTGGCAATGCCATGACGCGCTTTTTTTCCAGCAACTCATCAAACTGCTCGAAGCTTTGGTCCAGTACCTTCATACCTGCGAGGTTGGTAAACAGCAGCCGTTGCTCCCGTTCTTCCTTCAGCACGAGCTGCACACGCAGCATGCCATCCTTGCGTGTTTCCACACCGAACCAATTTCCTTCCTGTATCGGTCTGAGCGCTCTTACCAACTCTTCGCGGTAGCTGCCGTCGTTTGCAGCGGTGACAGTGATAGGCAGAATCCACTCGAGATTCACCGGCTGCTGCCTCAATATACGCAAGTGTGCGAATTCAACCAGAGCCATTGCATCATTCACCGCGTCGGTATCATGGTGCAGGCTCAACAGCCAGCGTCGCATTTCCCGCGGGAGCTGGGTGACCAGGGCAAAGATATGCTGGCGTCGCTCCTCAGAGGCGTTCTCCAGGCTCTGGAGTGAGTCGAGCAGCGTCTCGGTTGTCTCACGCATTTTCTGCCATTGCTCTGAATCAGCACCGAACTTGAGCAGCAAAAGCTGGGCGCTGTCGTACCACGGGCCCTTGAGGAATTCGCCGATCTCCGGCGGGGCGGCGTATCTTTCCAGGGCGCCGTTAATCATGCCTGACGCTTCGCGTTTTGCTGCGGCTGTCTTGACGCGCCCCAGTTCTGCTTCCACCACGCGGCGTGACATGCGTTTTGCGCGAGCCTGGTCGCGCTCTGCAGCGGCGACAAAATCGGCGCAAACTGCTGCCATATCCACGGAGTTATTGTCGAACCAGGAGAGGGCGCCCTCCACCGCTGTCGCAACCTGCTTTTCCAGCACGATGCCGGCCCGGCCAAGCCTCGCCTGCCAGCCGACGGCGCGTTCATGGATGGTGTCGAGCAGCTGGTGCAAGGGGTGTACATCCGGCTGCATAAAGTCCGGGTCGGTGAGCGCGATCGCGGCGGCCAGCGGTTTCAGTCGCCGAACCTCGGATGCCAGCGGCTCCTCCAGCGGGAAGCGCTGTTCAAATTGATGCATGGCTTCGCCAATCCAGCGAAGGATGGCGGTGTGTTCGCCCGATGGCAATGCCGGGTCGCCCATCTCCTCCGTCTGGCTGAGTAGATCCGCGAAGGGTGTGAGATCCAGGTCTCTGGGATTGCGCAAATAGCCAAGCAGCTCGTCCAGCGACATGTGGTGCTGGCCCGGCTCGACAGCGGCGCCGGAGAAGTGTTCCTGCACCAGTGATTGCAGGGAGCAGGAAATCGGGAAATGTTCGGCTGTAAGCTTCACGGGACCAGCTTCGAAATAACCAGGGCGGACAGGCATCCCCACAGCAGCAGCATGATGACAATGCGCCATTTGGCGGTGGTGGATGTCCCGTCTTTAGCTGCGGATCGGCACGGTACCATGTTGAAGGAGCCACAGGCGGGGCATTCGCCCCCCTGACCACTCATCTTGCCGCGGTAGCTGCAGTCTTTACACAAGTAGACCATGGACGTTATCGGGTACTCTTCAGCAGTTGGTCGATGATGCGCTCCAACTGCTTAAGGTTATTGCATTCGGCGCTAAAATGACAGGCGCTTTGGTAGCGCAGCATTTCCGAGTCGCCGCTGCCCCAGGATCTGCGCGATTCCGGGTTCAGCCAGATAAGCTGCTTGCATCTCTGGTAGATGCTCTGCAAGAGATCGAGACGCGGCTCGCCGTTGTTGTTGCGCGCGTCTCCCAGAAAAATGACGGTGGTGTTGCTGTCGATGTCATCGATGGCGAGCGTGGCAAAATCCAGCAGGCTGTTGCCATAGTCAGTTGCTCCGCCGTACTTCCGGTTGATGAGTTCGATAGCGTCTTCCACGGCGTAGTCATCAAAGTAGTCGCTCACCTCTCCCAGATGGCTGGAAAAGGCGAAACTGCGGACCTTGGGCAAAACGTCCTGCAGGCTGTAAAGAAACAGCAACAGAAACTTTGCATAGGCCGCAACCGAACCGCTTACATCACACACGGCGAGTATCTGGGGCTTTTCCTTCCTGGAGCGACGCCAGTAGAGATTGAACATCACGCCATCGTTGGCGATACCCCGGCGCAGGGTTTTGGGCATATTCAGCTGGCCGCGTTTCTGCCTTCGCAGCCGGGGGGAGTGACGACTCGCCAGCTTGCGTGCCATTTTACGGATGAGCTCCTGCACTTTGTGCAGGTACACATGCTCGATGTTGTTGAGGCGCGCCCGGCTCAGGATGTCGTCCATGAACTGGCGCGTGTGTCCCTCGGCATGCAGCAGGTATTCACGCTCAACATAGTCCCTCACCTGTTCGCGCAAGACATCCCGGTAGCGCTGCACCAGCGGAAGCACGGGGCTTTCAGATTGTTCCAGCTCGATCACCGCGTCGCGAATATGCTGCTCCCCGAGTGCGTCGAGCATGCGCCGCGTAAACTGCCCCTTCTGCGTGAACATCTGCATGCTTGCAAGGCCCGTCTGCCGGGCTGCCTGGCCCATCGCCAGTGCCATCGCATTGCGGTCATTCTGCAGGAGGCTCTGCATCAGGGTGGATTGCATTAGCGCATCCAGGGCTGGACTTTGCTCCGCGGCTCTGGTGAGCGCCTCGATATGCGGCTCGGAGTGGCTGTTGCCCGGCGTGGGGGCTGCCGCGCTTGCCGCCTCGGGAGAATCCGCAGGGGCGGCGTCCCCCGCCTCCGCGGAAGGGTCGCTATCGGCCGCCGGCGCGTAATCCGCGAAATCAAGCCCGAAGAAGCTGTCAAAGCACTGCAGGAAGATGGCCTCTTCCTCCGGGGTCTTTGCCAGCGTCATCGCGAGGCCGTCGCGCAACAGGGTGCGGTCGGTGTATCCGAGGGTCGAGGCCACGTCTACCGCGTCCAGGGTTTCCGCGGGCGATACACGCACCTCATGGCTGCGCAGCACCTGAATGAAACTGACCAGGCTGGACTGCATGCCGCTTGCCGCGCGCGCTTCAACTGTTGTTGATGACGTATTCAGCGCGCTTCACCGGCGCGCTGTTCTGCGCTACTTTCCCGAAGCATTTTGTCCAGGCTGCCATCCGTACTCTGTATGTCCTCCTCGAATTTCAGCAGCACGTTCAGTGTGCTGCGCACGAGTTCCGCTTCGAGTTGATCAGCGTGTAGCAGCAGCAGGCTGCGCGCCCAGTCGATGGTTTCGGAAATCGCCGGGGCCTTTTTCAAATCGAGCTGTCTCAGCGAATGCACGAACTCGACCAGCTGATGCCGCAGCCGCGCGTCCACATCGGGTACCCGGCTGCGAATGATCCGCTCCTCCAGCTCAACACTCGGGAACGGAATGTACAGGTGCAGGCAGCGTCGCTTCAGTGCGTCGGAAATATCCCGCGTGTTGTTGCTGGTGAGAAATACCATAGGCGTTGTGCGCGCCTGGATGGTGCCGATTTCGGGGATTGATATCTGGTAGTCGGAGAGTATTTCGAGCAGCAGTGACTCAAACTCGTAGTCGGATTTGTCTATCTCGTCTATCAGCAGAATAGCCCCTTTTTCCTGCTGCATGGCCTTCAGCAGGGGCCGTGGCTCGAGAAAATCCTCAGAGTAGAAAATATCGCCGAACTGGTGCAGTCGCTCGACGGACTCCGCCAGGCCCTTGGCGCCCTGCAGTAGATCGCCGAGCTTTTCCTTGAGCACCTGCGTGTACAGCAGCTGCTTGCCGTATTTCCACTCATACAGTGCCTTGGCCTCGTCGAGCCCCTCGTAGCACTGCAGGCGAATGAGCGGGGTATCCAGCAGTAGCGCGGTGGTTTTGGCGAGCTCGGTCTTGCCCACGCCCGGCGGGCCCTCCACCAGCACCGGTTTACGTAGCTGGAAGGCGAGAAACACGGCTGTCGCTATCTTGCGGCTGCAAATATAGCCGTGCGACTCGAAACCCTGTTCTATCTGCTCCACCGATGCGAGCTGGGGAAAATCTTCTGGCTTCACGTGCCTGCCTCAATCCGGGGGGCTTTGCATTGTACGCTATTGAAAATCGCCCGGCAGCGGGCGTCGTCAGCCGCCGGTAGTGTTCATGAAGCGCACGATATCGGGCTCCGCTTCGAGGTCGAAGTGATGCCGCTCGGGCTTTAGCTCGATGGCGCTGATGATGGCCGCGCGCAGTCTGTCGCGGGAGTAGCCCGGCGCGCGCAGCACCGCGCGCAGGTCTGCGGAATCCTCGTTGCCCAGGCACAGCAGCAGTCTGCCCTCTGCCGTCACCCGCACGCGGTTGCACAGATGACAGAAATTGTGGCTGTGAGGCGAAATGAAGCCCACACGAGAGTCGCTGCCGTGGATTCGATAGTAGCGGGCCGGCCCCGCTCCGCCCGCCGGGCTGTCCTCGGCCTGCAGTGTGTAGCGCTCGCTGATCATGCTTCGCAACACATCGTTGCTGAGAAAGCTGAGGGCGCGATCATGCTCATCGATAACACCCAGCGGCATTTCTTCGATGAAGGCGATATCGATGCCGCGGGCATGTGCGAAAGCCACCAGATCCAGCACTTCTTCCTCGTTGCGCCCCTTGAGTATGACCGCGTTGAGCCGGATACCGGCAAAGCCCGCCGCGACGGCTGCGTCGATACCCGCGAGTACCTGCTCAAGATTGCCAAACCGCGTCAGGTGGCGAAACTTCCTCGGCTGCAGGCTATCCAGGCTGATGTTGATACGCTGGACGCCGGCATCGCGAAGCTCCCCGGCCAGCCTCTGTAGCTGTGAGCCGTTGGTAGTCAGCACCAGTTGTTCAAGGCCTGGCATGGCGCCCAGCTCACGGATGAGCGAGAGCACGTTATTGCGTACCAGCGGTTCCCCGCCGGTGAGCCGAACCTTGCGTACACCGAGACTGACGAACGCCTGCGCAATTTCACTCAGTTCTTCCAGCGTCAGCACTTCGCTTTTGGGGGCGAAGCGCATGTCTTCCGCCATGCAGTAGACGCAGCGAAAATCGCAGCGGTCGGTTACTGAAAGCCGGACATAGTCGACGCGCCGGCCGAAGCGATCCGTGAGTGGTTGCTTGATTGCCTGGTTCATGCTGCCGAGTCTAGCGCCTGCCAGCGGCGGGTACCAGCGAACTACGCTTCCTGAACTGCGCGTCCCGTACTACGCGTCCCGGACTGCGCGTCCCGGACTTTACAGGTCTGACAAGCTCAGACAGGATGCGAGCTGAGAAAGGGCGCGACACCCGCCCCCGCAAGCCCTGACAGGGGAGTGAGATCTTGACCGCAATGCGTTCTGTGGCCCTCTGGCTGGGTCCGCTGGCCGCGGCCTGCGCCGCGATTGTCTGCAATCTGTCCGGTTACGGGGACGACATGGCCGTTGTGGCCGCGGTGGCGGTACTGTGTGTGCTCTGGTGGGTGTTTGAGCCGGTACCGATTCCCATTACCTCCCTGGTGCCATTGGCGGTGCTGCCGCTATTGGGTGTGTTGACCCCCGCGGAAGTGGGGCAGGCTTACGGTTCGCCGCTGATCCTCCTGTTGCTGGGCGGCTTCCTGTTGTCGAAAGGCATGGAGCACAGCGGCGCACATCGGCGCATCGCGCTGTCTATGGTGCACCTTTTTGGAGCCAGCAGCGGCCGCCGTCTGGTGATGGGGTTCATGGCAGCGTCGGCTGTATTGAGTATGTGGATATCCAATACGGCGACAACGCTGATGCTGTTGCCGGTGGCACTGGCGTTGCTGGATGCGGTTGAAGACAGGGCGCGCCTTGCGCCACCGCTTCTGCTGGGCCTCGCCTATGCGGCGAGTGTCGGAGGCATAGGAACGCCAATCGGCACACCGCCCAATCTGATTTTCATGCAGGTCTACGAACAGACCACCGGGCAGGCAATCAGCTTCAGCCAGTGGATGAGCTGGGCGCTGCCCGTTGTGTTGCTGCTGGTGCCGGCAATGGCGTTTTATCTGACGCGTAACCTGAAAGGCGATTTGCAGATCAATCTGCCCGAGGTGGGCGCCTGGCGCACCGAGGAGCGCCGCGTGATGCTGGTATTTGGCTTCACGGCGCTGGCCTGGATTACGCGTAGCGAACCTTTCGGTGGCTGGAAAACATGGTTCGGCCTGCCCGGCGCAAACGATGCGTCGGTGGCGCTGCTGGCGGTTGTGTTGTTGTTCGTGATTCCTGACGGCAAAGGCCAGCGCCTGCTCAACTGGGAAAGGGCGAGTAGCATTCCCTGGGGCGTGTTGCTGCTATTTTCCGGGGGTATTTGCCTCGCCCAGGGGTTCGTGAATTCCGGCTTGAGCGATCTGCTGGGGTTGTGGCTGGCGGATATGGCGAACCTGCCCACCTACCTGCTGATCCTGTTGATCTGTCTCACCGTTACCTTCATGACGGAAACCACTTCCAATACCGCGAGTACCACCTTGCTGATGCCGGTACTGGCAGCCGCCGCGCTGGCCGCGGGTATTGCGCCGGAGGTGATAATGGTGCCCGCCGCCATGAGCGCCAGTTGCGCTTTCATGCTGCCGGTGGCCACCGCCCCCAACTCGGTGGTGTTCGGTAGCGGTATGCTCACTACCGCGCGCATGGCGCGCGAGGGTGTGGCACTGAATCTGCTTGGCGCGCTGGTAGTCAGCCTGGTGTGCTACACCCTGGTGAACTGAAACGCGCCATGCATCTTGCGCGCCTAAAGCAGCTTCATAATGGTCTCTGCTGAGCTCACGTCTACTCCGGGGCCCTCTTCGACGTTGAGCGCAGTGACGGTACCGTCATCCACGATCATTGCGAAACGCTGACTGCGCGTGCCTAGCCCGAAGCCACTGCCGTCGAGCTCCAGTCCCAGTGCGGCGGTGAACTCCCCGTTGCCATCGGCAAGCATGAGCAGCTCCTGCGCATTCTGTGCCTTGCCCCAGGCACCCATGACGAAGGCATCGTTAACAGCCATACAGGCGATGGTGTCGACGCCTTTCGCCTTGATTTTATCGGCGTTTACCACGTAACCAGGCAGGTGCGTATTGCTGCAACCGGGTGTGAAGGCGCCGGGCACCGCGAATAGAACCACTTTCTTGCCGGAGAAAATTTCATCCGTAGTGATGTCTTGCGGGCCTTTTTCTCCCATTGTTTTCAGCGTGCAGGCGGGTATGCTGTCGCCAGTTTTGATGCTCATGTCAGGCTCCTCGGTGGCCGGGTTTGCGGGAATGTGAGCAGGGATAATAGCAGATGCATGGTGAAACACACTGTCCGCTGTGTGCTGGCGATGAACTGCTTGCCTACGGCCGCGACCGGCATCGCGAGTACCTGCAATGCGCACGCTGTGAATTGGTTTTTGTGCCAGCGAAATACCGTCTGGGTCCGGAAGCCGAGCGCGCAGTTTATGATCAGCACGAGAATGTGGTTACAGATCCGGGCTATCGCCGCTTTCTTGCGCGCCTTGCGACACCGCTGATGGAGCGTTTGCCGCCGCCGGCTCGCGGTCTGGATTTTGGCTGTGGTCCGGGGCCGGCGCTTGCCTGTATGCTGCGTGAAGCCGGTTACAGTGTGGCGCTGTATGACCCGTACTACGCCCCGGACGCGCAGGTGTTGGCGCAGCCCTGGGAGTTCATCACGGCAACGGAAGTTGTGGAACATCTGTACCAGCCGGGGCGGGAACTGGAGAGGCTATGGTTGTTACTGGAACCAGGTGGTTGGCTGGCGATCATGACCAAGCTGGTGATTGATCGCGCGGCGTTTGAGGGATGGCACTACCGCAACGACCCGACCCACGTATGCTTTTTCAGCATTGCCACCTGGCGATGGTGGGCCGCACGCCATGCGGTAGAACCCGAGTTCCTCGGTTCGGACGTGATACTGCTGCAAAAGAAACTATAAGCACTCCGTTCGGGCTGCAAATGGCCCTTCAGTGCGGCGTCGCCGCCAGCATGCTCGCGTAGATCGCCTCGCAGTCGCGATAGAACCTGAGCTGCTCATCGCCGAGGTAGGGCGCCACCATGGTAAGTAGTTGCAGCACGCCCTGGTGAATGGTGATTTCGGGGGAGCGCCCCCCGTGTAACAGGGCCTCGTAGTTGAACCAGAAGGTCATCGCCAGCGTCATGTTGTCTGCCAGCCCAAGCAACTGCTGGTCATGTGCCGCAATCACCTCCTGTTGCACCAGTGTTCTGCAAATGGCGTACATCGCAGCGCGCTTTAGCTGGATGAGTTGACGAAAGCCTCGCTGCACATGCGGATAGCGGTGCAGAATATTGTCGAGATTGTGGTAGAGAAAGCGGTACTGGTACATCTCTTCCAGCACGACATACAAGTAATACCAGTTGGCCTCCACGCCGGCGCGGTCGGTACTCAGGGGGTTTTCTATCGGCGCGGTCAGCGTGTTGGTCAGTGCCTGTTCATACTGATGGAACAGTTCGGCAATGATCTGATCCTTGCCCTTGAAGTGGTAGTAGAGGTTGCCCGGGCTGATATCCATTTCCGTGGCAATATCCAGGGTGGTTGTCTCCGCCTCTCCCTCCTCGTTAAACAGCGCCAGGCTGGTGTACAGAATCCTGTCCCGGGTTTTCATCTGTGTGGGTCGTCAGCTCCGGCGCTTGCTGGCAGCGGCTGTGCGCCGCTTGGCGGGTGACGAGCCTGCTGTGGAAGTTTTCGCGGCCGATTTGCCCGCTGCTTTTTTCTTCGACGCCGGCTTTTTCTTCGCCCGGCTGCTGCCGGCGGTGGCGCGTTTCGGCACTTTCTGACCCTGTTCGTCTACTGCTTTGGCCAGTGCATCAACTTTGCGACTGAGCTGTTCCACCTGCTTGGTCAGTGCAATGAGATCCTCAATCCGTGCGGGGCGCTGCAAATGGAAGTTGTCGCGTACGCGGGCGATCCGTTCCTCCACCGATTGCCTGGCAGAAGATGTGCTGCTCAGGGCTTCGCGGGCGTCTTCCTCGAGAGCGGCGCCGGCTTTGACCAGGTCCTTGAAAAGTTTGGGTGGTTCCATCGCTTTCTCCAGCCGGCCCTGGGCATCCTCAACCGCCTTGCCATAGGCGCCCACACCGGCGAGCCAGATGTTTTTGGCTATTTCGCCTGCCTTGTCGGAGACGCTGCTTTTTTCATCGCTCATGCTATCTGCCCTCCGGTTACAACTGTTGGTGAGTAGATGCTGCGCTCGGCCAACCATTAAAACAGATTAGTCGATAAAGGAAAGACCGGGGGCAGGAGCGGGAAAAATAGCCAATGCTAGCGACCGAAGGGTGTCGATACCGGTCCGGGCCTGTCGGCGGACATAAAAAAGGGGCCACAAAGTGGCCCCACGCGGCCCCTACTGATGAGGGGCAAGAGGTCCTGGATGGACGTTGCTCAGGCGGCGGTTCTGAAACCGACGGAATTTTTCAGTTCGTCGAAACGCACGCGTACTTTCTCCAGCTGGGCTTCCAGCTTCTTGCGATCGGTCAGGCTTTCGAGCTCCAGCTTCGGTAATTCGAAATCGTCGATGCGGCTCCTGGCCTGCTTTTCGACCTTCTCGCCGCGCTTCACCAGCTCCTGATACAGCTTGTCGGCCTTCTTGCGACGTTCTTCGAGGCGGCCCTGCAGGCTATCGAACTGCTCCTGGGCCTGCTCAAAGGCTTTGCCGTAGAAACCGAGGCTGGCCAGAAACGCCTTGCGACCGGCTTCCTGGGCGCGTGCGCCAAGATCCGGCGTTGCTTTCCGGCCAGTCGTTCTGCGTGTAGCAGGCTTGCGTTTCGGGGCCGGCTTGCGCGCAGCAGCGGCGCCTTTCGCGCTGGTCTTGCGCTTCGGCGCGGCTTTCCTGGCGGTGGCCTTTTTGGTGGTTGCTTGTTCAGCCATGGTTCATCTCCCGTGGTTTGGTGGCCGGCGGTCTCTCCACCAGCGGGAGCAAGAGTAGGCGATAAAATTAGACTAAACATACTAGTTGAACCGATCTGAATTCGTTCTCCTGCGTATTTCTTCACACGAAATGGCAGCCGTGCAGAACCGCAGGCCGGGAAGTCTGTCTACCTGTCTGAGCGGAAAAATCCGTAGGAATGATTTGGACGCCATTCAGGCAGGCACGATAGACTGGCGCGCTGAAAGATGCGCAGAAATGGGAACAGACATGGCATTCACAGTAGCGCGCAATGGTCTCTGGGCTGCGCTGGTTCTGCTATTGGGCAGTCTCGCTGCCTATGCCGTGCTGGTGGGCAAGCCGGCCCCTTCGCCGGAAGTGCCCCCGGAGGCTGGCCCGCCTGAGGTGGAGGTCATCATCGCTGAGCCGCGCCGGCAGGCGCTGTCGGTGCAAACACAGGGCACGGTGCGGCCCACTCTACAGGTCAGGGTGGTGAGCAGGGTCAGCGGTCGCGTCGAACGGGTATCGCCGCGCTTTGCCGTGGGTGGGTTCTTCGCTGCCGGCGAGGAACTGGTGAAGATCGAAGACGTCGATTATCAGCTGGCGATCGCGCGCGCCGAGTCTCAGGTTGCCGCGGCGCAACAGCGCCTCGCGGAAGAGCGCGGGCGCGCGCGCCAGGCCGAGAGGGAGTGGCGTGATCTCGGCACGGCGGAGGCCAACGCCCTGTTTTTGCGCAAGCCGCAGGTAGCCGCGGCCGAAGCGGCACTCAAGGCTTCCGAGGCCGATTTACAGGCCGCGCAACTCGATCTTGCGCGCACGGAGATCTCCGTGCCTTTCAATGGCCGCGTCAGTGAGAAGCTGGTCGACGTGGGGCAGTTCGTAACGGCCGGTTCACCGATAGCCTCGGTGTATGGTACGGATGCGGTAGAGGTGCGGTTGCCGCTTACGGGCCGGCAGGTTGCGTTGCTCGACCTGCCTCTCAGCTATGAGGAGGACAAAGCATTCGGCGCCGGTACGGGCGCACCAGTGGTCTTGCGCGCGGTTTTTGCCAACCGGGAATGGCGTTGGCAGGGACGCATCGTGCGCACTGACGCCAGTATCGACGAGGATAGTCGCATGGTGTACGCCGTGGCGGAGGTGGCGGAGCCATTTACGCGCGATGCAGACAGCGAGCGCCCGCCGCTGTCTCCGGGGCTTTTCGTGCACGCTACAATCAGTGGCAAGCCCCTGCCGAACGTGTCCGGCCTGCCGCGCACCGCCCTGCTCAGCGGCGACGCTGTCATGCTTGTGGACGAGGGGGGAGTCGCGCGCAAGCGCCCGGTACATATACTACAAAGTGATGCCGATACAGTGTGGGCGCAGGGCTTGCAGGCCGGTGAGCGGGTGATCGTGCGGGAAGTGCCGCGCGTGGTGGCCGGCGTGGAGGTGCGGGTCAGCAGTATTGCGCAGGCGCCCGCGAGGGCCGAATCCCTGACTTCGCACGCCCGGGCTGGAGGCTAGCCATGGGCGGCCCGATTCGCTGGTTCGTCGACAATCCCATCGCAGCCAACCTGTTGATGGTATTTCTGGTGATCGGCGGGGTGCTGGCGATACCCTCGCTCGACAAGCAGTTTTTCCCCGAATTCGAGCTCAATATCGTGAGTGTCTCGATGCCGTATCCGGGTGCCGGTCCGAGTGAGGTCGAGCAGCAAATCTGCAAGCGTATCGAAGAGGCTGTGCATGATCTGAACGGCGTCAAGGAGATTCGATCTACCGCGCGCCAGGGATCGGGCACGGTACTTATCGAGGCCCAGTCAGGCTACGACATGCAACGGCTGACCGCCGAGGTAAAATCCCGCGTGGATGCCATATCCACCTTCCCGGTAGATGCCGAGCGTCCCATCGTGACTGAACTGGCGCACCGCAATCATATGGCGATGGTGAGCCTTGCGGGCGATATCGGCGAGCGCGAACTCAAGAAACTCGGGGAACAGCTGCGCGACGATCTAGCCGCACAGCCGGATGTTTCCCTGGTTGAGCTCAGTAGCCCGCGCCCTTACGAGGTCGCGGTGGAAGTCTCCGAATACACGCTTCGTCAGTATGGCCTGACCTTCGATGAGGTGGTGGCAGCCATCCGTTCCTCGTCGTTGAATCTGCCGGCAGGCACCCTGAAGACCAGCGAGGGCGATATCCAGTTACAGACCCGTGGGCAGGCCTACGACCGCCTGGATTTCGAGAATATTCCCCTGTTGAGCACTCGCGATGGCACGCAGGTGCTGCTGGGTGACGTCGCCGAAGTGCGCGACGGCTTCCAGGATGTGAACGTGCGCACCCGCCTGAACAGAATGCCGGCGCTGAACCTGCACGTCTATGTCGCATCCAACCCGGACACTCTCGCTACCAGCGAATCTGTGAGCCGCTGGGTTGAAAAGACGCGCACCCGCCTGCCGGACGGGGTGGTTCTCGAGTTCTGGCGCGACTCTGCCGACCCCTTTCGCGAGCGCACCCGCATGCTGATAGAAAATGGCCTGGGGGGGCTCTTGCTCGTATTTCTGGTGCTGATGGTGTTCCTGCGGCCGCTTCTGGCGCTCTGGGTGTGCGTGGGTATCGTGGTGGCATTCATGGGGACGTTCCTCGTCTTGCCACTGACCGGGGTCAGCCTGAACATGGTCTCCCTGATGGCATTCCTGCTCATTCTGGGAATCGTGGTGGACGATGCCATCATCGTAGGTGAGTCCATACACTCGCACCAATCAGCGGGCGAAGCGGGCGCCAAAGGAGCGGTTAACGGTGCCCGGGGTGTCGTCAAGCCGGTGATGTTTGCCGTTATATCCACCATGATATTCGTAGCTCCGATGCTGTTTCTGCCGGGAGAAATGGCGACTGCCGCTATACCCTTGCCGATCGTGGTGATTCTGGCTTTGACCTTTTCATTGATCGAGTGCATGTGGATACTGCCACCGCATCTTGCACACATGCGTCCGCCGCGGCCGAGCCGTCATCCATTTCTTGCACGGCTGGAAGGCATGCGGGAGCGTATGGCGCAGGGTATGACCAATGTGGCCCGTGATGTCTATCGTCCGTTTCTGCAGCGTTGCCTGCACGCCAATCTGATTGTGATCGCGGTCTTTGTGGTCGCTCTGTGCTTCAGTCTGGCGCTGTACGGGGGTGGCTGGCTGCGATCGGCGTTTTTTCCCGCGGTCAATTCAGACCACGCCGAGGTTGAAATTACGTTACCGCAAGGCGGCCCCTACAGCGATACTGTCCGGGTATTGGACAGGGTCGAAGCCGCCGCTTTCGAGGTTCGCAGTGAGTTCAATACCGATCCGCGATTTGCCTCCGGCGATCCGGTGGTGGGGCACATGTTCTCCTATGGCCAGGAAAACGAGATCCGGGCATGGCTGCAAATCCGCTCTGAAGAACTCGATGTAAAGGAACTGGCGGAACGCTGGCGCGAGGCCATTGGCGATATCGGCCCGGTCGAGGATTTTCAGCTCGACTACACAATCAACGAGATGGGTAATCCGATCACCCTGGTGCTGGCCTCCGATTCGCTTGAGGATCTGCGAGCGGCATCGGATGAAATGCGCGCCCTGCTGGAGTCCTATCCCGGCGTGTACAACGTCAACGATACGCTGCAGTCACCGCGGGATGAAATCGAGCTTGGCCTGAAACCAGCGGCAGAGAATTTATCGATCAGTCTTGCGAATCTCGCGCGTCAGGCCCGTGAAGCGTTCTACGGTGCAGAAGCACAGCGCATACCGCGTGCCAAGGAAGATGTCCGGGTCATGGTGCGTTACCCGGAGGAGGAGCGTCTGTCGGTAGAGAATCTCAGCGATATGCGCGTACGCACGCCAACGGGCGATGAAATACCTTTCGATACCGTGGCAGAGATCAGCTACCAACCGGGCTACCTCACCATAGATCGGCTGGATCGCAAGCGGACCCTGAAAGTGACCGCCGATGTCGCACGCGGTGTGGCTGATCCGCGGGCGGTGGTCGACGACGTCATCAGCAACCACCTGCCTGATTTGCAGGAGCGCTACCCGGGCCTGGCCCTGAGCCTCGATGGCGAGTTGCAGGAGGAGGAAGAGTTTCTCGGTGCCATGCTGACCTTCATGGCGCTGGCCATGCTCATTGTGTATGCGCTGATGGCGATACCATTCAGGTCTTATTTTCAGCCCCTGCTGGTGCTGACCGCCGTACCGTTTGGCATTATGGGGGCGATTTTCGGACACGCCATATTCAACTGGCAGGTGAGCATGTTTTCACTGCTCGGTGTGATCGCTGCCGCGGGTGTTGTGGTCAATGACAACCTGGTGCTGATCGATCGGATCAATCAGCTTCGCGCCAGGGGGCACTCGCTGCTGGAAGCCCTGCTGCAGGGCGGGCAAGACCGCTTTCGTCCGATTATTCTGACCTCGATCACGACCTTCGTTGGCCTGCTGCCGATCATGTTCGAAACCAGTATCCAGGCGCAGTTCATGATTCCCATGGTCATTTCACTGGCCTTTGGCGTGCTCTTCGCAACCGGCGTAACCCTGTTGCTGGTGCCCTCGCTTTTTCTGCTGGGCGAACAGATATCCGCGCATGTGCTGCATCGTCGCCAGCCGCTGCAGGATGTTATAGACGGAGTGTGACCGGGTGGAACGCGCTATCCCCGGAGTGAAATGCGCCCGTGCCAGCGCAGCATGCTGCGCCTGGCCACGGGCGGTGTTCAGTCGCTCTTTGGCCCGGCGGAGAGTATGGCGTCCGATACGTCGAAATTCCGGATGTTCTCGGCAAACAGTGCCGCCAGCTTTGCGGCCTGCTCATCATAGGCTGCGGTATCTCCCCAGCCCTCTCGCGGGTTGACATATTTGTCGTCCACACCCGGCACTGCCACGGGAAAATCGAGATTGAGAATATCCAGGTGTTCCGTTTTGGCCGTCAGCAGAGCACCGCTCTGGCAGGCGTGCACCACGGCGCGGGTGACCGGAATGGGAAAGCGTGAACCGGTGCCGCCGGGCGCACCTGAGCCGCCTGCCCAGCCGGTATTCACCAGATAGACCTGGCTATCAAACTCGGCGATGCGCTGCATCAGTAGTTCCGCGTAATCGCTGGCCGGGCGGGGCATAAAAGGCGCGCCGAAACAGGTTGAGAAGGTGGGGTTGATGCCGGCCTCTGCTCCCAGTTCGGTGGAACCCACCCGTGCCGTATAACCGCTCAGGAAGTGATAGGCGGCCGCCTCCTTCGACAGAATCGAAACCGGGGGCAGGACGCCGGAAACATCGCAGGTCAGGAAGATCACGCACTTGGGTTCTCCTCCGGCATTGCTTTCCGTGCGTTTTTCGACATGCTCCAATGGATAGCAGCAGCGGCCGTTCTCGGTCAGGCTGGTGTCGGTGTAATCCGCATGTCGGTTCTCATCCAGCACAACATTCTCGATGATCGCTCCGAAGCGGATGGCATCCCAGATCACCGGTTCGTTTTTCTGGCTCAAATCAATAGTCTTGGCATAGCAGCCGCCCTCGAGGTTGAACACGGAGCCTTTGGCCCAGCCGTGTTCATCATCGCCTATAAGGTAGCGATCGGTATCTGCCGAGAGTGTGGTTTTACCCGTGCCGGAAAGTCCGAAGAACAGTGTGGTGTCGCCTTCTTCGCCCACGTTGGCGCTGCAGTGCATGGGCATGACGTTCTTTTCCGGTAGCAGGAAGTTCTGTACCGAGAACATGGCTTTTTTCATTTCACCCGCATAGCGCATGCCAGCCAGCAGCACCTTGCGTTGCGCAAAGTTGATAATTACAACGCCATCCGAATGGGTGCCGTCGCGCTCGGGCTCGCAGACGAAACTGGCTACGTTGAGGATATTCCACTCCGGCTTGCCGCCCGCGTTGTAGCTCGGCGGGCGGATGAACATGTTGCGGCCGAAGAGTGCCTGCCACGCCGTCTCGGTACTGACTTTTACGGGGATGTAATGGTCGCTGTGCTGGCCGACATGTAGATGCGTGATGAAACGGTCGCGGGTTTCAAGATAGCTCTCGACGCGGTCCCACAGGGCGTCGAATCTGGCGGCGTCGAAGGGGCGGTTCACGCCGCCCCAGTCGATACTGTTTTCAGAACCCGGTTCCTTTACCACGAAACGGTCGGCGGGTGAGCGACCCGTGCGATGGCCGGTGGTCACCAGCAGCGCGCCGGTATCGGACAGGTTGCCCTCGTTGCGCTTCAGCGCTTCCTCGATCAGCCTGGGCGGCGTCAGATCGGTGTAAACCTGTGCACTCTGGATGTTTGCGGTCATGCTGAGTCCTGTGATTATCCGACGCTGCGTCAGTGATGCGCACTGCGCCGATCGTGGCATTTCAAGGGGTCGTTATTATGTCAGAATCGCGCGCTGATGGTAATTATATCCAGCATAATTCAGGCGAATCTCCCAGAAGCTGTGATCAGTGTAACGTTTTGGACTTCTCCCATCCGAGAGCGCTGGCGAGGTCATCGCGGGTGAATTGATACTGACTGTTGCAGAACTCGCAGTCCATGGTAATGACCCCCATTTCGACCAGCAGGGCTTCCAGCTCTCGCGTGGGCAGGGTGCTGAGAGCGCCCAGTGTCCGCTCCCGAGAGCAGCTGCAGCCAAAACGCAGCGCGCGTGGTTCGAACACTCGCATTGGATTCTGGTGGAACAGTTTGTGCAGGAGCGTGAGGCCGTCATCCCCGGTAAGTTCGCTGGTACGCAGCGTGGAGGCCAGTTGCTCAACGTGATGCCACTGGTTTTCGCGATCTTCGTCCTGCGGGCTGACCTGCTCCGGCAGTTGCTGCAGCAACAGTCCGCAGGCACGTTCCCCGTCGGCTGCCAGCCAGACGCGGGTTTTCAGCTGTTCGGAATGCTCAAAGTAGGCATCGAGGCTGCGTGCAAGGGAATTCTCTGCAAGGGTCACGATCCCCTGGTAGCGCTGGCCGACAACCGGGTCGATGGTGATGGCGAGTTGGCCGTCGGTCAGCAGTGTGTCAGTGGTGGTCCCGGTCAGTGTTTCCGCGCAACGCGCAATGCCGCGCACATTCAGTTTGTGGTCACACTCGGCCATCAGCAGCGGTACCTGCCCGGCGGAGCGCACCTGCAGAATAAGCTTGCCCTCGAACTTCAGTGTCGTGCTGAGGATGACCGTTGCGGCGAGAAATTCGCCGAGCAGCCGGCCGACGGGTGGAGCGTAGGCGTGAATGGCCAGAATTTCCCGGTAGGCGCTATCCAGGCTGGCGTACTCGCCGCGAATGTCCGCCTCTTCGAAGAGAAATCGCAGCGCAATGTCATGCATGGCGGTGGTCTGGAATGTGTCGGAATCCTGCATCAAAAGCTGGCCGTGTAGTGTGTTTTGCCCTGTTTGACGCGGCCCGGCGAGCGGGCCGGGTCGCGATTCAAGCCTGATGCGTGTCGCGCAGCGCAGGGTCGAGCACAATTATAACCGCTCGGCAGAGCTCCAGTTTACTATTTGAGGCCAGCAGGCGAATTTTCCAGGCAGTTGGCGCACACGCTGCGGCGACCCGCTACAGTAGTGGGTTCAGAGGCGCGCGACGGAAAAACCGCAGTCGCCGAATGTTGCAGTCAAGGAGACGCAGTATGAAGTTCAGTTATCAGGTTGGCATGTGTGACCCCGATCATTATCTGCCGTTGGCGAAAGCCGCTGAGGCGGCCGGGTTCGACGGCATCGCGATACCGGACAGCATCTGCTATCCGCAGGAGGCCAGCTCCAAATACCCGTACAACAAGGATGGCAGCCGCGAGTTCCTCGAGAGTGTTCCCTTCGTGGAGAGCCTCATCGCCGTTGCGGCGATGGCGGCGGTAACCGAAAACATCCGTTTTGCCACTTTTGTCTACAAGCTCGCGGTGCGGCAGGCGCCAGTGGTTGCCAAGCAGGTGCAGGGTATCCAGGTACTTTCGGGTAATCGCTTTGATTTTGGCATTGGCATCAGCCCCTGGGAGGAGGACTTCGCAATCTGCAATGTGCCCTGGGAGAAGCGCGGCAAGCGTTTCGACGAACAGATCGAGATTCTTCGCGGACTCGGTACTGGCGAATTCTTCGGTTTCGAGGGCGAATTGCTCAACATGCCGGCAAACAAGATGAACCCTGTGCCGGGTGAGCCAACGCCGTTGCTGATAGGTGGCCACACGGAGCCGGCGCTGCAGCGCGCGGCCCGCGTGGGAGACGGCTGGATGTGCGCCGGCGCCGATCTGGAGCAGCTGCGAACCTATATCACCCGTATCCAGCAACTCAGGGAGGAGTACGGCACGCAGGACAAACCCTTCCAGATTTTCACCACCGGGCAGAATGCGTTTACACGCGAAGGTATCGAGGAGCTCGAGAATATTGGGGTAACCAGCGTGGTGATCGGCTTTCGCAATGTCTACGAGATGGAAGCCGACAAACCGCTGGAAGAAAAAATTCAGATGCTGAACTGGTATGCCGGCGAATTCATCAATGTTTGAGTGCCCGGATAATACGCCAGTACTGGTTGGCGTGGCGGCTGTACAGCAGAAGCTGGCGGACCACCGCGCGGCACGCGAGCCACTGGATCTGATGGAGCAGGCCCTGCGCGATGCCGCTGCGGATGCCGGGTGCGAGAAACTGCTCACGCTGGCCGACGAAATCATGGTGCCGAACAGCCTCTGGGGTTACAGCGATCCGGCGCGTTTGCTGGCGCAACGGCTGCAGGCAGATTCTGCCACCACCCTGCTGGCGGACTTCGGCATTCTGCAGCAGAGTTTGCTCGATCGCGCCTGCCAGCGCATCCGCGACAACGAAGCGAAGGTATTGCTGGTCACCGGGGGCGAGGCGCGTTACCGCAGCCAGTGCGCCGCGCGAGCCGGCGAGGAAGCGCCGGAGATCGCCCAGCCAGATGCAGCGCCGGATGTCCTGCTGCGTCCGGAGGCGGAAATGATGTCCGACGTGGAGTCGGCAGCGGGTCTGGGAATGCCTGTTGGTTACTACGCGATAATGGACTCCGCGCTGCGCTACCGGCAGGGTTTGAGTGTAGAAGCTCATCGCGACGAGATGGCTCGGATGTATGCCGGTCTCAGCGAGCTGGCCGCTGCGAATCCCGATGCCTGGGTGGATGAAACAGTGAGCCCCGAATTTGTGCGGGAGCATTCCCCTGGCAATAGAATGCTGGCTTTTCCGTATACCAAGCTGCACAACAGCCAGTGGAACGTGGACCAGGCTGCGGGACTGATCTTCTGCTCTGCGGGCATGGCGGAATCACTGGGCATTCCCCGTGAGCGCTGGGTGTTTCCTGTGGTGTCCACCGAGTCCAATTTCATGGCGGTGATCTCGAGCCGCGCCGAGCTGGGCGCAAGCGAGGGCTTTCGCATCGCGGGGGGCAGGGCAATGGAACTCGCCGGTGTGCATTTCAACGAGGTGCCACTGCGCGAGTTGTATTCCTGCTTTCCCTATGCGGTACGCGTACAGCAGGAGGAATTCGGCCTGATGCGGGACGCGGATGTCAGCGTGACGGGCGGCATGACCTTCGCTGGCGGCCCCCTCAACAATTTCGTCTTCCAGGCAACCGTGAAGATGGCGCAGTTGTTGCGCGAGGCGCCCGGGGAAATGGGCCTGGTGACCACCGTCAGCGGCCTGATGACCAAGCAGGCCTGCTGCCTGTGGTCTTCTCGTCCGCCCGGAAATGGCTGGGTGTTTGAGGATGTCACCGATGCCGTGCGCGAGGCTACTGTGGTGAAGGAGCTCGTCGCCACTTACGAGGGCGAGGCGAGGGTGGCAGGTTACACGGTTCTCTACAACGGCATGCAGGCCTCCCGGGCGATTGCGGTGTTCGATTTGCCGGACGGCCGGCGCAGTGTGGCCTACAGCGAAGACCCTGCAACCATCGAACGCATGCTGACGCAAGAGTGTTGCGGTGTGAGTTATACGCTCGGCGGCGGGCGCTTCAGTTAAACACCACCGCGCCGGCCAGAGGGTCCCGCTGCGCCAGCAGCGCCGAGAATTCCTCTGCCAGCGCGCGGCTGCGCTCGATGCAGGTCTCCCAGTACTTCACCCGCTCCTCGTGCGGCATCAACCTGAAGTCTGAACGATCCGGAATCTTGCCCTGCGGCAGGTCGGCAATAAACTCGCGCGTCGGGCACAGCAATACCAGTTTATTGAAACGGGCGGGGTCGGTGGCGCGCCATGGCAGGAATTTATCAAACCAGCCCGGCACGATTCTGGCGCTGAAATGCGGGTAAAGAAGAAGTCTCTCACCGCGGAACTGTTCCAGGTCGAAGTGATAATCGATGATGCCGCCGTCCCAGTATTGGCCCGGCGGTGCTCCGTCTATGTCGCGTTCGCCGGTCAGCACAAACGGTATGGAGCCGCTGGCGTGCAGTGCCGCCCCGACATTTCTCTGGCTCAGGGCAACGTAGTGTGTCTGGAAGTCATGCAGGTCCAGTCCGGCATTCGGGCGCAGGCCGCTTTGAAAAATCACGCGCTGAAAATACAGCCGCAACAACCGGCGGCTCACGCCGTTGCTGAACGCGGCGCTGCCGAGCGCCGTTGCCAGCAGGGTACGCGACGTTGCCCCCGCCGGGCCGCGGCCGCGTGCAGTGACGATATGGCTGCGGATTCGCGGGTGATTGACGATGTGCATGCCACCGTTCTCGCCCAGTAGTTGTGCCAGCATCCCGCGGCTGACTTCACTGATTTCCGCCGCATCGGGCGCGCTGCTGTAGCGCTGGCGCAGGTAGGCATCCTCCAGGCGTTGTATCGCGGCGACAGGATCGGGCTGGGCGAGACAGGCGTGTCTCCAGGACCCGATGGAGGAGCCAAGCACATCGAGGGGCCGGTTTGACAGAGGCAGAAAATCGCCGAAGAGTACGCGATCCAGGTGTCCCAGTATCAACCATTTGGCGCCTCCCGATGCGCCCACAAGCAGTTCGAACAGCTCGGCTTGCCAGCCATCTTTGGCGATACGCCGGGCAGCTTTCGCGCCGAGAAATACCGCCAGTGCCTCAGCCACCGCGCACGGACCTTGGCGACTTGCCCGTCCACTTGATATATGCCCGCCGGAAGTTTGATGCATCGCTGAATCCGATCATGTAGGCAATCGTCGACAGCGGCAGTCGCGAGTTCTGCAGGTAGCGCGTGGCATGCTCGCCGCGCACCTGGTCGAGCAGACTCTGGAACGCTTTGCCTTCATCGTCCAGGCGGCGCCGGTAGGTTCTCGCGCTCATGTTCAGCATGTTGGCGATTTGTGGCATTTGCGGATACTGGCCTTCCAGTTTGCGCAACAGGCGCAGGGTTTGTTCCACCACGGAATCCTCCCCTTCAAGATCGGCGAGCAGGCGTGCGCACTCTGCCTCGTAAAGTTGCCGCAATACGGGGTTGGACGAGGGCAGTGCGGTATTGAGCAACTCGCGGTTGAACAGAATGCGGCCGCGCGGGCAATTGAAATGAACATCCGCGCCCAGCACCTCATAATAGAGTGCCGAGTGGGCGGGCTCGGGGTACGGGAACTCCATGCGAACGGCCATGTCGGGGGAATTGAGCATACCGCGCACGGTATTGATCAGCGCGCCATACAACAGTTCATAGCCAAATTCCACAATATGGTCGATGGGGTTGGTGACCACCGTGAGAACGCACTGGTCACCGACCTCTTCGAGTTCAAGATGTAGCCCCGAGGCCAGCAGGTGATAGTACCTGAGCAGCAAATCCATGCCCTGTCCGAGATCCTGGCAGGTCATGAACGCCTGTCCGACAACGGCGTGGGCGCTCAGATTCAGGCGCAGGCCGAGTTTCAGGCCCAGCGCTGCATCGCCGGTCAGAGCCTGCGCGTTGCTCACCAGTTGCCGGAAGTCATTGTCGCTGACCCGCGCGCCGATGTTGGCCACATCCGCGGTGCTCAGGCTGGTACCGGCCAGCAGTGCACTGCGCTCGGCACCCAGACTCTCCGCCAGATCGATAAGGATCAGGACGTATTGTGCGGGGGTACTGGTAATAGGCATACTGCATTTGGCCACATATGACCGTAATTTGACAAGACTTTACCTTGCCGCTCTTGCAACCATCCGACATAGTCGATCAACTCGTCACAATCTGGAGACATGGCAATGAAACTCGAATGGACCGAAAGCACGCCCCGCAAGATTCAGACTTTTGCCGGCGCCGACTATCCCAAGGATGGCCCGGATCTCGATGATCGCCTGACCAGCGCCGACGTGGATCACATCGCGGAAATCTTTCAGACACCCCTGACCGGCTCATACAACTGGGACTACACCATCCAGGATGACCGAATCAAGAAGCTCTACGATCTCGGCAAGCAGCTCAACTGGGATCCGGAAATGGACATCGACTGGGATCGCCCCTGGCCCGAAGAGATGCGCTCGCCCGAAATGATGAACCTGCATGATTACGAGCCCTATCTCGCCATGGACGAAAAGACCAAGGACGAGTTCTGGCTGCATATGAATGCCTGGAGCCTGTCGCAGTTCCTGCACGGTGAACAGGGCGCACTGTTGGTGGCCTCACAGCTCTGCTCCTGCGCGCCTACCCTGAATGCAAAACTGTACGCGGGTTCACAAACCTTCGACGAGGCGCGGCATGTGGAGGTCTTCAACAAGTACCTGCAGCAGCGTATCGGCATGATGTACCCCATCAACGTCCACCTGAAGAGCATTATCGACAAGATCCTCACGGATGCGCGCTGGGACATGAAGTTCATCGGCATGCAGATCGTGATCGAGGGGCTTGCCCTGTCGGCCTTTGCCACCACGCGTGAAACTACGCCCGACCCGGTGCTCAAGGATGTAGTGTACCTGGTGACCCGCGACGAGGCGCGCCACGTGACCTTCGGTGTGAATTACCTCGAGGAGTTCGTCAAAACCCTGTCTGATGAGGAGCGTGAAGAGCGCGCCATGTTTGCCTTTGAGGCCTGTGCCATCAGTCGCGAACGCCTGGTAGCCACTGACGTCTTCCGTCACTTCGGCTGGGACGTGGAAGAGGCGCGCAAGAAGGTGCTGGACGGCTTCGTGATGTCGACGTTCCGCAACCTGCTGTTCCAGCGCGTGGTGCCCAATCTCAAGCGCATCGGTCTGCTCACCGATGCAGTGCGCCCGCGCTTTGAGGAACTGGGATTGCTGGAGCACGAGAACCTGGCCACCGACGGCGACATAGACTGGTCTGCCCTGGAACGTCCCCTGGACAAGGACGAAGCGCAATCCTACGAGCAGAGCATGCTCGCTGAGTTCTCCAAGAAGCACGAGGAGGCGGAAGCGTCCAAGACCAGCGACGCAGCCTGATCAGGAGGCGGCCCGCTGCCGCCTGGTTGCCAGCAGTCTGCGCGCAGACTGCCTTCAGGTTTGCCTAAACCTGTAATTCCAGACACAAAAAAGCCGGCGATTGTAGCCGGCTTTTTTGTGTCTGTTCGCAGTGCTCAGGCAGAGAGCGCCTTGACCTGGGTATTCAGGCGACTCTTGTGGCGGGCAGCCTTGTTCTTGTGAAGGATGCCCTTGTCGGCCATGCGGTCAATAACGGGCACGGCGCTGTCATAAGCCGCTTTCGCTGCGGTTGCGTCGCCACTGCCGATGGCAGCGTTGACCTTTTTAATTACCGTTCTCACCATGGATCGCAGGCTGGCGTTGTGATTGCGGCGCTTTTCGGCCTGTCTGGCGCGTTTCCGCGCTTGTGGGGAATTAGCCACGTCTCGTGTACCTCAAAAGGGGTCAAAAATCAGGATGGGCGATTATTCACACTGCCCCGGTCGTTGTCAACCACCGCCGGCTGTTCGCTGCTCCTGTGGCTGCGTTATACTAATGGCTATTAGTTAATCATTTGAGCCCTCACCGGGCAGGCGTCTCGCCCATGGCAGATCAGGCTATCTCCAAGAATCGACAATTGACCACGGCGGATCGCATTCTCGATGCAGCGGAGGATTTGTTTGCGGAGAAGGGTTATAGCGCCACATCTCTCGGTGATGTCGCAGACCGTGTGGGCATTCGCTCTCCCAGCCTGTACAACCATTTCAAGAACAAGGAAGCGCTTTACCAGGCGGTGCTGGAGCGCCTCCTGACCGAGTTTTCCGCGCCACTCGCCGAGCTGGAAAATGGCCCGGTAACCAACCAGCGCGTGTTTTTCTGGCTCGAAACAATAGTGCGACAGCACCACGCCAACCCCAATCTGGCGCGTCTTCTGCAACATGCCGCGCTGTCTGGTGGGCCGCATACCGGCGAGCTGATAGACCGTCTGTTCCGACCAATGTTTGAGCCGAGGACAAAAATTGAGGGCGCTTCCATATCGCTATTTGAGAACACCGGCTTGCAGCCGTGGGCCGTGATGGCTTTCAATAATCTGGTGATGTCCTATGTCACCATGGCGCCGATGTATAGCGACCTGCTCGGTGTCGACCCTTTCAGCGAGGCCGCGCTGGAGAAGCAGCTGAGCCTTATAAAGACGCTGCTGCGGGCCGTGTTTGAGTACAAGGGAACATAAACTCCTGCTAGTCTCCCGACCCGGCAGGCGATCGCAACACGAGGTAAAGTATCCATGCTCATTACAGACGCTGTCCACATCTGGCGTGAGGCAGACGGCGACTATCATTTCGAATGGGAAGCCAGTCATCCGGATACCCGGGTGACGGTGGAGCCGCTGGCGGCCCCCGGCGGCATACAGGCGCGTTATAGCGAGACACCGGGCAGGGCCAGCGTGTCGGGTTTGCAGCCCACCAGTCGGCATTTCTTTCGGCTGCGCGACCAGCACGGTACCGAGGTGCTTGCAACGGAGCGTAGGCTGGGTATGCAGGGCACCCCGAATTTCCGCGACTTTGGCGGCTATCGCACGCCCGGCGGACGGGCTGTGAAGTGGGGCTACTTATACCGTTCCGGACAGCTCTCGGGTCTGAGCGATCAGGATATCAGTCTGCTGGAGAGTCTTGAGCTCGACCTGGTGTGTGATTTTCGTCGTGTGGAAGAACAGCAGGGTGATCCGAGCCGCCTGCCCGCTGGCCGGCCGCCCAGAACGGCGAGCCTGCCAATTGTGCCCGGCAGCAATGCACGCTTTTTCGAGGAAGCGCAGGGCCAGGGTAGCGTCGGCAACCCGGAAGCGATGTTCGATTTCATGCTGGACATCAATCGCGATTTTGTCGAGGCACAGAGCGAGACCTACGGTCGCATGTTCCGGGAAATTCTCGCGCTCCAGGATGCGCGTTTTCTGGTGCATTGCGCGGCGGGAAAAGACCGTACCGGATTTGCCGCGGCGATAATCCTGCTGGCACTGGGTGTCGAGCGCGATGTGGTAATGCGTGACTACATGCTGACGAAGCGTTTTTTCGACCCGGCGCGCGAGGCACAGCGGCTGAAACACAAGTATGCGATGGAGCACTTGGAAACCGCTTCGGTTTTGCCGATGCTGGAGGTGCACGAGGCCTACCTGCTGCGGGCACTGGAAAGTATCGACGCGAGCTATCCTTCGGTTGAGGCGTATCTTGAGGAGGCGCTCGGTGTCGGGCCGCAGGAGCTTGAGGAGCTGCGCGCGCGGTACCTGGAATAGGACAAAAAAAGCCGCGGTGTTTGCCGCGGCTTTGACTGTCCGGTCAGGCTACCCTATTTGCAGGCTGCCTTGGCGGCTTTGATCTGTTTCTTCTCGCAGACCTGGCTCTCTGCATCCCCTACGCACCACTTGCGACGGTTGTCCCAGGCAGTCAGTTCCGCGGTCTGGCCATTGGAGCACTTAACGGTGTAGGTGGAGTAGGCGGTACCGTCTGTGGTTTCGCCATTGCGTTCAAAAACTATGCTGGTGGGTTTGGCGGCAAAACTGCCCGCAGACACGGCCAGCAGGGCGGCGGCAATCGCCAGTTTGGATTTGGTCATGATGTGTTCCTCTCATTTTTCACTCGCTATGGATACCAAGCAGAACGGTTGTCCCCAGTCGTTCCGGTCAGTGCTCGGGAGTATACGGCGATGAGTAGCGCGCGGCTCAGTGACTAATTGTTAACTTTTGGGAATTTTCGTAACAAGCGCGACGGATGTGTCAGGCAATATGCTATAACGTATTGATAAAAATAGAAAAATAATCCGGGTTTGGACCTGCTGGCGGAAGCATTACATTTTGGTAATGCTTCCCAGGGTAACGAATGCTGTGCTCGTTGGGTCAGCCCAGCAGAATCATGGCCCAGCCTGCCACGGCCAGCGCCAGCACGCCGCCAGCCTTGTCGAGATGAGCGAGGCTGTACAGGTAGGACAGCGGCGGCAGGAACAGTGTGCACAGTCCCCACGTGTAATCCTCTTTCCAGGACACGATCAGCAGCAAGATCCAGCTGACCAGTAATGAGGCGATGCCGAACGTGGTCAGGGCAGCGGTGGTTGCTTCCATTTCTCCTCCAAAAATGATGCGCACACAAAGCCGCCGAAGATTACCAGAATCGTTCGGGCAAGTCAGTGCCGACGGTCGATTGCCCTGATCTGCCGGATGACTCGGATGGTGAATTTGGGTATCGTGGGGCGCTTTTCAGTGCAGGATACACCGCTTGACCGATCCCTTCATCGACATTCGCCCGTACGCCGACCACGAGGTGCGGGTGGTCATCACGCGGTTGCTTGAAAGCCCGGAATTTCTCAATGCGATAGCCAGTTACCGCCTCGGCTGGCTGTCGCGGCTGGCGCCCGCACTAAGTCGTGCGGTGGTTGCGCGGGTGCTGCAGCGGGAGGTGCGAGAGGTCGCCGATGTGCGCAGCATGCAGGCGGTGATTGAAGGCTACATGCAGCGCATGATTGAACGCTCCACGAGCGGCTTTAGCGTTTCCGGGTTGCAGGATCTGGATCCGCAAACCGCGTATCTGTTCATCAGCAACCATCGGGATATTGCCATGGATCCGGCATTCACCAATCTTGCGCTGCATCGCGCCGGGCGGGATACCGTGCGTATCGCTATCGGAGATAACCTGCTTGGCAAGCCGTGGGTCGCCGATTTAATGCGGCTGAACAAAAGCTTTATTGTCAGGCGCTCACTGAGCGGGCCGCGCGAATTGCTGGCGGCCACAAAAACGCTTTCAAGCTACATAAAGCACTCTGTTGTAGATGAAAACGCGGCGGTCTGGATTGCCCAGCGAGAGGGGCGAGCGAAGAACGGGCTCGACCGCACGGAGCCGGTGATAATAAAAATGCTGGCGATGAGCCGGGACAAGCAGAGCACCTCCTTTGCGGAACACATTGCCAGCCTGCGGATCGTCCCGGTGGCGATTTCCTATGAACTGGACCCCTGTGACGCGATGAAAGCCCGCGAGTTGTACCAGGTGGCGACGCACGGCGCCTATCGCAAAGGAGAACAGGAAGATGTGGAATCCATTGGCAAGGGTATAGCCGGGCCAAAAGGGCGGGTGCACGTGTTCTTTGGCACGCCGCTTGGGAGTGAATTCGACACTCCCGAGGCCGTAGCGGCGGAAATCGACCGCCAGGTAATCGCCGGGTTTTGCCTGCACCCCACGAACCTGTGCGCCTATCGCCAGCTCTATGGTGATGCGGCGCCCCTGCCGGAGAACGCCAGCGTGGAGGCCGGTGATTACAGCGAGGAAGAGTTCAATGCGCGCATCGATGCGCTGCCTGAGGAACACCGCCCCTTCGCGCTGGGTATCTATGCCAATGCGGTGGTCAGCAAACTGCGGGCTGCGGGGCAGGTAGTGCCGCCACTTTGCTGACAGAGGAACTCAAGAGCAGAATCCGCGATGCATACAATGCGATTGTGGAGGCCAGAGCGCTGGCTCCGCGCTGGGGTCAGCGCCAGATGATCGCGGAAATTGCCAACACGCTCGCGCGCATACCCGCACAGGGCGAAACCCGACGCGGCGAGCCCGCTGTCTGCGTTATCGAGGCCGGCACGGGCACGGGCAAGACAATTGCCTATGCAGTGGCGGCCATTCCCATCGCCCAGGCGCTGGGCAAGCGTCTGGTGGTCGCGACTGCCACCGTGGCGTTGCAGGAACAGTTCGTCAACAAGGATCTGCCCGATATCGGCGCAAGCAGTGGCCTGCAATTTTCCTACGCGCTGGCAAAGGGGCGCCGGCGCTACCTGTGCCTGTCCAAGCTCGACCGGTTAATGGCTGATGGCGGCGGCAGCGCCGAGCTGTTCGGCGGTTATCCTGATGACATGAGCGCCCCCGTCGCTGCCGAGGCGTTGCCCGTGTACGAAGCGATGCTCGACGCAATGGGCCGTGGCCAGTGGGACGGCGATCGCGACAACTGGCCCGACACAATTGCCGATCCGGTATGGTTCGGCGTTACCACCGATCACAGCCAGTGTACGGGCCGTCGCTGCCCGAACATCAGCCAGTGCAGCTTCTTTCGCGCCCGCGATGCCCTGCAAACCGCCGACGTGGTAGTGACCAACCACGATCTGGCGCTGGCGGACCTCGCGCTCGGAGGGGGAGCCATTCTGCCCCCACCGGAAGACAGCATCTATATTTTTGACGAAGGGCATCATCTGCCAGACAAGGCGTTGTCGCATTTTTCCAGTTTTTGCCGGCTGCACACGACCGTGAGCTGGCTGCAGGACAGCAAGAAGTCGCTGGCGCAATCCGCCGCTGAATTGAGTGCAATTGGTGGCGTGGAGCGCACGCTGCTCGCGCTTCCCGGGCAGATGGACGATGCGATCGCGTCGCTTCAGGTGGCGGAACAGGTGGTCGCCGGCCTGTTTGGCGAGGTAGAACCCGACCCCCGGCGCGATGACCAGCTACTCCGATTTCCACACGGCGTGGTGCCACAGGCACTGCGGGAGATTGCGGTGACCCTGGCGGGCCTGTTCGAAAAGCTGAGTACCGGGTTGTCGCGCATCGAGTCGCAGCTTGAAGAGGCGCTCGATGACGAGTTTGCGGGTATCGACAAGACCACCATAGAGACCCTGCATATCACTGTCGGCGGGATGCTGGGGCGCGCAGAAGGAGCGTTGGCGTTGTGGCGCGAATATGCCCGGGGCGGCGAGATGCAGTCACCGCCGCAGGCGCGCTGGATCAACCTGCTGAACAGCGGTGGCCAGTTCGGGTTTGATCTGCGCTCAAGCCCGGTGCTGGCATCCGACATTCTGGCCGATTGCCTCTGGTCGAGAGCTGCCGGTGTGATTGTCACATCCGCCACGCTTACCGCGCTCGGCTCCTTTGAACGCTTTATACTGCGTTCCGGAGCGCCCAGGGATGCAAGCTACAGGGTGGTTTCAAGCCCGTTTCACTATGAGAATGCGACCTTTGTGGTGCCGCAGATGGATTGCGAGCCCGGCGATGCACAGGCGCATACCGGTGCGTTGGTGGCACAGTTGCCGCAGGTGCTGGATATCGACGAGGGTAGCCTGGTGTTGTTTTCCTCCCGGCGACAAATGCTGGAGGTATACCAGGGTTTGCGCGAAGTCATGGCCGACAGAATCCTGATGCAGGGCGATTACAGCAAGCAGGAAATGCTGCGCAGGCATCGCGAGCGTATCGATGCGGGACAGGGCAGCATCATTTTTGGCCTGGCCAGTTTTGCCGAGGGCGTCGACCTGCCCGGTGATTATTGCCGGCATGTGGTGATTGCCAAAATCCCCTTTGCCGTACCGGACAGCCCGTTGGAGGCGGCACTCGCGGAATGGGTTGAAGCACAGGGGCGCAACGCGTTTATGGAGATCAGCGTGCCGGATGCGGCGCTGCGACTGGTGCAGGCAAGTGGGCGCCTGTTGCGCACCGAGGCGGACAGCGGACGCGTGACGCTGATGGACCGACGGATACTCAGCAAACGCTATGGTCGCGCAATTCTCGATTCGCTACCTCCGTTCCGCCGACAGCTTAACTGAGCGTGCTGCCGGGGAGGTGAGAATTGCCCCGGGGCTGCGAGTGGAGCGGGTGATGGGAATCGAACCCACATCAGAAGCTTGGGAAGCTCCGGTTCTGCCATTGAACTACACCCGCGGGGAGCCGCCGGGAAATAGTACGGTGCAGCGAGAGCGCGGCGCAAGCATTGTCGCAACCGCGGCACAGGTCAAAGCTCCCGCAGGGATTTTTAAATTCCGGTAACATTTCCGCTGGCGCGTATTGCCAGAAGCGAAAGAGGAATGGCGCCGAATGGAAAGCACGGTTAGGGAATGCAAGTGAGTAGAGATACCGAGATTGCTGCGCTACTGATAGACATTGAAGCGCAGCTGCGTCAGATCGGTCAGTGGGACAGGGTGCCACCCTCGTCGCAGGCCATGGCGTCTGATCAGCCTTTCTGTGTCGACACCATGACATTGCCGCAGTGGCTGCAGTTCGTGTTCCTGCCCACGATATACGGCATGCTGGACGCAGGTGAGCCACTACCCGAGCGCTGCGGTATCGCGCCGATGGCCGAAGAATTTTTTCGCGGCACCGGGCTCGCCAGCGGCGAGTTGATAGAATCGCTGACGCTCCTCGATGCATTGCTGTCGGGTGATTGAGCCCCCACCGCGCCCGCTATAGGCCAGTGCAGTGATGGCGTTACTCTGCCGGTTGCGCCAACCACTCGCGAGCCCCGATATCCAGTTCACCCTGCCGCGGTCGAAGCTGAGTGCCCGCGGGCGGTTTGAATTGACGCTCGGGCAGCAGAGCCTGAGGCCTCGCCAGGGGCACTTCCGGAGTCGAGACAGCGGCGTCGATGGCGTCTGAGGCGGGTTCGAGTTCCCACAGTCTGGCCTCCGGCTGGCCGCGTGGCTCGCGCAAATTGTTCGTCGCCTCGCCCTTGCCCTGCAGCCAGTTGCCCTTGCCGCGCATGAGATTATTGGTCACCAGCGCCCAACCCTCCGCCTGGTTGCTCACCACAGTTGCCGTTTGAGCATCATTCAGGAAAGTGTTGTACAACACGTATAACTGCTGCTGGCGGGGCGTTCTGCCTGCGCAGCCCTCCATGCCGTAACCGATGGCGTGGCGATTGCGCGTGTTGCTTCCCTGGTGCAGATCGTTTCCCAGAATCACGCTGAACCCGCAGTTGGGTAGATCGATCAGCCTGCTGGAGTTCCCGTCCGGTGAATCTTCAATGCGGTTGTACAGGATGTAGTTTTCAAGCGCGCGGCTTTTTACCTGGTGGCCCTGATCCGTGCCGGTAAAATGGTTACCGACGAGGCTCAGGCGCCCGGCTTCGCCAATGTATATGCCGTGGCTGAAACGCGTTTCCCTGCGCTGAAACCAGAAGCGGGAATTTTCTACTTCGATCCGCGCCCTCCGGTTGACGCCGCTTAGAATCGAGAACTCGTTGTCGTGGAAGAAGGTGTTTCGCAGCGTGAGATCACCGCCCTGGTGGCGGATGCCCGCGCCGTTGGTGCTGCGCACCCGCGCACCGGAGAACTCCAGGTTTTCGATCAGTGTATTCTGGCCGTTGATGATCCAGATGCCCTTGTTGTTGGGTATCAGTGCGTTTGAATGCAGGTGCGCAAATCCGCCGGCGCCGCGGATCGAGAGATTGTCCTGATGCCATACCGCGTAGTCATTCAGGTACAGGCCCGCGTCGATCAACACGGTGTCGCCATGCCGGGCAAGTTGTGCTGCCTGGCTGGGCATTTTAAGCGCACGCTCCGGCCCAACAAGCCAGATTGCCGATGCAGTTGCCGAAGCAGAGATGGGTACAATGAAAATGAGCGCCAGGAGCCGACAAAGCAGCGCAGCGGCATGTAATTGATCCACTGTAAAAATTCCCGCGAAAGCGGTCTCCAGCCTGTCCGTTTTGCTACTCGGACAGTACTTGTTTTTCCTTCAGCAGCAAAGCTGTCTGGTATTCGTGCTCCCAGGTGCTGGTGCTCAGACGGCCAGTGAAACGAGCGAGTGAAAGTACAGTTCTGTGAATGACGCCGTGATTCTGTCGGCGCTGCGGGAGAGCGGGTCGTGGCTCAGCTTTTCTCATCATAAACTCCTACCTCCGCTGGGTGGAGTGAGCGCTCGCCTGTATCCCTGATGTTGCCTTTTAGCGAGCAAATTCCCTGTAGCGCCAGAGGCCGCTGTGACTCAGTGCAATACGCGGTCTCTCTGCGCTTCGACGGATGTCTCGGTGTTCTGTTTTGCAGCGGAATCCTGCTGTTGCTGCAGGTAATTGCGCAGCCGGCCCACGACACTGGTCATCACGTCTATTGTCTGGCTTACCTGATCCAGAGCCATCAAAATGGTTTCGTTCTCGGAGGGTTTCTTGTCGCTTTCAGCCATGTCAGAGTCCTCTTTGCGAACTGTGTGCGTGTATTGCTCTATCCCGGGGGAGCACCCCCCGGAAAGACCTCCTCCGTATCAATCCCAACTCAGCGCCCCACCGGTCTGGTATTCAATGACCCGTGTCTCGAAGAAGTTTTTCTCTTTGCGCAAATCCATGATTTCAGACATCCACGGGAACGGGTTCTGCGCCCCCGGGAACTGTTCCGGGAGCCCAAGCTGCGACAGACGTCGATTGGCGATGAAGTGCAGGTACTCCTCCATCATGGCTGCGTTCATGCCAAGCACACCGCGGGGCATGGTGTCGCGGGCATACTCGATTTCCAGTTGCGTGCCTTCCAGGATCATCTGGATGACTTCCTTCTGGAATTCCTCGCTCCACAGCGTCGGGTTCTCCAGTTTTATCTGGTTGATGACATCGATACCAAAGTTCAGGTGCATCGATTCGTCGCGCAGGATGTACTGGAACTGCTCGGCAACACCGGTCATCTTGTTGCGGCGGCCCATGGATAGTATCTGGGTAAAGCCGCAGTAGAAGAAAATGCCCTCGGTGACCGCATAGAAACCGATCAGGTTGCGCAGCAGGGTCTGATCCGCTTCGGGCGTGCCGGTTTTGAACTGGGGGTCGGACAATGCGTGTGTGTGGCCAATGCTCCACGCTGCCTTCTTGGCGACCGAAGGCACCTCCCGGTACATGTTGAACACTTCGCCCTCGTCCATACCCAGTGATTCGATGCAGTACTGGTAGGCGTGGGTGTGAATAGCCTCTTCAAACGCCTGGCGCAGAATGTACTGCCGACATTCCGGGTTCGTGATCAGACGATAGATCGCCAGCACGAGATTGTTCGCCACCAGTGAGTCGGCGGTGGAGAAATAGCCGAGATTGCGCATCACGATGCGTCGTTCGTCGTCGGTGAGGCCGACAGGATTTTTCCAGGTGGCCACATCGGCCGTCATGTTCACTTCCTGGGGCATCCAGTGATTGGCGCAGCCATCGATGTACTTCTGCCAGGCCCAGTCGTACTTGAACGGCACAAGCTGGTTGAGGTCTGCCCTGCAGTTGATCATGGCCTTCTCGTCCACGGAAACCCTGGCAGCGCCCATCTCAAGTTCCTCGAGACCGGGGGCGACGTCGAGATTGTCCAGGCTCTCGGCGGCTTTGGCGATATTTTCGCTGGCGCTAGCAACCGCCTCCACTTCTACTCTGGTGGTGGCTGGAGGCTCTGCGGTTTGCAGCGCTGCTGCAGGTGGTTCAACAGCTGGCTCTGGCTGTATCGTTCTGGCAGCGGCCATACCGGTACCGCGAGCGGGTGCGGCTTCTTCTTTGTGGTAGTCATCCCAACTTAACATCTACTTCTTCCCCTGGCTTGTCTGTGCGGTAACAACCGCGTGTTGCAAGTTCATAATCGACTACTGGCAGGCTTCACAATCCGGGTCATCCAGAGAGCAGGCCTGAGGCACCGGTGCCGGTTGCGCGGCGCTGGCGTTCGACACCGCGTTCAGGTTGCCGGTGGAAATCGTGGATTTCTCGGTACCGGTCGCCGCCAGCGACCGCAGGTAGTAAGTGGTTTTCAGACCACTGAACCAGGCCATGCGGTAGGTGACATCGAGCTTTTTGCCACTGGCGTTGTTGATGTACAGGTTCAGTGACTGCGCCTGGTCGATCCACTTCTGCCGCCGGCTGGCGGACTCTACCAGCCAGCGCGGCTCCACTTCGAAGGCGGTGGCGTAGATGGCCTTGAGATCGTCGGGCACCCTGTCAATGGCCTGCACGCTACCGTCGTAATACTTGAGGTCGTTGACCATCACGCTGTCCCACAGGCCGCGTGTTTTCAGATCACCCACAAGGTACGGGTTGACCACGGTGAACTCGCCGGACAGGTTGGATTTTACGTACAGGTTCTGGTAGGTGGGCTCGATCGATTGCGAGACACCCGTGATATTGGCGATGGTTGCGGTGGGTGCTATCGCCATCACATTGGAGTTGCGCATGCCGCGCGCCTTCACGGTTTCGCGCAGGCTGTCCCAGTCCAGCGTCTGGCTGCGATCTACCTGCAGGTATTTCTCGCCGCGATGTTCGCTGAGAATATCCAGTGAGTCGATCGGGAATATACCGCGGCTCCACAGCGACCCCGCGTAGCTGGAATAAGCGCCACGCTCCGCTGCGAGCTCGCTTGATGCCTGAATGGCGAAGTAGCTGATTGCCTCCATGGACCGGTCGGCGAACGCGACCGCCGCATCCGATCCGTAAGCCAGATGCTGCCTGTACAGCGCATCCTGGAAGCCCATCACACCAAGGCCCACCGGGCGGTGCTTGAAGTTGGAGTTCTGCGCGGTATCCACCGAGTAGTAGTTGATGTCGATAACGTTGTCGAGCATGCGCACCGCGGTACGCACAGTCTTCTGCAGCTTTTCCAGATTCAGACCATTCTCATCGATATGCCGGGGCAGGTTGACCGAGCCCAGGTTGCAGACGGCGATTTCCTCGTTTGCGCGGGTGTTCAGGGTGATCTCGGTGCACAGGTTGGAAGAGTGCACAACGCCCGCGTGCTGCTGCGGAGAGCGCAGGTTGCAGGGATCCTTGAACGTCATCCAGGGATGGCCGGTTTCAAACAGCATCGCCAGCATCTTGCGCCACAGGTTCTCGGCCTTGAGCCGCTTGAACAGCTTCATCTCCCCGCTGCGGGTCATCGCCTCATACTGCTCGTAGCGTTCTTCAAAGGCCCTGCCGTAGAGATCGTGCAGGTCGGGCACATCGTTGGGCGAGAAGAGGGTCCACTCACCGCCGTCGAACACCCGCTTCATGAACAGATCCGGGATCCAGTTGGCGGTATTCATGTCGTGCGTGCGCCGCCGGTCATCGCCGGTGTTCTTGCGCAATTCAACGAACTCCTCGATGTCCAGGTGCCAGGTTTCGAGATACGCACACACCGCGCCCTTGCGCTTGCCACCCTGATTCACGGCAACGGCGGTGTCGTTGACCACTTTGAGAAATGGCACCACGCCCTGCGACTTGCCGTTGGTGCCCTTGATATAGGCGCCGAGTGCCCGCACCGGTGTCCAGTCGTTGCCGAGACCGCCGGCGAATTTCGACAGCATGGCGTTGTCCTGGATCGCGCCATAAATGCCGCGCAGGTCATCGGGTACGGTGGTGAGGTAGCAGGAAGAGAGCTGCGGGCGCAGCGTGCCCGCATTGAACAGCGTCGGCGTGGAGCTCATATAGTCGAAAGACGACAGCAGTTGGTAAAATTCTATCGCGCGCGCGTTCTTGTCGGCCTCTTCCACGGCCAGGCCCATGGCTACGCGCATAAAGAAGATCTGCGGCAGCTCGATGCGGGTGTCTTTGCTGTGAATGAAGTAGCGGTCGTACAGGGTTTGCAGCCCGAGATAGGTAAACTGCAGGTCGCGCTCCGGCAACAGCGCCTCGCCGAGTTGTGCCAGGTCGAACTCCTTGAGCTTGGGTGAGACAAGCTCGAGCTCCACGCCTTTTTCGATATATGCAGGCAGTGCCTTGGCGTACAGGGTGTGCATGTCCGTCTGGGTGGCGCTTTCGGCCACGCCCAGGAAGGACAGAGCTTCTGCGCGCAGCGTGTCGCAAAGCAGGCGGGCCGCCACATAGCTGTAGTTAGGCTCCTGCTCGATCATGGTGCGCGCGGTGATCACCAGGGATGTACTGAGTTCGTCGGCAGTGACGCCGTCGTAGAGATTCTTCAGCGCCTCATCGAGAATCTCGGCTTCGCTGACATCGGTGAGGTCTGTGCAGGCCTCTGTGACGATTGTATGCAGACGGTCGAGGTCCAGCGGGGCCCGGGAGCCGTCTGCCTGAACTACCGTGATATTGCCGGCAGCTTTCTGGGTGGCCGGTGACAGGGCCTGTTTGGCGGCGCGCTTGCGTGCCTGCTCTTCACGGTAGATAACGTAATCGCGGGCGATCTTGTGCTCGCCGGAGCGCATCAGCGCGAGTTCCACCTGATCCTGAATATCTTCTATGTGGATGGTGCCGCCGGAGGGCATGCGGCGCCGGAAAGTGGCCATCACCTGATCGGTAAGGTGCGCCACGGTTTCGTGAATACGGCTCGAGGCAGCGGCGTTGCCGCCCTCTACGGCGAGAAACGCCTTGGTGATGGCGACCGATATTTTGCTGGCCTCGAAGTGCACGACCGTGCCGTTGCGTTTGATAACACGCAACTTGCCCGGGGCGGTAGCGGCGATATTGCCACTAACGGCGTTGGCTTCAGGGAGGGCTGTGGCGGTGTCGGCTGTGGCGCCGTCGTGGTTGATCTCTGTTTGCATGTCGTCTCCGGTACCGGCGCAAGTGGCCTTATTGTTCTGAGTGGCAATTTGGCAAAACCAGCTACCCCGGTTGGGCCGTCCGACGATTGCGGACGTCCCTGCGGTGGATGGGAGAATGTCTCCTTTTGGCGGCCGTCTGCAGCCCCTCCGTTGAGGCTGTTGACTTTAACTCTTATTCAAGCAATTTTTTGGCCGCGATACCCTATATGTTGGGGTAACTGCTTCACTCAACTACAAGATAATGCGGCCTTGGGCGCAATGCAAGGGCGCATATCTGGGTTTATTCTGTGGATAAAGTGTTGATGGATATGTGGGTCTGTGCCCACTAACCGCACAGCCCCTGATTTCACTGTGGAGCCCGCTCAAAAAGCCAGAACGGAAGCCGCTCGGGAGGCGATCAATTCATTTTTTATATAAACGGGTCTTTATATATTGTCAGGTTCTTACGGCCGCGGCGGGGGAGGCTCTCCGCCGATGTCGGGCCCGGGAATTCAAGCCGCGGGCGCGAGGAACACTAATCGAGGAGTGCCTCCAGCAGAGCCTTTTGCGCGTGAAGGCGGTTTTCCGCTTCCTCCCAGATGACCGTATCGGGCGCGTCCATCAGTTCAGCGCTGATCTCTTCGCCACGGTGCGCCGGCAGGCAGTGCATATATAACGCATCGGATGCGGCCTCGGCGAGCAGCGCGCTGTTGATCTGGTAGGGCGCAAAGTGCTGCCTGCGCTCCGCCTGTTGCGTCTCCTGTCCCATCGACGCCCATACGTCGGTAACCAGCAGGTCGGCGTCACGCGCGGCCAGCAGGGGGTTGTGCTCTACGCGCACCCTGTCGCTGTTGGCGTCGAGAAGTTCGGCACTGGGTTCGAAGCCGGGGGGGCAGGCGATACGCAGCTCGAAATCAAACTGCCGTGCGGCGTTGATGTACGACTGACACATGTTGTTGCCGTCACCCACCCAGCACACGCTGCGCCCGGCGATACTGCCGCGGTGTTCGTGCCAGGTCTGCATATCCGCCAGTAGCTGGCAGGGGTGGTATGCATCACTCAGCCCGTTGATGACCGGTACCGAGGAATGCGCCGCAAAGCGTTCCACAATCGCGTGGCCGTAGGTCCTGATCATGACAATGTCGACCATGGAGGAAATAACGCGCGCGCTGTCCTCCACCGGCTCGCCACGGCCGAGTTGCGTGTCTTGCGGGGAAAGGAACATCGCGTGACCGCCAAGCTGCACCATGCCGGCCTCGAAGGACACCCGGGTCCGGGTAGAGGATTTCTCGAAGATCATCCCCAGTACCTTGCCTGCAAAGCGGCCCTGGACGGCGCCTGCGCGGTGTTCCCGCTTCATCTCTATCGCCCGCTGGAGCAACTGTTGCAGTTCCGCGGGGCTGAAATCCGTGAGCGTCAGGAAGTGTCGTATCTGTGACATCGTGCGTACCCTTGCCGATGAATAGTTGCCGGTGAGCGTCAGGCGCGTGCGCGCAACAGCGCCGCGAGGCTTGCCGCGACCTCGCGCGCCTGATCTGCATTGATGATCAGTGGCGGTAACAGACGGATGGTATTGCCCGCCGTCACATTGATCAGCAGGCCGGCCTCGAGGGCCTCCTGCACCAGGCCGTCAGCGTTGCAGCTCAACTCGAAGCCGAGCATCAGGCCCCTGCCGCGTGCATTGACAATACAGCTGGCGGCCGCCGGATCGGCGAGCAGGGAAGTGCTGATGCATTCACCCATGCGGGTGGCATTCGCCATCAGATCCTCTGCCATGATTGTTTCGATGACCGCCAGGGCGGTGGCACAGACCAGTGGATTGCCACCGTAGGTTGAGCCGTGATGGCCCGCCTGCAACACTTGCGCGGCCCCGCCGCGCGCCAGGCAGGCCCCGATGGGCACACCGTTGCCCAGTCCCTTGGCGGTAGTCACCACGTCGGGCAGGCAGTCCATGTCCTGGTATGCAAAGTAGGTGCCGGTACGGCCATTGCCGGTTTGCACTTCGTCCAGCATCAGCAGCCAGCGCTCTTCGTCGCACAGTGCCCGCACTGCCTGCAGATAGTCTGCAGTCAGGGGCATTACGCCGCCTTCGCCCTGAATCGGCTCGGCCATGAAGGCGACGACATCAGGGTTGTTGGCGGCGATCTGGTGCAGGGCGTTGATGTCGTTGCGTGGCGCACGGATAAAGCCGCTGACCAGGGGCTCAAAGCCAGCCTGGATCTTGCGATTCCCGGTGGCGCTCAGCGTCGCCAGTGTGCGGCCGTGGAATGCCCCTTCGAGAACGATGATGGCGGGCTTTTTTACGCCCCGCTGATGCCCGTACAGGCGGGCGAGCTTGATCGCCGCCTCATTCGCCTCGGCACCCGAGTTACCGAAAAAGCAGGTGTCCATGCCCGAGATTTGCGCAAGTCGCGAGGCGAGTTGTTCCTGCGCCTCGATGCGGTAGAGATTGGAACTGTGAACCAGTTTGTCGGCCTGTTCGCGAATGGCCGCAGTCACCGCCGGATGTGCGTGGCCCAGTCCGTTAACGGCGATCCCCGCGATCGCGTCGAGGTAACGCCGCCCTTCGGTATCGTATAGGTACACGCCTTCGCCATGACTGAACGTCACGGGCAGCCTGGCGTAGGTCTGCATCAGCGCCGACATGATTGTACCCCTCTTAAAAACGCAAAAAGGCAGCACAAGCCGCCTCAAGAGCGGCAACTATAGCCCCAAGCGACGACCTTGGCAACGCGCTGGGGGGTGGCTGGCGCGCGAGCTAATGCGGCAGTCTGTAAAAAATGTGCTGGTTGGACGTGTATAGTCCAAGACAACCGGCCATGAATCCGCTATAAACGCCGGTTTTGAAAGGGCGCCCACGCGGCGTCAGAGAGGTGCGCAATGGAGACTGTCATGGACACAAAGCACGACCGCTGGAGTGTTGCCGAGGCTGCGAAGCTGTACGGCGTAGCGGAGTGGAGTGCGGGCTATTTCGGCGTCTCATCCGAGGGAGAAGTGGAGGTCATAGCGCCTGGCCTCGACGGTGCGCGTGTGTCGCTGATGGATGTTGTGCATGGTATGCGCGGTCGCGGCCTCGATATGCCGGTGTTGCTGCGCATCGAGAACCTGCTCGACCACAGGATCGGCCTGCTTAATGAATCTTTTGCCAGCGCCATCAGTAAAACCGGCTACCGCAATCACTACCGCGGCGTCTTCCCCATCAAGGTCAACCAGCAGTCGCCGGTGGTGGAGGAGATTGCCCGTTTCGGCGCCCGCTACCACCACGGCCTCGAGGCGGGCAGCAAGGCGGAACTGGTGATTGCGCTGGCGAGCCTGGCGAACGACGACAGTTACATCATCTGCAATGGCTATAAAGACGAAGAGTTCATCGATCTCGGCCTGTGTGCGCGTCAGCTCGGAATTCCCTGCTTCTTCGTTGTCGAGACCCTGTCTGAGTTGCGCCTTATCATCCAGCGCAGCAAACTGCTTGAAACAGCGCCCCTGATCGGCCTGCGCGTCAAGCTGGCGGCAGAGGTGGACGGCCACTGGAGCGAGGATAGCGGTGATCGCAGCCTGTTCGGGCTGTCTGCAGGCCAGCTGATAGAAGTGGTCGACCAACTGCGCGCGGAAGACATGCTGGACTGCCTGCAACTGCTGCATTTCCACCAGGGCTCCCAGATTCCCAACATCGGCAATATTCGCAACGGTGTGCTGGAAGCCGTGCGTTACTACGTGGATCTGGTGGCCGAGGGCGCGCCCATGGGGCATCTCGATGTCGGAGGTGGCCTGGCCGTGGATTATGAGGGCGCCAACGCCAACGATGTTCACAGCAAGAACTACGCACTGGAAGAGTATTGCCTGGATATCCTCGAGGCGATTACGGAAATTCTGGATCCACTGGAGATACCGCACCCGGTATTGCTGTCTGAATCCGGCAGGGCCACCGTTGCCTATTCGTCCATCCTGCTATTCAACATACTGGATGTGACCCATTTTGAGCCCGGCCCATTGCCGGAAGATGTGCCCGCCGGCTGTTCCGAGCCGCTGCCGCGCATGTTCGAGCTGTACCGGAACCTGAGCCTGCAGAATGTGCAGAAGAGCTACAACAGCGCGCGCTACTACCGCGACGAGATTCGCGAGCAGCATCGTTGGGGGCATTTCAGCCTGCGCGAGCGCGCGCTTGCCGATAACCTGTACCTGGCGATCGCCCAGGGCATTGTGCAGCTTCTGCCGCAGCTCGATCGCGTGCCGGAAGACCTGGAAGAGCTGCGCGACGATATCACGGACATTTATTACGGCAATTTCAGTGTGTTCCAGTCGTTGCCTGATGCGTGGGCCATCGACCAGATCTTTCCGGTGATGCCCCTGCACCGGCTGGACGAGGAGCCGGTGCGACAGGCGATCTTTGCGGACCTGACCTGCGATTGTGACGGCAAGCTCGACCATTTCATCGGTGGCCGCAAGAATCTGCCGGTGCACGGCTTTAACGAGGACGAAGGCTATTACCTCGGCGTTTTTCTGGTGGGCGCCTATCAGGAAACGCTTGGCGATCTGCACAACCTGTTCGGCGATACCAACGTCGTCAGCATCCGTATCAATGCCGACAGCAGTTTTGATTTTGCCAGGGAGATGCATGGCGATAGCATCGCGGACGTGCTCAGTTACGTGGAGTACACGCCCGCGCGCCTGCAGGAGCAGCTGCGCGACCGAGCGGAGCAGGCCGTGCGCAACGGTGTGATCGATGTGGCCACGCGACAGAAAATTCTGGAAGCCTTTGCGGCAAGCCTGCGCGGCTACACGTACTATGAACCCTGAATACAACCTGGGGAGGTTCACATGTCGAAAGTTCTGATTATCGGTGCCGGGGGCGTGGGCGGCGTTGTCACCCACAAGTGTGCCCAACTGCCCGAAGTGTTCAGCGAAATCATACTGGCCAGCCGCACCGAAGCGCGCTGTCGGAAAATTGCCGCACAGATTGAGCGGCCCATTCGTACCGCCCAGGTAGACGCCGACAACGTGCCCGAACTGGTGGCGTTATTGCGCGCCGAGCAGCCTGCGCTGGTGATCAACGTGGCTCTGCCCTACCAGGATCTCACGATAATGGACGCCTGCCTGGAGGTGGGGGTGCCCTATCTGGACACCGCCAACTACGAGCCGCAGGATACTGCCAAGTTTGAGTATCACTGGCAGTGGGCTTATCACGACCGCTTCCGGGAAGCGGGTCTGACGGCGATACTCGGCTGTGGTTTCGATCCGGGCGCGACCAATATCTTTACCGCCTATGTAGCCAAGCATTACTTCGATGAGATTCACTTCCTGGATATTATTGACGTCAACGGCGGCGACCACGGCTATCCCTTCGCGACCAACTTCAACCCCGAGATCAATATCCGTGAGGTCACCGCCGAGTGCCGGCACTGGGAGGACGGCGCTTTTGTCGCCACGCCGCCGATGTCGCGCAAAGAGCGTTTTACGTGTCCGGAAGAGATCGGCAGTTTCGATATCTACCGTATGTATCACGAAGAACTGGAATCGCTGAGCAAGCACTTTCCCAGCTTGCGCCGGGCGCAGTTCTGGATGAGCTTTTCCGACAATTATCTCAAACATCTGGAGGTGCTGGGGAATGTCGGCATGACCGGCATCGAGGCCGTGGAGTTCCAGGGCCAGAAAATCGTGCCCATCCAGTTTCTCAAGGCGCTGTTGCCCGACCCTGCCAGCCTCGGCCCGCGCACCAAAGGCAAGACCTGTATCGGCTGTCTGGTGCGCGGCGTGAAGGACGGCGCGGAGAAGTCGGTCTACATCTACAATATCTGCGATCACCAGGCCTGTTATGCCGAGGTGCAATCGCAGGCCATTTCCTACACGACGGGTGTGCCCGCGATGATTGGCGCGAAGCTGTTACTCGAAGGGCACTGGCAGCGTCCCGGGGTGTGGAACGTGGAGCAGTTTGATCCGGACCCGTTCATGCAGGCGATGAATGAGCACGGGCTGCCGTGGACGGTGATCGAAAACCCGGAGTTCTCGCTCGATTGATGAATAGCGCTTCATTCAGCAAATTTGACCCGACCCGCGTACCCTCGCCCTGCTTCGTGGTCGATGAGGTGGCGGTGGAGCGCAATCTGCAGGTGCTTGAGCGGGTGCGAATCGAGAGCGGCGCGAAAGTGCTGTGTGCGCTGAAGGCGTTTTCCCTCTGGTATCTGGCGCCGCTCGTGGCGCGCTACCTGGACGGCATCTGCGCCAGCGGCTACAACGAGGCGCGCCTGGGTCGGGAAGAGTACGGCGGCGAGGTGCACGTTTACAGCGCCGCATTCACCGATGCCGATATGCTGCGCGTGTTGCCGCTGGCCGATCACATGGTGCTGAATTCGGTGAATCAGTGGCAGCGCTTCCAGACACACTTGCTTGCCGAGCAGGCGCGCCGTCCCGCGCTCAGCTTCGGGCTGCGCATCAACCCGGAACATTCGGAGGGCGCGGTGCCCATTTACGACCCCTGTGCGCCGGGTTCGCGCCTGGGAATCCCCCTGAGCCAGCTCCCCGAGGCGCTGCCGGAGGGAATTGACGGTTTGCACTTTCACGTGCTGTGCGAGCAGAATTTCGGGCCGCTGGCACGCACGCTCGATGAGGTGGAACGCAGAATCGGCCCGTTGCTGGCAACGCTCAAGTGGGTCAACTTCGGTGGCGGCCATCACATTAGCGCGCCGGATTACGACGTGGACGCCCTGATCGCGCGGGTGCGCGAGTTTGCCAGCCGCTACGATGTGCAGGTGTACCTCGAGCCCGGCGAGGCGGTGGCCATTCGCAGCGGTGTGCTGGTGACAGAAGTGCTGGATACCGCTTTCAATGGTCTGCCGCTGGCCATTCTGGACACTTCGGCGACTTGCCATATGCCGGATGTGCTGGAAATGCCTTACCGCCCCGGCGTGTTTGGCGCGGGCGAACCCGGCGAACTCACGCATACCTACCGCCTCGGGGGTATGACCTGCCTGGCGGGCGACGTGATTGGCGATTACAGTTTTGCCGCGCCGCTGGCCGTGGGCGATCGTCTGGTGTTTGATGACATGGCCCATTACACCATGGTGAAAACCACGACGTTCAACGGCATCAACCTGCCGGATATTGCGATCTGGAACAGCCTCACCGATGCCCTGAAGGTTATTCGCAGTTTCGGCTACGAGGACTTCAAGGGGCGCCTGTCATGAAAAAGCATGCAATACCCGCTTGCCGTGTAGCAAGCGGATCGTTTCGGCGCAGCCGCTGAACGAGCAAAGGCAGGGCGGTTTGGGTTAAACTACCGGCAATCAGGAAACTCACCGCAAGGCTGTAAAGCCGGGGGAAAATTATGGATATTATGGACACTATCAAAGAACAGATAGCGGAAAATCGCATTCTGCTGTACATGAAAGGCTCGCCGAACCAGCCCCAGTGCGGCTTCTCGGCCCGTACCGTGCAGGCATTGATGGCTTGCGGCGAACGTTTTGCCTACGTGGATATTCTCAGCAATCCGGATATCCGCAGCAACCTGCCGAAGTACGCCAACTGGCCAACCTTCCCCCAGTTGTGGGTGGATGGCGAGTTGGTAGGCGGTTGCGATATCGTCGCGGAGATGTTCGAAAATGGCGAGCTGCAAACCTTGATCAAGCAAGCTGCCGCGGCGGAAGAAACAGAAGACGCAGCTACCGACCGGCATTGATTGCCGCTATCGGTGCAATATCTAGTTTCAATTGGGCACGAAAGGTAGCGAAGCTAGTATAGGATGATGCGCCCGCCCCGCTCGGCGGGCGTTTTTTAGTCAACCTCCACAGGAGAACAGTCACATGGGCGTGTTAGTTGGTAAGCCTGCACCAGATTTCGATGTCGCGGCGGTTCTTGGTTCCGGTGAAATCGTCGATTCCTACAAACGGTCCGAGGCCATGGACGGGAAGTATGGGCTGGTATTTTTCTACCCTCTGGATTTCACTTTTGTTTGCCCTTCGGAACTGATCGCACTCGACAAGCGCATGGACAAGTTCCGCGAGTTGGGTGTTGAAGTGGTCGCGGTATCCATCGATTCCCAGTTCACCCACAACGCCTGGCGCAACACCGCGGTGAACGACGGCGGAATCGGTGCCGTGACGTATACCATGGCGGCCGATGTGAACCACGATATCTGTCGCGCGTTCGACGTGGAATCCGCCGGCGGGGTGGCGTTTCGGGGTGCCTTCCTGATAGATCCCGCAGGTCTGGTACGCGCCCAACTGGTCAACGATCTGCCTCTCGGGCGCAACATCGACGAACTCATCCGCCTGGTAGAGGCGCTGCAGTACACCGATAAGCACGGCGAGGTGTGCCCCGCGGGCTGGAAGCAGGGCGACACTGGCATGGAAGCCTCACCCAGTGGCGTGGCGAAGTACCTGTCGGAGAATGCCGAAGCGCTGTAGTTCTTCGTTACAGCGAACGTGGAAGCGGGCTACGGCCCGCTTTTCTGTTTCTGGCGCAAGCGCGCCTCCACCAGAGGCA